>NZ_CAJHAT010000004.1:0-315641 GCF_904846465.1 Psychrobacter pulmonis
TTTGTCTTTGATGCGACACTTGAGCGTTTTCATAGAGTGATTATGGTCTTAATAAGTTTGGTTGACAAGTCTGTTTTAAGGCTGAGCGACAATAGCTGACGCCTGATATCCACGCCCTAGAAGGGACGTGGTTTTACAGCGCTTTTTGATAAAATACGTTTACCTTTTTCTGTGACTAAAAAAAGCCTCTAATGATTAGAGGCTTTTCTATAATAAGCTACAACTAAAATTATTCAGCAGTTTTTGAAATCACTTCGTTTAGGATCCAAACTGGTTTAACCACTTTCGTCGCTTCATTCATAACCGCTTCTTGACGCACATCCAAGATATAACGATAGTTTGGCTCATAAGTAAAGCCTTGAATATCACCATTTAGAGGCGTATAGTTTTTCTGATAAGTCTGACGATATTGTAGGCATTCTGACTCAACCATAGTACCACTGGCGGTTGGCAGCTCACACACCGCTTTAAGTGGCGCTATTTCAATTTTGAAACTTGGAATATTTACCACTTTCACATTCATAGGCTCGCCTTCAACCACCATAGTACGTTCATCATTCATACCCATAGTAGAACAACCTGACAAAACAAAAGTTGTCATCAATGCCGCAATCGCTAATTTTTTCATTATTAAATCCTCAGTTTATTTATTAGTATTAATCATTACCTTTTAAACTCATTTTAATCAATTATCACTATCCAAAAGGTAGCAAGCAGTCATAAAGATACTGTTAATCAGAAAATCAATCTAAGCTCATATAAAATAAAAACGAGCATTATTGATATAAACTTCCTCAACTGTTAATAGTACCGTCTATTGTTTACTGCAATCAGTATAGGTCGCGCAGATGCCCAGCCTCTATAACTGCTTTGTAAAGTAACGTCAGCTTTTGCAACTGCTGTTAATAAACGGTTTAAATTAAACCCTATTTAATACAAAAATATTGAGCAAAAAAAACGCTCAAACTATGCATGACAATACTAGCTTCGAGCGTTTTATAAAATAATAAAGAACTTTTAACTGCGATAGTCTGCATTTATCTTAACGTAATCATAAGACAAATCGCAGGTATAAACCGTATCTTCAGCGTCACCACGGGCCAAATCAATATTAATGGTAATCTCAGGCCGGCTCATGACTTCTTTGCCCGCCGATTCCGTATAACTTGGTGCCACACCGCCATTTTGACAAATCATCACTTCATCTAAGTAGACATCAACTTGCTCGGTATTAAGGTCGTCGATACCCGCGTAACCAACCGCTGCCAAGATACGTCCCCAGTTGGCATCACTGGCAAAAAATGCGGTTTTGACCAGTGGTGAATGCGCAACGGCATACGCTACATCGCAGCATTCTTGCGTGGTTTTGCCGCCTGTGACTTTGACCGTCATAAACTTGGTTGCGCCTTCTCCATCTCGTACAATCAATTGTGCCAAACGTACAAACACTGATGTCAAGGCCTCAAATATCGGCTGATAATGCGGATGTTCTGGGCTATCAATAACCTCTGAATTTGCCTTTCCGGTTGCAATTAAGACGCAGCAATCGTTGGTTGAGGTATCGCCATCGACAGTAATGCGATTAAAAGATTGCTCGTTAATTTTGCTCAGCATTTCTTGCAATAAATCAGCAGCGATATTGGCATCGGTCGCTACATAGCCGAGCATGGTCGCCATATTGGGACGTATCATACCTGAGCCTTTTGACATCCCAGTAACATGATAGCTGCTAGCGTCAACATCGACCTTTTCACTGGCAAGTTTTGGAATTGTATCAGTGGTACGAATACCATTTGCTGCTGCTAACCAATTATCAGCGCCCAAACTGGCTAACGCATTGTCTAAACCTGCGATGATGGCATCGCTATTGAGTGGCTCACCTATCACGCCTGTCGAAAATGGCAACACAGAGCTGACGTCCACACCAGCTTTGGCAGCTAAGGCGGCACAGATATCAAGCGCGCGGCGTTTACCGTCAGCGCCAGTCCCAGCATTGGCGTTGCCAGTATTGGTGATTAAATAGCGCGGACTGGCTTTGGCAAAATGCTCTCGTAACACGCGTACTGGTGCTGCACAAAAGGTATTTTTGGTAGTGACAACGGCAGTGTTGGCACTATCAGCAATCTCTATCACCACCAAATCATCGCGGTCTTTGTAGCGTACGCCTGCCGCGGTAGCGCTTAGTTTAATCCCATCAATAGGATAAATCGTATTAGGTACTGCAACGTTGCCGACAGCCATCATTCAATCCTTATTCATCAATGCTGATGTATTATTTATTGGTTATTCATTTTTAGTTGTGCAAAACTGGTACTAAAAACCTGATGTTAAAAGTCTATGGTTCAAAGCCAGTTATTATACTTTATTTAAATCAAACGCTGCCCAAATTGGCGCGTGGTCAGACGGTTTTTCCATGCCGCGTAGCTCATAGCTGATACCAGCATCGACACAATGGTCGATCAAATCTGCCGTACATAAAATATGATCGATACGCAGCCCGCGCTTAGGATCATCATTGAAACCGCGACTGCGATAATCAAACCAGCTATATAATTCGGTGCTGTCTGGATAATGCAGGCGATAAGTATCGGTCAGCTCTCGCGCCATCAAGTTACCATACCATTTGCGCTCTTCAGGTAAAAATGAGGTTTTTCTATTTTTAAGCCAGCGCTTGGCGTTAGCCTCGCCGATACCAACATCGATATCTTCTGGGGCAATATTCATATCACCCATGATAACCAGCGAGCGCCCTTCAGCTTTTAGCGTATCAATATAGGTTATCAAATCCGCATAATAGGCACGCTTCATAGGAAATTTGGTCGGATGGTCTTGGCTCTCGCCTTGCGGAAAATAACCGTTAAGCACATCCACTTCGCGACAGTCAAATACGTAACGCGCATGGATAAAGCGCTTCTGTGCTTCTTCATCTTCTCCCGGAAAACCTTTTTGCACAAAAATAGGGGCAATTTTAGATAACAATGCGACGCCGTAATGCGCTTTTTGACCAAAATACTCGACGTGATAGCCCAAACCTTCCACATCTGCGAGCGGGAACTGCTCGTCGTGTACTTTAGTTTCTTGCAGACCGATCACATCAGGGTCGATAATCTCTTTTATCGCTTCTAACTGATGTTGACGAGCGCGAATACCATTGATATTAAAACAAACAAAACGGGTCATAAACTATCCTATCATTATGAATTGAAATAAAATCTTTCTATAACAAGTATTTTTATAAAATAAGGCAAGCAGCGAGACATTATAAATAAAGGCTTATCATAACAGACATCGCCACAGCTAGCTGTTGCGCGCCTTTATCTCTTACGATAGAGTAGCTGTCATGAGTAATAATCTAGGCATTATTACTTCTTATTTTTATAACCTTATATATCAACCTCTCAAACTCTACACGCTATTAATGGCGCAAACTTACTGAGCAACACGATAATGACAACCATGAATAAAAGTACCGCTGCACAATCGATGCACGCAAGCACCCCGCTATTTGCTACTGATTATAATGTCTATATTAACCATACTGATGCAGGCGGGATTGTCTACCATGCCAATCACTTAGTGTTTTTTGAAAACTGCCGCCGCGACTGGTTCACCAAGCTTGGTTTAAATGGCTATTTTTTACAGACCGATGATGGTGAAATTCAGCATTTTGTCGTCAGCCAAGCAGATTTGCAATATAAAAAAGCCATTTTATTAGATGAGGTCATCAATGTCCGCATTGATAAGGTTGAGCTAAAACCTGCCAGCATTATATTTTATCAAAGTATCCATCGCTTAGCGCCGAATGACAATGATAGCCCTCAGAAAAGAAATGCCTTTTCAAACACTACTTTATTAAGTCGCGCTAAAATCGTCATCGCTTGCGTGCAAAACCAAATCACGCCTGACTCTTCAAGCAATCATAGCGCACCCATGCGCCCTATTCGTGTACCGCAAAAATTAAGCGAAACTATTAATCAGGCAATAACCGCACATAGTATTGAACAGTAACCCGTACATAGTGCTGATTCATTCTCGTTTAAAGCTTAAGTAAAAACGCACTACTCTTTAACATAACGCCATTCCTTTGCAGTGATATTTTTAGGTACGACTTAAACGGTTTTTAAGTTATCTATCGCATTTATCCAAAGACCATCTTAAATTTCTATTAAAATATCAGCTTGTTTCACTACCATCTCATTGATGGTCTTTTCTTCCTATAGAAGCATTTATTTATAAACATTTTATATGTACTGGGCAGTACTCGCATGCTAATATTGCATTTACTTAGATTCATGCTAATGTATTGCTTAAATGTATCATTATATCGTCGATACATTATATTTTAGTTGCAAAGAAACTTAGTAGTCCGTCAATAGATAAGGATGTTATCAAACTCAGCGGCCATTGCTTTACGTCAGCGCTGATTTTTTATTGACACGGATACGACTGCTTAACGATAGAAACTTAATTGAAATTCCAGGACGCTGACTATGACGTTGAATAAACCTTGGCTTGCCCAATATCCTAAGAGTGTGCCGAAAACGATCGATCCAGATAGATATGGCAGCATCGTGGAGCTGTATGAAGAGTGTTTTGATCGCTTTCGTCTGCATCCTATGAGTATCTGTATGGGCGTGACTCATACCTATGATGACATTGATAAAGCATCTCTTGCCGTCGCCGCTTGGCTACAAGCACAAGGACTGCCTCAAGGCAGTGTGGTCGCGCTGATGATGCCAAACGTGCCGCAATACTTGCCAACCATGATTGGTATTTTGCGCGCAGGTTACGTCTGTACGCCCGTCAACCCTCTTTACACTGGCCGTGAACTGCGCCATCAGTTAAATGACTCAGGTGCGAAAGTTATCTTTGTGGTGGATAATTTCGCTCAAGCGCTCGAGCAAGTGATTGATGAGACACAAATTAAGCGTATCGTCTTATCAAAAATGGGCGATATGATGGGTCTCAAAGGTATTCTAGTAAATACCATTATCCGTCAAGTCAAACGCTTGGTGCCCAAATACAAGCTGAACGACCCTAAGCATGAAGTCACGAAGTTTCCCGATGTGCTCAAAAAAGGTAAAAACCTGCCCTTCCAAAAGCCAAAAATGACTTTGGACCAAAAAGCATTTTTGCAATATACCGGTGGTACAACTGGACTTTCTAAAGGTGCGATTTTATCTCAGCGTAATATCGTCGCAGGAGCCATGCAATCAGAAGCATGGACGCGCCCTATCACGTCAGAGATTAACGAAGTTTATATCAATATGGTCATGGCGCTCCCGCTGTATCATATTTTTGCCTTTATGCTAAGCTCACTTGGTATGCGTTCAGGCTATACCTTTATCCTCATACCCAATCCACGCGACATCCCTGGATTTATCAAAACCTTATCTAAACAACCGTTCCATATTTTCCCAGCAGTGAATACTTTGTTTAAAGGCTTGCTTGATAATCCAAATTTTAAAGACCTTGATTTTAGCTCACTGCGTATCTCGCAAGCAGGTGGTATGGCGGCGACTGAACAAACAGCATCACGCTGGCTCGAGACGACCGGCTGCGCTATGATTGAAGGTTGGGGTATGACTGAATGCGTGGCTGTCGGCACTGCCAACGTGATTACTGACCGTAAGTTTAATGGCACGATTGGTGTTCCTGTCCCGAGTGTTGATGTTATTATCATCGATGATGAAGGCAATCGTGTTGGCGTCAACCAAGCTGGTGAGATGTGCGTTAAAGGGCCCAATGTCACCTCAGGCTATCTGAATAGAGATAGTAGTGACGACTTTACGAAAGATGGCTATTTCCGTACCGGAGATATCGTCAGCATGGATGAAAAAGGCTACTTTAGACTATTAGACCGTAAAAAAGACATGATTTTGGTCTCAGGATTTAATGTCTTCCCGAACGAGATTGAATCCGTCATGCTGGACTGTGAAGGAATTATTGATTGCGCTGTGATTGGTATTCCTGATGAGCGTCAAGGCGAGGCAGTCAAAATCTATGTCATTCCTGCTGATAACAATGTCACTAAAAACTCGATCAAAGAGTTTGCTTTAGATAATTTGACCGGTTATAAATGCCCGCGTCATATCGAATTTGTGACTGAATTGCCAAAAAGTAATGTGGGTAAAGTACTGCGTCAAAAGCTGCGTGAGAAACATATCGCTGATAATCCACAGCACTAATTAAGGTAAAAGTTCAATATCTTAGTCATAAAAAAGTCATAAAAAAAGCGCCCTATCTTCACTATAGAGCGCTTTTTTTATGCTTTAATTATTCTTCTTTACTACTAAAACTTTACGCTTTGTAACTGTTCAGTTAGCTAAACTAAGATGACATTAAGAATGTTTTTAGGACGTTTTTAGTAAAATTAATGACTTATATTTGTAGTACTATGTATTATATGATTTGGCTGCCCTTTCATCTTATATTAATGACCACTTGTCTATTTTAGCTTGCAACACAGTTTTTTTATTTTATCAAACTGAATTATAAACTAACAAGTTCTTGTATAGGAATAACAGACTCAATTGCAGTTATGTTAATGTATTGCGAAAATATGTTACGCTATTATTTATTAAATGATATTGATAGTTCCTTCAACTGAGGTTAATCGACCAACCTTGTCTGGATGTGATATTTTTTCAGTACTACCTTTTTCAGTACTATCTTTAGTATCAACAGCACTCACTAGCCATTTAATCTACTTAGGAGCTAATGCTTGGTAGTTAAATATTTTTTAATTAAATAATCTTGTAATCCATGATATTTGTATAAAGGCCACCGTATTTTAGCAGTCTGTGAATAAATAGGATAACACTCGGCAATCCATCGATGATAGGGCGATGATGGTATTGTTGACAGGGACGTGACTACTTTTTTATAGAACCTTAACTTATCGCACATTTAAGGACGCTAAGTATGACCACTGATAAGCCTTGGCTTGCTCAATACCCAAAAAACGTACCTAAAACCATCAATCCCGATCAGTATGAAAGCCTTATAGACCTCTATGAAGAATGCTTTGATCGCTTTCGTATGCACCCTATGACCATTTGTATGGGTGTGACTCACACCTATGGCGACGTGGACAAAGCTTCTCTTGCCGTGGCTGCATGGTTACAAGCGCAAGGGATTCCTAAAGGCAGCGTGGTTGCACTGATGATGCCAAACGTGCCGCAATATCTACCGACGATGATTGGTATTTTGCGTGCAGGCTACGTTTGCACGCCGATTAATCCGCTCTATACGGGTCGTGAGCTGCGCCATCAGCTCAATGATTCTGGTGCTCAAGTTATCTTTGTGGTCGATAATTTTGCCCAAGCACTCGAGCAGGTAATCGAAGAGACGGATATCAAACGTATTGTCCTATCGAAAATGGGCGATATGATGGGATTAAAAGGTATCTTAGTCAATACGGTAATCCGTCAGGTCAAACGCTTGGTGCCTAAATACAACTTGAATGATCCTAAATATCACGTTACCAAGTTTCCAGATGTGCTAAAAAAAGGCAAAAGCCTACCATTCCAAGCACCAAAAACGGCTTTGCAACATAAAGCGATTTTGCAATATACCGGTGGTACCACAGGACTATCTAAAGGCGCGGTATTAACTCAGCGTAATGTCGTCGCTGCAGCCATGCAGTCAGAAGCATGGTTTCGCCCTGTTACCTCAGAAATTAATGAGGTTTATATCAATATGGTCATGGCGCTACCGCTATATCATATTTTTGCTTACATGCTTAGCCTGCTTGGCATGCGCTCAGGTTACACTTTTATTTTGGTACCAAATCCGCGTGATATGCCTGGATTTATCAAAACTTTATCCAAACAGCCTTTCCATATTTTCCCAGCGGTTAATACTTTGTTTAAAGGCTTGCTTGATCAGCCAAACTTTAAAGACCTAGATTTCAGCTCACTTCGTCTCTCGCAGGCAGGTGGTATGGCAGCAACCGAACAAACAGCGGCGCGTTGGTTAGAAGTGACAGGCTGTCCGATGGTTGAAGGTTGGGGTATGACTGAATGTGTAGCAGTCGGCACCAACAATATCGTCATTGATCGTAAATTTAATGGTACGATTGGCACGCCTGGTCCAAGCGTTGATATTATTGTTATCGATGAAGATGGCAAAGAAGTAGGCGTTAATCAGGCAGGCGAGCTGTGCATCAAAGGTCCAAATGTCATGTCGGGCTACTTTAATAAAGACAGTAGTAGCGACTTTACTAAAGAGGGTTATTTCCGTACGGGTGATATCGTCAGTATGGATGAAAAAGGTTATATCACCTTGCTTGACCGTAAAAAAGACATGATTTTGGTCTCAGGCTTTAACGTCTTCCCGAATGAAATCGAGTCGGTCATGCTTGATTGTAAAGGCATTATTGAGTGTGCAGTCATCGGTGTTCCTGATGAACACCAAGGCGAAGCGGTGAAAATCTATATCGTCCCTGCCGACAACAATGTAACTAAAGAAGATATCAAAGAGTTCGCTATCGATAACTTGACCGGTTATAAATGCCCGCGTCATATCGAGTTTGTCAGCGAGCTACCTAAGAGTAATGTCGGCAAGATACTACGTCAAAAATTGCGTGAAAAACATATGTCAGATAATCCGCAAACCTTGTAGTCGTTAAGACTCTCAGTAGTTAAGACTTATAAGTTTCAAAAAATAAAAGCCCACTATATACAATGTAGCGGGCTTTTTGTTGCGTTAATTTTTCTTGATTAGTTTTAAAATTAATAACAACACAACTGCTATCAGCTGACTCTATTGACCACTTGTAATGGCAAATGCTTCATCGCTTGACCGACAATCGACCATGGCAGGCTTGGTACGCAAGCTTCGTCTACTTCCGCCTCAATCGCAGCAACGATCGCTTTGGTACCTGTTTCTGCATCCACTTCAAACGGTAAAGGTTTGGCATTTTCATTGATTTCGGTGCGCACATAGCCTGGATAAATAGTCGATACCTTAATCGGCAATTTGGTCAATAGCATATCGGCACGGATACCTTCCGCTAGATGTGCTAAACCCGCTTTACTTGCCCCATAAGCGGTTAAATGTTTAGGCAAGCCGCGCATCGCTGACATACTAGATATCACCACCAGATGACCGCTATTTTGGGCTCGGAAAATATTCATCGCCGCTTCACATTGGGCAAGCGCTGAGATGAAGTTAATCTCGACGGTTTTGCGATTGGTATCAAAGCGCCCTTTGCCAATCCGGCGGCTATCACCGACGCCCGCATTGACCACCACGCGATCGATATGACCAAAATCCGCTGCGAACCCATCAAACACCTCGAATATCGCATTGTAATCACTGACATCCAAGACACGATATTCAATACGAATATCAGGATACTGCGCTAATAGCTCGGTTTTTAAATTTTCTAAACGATCAGTACGGCGGGCGCAAATGGCAAGATTATAACCAAGTTTTGCAAAGAGTCTTGCCATACCCTCGCCTAACCCTGAGCTTGCGCCAGTGATTAAAACCGTTTTACCGCGGCCAACCTGCTGCTTATTTAAACCTTTAAGATAACGCGCTGGCTGAATGGCACTAAATAACTGATTTTTATGGTGGTTAGCGCTACTGGTCACTAAGTTTATTAATTTATTTTTCATAAACCATCCTATTGGTATTCATATAAATGACGTCGACTGTCTATCATAACGTAAATCTACAGAGTAAGTTTAGCAGTTATAGCCTAAAGCAAACACGCAAGCAACCTAAAGCAGCATAGAATTAAACTAATTTAAAGATAGTCATGAGAGCTCATGCAAAAAAAGCGGCTACCTGTTTACAGTAACCGCTTCACGATGTTTTTAATTAACTTCTTAATTAGCTGGCTTTAAAACTTTGATCTTTGTTTGTTAGCGCCAAGTCACAAAGCGTTTGCCCTCAGCAAATAAATGACTGTATTCGTTCAAAGACAACAGGCGACTCCGTTCATTTTTAAGCGTCAGCGATGTCACGCCAGTGTTAACCAAACTTTTATTGATCTGATACGCCGTCGAGCTACCTTGTTGTAACAACTGCGCGGTGATCGCAGCGATGATACCACCTGAGGTAAACACCAACACCGTACTATCAACGCCTAACTGTAAATTGGCAACTTGTTGACGTACTTGCTCAAGTGCCTGCTTAGCGCGTTCATTAAACTGTAGCCAGCTTTCGATATAATCGCTGTCGTTTTCGCCCGCATGCCAACGCTGCATCGCGTCGTCAAACAACTCTGCCAGCCGTGTGACCGGCACCTCTGCTTTAGCAATCTCAGCAGCAATTCCCACACGGCTAGCAAAAGCAGGATTCGATTTTATCAGTACATCTTTATGATTAAACTCATCAAATTGCGGCAGTACATAGCTATCAGGCACATCTAGATTGATGGCAGTTACGCTTGGTTTTTCGTTACTCTCGCCAAAGGATGATTGATAACTTTGCCAAAAATGGCGCGCAGAATCTTGCTGCCTAACCAAACTACCGCTAAAAATCGCATCGATTCGGCGCTGGGTCGTTGCATAATGCTGACCCAGCATTTGCGCCTGCATACTACCAAGCTCTGAGAGCTGGTCATAATCCTCTTGCCCAAATGACGCTTGACCATGACGTGCTAAAAGTATGGTTGTCATAAAAAACTGCCTTATTAATCGTACTTTTTTGGATTTTTTAGATTGAATCAACGGCTATAAATTTGTGCATTTACTATGCGTTTAAAGCGTTTATTCTTTAGCTTTAGAATTACTTTGTCCAAAATAGCTTTTTGGTAAAATGCCCTTGATAACCGTTTGAATCGGACTTGGCAGTTGCTCGATCATCGACGCATCGACGCCCATATCTTGCAGATGCGGTTGCACGTGGCTTATAAATAAAGCCTCACCTTCATACTGAGCAATCAGCTTGAGACATTTAGCATGTAAGACATGGACGATAATCCAAAAGTTCTTAAAAGCTGGATTGCTGGTTTGTTTATTATAATAACGATAATAAATCTGCTGCACGATACCGGCTAGGCGAAATAGTCCAAACACTTCATAAAACGTCCAGTTGTCTATCTTAAGGCCCGTCTTTTCAAGATAATAGGTCACCACTTCATCGCGAGTCATCATGCCTTTCAAATGCGTTGGCTGGCGGCGAGATTGCTGCATGATGATGTTGTCATCTTCTTCAATCCAATACGCTAACGCGCTACCCAAATCCATCAAAGGATCGCCTAAGGTAGCCATTTCCCAGTCAAGCACACCGATGACCTTGGTCGGATCATCAGCCGCCAAAATCACATTATCAAAGCGCCAATCATTATGGATAACACAAGTTTTACTATCGGCAGGCGTGTGCTTGCCAAGCCATTGTCTTACCAAGGCAAAGCTTGGCACATTGGGCGTTTTGGCTTTGACATAACGCTTATCCCAGCCCGTCACTTGGCGCTCACAATAACCTTCGCCGCGACCAAGATTTACCAAATCAGGGTGCTTGGTATAATCGACTTCATGCAACTCAATCAAAGCATCGATGACATTGGTACATAACTCTCGTGTTTGCGCTTCGTTTAAATCGACGCCTTTTGGCAAGTTAGCACGCGGAATGATACCTTCCATTCGCTCCATGACATAAAAATCTGCGCCAATAACGTCTTCATCAGTACAGAGCGCGACCATTTTTGGTACATACGGATAAGCGTCCTTTAAAGCTTTTTGCACGGTATATTCGCGCACCATATCATGTGCCGATTTGGCCTTGGTGCCTTTTGGCGGACGGCGTAAAATCAAATCTTGGCTGTCACCTTCGCCTTCATATTGCAGCCGGTAAGTCCAGTTTGAAGCGCCACCTGAGAATTGGGTAACGGTTGGATCACCCTCTACGTCAACGCCTTGCTCGCGTAGCCAGTTGCTGACCGCTTTGGCGTCAAGCTCTTCGCCCTCGCGCACTTCGCCGCCTTTATCTAGGACTTTATTAACAGTTTGATTGTCAGCATCAGTATGGTTGGCATGATGTTCAGTTGCCATAAGACATTCCTTATCGTGTGGTCGTTTATTTTTTACCAGTTATTTGTTGTTTATAAAAGCTTAAGAGTTAAAAATTCACTATCAAATCATTGATAGTGAATTTTTGGTCATATAATTTAAATGACAATGTAGCCGACTTTTTAAGATTTAGCAGGTTTAGACGAACGGCTAAATCCTTGACGTTTTAATTCTAATTTGGCAATCATAGTTTTATGCACTTCATCAGGACCATCGGCTAAACGTAGTGCGCGAGCTTGTGCAAAGAAAGCAGGCAACATCGTATCTTGACAAACACCCATGCCACCGTGAATTTGAATCGCCATATCAACCACTTCTTGCAAGACAGTCGGCGCAACCACTTTAATGGCAGAGATTTCAGTTAGGGCCGCTTTGGTCCCCTTCGCGTCCATTTTTTGCGCCGCGTATAGTGTCAATAAACGCGCTTGATCAATTTTGATACGGGCGTCAGCAATACGCTCAAAGTTACCGCCTAATTGTAATAATGGCTTACCAAACGCGGTACGCTGCATACCGCGCTTAACCGCGAGCTCAAGAGACTTCTCAGCAGCACCAATACAGCGCATGCAATGGTGAATACGACCTGGTCCTAAGCGACCTTGCGCAATCTCAAAGCCCATACCAGGCCCACCGATAAAGTTATCAGATGGCACACGTACATTGTTAAAGCTGACTTCGCCATGACCGTGCGGCGCATCGTAATCACCAAATACCTTTAACATACGCTCGATGTTAACGCCTGCGGTTTTTGCTGGCACCAAGACCATCGAATGCTGATGATGACGGTCTTTATTCTCATCAGGAGTATAAGCCATGACAATCAAAACATCGACCGCAGGGTCACCAAGACCTGATGACCACCACTTGCTACCATTGATAATAATCTCATCGCCATCGACGACAGCTGTCGCTTGCATATTGGTGGCATCACTTGACGCCACATCAGGCTCAGTCATACAAAATACCGAACGCGTTTTACCTTCTAATATCGGCGTCAGCCACTTGTCTTGCTGCTCCTGTGAGCCATAACGCCATAACAGCTCCATATTACCGCTATCAGGGGCATTACAGTTAAAGACATAAGGCGCAAGCAAACTGCGACCGGTCAGCTCGGCAATCGGTGCATAATCAGTAACCGACAGCCCTGCGCCAAGCTTATCATCAGGTAAAAATAAATTCCATAAACCCGCCTCGCGCGCTTGTTTACGTAGGCTCTCGTACTTTTCTGGCCAGCGCCAATTTTTCCAATTACCATCAGGGTTTTGCGCATGACAATCCGCCCAAAACTGTGCTTCTATGGGCTCGATTTGGGTTTCGATAAACTCTTTGACTTTGGCATGCACGGCTTGACCATGTTCGCTGGCGGTAAACATTAATGTGTCGGTAGACATAGTTGACATCCTTTTCTTTACTGATGATTAATGGCTTTTATGAAATTCACATCAAAATTCTATATATCAATACTTTATATATCGAGATTTCATAAAAAAATTAATGAGACTTTATAGTGTACGTGCGTATACTCTGTTTTATCTGCCCCATTTATAACACAGCATTTGCGATTAAACAGCAAAAAAGGCGCGACCCGCTAGGACACGCCTTTTACAAAATGCAAACAATGCACGATTCGCTGTTGAAATACTAGAACGCTAGCTATCAATTAACCTAATGATATTTAAACTTATTTTAGGATATTTAAGCGAGTGTCTAAATCAAAACGTGCCAATGCATCTGGTAACTTATCAATCGCCATGCTGAGTGTTGCTTCTGCGGCTTGTGATAAACCCAATTTTTCGGCAAGCGTTGGCTTTTGACGTGAATGCAGCGCGTACACTTCATTATTTTCCATACGCTCTAAAATATAACTGTCAGAGGTTTGCAAGCTATCAATTAAGTTAAGTTTCAATGCATCTTCTCCATACCAATGCTCACCAGTGGCGACTTTCGCAACATCCAGTGTTGGACGATAGGTATTAACGAAGTGCTTAAATAACTCGTGCGTCTGCTCCAGCTCTTCTTGATATTTAGCGCGGTCTTCGGCGTCATTTTCACCAAACACGGTCACGGTGCGCTTATAGTCGCCTGCGGTGAACATCTCGTAATCGACGTCGTGATTTTTGAGCCATTTATGGAAGTTTGGTAATTGCGAGACCACACCGATTGAACCAATCACCGCAAAGGGCGCGGCAACGATATTGTCGGCGACACAAGCCATCATATAACCGCCACTGGCCGCGACTTTGTCAACACAAACAGTAAGCTTTAGACCGGCATCTTTTAAACGAGCCAATTGTGCCGCTGCCAAGCCATAACCATGAACCAAACCGCCACCTGACTCTAAGCGTACGACCACTTCATCGCCTTTATTGGCGGTACTGATGAGTGTGCTGACTTCTTCGCGTAAATGCTTCACCGCCGTGGCTTTGATATCACCATCAAAATCAAGCACAAAAACTTGCTGCTTCTCATCGCTATTATTCTTTTTGCTTTTACTTTTTACTTTTAATGCTTGCTTGGCTTTTTTCGCCATGGTTTTCTTCAGTTGTTTAAGCGCCGCTTTACCTTGCGTCGCCTCCATCAGATCTTCACGACGTTGCTCTTGGCTTTTATTGAGATGAATAACTCTTAGCTCAACAGGATTTTTAGAAGGATGAAAAAGCATGAGCAGGATTCCTTGATAGTTGAAATAAATAATTTTAATAAATAATTGAAGGGGTTTTAATACGGTTTAATAAGTTAGCTTGATATGCGCACAGTGACTAGTATTTTCAAGCAAAATGACAATATTTAACCCAAGACAAATACTACTGCATAAATACCACCTCTACTGATACGTCCCTGCACTTCGTTTGAACACTACTGATTGGACGCCACAGGTTGTATAACAAAGGCAGATTAGGCATAATATGCGTTTACACCAAATTTTCTGCAGCCAACGTGATGACCATTTGTCTTATATCGCGTTATTCGTGCTTTTTTGGCTAAATGCTCAAAGGCACGGCGCTTATATTACACGCTAGCGGCTGCATTATTGTATTTCGAATTGGGCTGACAACTGGATAATTATATTATGACGCAAAGCACTATGACGCATAGCGAATACCGAGACGAATATTGCGGCGCTGTAACCGAAAGCTTACTTGAGCAAACCATTAGCATCGTAGGCTGGGTACATCGTCGTCGCGATCACGGTGGTGTGATTTTCTTAGACATGCGTGACCGCGCAGGCATCTTACAAGTTGTCGTTGACCCAGATACGCCAGAAGCGTTCGCGACTGCTGATGCGGTACGTCCTGAATATGTTTTAAAAATTACCGGTCGCGTTCGCCGTCGTTACGAAGGCACTGAAAACGCTAATATGACCAGTGGTCAGATTGAGCTATTGGGTAAAGAGATTGAAGTATTGGCAAAATCTGAAACCCCGCCTTTCCCATTAAATGATGAGAAAACCACGGTATCAGAAGATCTGCGTTTAAAATATCGCTACCTTGATATGCGTCGTCCGCAAATGCAAGAGCGTATGGTTTTCCGTGCTAAAGCCACCTCAGCCATTCGTCGTTATCTAGATGACCATGGTTTCTTAGACGTTGAAACCCCTATCTTGACTCGTGCCACACCAGAAGGCGCACGCGATTATCTGGTGCCTTCACGCACTCGCCCGGGTAACTTTTTTGCTTTGCCGCAGTCACCACAGCTATTTAAACAGTTATTGATGGTGTCAGGATTTGATCGTTATTATCAAATCGCTAAGTGTTTCCGTGACGAAGACTTACGTGCTGACCGTCAGCCAGAATTTACCCAAGTCGATATTGAAACTTCTTTCTTAAATGAAGAAGAAATCATGAATATCAACGAAGGTCTGATTAAGCATCTATTTAAAACCATGCTAGATGTTGAATTTGAGCAATTTCCGCGTATGACTTATGCTGAAGCGATGCGCGACTATGCCTCAGACAAGCCTGACCTGCGTATTCCATTAAAATTGGTCGACGTTGCTGATTTAATGAAAGACGTTGATTTTAAAGTCTTTGCCGGTCCTGCCAACGATCCTAAGGGCCGCGTTGCTGCTCTACGTATTCCTGGTGGCGCTGCGCTCAGCCGTAAGCAAATCGATGCTTATACCAAGTTTGTGAGCATTTATGGTGCACGTGGTTTGGCTTATATTAAAGTCAACGACGCCAATAACATCAACAACGGCGTGGATAAAGAATCTGGTCTACAGTCGCCTATCATTAAAAACATGACCGATGACATCCTAGCGAGCTTGATTGAGCGTACGGGTGCCGAGAGTAATGATATTATCTTCTTCGGTGCTGATAAAGCCAGTGTCGTCAACGATGCCATCGGCGCACTACGTCAAAAAATTGGTCTAGACTTAGAGATGCTGACCTGTGAATGGGCGCCTCTTTGGGTGACTGACTTCCCAATGTTTGAAGAAACGGATGATGGCCGCTGGACGTCAATGCACCATCCGTTTACTAAGCCAAAAGGCTCAGTTGAAGAATTAAAAACCAATCCTGAATCAGCGCTTTCTATCGCTTATGATATGGTGTTAAATGGTACTGAAATCGGCGGTGGTAGCTTACGTATCAATACCCTTGAGATGCAAAAAGCGGTATTCGAAGCGCTAGGTATCGATGAGGCTGAGGCCGAAGAGAAATTTAGCTTCTTACTTGATGCTCTAAAATTCGGTGCGCCGCCGCATGGTGGTTTAGCATTTGGTTTGGATCGCCTCATTATGCTAATGGTCGGCGCAAGCTCTATCCGTGACGTGATCGCCTTCCCTAAAACCAAAACTGCTGAAGACCCATTGACGCAAGCGCCTGCTCCGGTAGATAGCAAACAGCTACGTGAACTTGGTATCCGTGTACGCGAAAAGGCCCAGCCTGATACCAATAAACCTGCACAATAATTGGTTTAGTCATGCGCAAATATTGTTTATATTGCCCGTTATGTGATTCATCACCATGTGAATGGTTATGAATCCATATCATTTCTTCAAATTCGTGCCACTGTCTGTTTTGCAGATGCTGGCACGTTTTGTTGCCTGGATAATATTACGCCTACCAAATGCTAGTATTATGCGTACTGTGCGTATTAATATGGCACTGGTTGCGCCGTCGTTATCTGCTCATCAAAAACGCGCATTAACCAAAGAGATTATTTATCATCAATGTTTAACCAGTATCGAATCTATTAAAAGCTGGGCGATGCCACCGCAATGGAGCATTGCCCAGATTCGTGACGTGCATAATAAAGAGTATTTCTTAGAAGGGCTTGCCAATCCTAATGGAATGCTGGCGATTGTCCCGCATCTGGGTACGTGGGAGATGATGAACGCGTGGCTCAATCAGTTTGGCGCGCCAACGATTATGTATAAGCCTGTTAAAGGTAAGCTTACCAACGATTTTGTTCTACAAGGTCGCTCGCGTCTTAATGCCACACTGGTTCCGACCGATGGTAGTGGTGTCAAAGCGGTCTTTAAAACCTTAAAACAAGGCGGTTTTAGTATTGTGTTGCCTGATCATGTACCCGAACCTTCAGGCGGCGTAATTGTGCCGTTTTTTGGTATTGAAACGTTAACCAGCACGTTAGCATCAAAGCTAGCAAGTAAAACCAAGTGTGCGTTAGTTGGTTTATCTTGTATTCGCCGCGACGACGGGCAGGGTTTTGACATTTATTGTTATAAATTAGACGATCCAGCGCTCTATGACCGCAATACTGAAACCGCTGCTCATGCGCTCAATATTGCCATGCAACAGATGATTGAAGATAAATGCAGTCATTATATGTGGAGTTATCGCCGTTTTAAGCACATACCTGTTTTAGACAACCCTTATATCGCTGATAAAGAAGCATTAGCAGCGTTTATTCGTAATCAAAACTCTAAGCATACAAAATCTTAAGCTATGAATAGTCAATAGCTGATAATAAGTAAAACAATACCAAGATCTAATACCTAACGCTTAAGAAATAATGTGAATAATAGGTGTGTTAATATCAGTCAACGTTTATATTATTCACATCCTTTTTAAGCCCTAATTTTCTTTAACATTCGTTCTTCATTTATATCAATATGAGTGCATGATGGCAACTGACGTAAAGCAAAATTTATCAATAGACTCAGCCCAAGCAGACGGTAAAGACTCTGAGCAACGTTATATTATTTGTATGAAATGGGGCGATAAATACGGTGCAGAATATGTCAACCGTCTTTATAACATGGTTAGTCGGCATCTGACCTTAGATTTCCAGATGGTCTGTCTCACTGATGATAGCACCGGCATCGACCCTGCAGTTGCTTGTTATCCCATTCCAGAAATGGATTTACTAGCTGGTCCTGAACGTGGCTGGAAAAAGCTGACCACTTTTAAGCCTGAATTATATGACCTAAAAGGTGTCGCCTTATTTTTAGACATTGATATCGTTATCGTCGATAATATCGATGCTTTTTTCACTTATAAAGCTGAATATGAAGACAGCGTCGTCATTATTCGTGACTGGAAAAAGCCATGGCGCATGATTGGCAATAGCTCGGTTTATCGCTTTAATATCGGTACGGGTACCTATCCTGATTTGCTCGCAAACTTTGAACGCAACTTTGAAACCATTCGTACGCAGGTTCGTCATGAGCAAGCGTATTTATCTAATTATTTACGTGAGCATCATCACTTAGAATACTGGGATAAGGACTGGTGTGTCAGTTTTAAATATCAGTGTATGGCGCCTACTCCTTTGAATTTTGTACGTGCACCGACGTTACCTGAAGGCGCAAAAATTGTTATCTTTCATGGTGAGATTAATCCACCAGACGCCATCAAAGGTGGCGGCGGTAAATGGTATCGTCATGTGAAGCCTAGCCCTTGGTTGCAAGAGTATTGGCAATAATTAAAAAAGCAGCGTTAATATACTCCATAACCATTCTAAATATGAAGGTCAGATTATAAGTGTTGAATGTTAAAATTCTCTATAGAATGAGTTAAAAATCCATTATGGTAAGTAATATATTTCATTTAGTTCGCTAAATAATTAAAGAGGCGTCACAATAAAAATGAAAATTGATGTATATTTAATTAATCTTGATAGTAGTGTTGAACGCTTAAAGCAAGCCGATATAGAGTTGAAAAAACATAATATTGCCTATCAGCGCATTCCAGCCGTTGATGGACGACGACTTAATGTACACAACTATAAAAACTATGACGGTAAACAAGCACATCAACTAATGGGGCGTGATTTATTAGGAGCTGAAATTGGGTGTTATTTGAGTCATTTAAGATGTATTGAACGATTTTTAGCATCTGATGCAGACTATTTAATAGTTTTAGAAGACGATTTGATTTTAGAAGATGATTTGCAAACTATAAGTCAGAAAGTTTTAGTTTGGTTAGAAGAACAAAACCTCAATTGGTATATGATGAATCTCGCAGCCAATAAACGCAAAATCTCAAAACACTTACATCAAGTGGGCAAGTTTAATTTACTTAAGGCTTATTATTTTCCTGTGCTTACTTTAGGTCTAATTTGGTCAAGACAAGGTGCAGAAGGTTTTTACCAAGATTACCAAATAATTAGTGCACCTATTGACGTAACATTACAATCTTGGCTTACTAAAAATAGTAAAGGGCTTTCAGTGTATCCAGAATTAGTGATTGCTAATAATGTACAAAGTGATATAGACCCAACACAGAATTCGACTATGAAAATAAAATATGTAGATAATCCTCGTATTGGGAAACGATTTCCACGCCAAAAAAGAATGTGGTCAAATAAATATATTGCCATAAAAAACAAGCTACTTAACAAATAAACAAGCTCAGATGTTGTTTACAGAGTATATAAAAGACATGAAAGTATTGATTATTAATCTTGAACAGTCTATCGAGCGTTTAGCTCAACAGGAAGTACAATTCAAGAAATTGGGTTTATCGTTTGAACGTCTACCCGCAGTTTCAATTGGTGATTTTAATGATACAGAATATCATCGATTAGCTTTTTCAGGTCAAAGACCACTCAAAAAAGCAGAATTAGCATGTTTTTTAAGCCACAAAAAAGCATGGGAATATGTAATTACAGCAAATGAACCATGCGCCATATTAGAAGATGATGCCGTATTAGTCAAAGATTTTGTACATATTTTGTCTGAACTAGAACAGCAAGATATTGATTTTGTTAACCTTGAAGTACACGGTAGAAAAAAAATAGTTTCATCTACTGAACATGTTAGTATTGTTAATAAGAAATATAATCTATTAAGATTATTTTTAGACAGAAGTGGTACAGGTGGTTATGTTATTTATCCTAGTGGCGCAAGAATATTATTGGATTATATGCAACAACGCCCTATTGGTTTAGCTGATGAGTTTATTCATAGTTGTAACGCCCTAAACCGCTACCAGATAGAACCTGCAGCCCTTTTACAAAGTGATCAATGTAAGCAATACAATGTCCCATGTGACACCGTCCTCAACTCAGTGATTGCTCAAGTATCATCATCTGTCAAAACAACATATGGGTTAAACCTAAAGGAGAAATTTGTATTTAAAACCAGACGTATTCTAAGACAAACTGTTCTTGGCTATCATTTAATTAAATTCAGAACAAAAGGTGAAAGACGTTATATCAAAGTTGATCCAAACAGATTTTAGAATCTATTTTGATCAAAATTTCATATTTAGAACTACCCAAATATTTTGGCTTTCATTCGTACAAAAATATTAGTTTTTGGTGGGTTAGCAATGCTATTATTTTCACCAATGTGATAACACACACCTTCTTTTAAAAACAATACATACTTGCCTTTCTTTCTAAGCCAACGTGATATATGCCTTTCTTTTTTATAAATGGAGAAATTACCAATTTCCTTCCATGTATCTACCGAAATAATATGTGGATTAAAGGTATATCCATGCCACTGTTCATGTAAGACAGTTAATTTAGCTGCTTTAACCGGTATTGTATTTAAGTATTCAACTTTCATTAAATCTTCATCCGAGAATGGAAAATCTAATATTTTTCTTAAACAAACACTCGTAATACGGGGATCAGTTTTTAGTAACTCAATATACGAAGCAATATTAAGCTCGCTATCAAAATACCAGTCATCTTCACAGTGAAAAATATAGTCCGTTGTGACATATTGATACATTTTGTCAACCGCGCGGTGATGCCCTATATGATTTTCTTGATTTAGGAGAATACCATGCGGACAAAGATCCAAAAAGACATCGTTAGTTTTTTTATCGCCAAAATCATTAATTGCAATGACATTCTCGAAGTGTTGTTTTTCAAGTAAACTCGTTAATGTCTGATACAATAACTCAGGTCGTTTACCAATTGTTAGGCATAAGGTAATATTATTCATTAAATAAAGGCTCTATATATGTGTTCAATCTTGGCTATCACACAGAATACCCTAATATTTTAGAGTAAAATTTTCTTAAAAGACTTTGATCTTTTGGATAGGATACAATATTTTCGCTAATATGATGGCATAACCCATCTTTCTAAAATAAATTGAGATATCTCGTTTTCGATTAAAATGAATACCACTTGCACTTTTCCATTTATCTACGGAAGCAAGGTATGGATTAAATGTAAAACCAGACCATTTGTGATGTGTAAAATCTAGGGCGTGTCCTCAATTCAATCGATGGACATCTAAATGGGCTAAAAACGGCTAAATCTTGCCAAACTTCGTCAAATAGCTGGGTAATATCCCGATATTAACGGCACTATTTTCCTTGCTTGGCTGCAATTTATCTTATTTTTATCACCATTTTTAAAATGAGGACACGCCCTAATCTAGCTGTACGTAGTAACTTAATATATTTTTACATCTCTAATGGTGGGTCAAATAGCCAATCATATTTAATATCAGCGACTCGTATTTCAGCTTTAAAAATTAATCAATAAAGCTTAACCAATCCATATACTGCTCATTACGGCCATGGACTACATCAAAGTACAAGGTTTGCAACTTCTCAGTCAATGGACCACGGCCCCCATTACCGATGACGCGGTCATCGTATTCACGAATAGGCGTCACTTCAGCAGCGGTACCTGTCATAAAGATTTCATCTGCTAAGTAAAACTCATCACGAGTGATACGGCGCTCAACGACTTTGATACCCAAATCATCAGCGAATTGAATGATGGTACGGCGAGTGATACCGTCAAGCGCACCGCCGCCCAAATCTGGGGTATGCAGTACACCATCTTTGACTAAGAATAAGTTCTCGCCCGCGCCTTGGCAGACATAACCTTGTGGGTCCATCAAGATAGCTTCATCATAGCCATTACGCGTGACTTCTTGGTTGGCCATGATAGACACAGGATAGTTGCTTGAGGCTTTGGCTTTACACATGGTCACGTTGGTCATGTGATGGGTAAATGACGAGGTTTTTACACGGATACCGTTTTTGATACCGTCTTCACCAAGGTATGCGCCCCAATGCCAAGCAGCAACCATCGCATTGATGCTATTGTCACGTGATGATAGACCCAATTTTTCTGCGCCAACCCAAATAAGCGGACGAATATAGGCTTCTGCCAAGTTGTTTTGCTTAACCACATCTTTTTGCGCTTGCTCAAGTGCGGCTGCATCAAACGGTACATTCATTTGAAATATTTTGGCAGAACCCAATAGACGATCGGTATGGTCTTTTAAGCGAAAAATTGCCGTACGATTGTCAGCAGTTTGGTAAGCACGTACCCCTTCAAACACCGCCATGCCGTAATGCAGGCTATGCGTAAGCACATGAACCTTGGCATCTGGCTGTTCAATCATTGTGCCATTCATCCAAAGCTTACCTTCTTGTGTTGCCATATTCATTTAATAGTCCTTATGCTAGCGCTGACGTCTAACTTTTCTTGTTGAGTGTTGATGGTTAAATAAGTGTTTTAAGTAAAATTGCCTGCTGACACTGAGTGCCTATTTTCAGATGCAATTTCAAATGCAATTCTTCTATCTGCAAATTTAAGGTGCCAGTGATTATAGCACCGGCACGAGAAGCAAATACAATATTTTAGTTTATCACTGCATGGCTTTTATTCATATACCATTCGTTACAATGGCTATCAAAGCCCTACGCTTATTGCATTGAACTTATAACGCCGCATCATTGTTTTATGGCAGGATTATTCAGCAGATTCTACGCCCATCAAATGCTGCCACTGCGCTTGTACCAGTGCTCGCGTCTCTGTCCATAATGACTCATCCACCAGTAACGATTGCTCAGATAGTGCCAATTGATGGGTGGCAGCGCGGATACGTAAATACGCATCGGTCAAATCTTGGCAAACTTCTACTTCCCAAATACCAAGCGCGGCGACTTCTTCAAAAATACGCACGTTATCACTCCATTTGGTCAAGCTTGGATGCTCGTGCGAATAAGCCAATACCGCAAACTGCGCGAGAAACTCAATATCGACAATGCCGCCCGCATCTTGCTTAAGGTGAAACTTGCCCGCTTGCTGCTGGTGCTGACTGGTGCCCAGATGCTTTTGCATTTTAATACGCATACTGGTGACTTCGATACGGACTTGCTCAATGGTACGCGGTAGCGCCAAAACGGTACGACGAATGTCACAAAAACGGGCGGTCACGCGTTTATCACCGCAGATAGCCCGCGCCCGTACCAATGCTTGATGCTCCCAAGACCACGCTTTCTCAAGCTGGTAGGTTTCAAACGCATGACAAGAAACCACCATCATGCCCGCATTGCCCGAGGGACGCAGGCGCATATCGACTTCATAAGCACGGCCATCACGGGTTTGGGTATTAAGATAAGTCATCAGCTTTTGTGCCAAACGGGCGGCAAACTTCATACCACTGACCGATTTTTCACCCGTGGTCATGCCCTGCTCTTTTATTTTATGCAAAAACACCAAGTCTAAATCTGATGAATAGGATAACTCAAGCCCGCCAAGCTTGCCGTAACCAATGATGGCAAAGCCGCAATCCGCTTCAGTGACCGGATCGCCATCTTGACCAATTGGGTAACCATAACGTTTGACGATTTCGGCAAAGGCGCGCTCAAGCGCCGCTTCTAACACCACAGCGGCAATATAAGTCAGTGAGTCTGACACTTTCATAATTGGTCGCTCTGCCAGCACGTCACTGGCAGCCACTGCGAGCACTTGGTTCTTTTTAAACAATCGCAGTACGCTCAGCAATTCTTCTTCATCGTTCGGCTCTACGCGCAACAACTGCTGGCGCAAAATATCACGCAGCTCAAGCTTGTCTGGCAGATGTCGATAGCGCTGCTGTAAGAAGGTATCTAAAAGTACCGGATAATGCGCCAACTCCTTAGCAATCCAAGGGCTAGCCGACAACATCGGAATCAGCTCAACGGTGGCATTGGGGTTTTCTGCAATCATCACCAAATAAATAGAACGGCGGCAAATGGCTTCTAGCAAATTTATTAAACGCGGCAAAGCGATATTAGCAAGTTGCTGCTGCTCTTCATGGACAAGAAGCGCGTGGACAATCACAGGATACGCATCATCCAAACGCTCACGCGCTTCATCGCTCAAATTGGCGACCATTTTTGACTGCCAAAAACCTTGTAAACGCTCACGATTTTCTTCAGTTAATACCTCATTTAAGCGCGCAATCTGCTCGTTTAGATGTTCAGGCTCAAACTCATCATCGTCTTGATCGGGTATCTGCCGTTCGGTAACCATACGCTCAAACGGCACATTGACATGATAGCGGTGATCATTCAGCGTCGCTAATAACCCTGTCCAATCATCAAAGCCAAGGGTAATGGCCAAATTATGCTGCCACTCTGGGTCATGCGGTAAGCGCTGCGTTTGCTGATCGTTAATCGCTTGAATACCGTGTTCAAGGCGCCGTAAAAAACGATAAGCAGCCTGTAGCTCTTGATAAGTAGTTTCTTCTAAATACCCAAGTTGACACAGTACCTGCATCGCTGCCAAACAAGACTTAACCTGTAACTGCGGGTGCCGACCACCATAAATCAGTTGAAAGGCTTGGACGATAAACTCAATGTCTCTGATACCACCCGCGCCAAGCTTGATATTATCTAAGTCTTCGCGCTGAGCGACTTGATTTTGAATCAGAGACTTCATCTCTCGCAAAGCTGAAAAAGCACTATAATCAACGTAATAACGAAACACAAAAGGCTTAATCAGCGCTTGTATGTCGTCAAAAAACGGCTGCTCGATGTGCCCAACCACACGCGCTTTGAGCCAAGCAAAACGTTCCCATGCCCGCCCATGCTGGGCAAAGTACTTCTGCAATGCGGATAAATGAATCGCCAAATCGCTGCCATCGCCCCACGGACGCAAACGCATATCGACCCGAAATACAAAACTATCAGCGGTATTATTATCGAGCAGCCTAATAATGCCTTGTCCAAGCCGGGTCATAAAACGCTTATTATCAATACTGCGCGTGCCTTTTGCTTTGTCACCGTCCGTTTCACCGCGCGCCTGATGGACGAAAATCAGATCGATATCACTGGATAAATTCAGCTCATGCGCGCCAAGCTTACCCATTGCCATAATCGCCATATCATCGATTTGCACATTACCTTTGGCATTAATAAAGGTCGGTTGCCCATACTGCACAATCAGCTGCTGATAGGTATAGTCTTTGGCAAATAAAATACAGCCATCGGCAAATTCAGACAGCTCATCGGTCAGTTGCTCAAGCTCAATCATGGCCAAGGCATCTTGCCAAATCCAGCGCATCATTAGCAGCATACGCAAATGCCGCAAACCACTCATTACCTTGTCTTCATTGGCGAGCTGATAATTCTCATCCAACGTATAATCTTGAATCAAATCATCAATTTGTTGGCGCGTTAACGTGCTCTCTAGCGGATAACTGCGCAAAAACGTCTGGCAAGCGCCCGTTCGACTTTGCCAAACCTGATAAGCAAACTCGCTGGCAGTCTGTAGCACTTGTAGCTGCTCTGAGCTAGGCTGAAAGCCTGTACTACTAGGCATGGTAGATAGCATAACGACAACAACTCCTTGCAGCATAAAGCTATAAAAACCACATCAATCGCAAAAATTATTTTTACAATATTAACGCGGCTATAAACAATCTTATTTTAGGATTTTTATAGTAGCATAAATCCTCAGCCATGCTACTGACAGCACTTTACTGACTAAGAACTGACGAACATAAGAAAGTTTTGCGAATAATGCTACAATAGCCAATACTTAAAAAGACTTCAAAACTAAACCTAGAAATCTTGAGTTTTAAACACTTTGGGTCTTAAAAATCTTGAGACGCTGTGTTTTTTCTTTATCCTCATTCATCATAAGTGACACTGCGATTATGACGACCACGACCCCGCTATTATTAATTACTGCTGATCCCAGCCATCCGCTGGCACATCTAGCGTTACGCTATGCGCGTACCTATCTCGCAAACACTGACACAAATAATAATGACACGAACAATAATAATGAGACCGATAGCAGCGATAACAGCGATAATAATGAAAACGCACCTGCGCCATTGAATATTTTTTTCTATGCCGATGCCGCCAATACCGCCAATCGCTTGCGCTGGCACTCAGCAGACCAGATGAATATCACTAAAGAGTGGCAAAAGCTTGCTGAGCAATATCAATTGACGCTGCCCGTTTGCGTCAGTACGGCGCTTAGCCGCGGTATTTCAGATAGCGAAAATAGTACACGCCATCAATTAGATAGCGAAAATCTGGCCGCTGGTTTTAAGCTGGTAGGACTGAGTGAGCTTGCCATGATGATGCAAGGTGACTGTCGTTTACTGCAGTTTTAAACAGCGTTTTGCATGACAACTCGCTGTCAAAACAGCCAACTTAATAATAACCAGATGAATAATAGTGGTTGGCGATAATCAGATTAGGAATACATGATGAAATTACTCATTCGCTTGCACACAGCTACCGAGATGGCAAGCTATGAAGGCTGCGCGCTGGCTTTAACGTTAGCGACTTTTGGTCATGAGGTGCAGCTGTATTTGGATGCGCCGGTCTTTGGTTTTTTAATGCAGTCTGAATCACGTTTGCATGGCATGATTCAGTCGCTTGAGTTATATGATATGCCAGCCGCTTGGTTACCTGACGATGTGTTTAGCGGTTGGATCGCGGGTATGTTACCGGCAGATTTGGCGACGCAGCTGACCTTGATACCAGAGGTGGTAAATTCGCAAGAATTTGACCAGATTTTGGTCTTTTAGTAGCAACTTTTTGGGCTAGGACGAATTTACATTGTTAATATTTATTTTAATATGACAATAAATACAGTAAGTAAGCGGACACGATTATGGCAACTTTATACCAATTACATAGCAGTATGGATACGCTCAGACGCAGCACAGAACAAATGACATCGACGTGGCGTGCGGGTGATAGCATTATACTATTAGGCACAACGGTCGCTTTTATTGACTGGTTTAATGCTTATTTGGAAGACCTTGAGGACATTGAAACAAAAGAGGTAGCGGCAATTTATGCCCTCGCTGAGGACGTAGCGCAGCTGAACGATAATATAGTAGCAAAGCTCAATTTATCCGCCAAATTAACGGCTATTTTGAGCGATAATGAATGGGTCGCCTTAACTCAAAATACTCATACGAATGGCGCTACCTTTGATAAAGTGGTAACAATTGCTCTATGATGAATTCTAAAGATAATATTACACCTGCTGAGAAGATGACTGCAGTGGACTTAGACCAAGACGGGCATTTATGCGACCATACAGTTTGGACGCCTGCGATTGCGCAGCAGCTCGCGAATACTCTAGATGTGACTTTAAATGCTGAACATTTATCCATCTTACAGCAGGTACGCGCATTTTTTACCAAATTCAATCACGCGCCAGCGACCCGCCCGCTGATTAAATGGCTACAGCAAACCTTGCCTGAGCATGACATCAGCAATCAAAAGCTCCAGCAGTTATTTAGTACGGGTTTGGTTGCCCGTCATGTCAATCGGCTTGCTGGCCTGCCAAAACCGCCAAATTGTTTATAAAGCACGTGGTTTATAAAAAAAGCAGCAAAAAAGCGGTTAAAGAAAATTAAACGACTGATTTTCTTTAACCGCTTTTTTACCCAATTACCCTGCTAGCTTCTCTATCTCTACTCTATTTTGGGTCATAAACGGTCAAGGTGTCATAACCGATACTGCGACCTTCATCGCCGTCAAATCCTTGCTGTCGCCAAACTTCATACAAGCATATTGCCACGCTATTAGAAAGATTTAAACTGCGCGAATCCGCAAGCATTGGTAAGCGTAGCCAGTTATCAGCGCCGATATCGGTACGGATATCCTCTGGCAGCCCTGCCGTTTCAGAACCAAAGACCAGCGCCACATGATGTGAAGATGGACTATTAGACGCACTGCTATCTAAATGCTGAGTCGTTTGTCCGCTAAAATCATAGTCATAAAACGGTTTACTCAGCTTAGTCGTCAGTGCGGTGATAATCTCGCAACCAGCCGCTTGTAGCGCTTGCTTGGTCATTGCCCAATCGTCATGTACTTGCAGATGAGCGTATTCACGATAATCGAGACCTGCACGGCGTAGCTTCTTATCGTCGAGCTCAAACCCTAACGGTCTAACCAGGTGTAGCTGCGCCCCACTGTTGGCACATAAGCGAATAATATTACCAGTATTGCTAGGCATCTTTGGCGCTACCAACACGATATGAATGGTCATACGAACTCCATAAATGATTTAAGCATTTTGTCTAAACGTATATAACAGACGTAATCAAAAGTTACAGTTTACTGCCAATAATTACATTTTGATACTGGGCACAGATTTTAACTTTGATTATCATGACCCTAATGGATAGCGAGATAATTTAAAAACATTGTCCTTGTATCCTGTAACCCCTCAGTGAAACTTATGTAAAACGCTAGGTTCCATTGTTATGACTTATAACACTCTATCTTTTTTGAGGAAAAAATTATGAAAAAATTAGTTATCGCTTCTTTGACTGCTATGTTTGTACTAACTGGTTGCAACACTTTTAAAGGTCTAGGCCAAGACGTATCAAGTGCCGGTGGCGCTGTAACTGGTACTGCACAAGAAGTACAAAACAAAATCTAAGCCTTTTTAGGCTTATATTAAAGAAGCTTATCATTTGGTAAGCTTCTTTTTTTGTCTGCACGCTTTATAAAAATACTCTTAAGATCTGATTAAGATATCTTCTACCCAACGCCGTTGGCTGTAAGTGTTCATTATCATCTACTAAAAGCCCTTGTTTAATAAGTTGATTTACTTCTAGAGCAATATTGTCATAGCTCAGCCCTGTTCGAGCTTCAAACAAAGACCATGTCACGCCTTCATGTAAACGTAAGGCATTAAGCATAAACTCACTGACCAGCTCATCACGCGTAATTGCCTGCCAGCCGACCATTTTTGGCGCGCCCTCTTTTTTTATATTATTCATCGTGTCGATATCAAAAGTCATATAGTCTTTTGGCATACGAGATTTGCTAAAGCGATAAATACCCGTCTCTGTTGATACCTTTTTTAATACCTCATCAGACAATTTATCAGCCGTTAATGTTTGATTTCCATATCTATCATCAATGGTGACTTTACCGTGCGCACCAGCACCAATCGCTAAATAATCCCCAAATTGCCAATAATTGACGTTGTGACGGCAAGGTTTATCGGACGCACCTGCCCAGGCCGACACTTCATAGTTATCATAGCCCAAACGCTCAAGCAATGTCTGCCCCGCTTGCTCGATATCTGCCAAACTATCTTCATCGGGTAAAATCGGCTGACTGCGATAAAACACCGTATTTGGCTCAATGGTCAACTGATACCATGAAATATGAGTAGCACCTGCGTCATGTGCCATTTGAATGTCGTTCAGGGCTTCACTCATCGTTTGCTGCGGTAGCCCATGCATCAAATCGACGTTGACACGTTCAAATCCAGCGCGACGAGCGGCTTTAATAGCTGATAGTGCTTGGGCGGGATCGTGAATACGCCCCAGCGTGGTGAGCTGGCCAGCAGCAAAGCTTTGTACGCCAATCGACAAACGATTGATGCCTACGTCTAAATACTGTGCAAATGGTGCATGCTCAAGGGTGCCTGGATTGGCCTCCATCGTCACTTCAATGTCACCGGCAAACTGAAAAATCTCACGCAAACCGTTAAATAAACGCTGATACTGAGCAATGGGCAGTAGCGACGGTGTGCCGCCACCGATAAATATTGAGCTGATTTCTCGTCCTTGGGTTAACGCTTGCTGTGACGCTGCATCAAGTAATAGCGTATCAACGTACTCATCGTACATAGATAGCTGACTGTCCATCGGCAGCTCATGCGAATTAAAATCACAATAAGGGCACTTTTTCACACACCAAGGAATATGGATATAAAGTGCTAACGGAATATCTTTCACTATAAGCGCACTTGTTTCGTTACGATTAGTAGCGTCAAGATTATTCGAAAAATGAGAAGATTTGATATTTGACATAAGCGGACTTATCTATAAAGGAGTAGCTGCGGTCGTCAGCAGAAAGTAGCGCTAGGATAACGGCTGGGCGCGCTAAAGAAAAGCCTAATCAGCATAAATTGGCCATAAAAGTATTGGGAACAATCGGCGTTTGCAGCAATAGCTGATAGCAGTAATGCTAAACAAGCTAGATGTCTACAAAGAATGAAAATAAATATGGAATAAAAATAGATGATGAGCAGCTTTTAAAGCCATCACTATTAAATCGTTATGATTACATTAATAATTTTACAAGGATAAAAACCATGGCATATTGGCTTATCAAATCCAATCCTCGCTGTTTTAATATAGAAGATTTACAACGTGCAGGCACGGAGATGTGGGATGGGGTACGTAATTATCGCGCCCGCAACTTTATGCGTGATGATATGAAAGTTGATGACAAAGCATTTTTTTATCACTCTAGCGCCAAACCTTCTGGCGTCGCTGGTATCGTGACTATCAGTAAAGCTGGTTATCCCGACCCCACCCAGTTTCACCCCGAACATCGCCATTATGATCCTAAAGCAACTGAAGATGAGCCACGCTGGTACATGGTAGATGTGACTTTTGAGCAGGCTTTTACGGATATACTGCCATTAGCGCAGCTTAAATTTTTGCCGGCGCTTGAGGATTCTTTATTGCTAAGAAAAGGCTGTGAGCAGCTGACCATTTTGCCGCTTGAACCCAAGCATTGGAACACGATTATGGATATGGCAGAAGAGCTGAATCTGTTGCCAGAGAATGATAGGATTTGACGGTAACGATGGCGTAAGAATTTTTATGGTATGAGTGCACATTTATCCACGCACATACCTGATAGATTTTGCTATATTTATACACAGAAATTATTTTTTATTTACGCTTCTCTCTTATTATTATAGCAATCGACCATCAGGACTCATTTATGAGCGCACCCAAGCTACTATTATCTGTGTTAACCGCCAGTATTCTCAGTCTAACTCTCAGCGCCTGCGGCAGTGATGGCGATAAAGTTAAGAAAGAATATGATCGCGTAGAAGAACAGGTAAGAGACGAATACGATCGCGTGGAAGATAAAGTCAAAAAGAAATATGAAGAGGTCGAAGATAAGTTAAGCGATGATGAAAAATCCATGGCTGAGATTTTGGAGTCGGTCTTTTTACCAGAAGAATCGCTTGATAAGTTCTTGGATAAGTTAACTCCAGAAGGCGGTCGCGGCGGTCTTTATGTAGGTCACTTTGTCGAGATTGATGATGGGGACGACAGCGATATCGATATCGGTGCGGTATACTTTGATATCAGTAAAGATGGCGCTGGTAGTGTTGATGGTAGCTTTAGTTATCAGCAGCAAGCTTGCCAAGAAAACAATGTGTTAGGTATCAATTCAGCAATTAAAGTCGACAACTATATCGCTGGTAAAGTAACGGGTAGCCTTGATACATTAAAATTCTTAGATATTAAGTATGTCAGCGATTTAGGGATAGAGACACCAAACTTATTAACGACTTTTGCTGGTAACTTTGCAAAAAATGAAGCAGGTGCGCCTTGGAAAGGCAGTTTTGAGTACCAAGACGGTCTGGGCGGCAAGAAATTATCAAGCGGTCAAGATAATTGTAATGTCAGCTATACCATCAGCGACCGCTCTAACTTTAAGACTTATCCACTTGATTATCAACTTGGCGAGCTAAACCTAGATATTACCGGTAATGGTAGTCAAAAAACGATTACTTGGCAAAATCCTAGCAATACTAAGCACGTCTTATTAAGTCAAATTGATGTTAATAAAGCAGAATCGGGCGCTAACGGTTATGTTCAGAATCTGCTATTGAGCAATCTTGAAACTCAGTTTGCGCCTGTTATTCCCGATCGCTCAACCAATTATGCGATTGTCGTACAAGCATTCGATGCAAATAACAGCTTGATTGGCTATCAAGCGCTGGTACAGGACTTACCTGAATCGTTGTAAATAGCTGCTTTTGTCTGTACTGCTATCCTAGCTAAAGAAGAGACAAATATGAACAAACACTGCTAAAACGCTGACCCCATGCTTTAGCTTATTTGCTATCTTTCTGATGATGACCTCTCAATTCTACTTATGGATTGACGGGTCATTTTTCATTTTAGTCTTAACTGTTTAATTTTTTACTTTATCGGCATGTTGTTATTAATAATCATTAAAAATGGACTTGCTCATATTATTTATCGGAGTATTATCGTCGCACCAATCCTATTTCACTGTTTCGCTATTAACTTGTTGATGGCAGCATTTGCTCATCCACAATAATTACTGCAAAGAATAAAAAGTTGCTCATTATGGTTTTCCCATTGTCCTTTAGAGATTTTAAAAGTTACAGCTTACGCTTAGGCGTACTCGCCCTCCCCATCTTAATTACCCAGTTTTGCCAAGCAGCGCTTGGTGTCGTCGATGCCATTATGGCCGGTAAAGTCTCCGCCCTTGATTTGGCAGCCGTGGCCGTCGGCTCCGGTATTTGGCTACCACTGTTTTTATTGGCGACCGGTATTTTGATTGCCACCACGCCGCTTATCGGCGAAGCCATCGGCCAAAACAATCATAGCCAAGTGCCGCATATTACCCAGCAATCGTTATGGACGGCCGGCGTCATTGGTATTCTCGGCTTTATCATTGTCAATCTAGCGCCCAATATACTTGGGGTGATGGGCGTGCCTGAAAACATCCAACCCATCGCTGCGCAATATTTACATGGGGTATCGTTCGGTTTTCCGGCAATCGCGGTCTATGCCGTGCTGCGCAGTTATTGTGAGGCGCTCGGCCGACCTGAGCCGGTGACGGTTATTAGTATCATCGGACTGCTTGCCGATATTCCGCTTAACTATATTTTTATCCATGGTTTATTTGGTATGCCCGAAATGGGCGGCGCTGGTTGCGGGGTGGCAACGGCAATCGTACTTTGGATTAATGTCTTGCTATTAGCGACATATACCAGCTTTACTAAGCGTCAACAGTTTGCCAGTACGCGCTTCTTTTATGCTTTTGCTAGCCCTAACCGCACGCAAATTAAAAAATTACTAAAACTTGGTATTCCGATTGGTATTTCTATCTTTTTTGAAGCCAGCTTATTTAGTTTAGGGGCACTAGTTATCAGTCCGCTCGGTGAGATTGCGACCGCTTCACATCAAGTGGCACTTTCGGTGACCTCGCAGCTGTTTATGATTCCCATATCAGTTGCGATGGCGCTAACCATTATGATTTCTAACCGCTTTGGTGAAAAAAATCTGATGGCGCTGCGTCAAGTGTTAACTACAGGGCTTGTATGGACGGTTATCATTGCGCTGACGTCTATGCTCGGCGTTTGGTTATTTAGGCCGCAATTGGCGGCGGCATTCACCGATAATCCTGTGGTACGCGCGCAAGCCATGCACTTACTCATTTTTGCCCTCGCTTATCAATTATTTGATGGCTGGCAAGTCAATGTCGCTGGTATATTACGCGGTATGCAAGATACCACTGTGCCGATGTGGGTGACGCTATTTTGTTATTGGTTGGTTGCTTTACCACTTGGCGTCTATCTGGTGCGCTTCACCGACGTTGGCGCACAGGGTTTTTGGATGGCGCTCATCACTGGGTTATTCTTATCGTCTATATTATTAAGTCTGCGTCTGCGCTATCAGCAAAAACGCTTGACAACATTATGGGCCTGATACTGTCATACGCTTGGTTCAAACGTAGCATCTAGTAACCATGACTGGCGCTACCTTATGACATCGACTATCATAAATCATTGAATATTTCTTACGCTTAAGCATGCTTACGTCATAATATGTAAAAAAACTCAGTTAACAACTGTACATCGATTGCTCATTGGCGTGAATATAGGTATCATTAGCAATTACCAATACAATATTTAGTTACACTATTTTTTCTAGAAATTAGTACAAGGCAAAATTAAAATTATGGATATTGAAAAAATACGCACCCTGATCGCACTCATGGAAGAAAGTGAACTGGTTAATTTAGAAATCAGCTCAGATGACGAACACATCAGTTTGACTCGTCACTATGATGCGCCAGCACCGACGATGATGGCTGCGCCTGCCGCAGGTGCTGCACCTGTCGCTGCCGCCGCAAAAGCCGCTGTCAAAGCTGGCAGCGTTGAAACCTCGCCGATGGTGGGTGTTTATTATTCAGCGCCAAGTCCTAATGACCCGCCATTTGTAAAGGTCGGTCAAAAAGTGCAAGCAGGCGATACGCTTGGTATCATCGAAGCCATGAAAATCATGAATCCTCTTGAAGCGACTCAAAGCGGCGTCATTGATGAAATCTTAGTGGATAATTCTGAAGTGGTACAGTTTGGTCAGCCAGTCATACGCTATAAAGCGTAACGCTATCTACCAACCTTTACTTTGTAATGATTGAGACCTCGTTATTATTCATCGACATCAGCGCTCAATTTGTCTAAATTTGATGTAGCGCCGTTTGCTGTTACGATGTCCAAAATAGCGAGGCTATCAATGACTGCCGCTTCGACAAGGATGACCCCATGATAAAAAAACTGCTCATCGCCAATAGAGGTGAGATTGCCCTACGTATCGTTCGAGCTTGCAAGGCGCTTGGCATAGAGACCGTCGGCGTCTATTCAACGGCGGATGCCAATTTAATGCACCTACGCTTTGTTGATGAAGCAATCTGTATTGGCAAACCCAATGCCAACCAAAGCTATCTCGATATTAGCACCATTTTGACCGCCGCTGAAATCACTGGCGCTGATGCCATTCACCCTGGTTATGGTTTTTTGGCAGAAAATGCTGAGTTTGCTGAACGCGTTGAAGAAGCTGGCTTAACCTTTGTCGGTCCCAATGCTGACCACATTCGCTTAATGGGCAATAAAGTATCAGCCATTAATGCCATGAAAAAAGCAGGCGTACCAACAGTTCCTGGTTCAGTGGGTGCCGTCACTTTGCATAACGCTGAAGAGCAAGCGCGCAATATCGGCTTTCCGCTTTTGATTAAAGCTGCTTCTGGTGGCGGTGGCCGCGGTATGCGCGTTGTTGAACGTTTTGATGAGCTTATCGGCCAAGTACAAGCTGCCAAACAAGAGGCTGAACTGTGGTTTGGTGATGATACCGTTTATATGGAGCGTTATCTCCAAAATCCGCGCCACGTAGAAGTACAGGTACTGGGCGATGGTAATGGCAATGCCATTCATCTGTATGACCGCGATTGTTCATTACAACGTCGTCACCAAAAAGTCTTAGAAGAAGCACCTGCCCCAGATATCCCTGACGATGTGCGTCAGCCCATTTTAGATGCCTGTGTCAAAGCTTGCGAGCTGGTCAAATATCGCGGCGCGGGTACGTTTGAGTTTTTATTTGAAAATAATGAATACTTTTTTATTGAGATGAATACCCGCGTGCAGGTTGAACATCCAGTCACTGAGATGATTACGGGTATCGATGTCGTCGTTGAACAGCTTAAAATCGCGGCTGGCTACGGTTTATCGTATCGTCAGAGCGAGATTGAAATTCAAGGGCACGCCATAGAGTGTCGTATCAATGCCGAAGATCCAGCGACCTTTATGCCTTGCCCAGGTACGGTCAATCAGTTGTTTGCCCCAAGTGGCGCGGGCGTGCGTTTTGACTCGCACCTCTACCCAGGTTATGAGATTCCAAGCTATTATGATTCCTTGATTGGCAAGCTGATCTGTCACGGTCAAACACGTCAGCAAGCGATATCTAAAACCCTGCATGCGCTTGACGAATTGGTGATTGAAGGTATCAAAACCAATATATCCTTGCATCGTGATGTTATTTTAGCGGATGATAAATTTGTTAATGAAGCGCAAAACATTCACTACCTAGAAAGAGAATTATTAACATCTAATAAGGATAAAGCTGATTCTGCTTCTTAGTTAGTCTTAGTCTTTTTGTTTAAGCAGAAATTAAAAAAAACCGCTACCTAAAAGATAGCGGTTTTTTTATATGTCTAAATTTTATAAAATGCTGCTTAAATTTTATAAATAACGCTAAGGTAATATTCTGGTGAAATTCATAAAGCATTCTGTGCCCTCAGGATCGGCGCACCACTGCATTTTATTACCATCATGATTTAAAAACGCTATTAATGCCTCGCCAGTTTGATCTACCTGATTGCCCGAGCAATCGACTTCGTTATTATCATAAACCGTTTTTAGCGCAATAATAGGCAAGCCTTCATCACGATGGGTGACTAAGTAGCGCCCGTAGGTCCACTCTTTACCACTAACTGCCCACATCTCATTATCGGCCGCAAAATTATAAATCTCTCGACATTGAGTAGACTTAGCGGTTGCGGTTAGCAGGTTTTTACTGCTAGTTGGCTGCACCTTGACGATACGCTTTTCATTTTGGGTCAACACGCCACCCTCAGCGCCAGTGCCTACTTTTGGTTCATCAATTTTGCCCAGCTCCATCTTTGACGCCGCTTGCTTAGCTTGCGCATCTTTGGTCATCGTGATGCCACTGTCTAAATCTATCTCCCACTGTCCGGCGATAGCGGGACTGATATGGGTGGTAACGGTAGGTTTGCTAACCGCTTCACCGTTCACTGGCAGTGACGCTAAAATAGAGGCCAATGAAAATGAAGCAAAAGATATAGGTTCCATAATTAACCTTTTTTAATATTATAATAATAAATAAGACGTACATTAGCGTAAGTCTTAGACACCAAAAACACAAGTAACATTATGCTATTAGTCGTACGACTTTGACCAACCCTGACCTCAACGTAACCCTTCATCAATAAATTCATGCCCAATATTGTTCTTAAAACTCACCTACCAAATATTAAGTGTATATACACAAAAATAACGCCATGGCTAATTTGCAAAAGCCATGGCGTTATAAACTAACATCGTAAATCGAACTATTTTATTATCGGCTAAAGGCGATATTAAGCAGCAACTGGACTAGCCGCTTGAGCAAAAGCAGATAACGCCCCTTTCAGCATCGCTGATACCGTGCTACTACAAGTGCCGATGCCTGAGTAAACATCACCGTCAACATTTAGCTGAATGTAAGCTGCGGCATTGGCGTTGGTTTTATTGTCATTGTTGGTATCATCATCGATACCATTACCGCTGTTGTGCTGCGGATTAATCGCGTGTTCAGCGTAGTTGATAACATGGATAGATTTACCCGTGTGCTGCGCAAGCCCATCAATAAACGATGACAATGGGCCATTACCGGTTCCGTCAATAGTAATGGTGTCGCCATTCATCTGTACTTGACCGTTAAAGTAGACCTCGCCGCCCTTGTTATTGACACTATAATCTAGAAGCTCGAGGCTGCCTTGCTGTAGATATGTCTCTTCAAAGGCTTGTAAGATTTCATCGTTTTGCAATTCACGAGCAGCGCTTTCCGCTTGTTTTTGGACCACGCCGCTAAAGTCAATTTGCATCCAGCGCGGTAAATTAAAGCCATAATTGCGCTGCAAGATATAAGCAACGCCGCCTTTACCAGATTGGCTATTGATACGCACCACATCTTGATAGCTGCGACCGATGTGCGCCGGATCAATTGGCAGATAAGCAACGTCCCAGACGTTATCGGTTTCATCTTGGTGTTTTTCATTGTAATCAAGAGATTTTTTGATGGCATCTTGATGCGAGCCGCTAAAGGCGGTAAAGACCAATTCGCCAACGTATGGATGACGCGGATGTAAGGGCAAGTTATTACACTCGCTCACCACTTGTACAATCTCGCTCATATTACTAAAATCAAGCTCGGGGTCTATACCTTGGCTAAACAAGTTCATCGCCATCACCATGATATCCATATTACCGGTACGCTCGCCATTGCCAAGCAAGGTGCCCTCGATACGATCGGCACCAGCAAGCACGCCAAGCTCGGCAGCAGCTACCGCACAGCCACGGTCGTTATGCGTATGTAAGCTTACCGTGACATGCTCACGCTTGGCAATATGACGACAAAAATACTCAACTTGGTCGGCAAATACGTTTGGCGTTGATGCTTCAACCGTCGCTGGCAAGTTTAAAATCACTTCTTGGCCGTTTTCAGGCTGCCAAACCTCACAAACTGCGTCACAGACTTCTACCGCATATTCAGTTTCCGTTTGGCTAAAGCTTTCAGGCGAATACTGAAATACCCATTCTGTTTCAGGGTACTTGGCCGCATATTCAACCAATAAATTAGCGCCAGCAATGGCTATTTCTTTAATTTCTGCTTTATCTTTAGCGTATACTTTTTCGCGTTGTACACGACTGGTTGAGTTATAGACGTGAACGATGGCACGCTTCGCGCCTTTTAATGACTCAAAAGTACGAGCAATCAAATGCTCACGCGCCTGTACCAATACTTGCAAGGTCACATCAGCTGGCACATGATTTTCTTCAATGAGTTTACGCGCAAAATCAAACTCTACTTGCGCCGCTGACGGGAAACCTATTTCAATCTCTTTAAAACCCACATCGACCAAGGTTTTAAAAAAGCGCATTTTTTGTTCAATGGTCATCGGATCAATCAGCGCCTGATTGCCATCACGCAGGTCCACGCTTGCCCAAATTGGTGATTTCTCAATCGTCTTGCTCGGCCAAGTGCGATCTGGCAGCACAGGTGCAAACGCAAATGGACGATATTTACGGAAATCAAAAGCGGCATTTTTTGGGGTGACTTTTGCAGGCGCGCGGTCTGCATTGCGTGTTGCTTGATTAGGCATAATCAATCCTTAGATAACATAAAGAGCTGAGTTGAAGTATAGGTTTTAACTGGGCAACTAATGACCAAGCACTCTTTATCATACGAGATAATAAAAGTTTATGCCATTATAATAACAAAGTTTCTATGCTAGAAATCAGCTTTATTTAGCTACTATTTATAAAATTTTAGTGAAATAAACCACTATCTCACCTATAATTAGATTATTTCACTAGACAGATGATATCCGATGTTAAATAATCATACGAACAATGTTTTACCTATAGATATTGATGCTATCGACAAACAGTTATTACGCTTACTACAAACCCAAGCACGTATGAGTATTACCGAGCTTGCCGAGCAGGTGAATTTATCGGCGACCCCTTGCGCGCGCCGTATCAAACGCTTGGAAGAAGTAGGTATTATCACCGGCTACCATACCCAGACCGATGCGCAAAAACTCGGTTACCCTCTGGCGGTATTTATTGCGATTAGTATGGATCGCCATACTGCAGATCGCTTTGAGCATTTTGAAGAGAAAATCCAAAGTTTTGATGAAGTGGTGAGCTGTAGTATCGTCACCGGTCGCACCGAAGATTACTTAATCAAAGTACGGGTGCGTGATATGGCACATTATGAGGAATTTTTATTGCATAGGCTCAATCGTATCGAAGGCGTCGCTCAAGTGCATACCAGTTTTGAGCTACGAGAAGTCTTTAGCCGTAGCGTGGTCTAGTTTGACTGCTTTTGAGCTTGACGCTGAAAAAAGAAGACTAAAACCAACCCTAATAATAAACCGCTCGCTGCGACCAACAAACCCGCGTTAAAATTGTCCTGTTTCCCTGCCAGCGCTACCGTGACCAGCGGCCCTATGAACTGCCCTATGGCATAGGCCAAAGTTGCCAGTCCAATCAACAAATTTGAGTAAGCAGGATTGATGTTTTTAATCAAATTAAGTGTCATTGACACCATACCGACAAAGGTTAATCCTAAAATCACCGCATTACCGTACAAGCCAACAGCGCCATCAAACCATAGCGGCAAACACATGCCAAACGCTTGCAATAACGTCAACCCCATCAAGGTTCTGCTTTCGCCAATACGCTTGGCAAGCGCGCCCCAAATAGGGTTCGATAGCATGGCAAAGATACCAACTACCAACCAAATCAGTAACCCTGCATAGTTTTGTGCCGTCAGGCGCTGCGTTGCCATGACTGGCAAAAAAGTCGCCGACGTAATATAACCAAACCCCGCCAGCACATAACTTGCCGACAGTAATGCAATCGCCTTGCTATGACCAGCGGCCGCTTCATATAACGAACGTTTAAAATTACGATAAGCTTGCGGTACAGATAGGCGTTGATTGTTATGGTTTAATTCGGCAGGCTTCGATTTGAGAGCCTTTTGCTGAAAGGATTGTAAATTAGAAGACGTGGATTTAGATGAGTGTGAAGCGGACGAAATCAAGCTTTGCGGTCTGATAGCATAAAGTAGCCATAATAACGGCAGACTGATAATTCCTGCTACCAGCCAAATGATATCAAAATGATAACCGAGCGTTAATAGCCACCAAGTCAAGACGGCAGAGGCACTGATACCGACGCCAATCCCTGCATAATGTAAGGCTGAAAGTACCGAGCGGCGCTCATCACTAAAGCTTTGAATCACCAGCGATGAGCTTAAAATCATGGCCACCCCGCTGGCGATACCTGATAGTAGCCGAATGACATACCAGCTATTTAATGACAGATTTGGCACCACCAATAGCATGGTGGTCACGATGCTGACGGCTGTCCATGTTATGAGCATTTGCCATGTCAAACGCTGAGGCACAAACATCGCAATCAGCGCCCCAATAAAATAACCACTATAATTGACCGAAGCCAGCCAACCTGCAATGACCGTCGATAACGATAATTGCGTCATGATATCAGGTAAGGTGGCGGTAAATAAAAAGCGCCCAAACCCCATCACTACTGCCAGACAATACAACCCTATGCAAGCAATCGCCGTTTGATGGGTAATAATAGTAGCAGCACGGCTTTTAAGAGCAGTCATCATGACAGAGCCATTTTGTGGCAAAACGCCCACAATCCTTTGTGTTAAAAAAAGCCATACCTAACCAATTAAAAATAGAAAAACGTCTCAATACAACACTTACTGCTATCACGTGCTTACTACTAAGAAATATTGCGAATTGGATTGCTTGCTTGTTCAGCTGCTTCCGTCTGCCCTAGCATTTGCACGCGCTGATCGCTAAACATATCCATGTCAGGGGCAAGCGTGCGCATAAAGCGATCAAAATAGAGCATTTGCTTGGTCAATAAGGCAAAGTCACGTGGGAAATGAATGCCATGACGCTTGCCGACCTCAACAATCTCAAGCATCATCTTATTTAATTCATCGGCTTGCTCTTTACTATTAAAAGGCACACCGCTGGTAAAGGCTTTGTCTTCTGCCATAATGGTTTTCATCATACGCTGCAAATCATTGCCCAATGCCGCGACCTCAACTTGATTGCCGCCATGGGTCATCTCCATATCAATCATATGGCGCGCCATGGCTTGATAATCACTGTCTTGCATTGCCTGCATCATACCCATACAGGCGCGCCAGCTTTCCGCTTTTAATTTACCAACGATACCGAAGTCCAAGAAACCAATACGCCCATCGGTTAATAGCATCAAGTTACCTGCGTGCAAATCCGCATGGAAACTATTACATAGCATCAAACTGGCAAACCAAGTATTAAGGGTATCTGCCATCACTTGTGCCGGATCATTACTATACTGACGCATGGCGGCTTCATCTACCATAGAAACGCCGTATAAGCGGCTCATAGTCAGCACGCGCTTGGTGGTCAGCTCCTCATAGACAGTTGGCGCAACGACGCGTGTATTTCCTGATATCGCTAAAAACTGCTGAAAATCACGGATATTTTGCGCCTCAGCGATAAAATCGGTTTCGGCAAGCATCCGCAGACGAATCTCATCGATAATTGGCGCAATACTGGCAAAGCGCATCGAAGGCATTAGTAGCTCAACCAATTTAGTCACGCCATGTAAGACGCCCAAATCGGTTTGCATAATGGTTTCAACCCCCGGTTTTTGTACCTTTAATACCACTTCATCACCATTATGCAATCGCGCGGCATGCACTTGGGCAATAGACGCTGAAGCGAGTGGTTTTTCGTCGATATAAGCAAAAATCTTTTCAAGCGTCAGGCCAGTGGCGGCCAGCTCTTCTTTTAATACCTGTTCGATATAAGTGTAGGATAATGGCGTCGTTTGATCCAAACAGCTCTGAAACGCCTCTACATATTCACGTGGAAATAATGACGGCGTACTGGCAATAAACTGCCCGATTTTTATATAAGTCGTGCCCAATTGCTCAAAGGTTTCTTTTAACAGCATCGCATCAGGTTTTTCACCCTTTGCAACTCTCAGTGCAGACAAACCAGCAACGCTTGCGGTTTGGCGCACACGATTAACGACATTAAAGGTATGCTTTAATAAATGCGGACGATGAATTTTCATAAAAAAACAACTATGGTAATAAAAAGGAGGTTATGAGGATAGGAAGAGTTAAAAAGCTTGAGCAATTTGCTAATGTTTGGCACAAATCGGACAATGCACATCTTTGCGATAGCCCATCAGTCGTTGCTGCATCTGGCTACCATCCCATATTAACAGCTTATTTGTCAGTGGATTTTTGGTTAATCCTAGATATTGTAGCGCTGCATTGGCTTGCAAGTTACCCATAATAGCGGGCGTGGTGGCGAGTACCCCTGAATTGGCACAAGTACGTTCATCCGCCGCTGCATCGTCTGTTACCGAACCAAAGACGCAATGATAGCAGCCGGTATTTAAGTGCGGCTCATATAGTGCCAATTGTCCTTGCATGGCTATCGCTGAGGCGGATAATAACGGAATCTGGTAACGCACACTAATGCGGTTGATGATATCGCGAGTGGCAAAATTATCCGTGCAGTCTAAAAGTAAGTCAGGCTTACCAGATGCCATCTCAAGCAGCTCATAAGCATTGTCTTCACTCAATCTGGCCACTGTCCCACGCGCGCTAACCAAAGGGTTAATTTTGGTCAGCATATGAGCTGCCGTGAGCGCCTTAGGTTTGCCGATATCTTCAGGTAAAAATAGCGTTTGGCGTTGTAGATTACTGGCTTCAATCACATCATCATCAATCAGCTGCACTTGCCCAAGCCCTGCCCGCACTAACATCTCAGAAGCAGGACAACCGAGACCGCCCGCCCCAATCATCACGATTCGCGAGGCTTTCAAACGTAGCTGCGCATCGATATCCCAGCCATCAAGCAAAATCTGCCGCGCATAACGCAGCAGTTCTGCATCTGTTAGCTGTCCTGTTTCTTTGGAGTGCGTCATACTTTCTACCACTATTTTTTACCACAAGTTATAAGCAAAATATCTATTATTGAAAACCTATTCTTAAAGACTCACCTTTAAAAACTTACTCTTAAAAACCAATTATAACAGCTGACCTAAAGTCACCCTGTCATTACCGCCAAAGTCCTGCACAGTATGAACAGACTCAAAGCGATTGTCCAAAAATAGCTGACGAACCGCTAAACCTTGATCAAAACCATGCTCAATTGCTAAAAGCCCAGCTGCATTCAAATATTGCGGTGCCTGCTTAACAATAAGCGCTATATCGGCAAGTCCATGATTGGGGGCGCTTAAGGCGCTAATCGGCTCGGCGACCAGTCTTGCTAAATGCTCATCTTCTTCATCGATATACGGCGGGTTGGATACAATCACATCAAATAATGGCTCATTCTGAGCAGACAGCACCTCATACCAACTGCTTTGGATAAACTTAATATCAGCAGCAACCTCATTTACCATTGCATTATGCTTCGCTATTTTTAACGCCTCTAGCGATAAATCAACGGCAACCACTTGCCATCTCTCAGCCTTATTGTTTGGCTGACGCTTATTTAACTCATGCGCGAGGCTAATCGCTATACAGCCTGAGCCAGTGCCCAAATCTAAGAGGCGCTTTGGTTTATTATCGTCATCGTTGCGGTTTGGTTGAGAGTTTATCCAAGCTAAAACTTGTTCAATCAGTACCTCAGTATCGGGTCTCGGTATCAATGTATGCTCATTGACTGTAAAATTCAGCGACCAAAATTCTTGCTGTCCCGTTAAATACGCCAAGGGCGTGCCCTGCTGCATCTTAGTCACACCCGCATAAAATTGCGTAAGCTCGCTATCGGTCAGTTGATAGTTTTCATCTGTGATTAAAAAAGAGCTTGGCTGCTCAATGACAAACAACAGCCAATCCGTGAGCCAAAACGAGGGCAAATGACTATTTTCACTATCGTTTAGCCACTGCTGAATTTGTTGTTTTATTTGACCAATGGTAGCTGCTGTCATAGATAACTCGTAAAGTCACTGTTTACTGAATAAGCCTGTTGAACTTGCTATATGTCATGCATTAACTAATCTGAAGCACGGGGCGGCTCTTTGGTATCCGTTAGGTTTGGATTGGCTTTGGTTAACTTATCGCCAATACCGCTGCCGCCTTCACTATCGCCATTATTGTCATAAATATCGTCGTTATCACCAATAACGATATGTTTATCGACAAAGTAAATCAGCGCTAAAATTGGAATACCAATCGCAAAGGTAAAAATAAAGAAGAACGGATAGCCCATACTATCAACGATAGAGCCTGAATAACCACCCATTACTTTAGGAATAAGCGTCATTAATGAAGAAAAAATAGCGTATTGTACCGCGGTAAAACGGATAGAAGTCAATGCCGATAAGAAAGCAATAAATACGGCGCTGGCAAGACCAGCGGCTAAGTTATCAAAAATCACCGCCATATACATAATAGGCAAGCTGCCAGGATTGTAAGTCAGCACCACAAATAATAAATTGGTCGCACAAGCGAGAATGGCGCCAATCATCATCGCATGCATGATACGAAAACGCTGCGCCAACAGACCACCTAAGAAACCACCAGCAATGGCCATAATGACGCCAACCAGTTTTACCGCATTGGCAATATCGGTTTTACTAAAGCCCATATCTTGATAAAAGACGTTTGATATCACCCCTGCCACGATGTCTGAGATACGGTACAAGCCAATCAGCGCTAATAACAATAATGCCTTTTTACCATAGCGTCTAAAGAAATCCAATATAGGCTCAATCCACGTCGCCATCGCAATTTCTTTTTTCACCAAACCGACTTTTACCAAGGCATAACCCGCTGCCAGCGCTACAGCTAAGCTTGTTAGCAAATGCAGCGTCTCACTGATAAAGCTGACAAACACACCATCAAACTCGGGCAATCCTTGCCCTATCAAAACATAGGCGGCGATAAAGGCGACGACGGCAAAAACAAACAATAAAACCAATCTGACATAGTCTTCGCGGGTTTCAGCCACCAATGGCGCTTTATTGATAATTTTAGGTTGATTAATCATAAAATAAAGCAGCAGCAATGGCGCACAAGCAACCAATGCTAAAAAGTAGAACTTAATGCTCGGCATGGCTATCAGCGGTATCAGCGCAATGCTACTATCAAAAACTTTATTAATCAGAATATTGACAAGATATATGGCGCTAAACAACAACGCCGGTATTAATAGTAACGCTGAGTAAATTAAGAAAACTTTGAGGTTATTTCTTTGTTTATTATTTTGCAAAATCTCAGCGGTTGGCTCATAGCTGGCAAAGGTGGTCAATATACCTAAAGTCATGACTCCAGCCATAATATAATAGGTATTGCGCCACGCTTCATAACTATAAAAGCTTTCCGTTGAACCAAAATAATCTGCTAAATACAGCGCGCCTGCCCCAGCGACAATCATACCAATGCGGTAACCTGACACATAAATAGAGGACAAAATAGACTGCATCGATGGCGGTGCCAGCTCAATGCGGTAAGCATCAATAACGATATCTTGGGTAGCAGAAGAAAAGCCCAACAAAACCGCCGCGCCCGCCATATAAACCAACACGTCTTCGCTGATAGGGTTGACCGTCGCCATCAAAAAAATGGCCAATACAATCAGCATCTGCGATACCACCATCCAGCTACGGCGACGACCCAACCATTTGGTCAAAAAAGGGACCGGCAGCGCGTCGATTAATGGCGCCCAAATAAACTTAAAGGAATATCCCAATGCTGCCCAGCTGAACATGGTGACGACACCGCGGTCAATGCCTGCTTCTCTTAACCATAACGACAGACTGGAAAAAATAAGCAAAATGGGAATACCGGCCGAAAACCCTAAAAACAGCATGATAATAACGCGCGAATCTAGATAAGCCTTGGCGGCTTCTGCCCATGATTTTTTGGCAATCGGTTGTTCAGGCGTTACAGGTTGGACAGCAGACATAATCACTCACCAAAAATTGAGATAAAAAACACAACTGCGCACAATTTTTATCAATCATTTCTCAGTAATACGGATAAAAAAGATCGATAAAAATTGCTCAGCGTTGTATAAAAACCATCGTTAGCACAAAATTGAATTATGGTACTTGAGAACGCTAACCTTGACTAGATGTTTTTGCATTAACTTAATAACCATAGCATTTGGCAACACCGTTTATTTCAATACGGTAACGTCGTGTATCAGTAGCTCACCCAAACATTAAAACAATCTTTCTTTCGTTGTCTATTGCTTTAAACACCTATTGTCAATTTAAGAAAAATAAATTACTATATATTCCAAATTAGTATAAATTCATAGCCATTTATTATATACGAGAATAATAACTTTGATTTACACTAGCGACTTATTGAATGCTTGTAGTTTTTTATTTTTATATACAGACGAGGTTTGTATATTTATACATAGGGTTAAATGATGGCAATCGACGTAGTGGTCAATCAACGGCATCTACAAATCCAGCTCAAACAGTTGGAAACAGTGTGGCATACGGTAATCAATGGCTATAATTTAAGTCAAGCGGCCACCGTGCTGCATACCAGTCAATCGAGTCTATCAAAGCATATCGCGGCACTTGAGAACCAGCTTAAAACCGAAGTGTTCGTGCGCCAAGGCAAACGTCTAACAGGACTGACGACCATGGGTACAGCGCTGATGCCGCATATCGAATCTATCTTTGCTGAAATCCGGACCATTGAAAACCTCAGTTTGGATTTTAATAACCCCAATATTGGCACACTGACCATTGCGACCACCCATACGCAAGCGCGTTATGTATTGCCAAGAGTGGTCAAAGAATTTAAAGATCGTTTTCCCAAGGTCAATTTAATCCTGCAACAAGCAGATCCCGAAACCATCGCGCAGATGGTTATTCGTGGGCAGGCAGATATTGGCATTGCGACCGAATCCTTGTTGCACAATGATTATCTACGCTGCTACCGTTATTACGACTGGACGCATCGGGTTATTGTACCGAGCGACCATGAGCTGGCGGGTTTAGAATCGATTGATTTGCCAACCCTTGCCAGCTACCCGATTGTCACTTATCACGGCGGCTTTACGGGACGCGGCGCGATTGACAAAACCTTTAGCGACGCAGGACTTGAGCCTGATATTGTACTCGCAGCTCTTGATGCCGACGTGATTAGCACTTATGTTGGATTAGGATTGGGCATTGGTATTATCGCTGAAATGGCATTTGAGCCAAGCCATTATCATAATTTAACCGCCATTCCTGTCGATCATTTTGGACGTTTTACCAGTTGGATGGCGGTACGTGATGATGCAGAAATCCGTCAATACGGACGCGCCTTTATGGAACTATGCCAAAAGCAATTTAGTCAGTAGCTTTGAATGTAGTGAGTAGCTTTTTAAAACTCAGCACTTAGGCAATGAATAATAACTTCAAGCATTCTGCTTAATCATGATTTCTTTGATAAATACAAATGGCACCGTTCTCAATAGATAGCGGTGTTTTTTTGCTCTTATACATGCTGCGAATTATTACGATTTGTTATTATTTTAAGGGCTGACCTTTATATTCTCTATAACTGCCCCATCATATGAGCTATTGAATCATCAGCCTGCTTTTTATTCCTGATATTTAAAAACTAACTATAAAAACGTCGTTGCAAGGCGACCGCATAAAAATAGGTGAATCATGAGCAACACAATTCCATTATCATTTTTAGACTTAGCACCCGTTCCCGAAGGCAAAACCATTGCTGAAGGCATTGCCCAAACCGTTGCTATCGCGCAGCAAGCAGAAAAATCTGGCTTCAACCGCTATTGGATGGCCGAGCATCACAATATGCCGGGTATCGCTAGTGCGGCGACGTCGGTGCTGTTATCGCACATCGGTAGCCAAACCAAGCGCATACGCATCGGGGCTGGTGGCGTCATGCTGCCCAACCATGCACCGCTTATCATTGCTGAGCAGTTTGGTACCTTACAGGCGTTATACGGTGACCGTATCGATTTAGGTTTAGGCCGCGCGCCAGGTACCGATGGTGCAACATTTCAGGCGCTGCGCCGTCAAATGCAAGATGCCGATCGTTTCCCGCAAGACGTCCAAGAGCTTATGTATTTCTTAGGTGATGGCACCGATGACAGTCCTGTGCAATCATTCCCAGGGGCGAAATCTAATATTCCTATTTGGATATTGGGCTCGTCTCTTTTTGGCGCCACTCTAGCAGCGCATTTAGGCCTACCCTATGTGTTTGCCTCGCATTTTGCGCCGCAGATGATGGCACAAGCGATTAATGCCTATCGCGAACAGTTTAAACCATCAGCGCATCTAGATAAGCCTTATGTAATGCTGGCGGCTAACCTGCTACTGGCTGACGACGATGCAACGGCGCATTATCACTTTACCTCAGCGCAGCAAAGCTTTGTCCGCTTGCGCCGCGGTGAGCGTGGACAAATGCCTATGCCAACTCATGATATGGACAGCATCTGGAGCCCTGCGGAAAAAATGATGGTAGACAACGCTTTATCGGTGTCATTTGTTGGTTCTGTCGAAACGGTCAAACCAAAACTGGCAGAATTTATCGCAAAGTATCAACCAGATGAGCTAATTGTCACCGCCAATGTTTATGACCAGGCAGCACGTCTGCGTTCACTGGAACTTACATCTGAGTTAAACTTGTTTACTTTACAATAACCCGCGCCGCTTGCATAATTATTGATAAACCTTAAGGAGGTTATGGTCATGGAACCTTCTGCCTTTATCGGCTCATCAATATTTTTATACATCGTCGCTTTTATTGTGGTCTTGATTATTGGCGGTTATTTGACGTATCGTGTTAGCCCTAAACGCAAACATCGCCGCGTGAATAATCATGATAAAGACAATGTGAGATAACGACAATAAATCTTAAAAGTCCCCTTTTCTAATTTAAAAAGGGGACTTTTTTATAACGACTGTTTTTATTTTTATTAAAAGCGAAAGCATTTCTCATATACCTAACATTATTATCGATGCTATATCCACCCTAATCCGCGTAATATCGCCGCACCAATCGCCATACCAAACATTGCCACCACGGTGGTAAATGCTAAAATATTGGCCGCCAATATATCATTACCGCCCATGGCTTTCGCCATCACATAACTGGCCGCCGCCGTCGGTGACGCCACCATCAAAAACAGCACACCCATATGCACGCCTGATAAGCCAAAACTCAATCCGACTGCGATAGCGATTATAGGCGCAATCACAATACGTCCAATACTGGCTTGCATGGATAAACCTGACGGATGCAACATCGACTTTAAATCAATACTTGCACCCGCACAAATCAGCGCCAATGGCAATGCCACCGCAGCTAGTAAATCGCCAGTGGTATGAATGACGCCGCTAATAGGCGGCAGCGGCAGGGCTTTATAAGCAAAAGCTGCGACCAAGGCGATAATTAACGGATTGGTAAACAGTTTTTTGACAATCATTATGCTACGACTGACCCATGTATCGTCGGCGCTTTTGGACACCCGACTTAAGGTAATGACCGCTAAGATATTAAACAATATCGTCACCACGCCCATATAGACGGCACCAATACTTAAACCCTGCTCTCCATAAGCGTTGGCGACGGTTGCCAGACCGATAATCGCCATATTACTGCGAAAGATACCTTGTACAAACACCCCTTGGTCGGCAGGCTTATCGACAAAAGCCTTGGCATAAATCTCTGCGCCTATAAACAAAATAAAGGTCACAACAATACCAGCAATGATTAAAGTCATTTGTTTGGCATAATCGACCTCGCTATCAACCACGCTAAAAAACAGTAAGCACGGTAAACAATAATTAAAGACAAAGCTGGATGCTTGATCGATAAAAGCTTGGCTTGCCTCACCGCGCCTTTGCATAAAAAAACCCAACCACATCAAAACAAGGTTGGGCAATACAATAGTGATAGCAAAAATAATAGCAGCGGTCATAAATAAGCTCAGGTTATGAATATATCCAAAGCTATATTGTTAAATAAACAGCAATGGTGAGTAGGTATTTTAAAATGGGTTAGCTTGGATAACGGAAAGCTATTTTATTATAGTGTATATAACGCCGCTATTGCTGATTTGAATACGAGGGCGTGTTCTCAATTCAATCGATATATATCTAAATGGGCTAAAAATGGTTAAAATTTTAAAATGAAAACACGCCCTAATCAGACTTTTTCACCCACTTGCCGTCCGAGTTTTTCTCATAACTGTTTTCGACAGCGGCCCATGCGGTAGCAAACCAGCGTGATTCATCGTCATATTGTTTACTGGCGCTATTGAATGCGGCCAAAAAGATTTCTTGCGCGTGCTTAGGCAGATTACCTTTTACCGAATCGGGCAGTTCAGATAATTTATCGTAAGGCATATCATTACTCCTTGCTAATTATTTTTCTTTTATCCTACTCTTAAACGAGCACGTCTTAAATTATCAAGTTTTAAATCAGGAAACTGTTTTGAAATTGTTAAGGTATTTGCCATAAAGAAGCCCGTAACGCTTTGTCATTACGGGCTTCTTTTATAAACACAGTTTAAAGCTTTAAGATTTGCTAAACCATTATTATGAGTTTAACGCTGCTTGGGCTTTTTTCTGCTTCTTGACGGTCATCGCCAATAGCTGAATGGCGGCAGGCGTGACCCCGCTGATGCGTCCCGCTTGGGCAAGCGTGGCAGGACGAATTTGCGCCAGCTTTTGCACAATCTCATTGGACAATCCCGACACCACACTATAATCAAAATCCATTGGCAAGGCAGTATTTTCCAAACGCTTCATCTGATCGATATCTTCTTGCTGACGGTCAATGTAGCCGGCGTATTTAACAGAAATCTCAATCTGCTCACCGACTTGGCTATCAACCTCTGAACCAGTAATCGCCGCGATATCAGTAAAATGTATTTGCGGACGTTTTAATAAATCATACGCAGTCGATTCTTTAGACAGCACCTCGCCTGTCTGCGCCGTCACTTGCTGACCTAAAGCATTAGCAGGAGTTGCCCAAATATCTTTGAGGCGCGAGGTTTCGGTAGCAACGGCTTCCATTTTTTCTTGATAAGCCTGCCAGCGCACATCATCTACCAAACCAAGCTTGCGACCAGTCTCAGTCAAACGCTGATCAGCATTGTCTTCACGCAGTAGCAAACGATATTCGGCGCGGCTGGTAAACATACGATATGGCTCAGTGGTACCATGCGTAATCAAGTCATCGACCAGTACGCCAAGATAGGCTTCATCGCGGCGCGGCGTCCAAATATCAAATTCACTGTTTTCACAGGTGACCAATGCCGCATTAGTGCCGGCTAATAAACCTTGGACGCCCGCCTCTTCGTAGCCTGTTGTACCATTGATTTGACCGGCAAAGTATAAGCGGTCGATTGACTTGGTCTCAAGCGTTGGTTTTAGGTTCTGCGGATCAAAATAATCATACTCAATCGCATAGCCGGGACGCGTGATGTGTGCGTTCTCTAGACCCTTCATACTATGAATAAAGTCTAATTGCACATCAAACGGCAAGCTGGTTGAGATACCGTTTGGATATAGCTCATGCGTGGTCAAACCTTCTGGCTCAATAAAGATTTGATGGCTGTCTTTATCGGCAAAACGGTGAATCTTGTCTTCAATTGATGGACAATAACGCGGCCCAACGCCTTCGATTTTGCCTGAGAACATCGGTGAGCGGTCTAGGTTTTCACGGATAATGTCATGGGTGCGCGCATTGGTATGGGTGATATAGCAATTGACCTGTTCAGGATGCATGGACACATCGCCCATATAGCTCATCACCGGCAGCGGTGTATCGCCTGGCTGCACTGTCATCACGCTAAAGTCAACGCTACGCGCATCAATACGTGCTGGTGTACCGGTCTTTAGGCGACCCACCGGTAATTTCAATTCACGTAAACGATCTGCAAGCTTGATAGAAGGCTGATCGCCTGCGCGTCCACCTTTTGAATTTTCCAAACCAATATGAATGACACCGCCTAAAAACGTTCCTGAAGTCAGCACTACAGTTTGGGTGTTAAAAACAATCCCCGTTGCCGTCACAACAGCGGTCGCGCGACCATTTTCGACTAAGATATCATCTGCTGCTTGTTGGAATATATCAAGATTTGGCTGATTTTCTAACGTATGACGAATGGCGGCTTTATAAAGAATGCGATCCGCTTGCGCACGCGTGGCACGCACGGCAGCACCTTTACGACTATTAAGCACTCGAAACTGGATACCAGATTTGTCAGTCGCCAGTGCCATCGCACCGCCAAGCGCATCAATCTCACGTACCAAATGCGACTTACCAATACCACCAATCGCAGGGTTACAGCTCATCTGCCCTAGCGTTTCAATGTTATGCGTCAAGAGTAACGTTTGCGCACCCATACGTGCGGCCGCCAAAGCTGCTTCTGTGCCAGCATGACCGCCGCCGATCACTACCACGTCGTAATTTTTTGGGTATTGCATGTATGCCTCACTTGACTCTCGACGCAACCGTGAGCGTGATGCTATGTCAAATAGCATGGCTGCCGGTCAATAAACGTCAATCGAATTTAAAAAAGAGATAACGACTCAGATGAGCCATTAAAGATAGGTAAAATAGCTGGTAATTATAACAATTTTTTGCCACTGAAAAAACGTTATACGAAAAACTATTTAAATTAACTGCTATTGCCATTAATCATAAAGGTGCATCAATAAAAGCTTGATAAACCTCGAATGGATTTATTTACCAGGGCTGAGCGGTACAATACGGTCAGCCTGCCCACTTGCCAGCATATGGTGGCTGCCGTAAGCTTCTGGGTTAATCTGCAAATAGGCATTCATCTGCCCAATAGCGTCGCCGTCATTGGTCGCCAAGATTTGCTCTTTAATCATCTCAACTGGCGGCAATGGCAAGTTTTTTAGCAAGGCCAAACGCTGAGCGTTATCACCCTTTAGCACAACCATCTCAATAAGTTGCCGCGCATCGATGGGTAAATCAGGGGTGTTTTGTGCCAATAATGCCAAATGATAAGCACCAGCTGCATCTTGATCCGCGACGATACGCTGCTCAATGGCAATATAAGTCGCTTCGGTTGCGCCGCCTGCTACGCTAAGCTGATGGATACATTTAAGGGCAGAATTTGGCTCATTGCCCGCCATATCGATTAAACGGGTTGATTCGTTTTTTAAATACTCGCGGCGTTTTTCGATAGCCGCTTGTTCAGCCGCCTCCTGCTGCTCCGTTAATTCTGTATTTGGTAATTCGGTGTTTGCTAAGTGATTACTCATATAACTCTCGCTTTTAGGCAAAATATATTTATCTTGGACACTATATGGGGCTAAAAGCGATAAAAACAATAAATTGCATAGACAATAAAAAACCCGAATAGCCTTTCTTCATGAAGAGAAATGGCTATTCAGGTTTACTTTGCTGCAATTTCTAAATGATTTATTGAGGCTTATCAACTGCCCAATAAAAACGCTTAACCATTAAGCAGCTGGGCTATTGGCTTCAACCAAAGGTTTTAGCTCGCCTGATTGGTACATTTGCAAAATGATGTCTGAACCGCCCATCAATTCACCGTCAATCCATAATTGCGGGAACGTTGGCCAATTAGCAATCTTCGGTAACGTAGCACGAATTTCTGGGTTTTCTAGAATATTAACATAAGCAAACGGGCGGCCAATTTGGGTCAAAACCTCAATCGACTTGGCAGAAAAACCACACTGTGGAAACTGCGGTGTGCCTTTCATATAAAGGATGACTTTATTGTCTTTGATTTGATCACGAATCAGCTGTTCAACATCGTTTGCAGCAGTATTTGGGGTTTGCTCACTCATAAAAGCTCCTATTTATTAAAACTATTATCAAAAAAAGATAGGTCACGCTAAATTTGGCCTGTGGCTGCTACATGGGGCGATTGCCGTTTATTGCAACCATCATGACTGACTACTAAGCCATTAGGGATTAAACATTAGGCATATTAGCATCTGAAACGTTAACATCAGAAATAGTATTGCTAGCCATATTGTCGTCAGACATCATCATATTTGGTACCAATAATACCACGGCATTGGCCATAATGCCCTCTTGGCGACCGGTAAAGCCCAATTTTTCAGTCGTTGTGGCTTTAATGCTGACATTACTCACAGCTGTTTGCAAGTCACTGGCGATATTTTCGCGCATCGCCAAATTATAGGGTGCCAATTTTGGGCGCTCACACATCACAGTAATATCAGCATTGCCTAAAGTATAACCGGCAGCTTGGACTTTACCATACACATAACGGAGTAGGACGCGCGAATCCAAACCGGCGTGCGCGGCATCGGTATCTGGGAAATGTTGCCCAATATCCCCAAGTGCCAATGCACCAAGCAGTGCGTCAGCAAGCGCATGGAGCACCACATCGCCATCAGAATGTGCCAGCAAACTATGGGTATGCTCTATCGGCACGCCTGCTAATATCACATATTGCTGCTGCTCGCCCGTATTATGAAACGCATGGACATCGATACCTTGACCAATTTTTATCATTATTATTCCAAGTGAATTACTAAGTGAATGAAGAGTGATTAAAATAATTTAGAACCGCTATCTAAATTTCTAAAGCGCTTTTAGACAACATGAGCGTGCATAGCTCGCCACCGCTTACGATTAACTGTTATAATATGACGCTTATTTTATCACAATACCCAGTCCAAAATACCCCGTCCAAAAAATGAGATGACCTTATCCGCTGACTAAGTCTATCACTCTTAGTCTTTTTATCGATGAATAGGGGCATTTTATACTTTAGGTAAGGTATAAATTGTTGAGCAATTCTATGTCAGCCACGCCAAACACCGCAAGTCTACCCGTTTCAGACGCTTTTAGCATCCATCGTCCTTTGACGCTTGCCAATATTGACAATCCTAGCAGCAAGCACGTCATCGTTGGTATGTCAGGCGGCGTCGACTCTTCCGTATCTGCCGTTTTGCTCCAGCAAGCAGGCTTTAAAGTGGAAGGTCTGTTTATGAAGAACTGGGAAGAAGATGACGGCACCGAATACTGTACGGCGATGGACGACCTAGCAGATGCGCAAGCGGTATGTGACAAAATCGGTATCAAGCTGCACACCGCTAATTTTGCGATGGAATATTGGGATCGCGTGTTTGAGCATTTCTTAGCAGAGTACAAAGCCGGACGCACGCCAAATCCAGATATTTTATGCAATAAAGAAATCAAATTTAAAGCGTTCTTAGATTATGCTTTGACCCTCGGTGCTGATTATATTGCCACTGGTCACTATACGCGCCGCAGCGTGAACTATGAAAATAACAACGGTGAAACCGTCGCCCAGCTCTTGTGTGGACTAGATAATAATAAAGACCAAAGCTACTTCTTACATGCGGTCGGCGGCGATAAAATCGCTAAGACGCTATTCCCGGTAGGCGAGCTTGAAAAACCAGTCGTGCGTCAAATCGCCGAAGAACATGACTTGGCGACGGCTAAAAAGAAAGATTCTACTGGTATTTGCTTCATTGGTGAGCGCCGTTTTAAAGACTTTTTACAACAGTACTTGCCAGCACAAAAAGGCGATATCGTCACCGACGACGGTCATGTGATAGGTCAGCATGATGGCTTGATGTATTATACTTTAGGTCAGCGCGGCGGCATCGGTATCGGCGGCGTCAAAGACCGTCCAGAAGAGCCTTGGTTTGTACTAGCAAAAGATTTGGCTAAAAACCGTTTGATCGTCGGTCAAGGTCATGAGCATCCGATGCTGATGAGTAATGAGCTACAAGCTTATAAGCTTGACTGGGTCGAAGGCTTGCCGCCTGCCAATATTTTTAGCACGGAAGGCTTACGCTGTATGGCAAAATCTCGCTATCGTCAGCCCGATCAGGCCTGCCGTGTTTACGCGCTAAATGATGATGGCAGTGAAGTCCGTGTGGTATTTGATGAGCCGCAACGAGCCGTTACGCCTGGTCAATCAGCGGTATTTTATATCGATGAGGTGTGTCTTGGTGGCGGTGTGATTGCCGCTATCGATGCGCCTTGTGGGTTTTGATTTTAAATAACTTTCAACCTTTCTTCATTTTTGCTTATTTTTATCACTTTTACTCCTGTTACTTTTGACAACTATTTGAGGCATCACTATGACTCCACTTACCGCACTCTCTCCAATCGATGGCCGTTACGCATCTAAAGCCGACAGCTTGCGTCCTTATCTATCTGAATTTGGTCTGATTAAAGCTCGCGTTACCGTCGAGATTCGCTGGTTACAGTCATTGGCAGATAATAGCGCAATTGGTGAGTTGGCAGCGTTTGATGCCGATACCAATGCCTTTTTAAACAGCATCGTTGACGACTTTAGCGAAGCGGACGCGCAAACGATTAAAGATATCGAAGCGACGACCAACCATGATGTCAAAGCGGTTGAATACTTTATCAAAGACAAATTCCGTGGTAATCAGCAGTTAGAAGACAGCTTGGAGTTTATTCATTTCGCTTGTACCAGTGAAGATATCAACAACTTGTCCTATGCGTTAATGCTAAAAGACAGCCGCGAAATCGTCGTTGCTAAAATGCAGCAAGTGACCGATAGCATTGTTGATTTGGCGATTACTCATGCTGACCAGCCAATGCTATCACGCACGCACGGTCAAACGGCCAGTCCAACGACGCTCGGTAAAGAGATGGCAAACGTCGCTTATCGCTTAGCCCGCCAAATTAAACAAATCGGTCAAGTTGAGCTACTCGGCAAAATTAATGGCGCAGTCGGTAACTATAATGCTCATTTCTCAGCCTATCCTGATGTTGATTGGCAAGCACACGCTGAGCAGTTTATTGACCAGCACCTAGCGCTAACGTTTAACCCTTACACTACCCAAATCGAGCCGCATGACTATATCGCTGAATTGTTCGATGTGGTCAAACGTTTTAATACCATCTTGATCGATTTTAACCGTGATATTTGGCAATATATTAGCTTAGGCTATTTTAAGCAGCGCCTAAAAGATGGTGAAGTGGGCTCTTCTACCATGCCGCACAAAGTCAATCCGATTGATTTTGAAAACTCAGAAGGTAACTTGGGCGTGGCGAACGCGATGCTTGCACATTTGGGTGAAAAACTACCGATTTCACGTATGCAGCGCGATTTATCAGACTCGACGGTACTGCGTAATATCGGTGTTGGCTTAGCGCAAAGTATGATTGCTTATGATGCGTGCCTAAAAGGCGTTGGTAAACTTGAATTGAATGCACAGCGTTTAAATGACGACTTAGATAACGCGCAAGAAGTATTGGCTGAGCCGATTCAAACGGTCATGCGTCGTTACCGCGTTGAGAACCCGTACGAAAAACTCAAAGCCTTGACCCGTGGCAATGCTATGACACGTGAGGCCATGCTGACTTTCGTAGAAAGCGATGAATTATCTGCGGTTTCAGATAGCGATAAAGCGCGCCTACGTGAACTGACGCCTGCGACTTATACTGGTAATGCCGCTGAGCAAGCTCGCACGATTAAAGACTGGATTGCTAAGATTTAATCTCTGATCAAGCTTGAAGTAGCTAGCGGACATATTTTGAAATAGATATAAATGAGTAGGACTGCCTATTCATTTATATTAAGAAAAACATTAACCTTACCTACTATTACTTGTCTTAAAAGACAGTTAGTTAATGGGTAAGGTTTTATTTTTTATCTTTTTTATCATCGTCATCACTGTCGCCCGGTATGATGGCTTTACCGACCGCCACTGTGCCTTTGACCACGCCTTTGGTGGTTTTATAAGCGATTTTAGCTGGCACGGTCACAACCTTGTGCACACAAGCTTGTAATAAAAATACGCTGGCGATAATAACGATAAAATGTAATTTTTTCATAAACTTCCTACGATTGATGAGGTGTTCTGACAGCAACTATTCATACGGTAATACTCGCTATCAGCTAGGCGATAATCATAAACTATTAAAACTTTCCTATAAAGCATCTCTTGTTATTTCTCTTATACCCATTTTTAGACATGGATTTATCAATGACCACAATTCCTCTTTGCTTGCCCGACTCTATCACGCCTGAGCAATTTTTAAGTGAATATTGGCAAAAAAGACCGCTCCTTATTAAGCAAGGCTTACCGCAGCTAATTGGCATGTTTGAGCCAGACGATATGCTTGGTCTTGCTATTGAAGAAGACGCGGCTGCACGCCTGCTCACCCAAGCCGCTACTAAGCAAGACGGCCTAGCGCAATGGCAACTTAAAAAAAGTCCCTTAACTGAAAGCGATTTTGACAATTTGCCTGAACAATGGACGGTACTGGTACAAAACCTTGAGCAATGGTCGCCTGAGCTTGGGCAATTGTGGCAAGCATTTGACTTTATTCCGCAGTGGCAACGCGACGATATCATGGTGTCTTATGCGCCAAAAGGCGGCTCAGTCGGCAAGCATTATGATGATTACGATGTGTTTTTAGCGCAAGGCTACGGTCAGCGTCGTTGGCAGCTTGGCAAATTTTGTGATAAAAACACTGAGTTTGTCGCCGATGAGCCGATTAGATTGTTCGATGATATGGGCGAGATTATTTTTGACGAAATACTAGAAGCGGGTGATGTGCTTTATGTGCCACCAAAATTATCGCACTTTGGCGTTGCGCAAGATGATTGCCTAACCTTCTCTTTTGGTTGCCGTCGTCCGAACTTGATGCAAATCATCGACAGTCTGGCTGATATTGCTACCAATGACAGTGATTTATTTATACCAATGCTACTGCCTCAATCTTTGCAAGCGTCAGGTGAATTGACAGCCAGCAGTATCGAAGCGATTAAAGAGCAGCTACTACAAATGCTGCAATCTGAGCGCGGCGACGATATCATTCGTCAAGCGGTATCTGAAGTGGTGAGTAAACGCCAGTATGATGCGCTGGTGCCAGAAGAAACGCTAGATACTGATGAGCTTATGCAGGCTCTATCAGAAGGCGCGACACTACAAGCCGACTATAGCAATCGTTTGCTGTATAGCCAAACCAATGATGGCGTGACGCTATATGCCAACGGTCAGCGCCTTGATGGTTTGGATGCGGAAGCGGCCGCTGTGCTAATGCGTTTGGCCAATGGTGAGCATTTACAAATTCAAGATGTTAAGGGTATTGACCCAGACGATTTGAGCGAATGGTTAGAGAATGGTTGGGTATGGTTAGATTACGCTGAGTAATATAATACCTATAACCACTCGCCAATTATGATTGTTATTTAAAAAATTCACCTTGAAATAAGCTGACTATTTGTCAGCTTATTTTATGTCACCTCTTTTTTATACCGCGCCTTTCTTATAACAGCTCATGCCAGCAATGACTGTTTCTTCAATCACTCTATCGTCGCCAAGCATCATCAGCACAAATAACTGCTCATCGAGTGATTTTGTCTGCCTCATACGGCGCGCGAGTAGCTCTGTCGCGCCCATATCTATTATCACAAAATCCGCTTCTTTATCAGGCATAAAGTTACCGATTTTATCGTCTAATAATAGCGACTGCGCGTTACCTAAAGTAATATGATACAAGCCTTGATGCGCGGATAATGGGTTGTTTTGTAATTGTTGCACTTTATAAGCTTCCGATAACGTCGTCAGCATCGACAAACTGGTTCCTGCCCCTACATCGGTGGCGATACTAACGCCGGTATAACGTAAAGTCTTAGATAAATCAAACAGACCACTACCCAAAAATAAATTGGACGTTGGACAATGGGCAATTTGCGTCCCAGTATCACGCAGTACCTCATACTCTGATGCTTCAAGATAAATACCATGCGCTAAAGTAGTCCGCCTTCCCAGTAACCCCAAATCATGATAAACGTCGAGATAGCCCGTATGTTTGGGATAAAGTTCACGTACAAAGGCAATTTCAGCCAGGTTTTCGGCCAGATGCGTTTGCAGATATACACTCTCATAGCTGCGATATAACTCACCAGCCATTTGCAGCTGTTTTGGCGTCGATGTGATGGCAAATCTTGGCGTAATCGCCACATGTTGACGCCCGCGCTCATGCCATTTATCAATAATATTTTGTGAATCGCGGATACCTTGCTCAGTCGGCACACACAAATGCTCAGGCGCATTTTGATCCATCAGTACATTACCAGTAATCATGCGCGTATTTAGGCGAGTACTTTCTTCAAAAAACGCTTCAACCGACTCAGGATGACTGGTCGAAAACACCAAAGCGCTGGTCGTACCATTGGCAAGCAGCTGGTTTAAAAAGAACTTTGAGGTATCATGCGCAACCTGTGGGTCACTAAAATTGGCTTCGGTGACAAAGGTGTAATTGTTGAGCCAATCAAGCAATTGCTCACCAAAGGCGGCAATCATATCTATCTGCGGATAGTGGACATGAGTGTCAATAAAGCCTGGCATGATAAGCTTGTCTTGATAATCGTGAATCTGTACGGGCGCTTTGCTCTGTTGTGCGCTACTACTAGCATATCGCGCCATAATCACATTTTTACTGCCATAGTCTAGCACGCGACCGCTCACATCATCGACGACCAAAGCACCTTCGGCAATATACTCAGGATAAACATTAATACCTGCGATTACAGGGCGCAATATGACATTTTTATCAACCACTGGTAGTGTGGCATCATTGGCATGTGTATCATTAGTGCTTGTATCACTGCTGTTGGTGCTTTTTTCTCTCTTAGCCAGATTGTCTTCGGTTAGATAATGCAGCAGTCGTGCTTGATAAATATGTATGGTCATAAAGGCGTCTCACCTAAATAGAGTAAAAGGCAATAAAGTTTTACTGATAAATGTTAATTAGAAATAATATTTATGCTTGGTGATACAGCTGCAAAATTTGACTGGCGATAGATACCGCAACGGCCATTGGTTCTTTACCGCCAATCTCAAGGCCAATTGGCATCGTTACCTTATCAACGACTTTTTCGCTATAACCGCGCTGCAGCAACTTTTCTTTAAAGCGCTTGGCTTTGGTTGCCGAGCTGATACAGCCGACATAAGGCCGCGCACTGCTTTCCTTTAATGCAGTCTTTGAATCAGTAGCTAGCAAACAATCTAAAGCCGCGCGCACCAAGTCAAAATCAAGACTATGATCATGGGTCATGACTAAAATAAAATACTGCGTGCCTTTATTAATAGATAGCCTGCGAGCGCCATTAGCTAGAAATGGGCGAATAAAATCAACCGGATCGTCGTCAATATGCACACGAATATGCGCTGGTAATTGGTCATTTACCTGTCCGTCCGCTGTGCCAGATTCAGCGCTCAAATAACGCTCAAACATCTCAGGACGACTGTCTACCCAGTCCACTTGGCATGGCAGCTCAGCCAGTATACTCATTAATGCGGTAGCTACGTGCCCGCCCCCAAAAACCAATAGCGACATCGGCGGTGTCAAATGAAAGCATTCAAACATCACCGTCACGCTACCACCGCAGCATTGTGCTAACTTAGCGCCCAATGGATAATGTTTGCTGTAAACTGCTTCACGGCGTACCGCTTGTGCTTTTGCAGACCTGCCTGCTTTTAATGGTTGAGAGGAAGCTTTCGAATTATTTGGCTCAAGCTCGCCATTAAGCAGTTGCCGCGCTGTTAGCGTCACATCATGCTCTAAACTCCCACCGCCCAATGTATCGCAGCAGTCATCGAGTGTGACAATCATTTTAGATTGTAGATCGCGAGGTGCCGAACCATTGACGGCAACGACCGTCGCTAATACATGGGCAACCCCCTGCTGCTGATATTGCGCCAGTCCCTCATACCATTTCGTTGGTGGCATCTGCGTGATAAGTGACTTATTCACTGTGCGCAGGTCCACGAGCCGTTGAGACGTTGGGGTTTTCTATCGCCTCAGGCTCTTCATCAAACAATTGACCTTCAGACGCAGGCGGTGTCGTGTCTGTCGCATGCGGTACTTGCTGCGGCAGTACGCGATCGTCATCAATGCCGCAGTCATCGTCAGCTGGCGTTAAGCTTTCAATAGTTTCGGTATCTGGTTTAGAAGCGATTTCCCACGCTTGACCTTGTAGACGCATGACGGCTTTTAGTACGGCCTCTGGCGTCGCTGGCATGGTCAGCTCTGGATTTTTCTTATAATTACCCAAGCTTGCGATGGCATTATTAATCGCACACCAAACGCTCGCTGCTAACATAAACGGTGGCTCACCAACGGCTTTAGAATTATAAATGGTCTGCTCTTCATTTTTACGATCAAACAGTTTGACGCGCCATTGTTTAGGCAAATCATGTGCCGTAGGAATTTTATAATTAGCGGGGCTGTTAGAAGCAAGCTTACCTTTTTTATCCCAAATAAGCTCCTCAGTGGTTAGCCAGCCCATACCTTGCACAAAGCCTCCTTCAATCTGACCAATATCAACTGCAGGATTAATCGATTGTCCGACATCGTGCAAGATATCGCAGCGCAGCACCTTGTACTCTCCTGTTAAAGTGTCAATCTCAACTTCTGCGCAGGCTGCACCTAAAGCAAAGTAAAAGAAGGGTCGCCCCCACGCTTTTGAGCGGTCGTAAAATATCTTGGGGGTTTTGTAATAGCCAGTCGAAGACAAGCTAATACGGTGCTGATAAGCGAGCAAGACAAAATCTGCAAACGTAAGCACCTCTTTAGCACCGATATAAACGTGATTGCGCTCAAAACGGACATCTTCGGCATTGACTTGAAAATGCTCGGCAGCAAACTCAAGCAAACGATTTTTAATGGTGATACAGGCATTTTGCGCCGCTTTACCATTCATATCCGTACCCGATGAGGCAGCCGTCGGCGAGGTATTTGGCACTTTATCGGTGCGAGTAGCAGTGGCTTTTACCGTATCTAAATCGACATCAAATTCATTAGCAACGATTTGGGCAATTTTAATATATAACCCTTGACCCATCTCGGTGCCGCCATGATTGACTTGAATCGTGCCATCGGTATAAATAAGTACCAAAGCGCCAGCTTGATTGAGGGTTTGCACGGTAAATGAGATACCGAATTTCACTGGCGTTAACGCTAGACCCCAGCGTTTATCATTGCCTTCAGCTTCAGCCTTTTTATTTGCTTCGATAATTTGCTGACGGCGCTTATCGTAATCGCTATCCTGTGCGAGCGTCCGCATGATAGTCCCCAAATCAAAATGCTCAATCGGCTGACCGTAATGGGTGCTTTGACCGTTTTGATATAAGTTTGCTAGACGTACCTGCAACGGATCTCTACCTAACGTATAAGCAATGTGATCCATCATATATTCAGCGGTTAGCAAACCTTGTGGCCCACCAAAACCGCGATAAGCAGTGTTAGATACCGTATGGGTCTTGCAGCGGTGACCTGCTATCTGCGCGGCCGGATAATAGTAAGCATTATCACAATGAAACATCGCCCGATCGACAATAGCATCGGACAAATCAGGCGAATAGCCACATAGTCCTGCTAGCTTCATATCGACTCCAAGTATCTGTCCGTCTTCATTGACGCCGACCTCATAGCGATTGGAAAACTCGTGCCGTTTACCAGTCACCACCATGTCATCTTGTCGATCTAAGCGCATACTGACTGGCATATTTTGGCGCTTAGCCACGATAGCGCACAGGCACGCCCACGCCGCAGCTTGGGTTTCTTTACCGCCAAAGCCGCCGCCCATTCTACGCACAATGGTAGTCACTGCATGAAAGGGTAAATCGACTACTTCAGCGACCAGTTGCTGCACTTCGCTTGGATGCTGCGACGACGTATAAACTTCAAGACCGCCATCATCACAAGGCACAACGTATGATACTTGCCCCTCAAGATAAAAATGCTCTTGACCAAGCATATGAATATGCCCTGCAATACGCGTCGGTGCTGATTTTAGCTCAGCTTGCGTATCACCGCGCTGCATAAAGTGGCTCGGCCGTACAAACTGCGCTTGCTCTAACGCCTCATCGATAGTCAATATGGCTGCTAATGGCTCATATTCTATCAGCGCATTCAGCACTGCTTTTTTGGCGGCACGATGACTGGTTGCGACGACCGCAAACAAGGTTTGACCGACGTATTCGGTGATTTTATCTGCCATTAATGGATCGCCATCGAACACGGGCCCGATATCAGTTTTGGCAGGTAAATCTTGAAAAGTAATGACATCGACCACCCCATCGGCCGCCCATACTGCACTTAAATCCATATGTAAGATACGGGCATGGGCGTGAGTGCTTTTACCAATCGCTAAATGCAGGGTGTTTTGCGGTTTTAGCATGTCATCGACGTATGTGGCCGTTCCCATTACATGGCTGATAGCACTGTCATGTTTGACTCCCGTACCGATTTTATTTTTTGGCGGGCGCTGTCGGCGTATACTATAACTGTCAAATAGTGAAGAATGATGGCTCATAGTGTCTCTTCCTTGTATTCTTTACAAATGGCGATAAACGTTAAGCGCTCGCAGGTTGTATATCTGCGACCAATTGCTTACCGCATTTAATCATTAAGCGCTGCACGACATGCATACGATACTCACGACTGGCTCTAACGTCCGTCATGGGCGAGACATCTAACGCCAACTTTTGCGCCGCTGCTTCAAAACTGGCAACTTCAACAGATTGCCCAACCAGCATTTCCTGACAATTTGTCGCCAATAAAGGAATCGCCGCCATACCGCCAAGACCGAATTTTGCATCTTTAATCGTCAACCCATCTGCTACCAAATCGATTCTTGCTGCCAATAAACAAGCAGAAATGTCGTCTTCATAACGCTTACTTACCTTATGAACATATAAATGCTGATGGTCTTGCAACAGCGGAATATGCAGGGCGACGATATAACTACCAGCGCGCAGTTTGGTCTTTTTATAATCCAAGAAAAATGCCTGTAAAGGTATAATCTCATCAATATAACCATTTTTATTAGCATCGCTACCATCAATAGCTGCGCAATGACGCAAATGAATTTGCGCATCTAGTGCCAATAAAACCGGGGGCAAATCACCAATCGGTGAAGCATTAGCGACGTTACCGCCAATGGTGCCCATATTGCGAATTTGCGGCGAGGCAATGCGTTCAAATAAATGAGCAAAACTTGGAAAATACTCTTCAAGGACAGGTAGCAGTTGCTGATAACTCATGCCCGCGCCCAATATTAAAGATGGTACTGCCGATTTCATTTCGCTATTAACCTTGTCGCTGTTAACTTTATCGGCATTAACTCTAGATTTCTCATCAGTATGTTGATGTAAGTCTTGTAGCGACCAAGTTTTTAGCGCCTCAACCGCTGACAGTTGCACAATCACTTCATGATCGACCAGGTGCTGGGTCACGCTTAACCCCAAATCAGTACCACCTGCCCAAATGGTTGCGTTTGGATACGCGGCTAACACCTGATTGAGCTCGTCAATGGACTGCGGAATAAAAAGTTTGCGTGCTGCTTGCGTGAGTGCAGGCTCAATAGTATTGCTAGCAGCGTGTTTGCTGTTTGCCATTGCATCGGTTGCCAGCTTTATCGTTAAATCTTTAGCAATGATTTGCCCAGCATCGCGCTGTTTGCCAATTTTGCCCATCGCTAAACCCGCATCGATAATAGGACGATAACCGGTACAGCGGCACAGATTTCCGGATATAGCAGCGACAATATCATTGTAACTAAGATCGTCCGATGCCAGTCCTGCTGCCACTTGCAAACGTTGGTTTTCATAAGTACTCGCCAGCGTCATGACAAATCCAGGCGTACAAAAACCGCACTGCGAGCCATGGCAATCGACCATGGCTTGCTGAGCTGGGTGCAATAAGGCGCGATCTGGGTGATTGGCGGGATTATCGGCGATATAAGCGGCAGTCATCAGATGATGATCATCCATCAATGACAGTAGCGTGATACAAGTATTAAGAGTATAAAAAGGTGCTTGCATAGATTGGTCTGCGTCATGAGCAGGCAAGCGCTGCGCCATGATGGTACACGCGCCGCAGTCGCCACTCGCGCAGCCTTCCTTGGTATCGGTTTGCTTTTCATGCAGGCGTAGATACTCAAGAACGGTGGTGTTCGGGTTTAGATCAGTGACTTGTTTGTACTGACCGTTCAAATAAAAACGAATCATAGCAACGCTCGGCTGTCAGGATAAAAGGCAGATAAAAACTATAGTTTTATCTGAAATCGAATATAAAATGTTAACAATCAATATCTGCAAAGGTCAGGCGTTATTACGACACCGCCCTAAGGTAGTATTCAATTATCATGTTAATAATATTTATACGATGACGATCATCATACCTACATCAATACTGATAGTTATACGGGTATTGAATAAGCTGACTGCCTATCTGACTACTGACTTGCTCAGGCTTAATCGGTTTGCGGTTTGAACTTTTTAATTCACCAATCATCTATGCGTCAATTAAAAAGCGGTCATAAAGGTCGGGTATAGGTAAAGGTAAAGCTAACTACCCTATCGAAAAAACGGAGAATATAAGCATGGGTCACACTCCTTTTTAGCTTAAAGTACCTCAACATTCCGTGTTGAAGCTGTCTATTAGCATTCAATGAATAAATGCTGACTAAACGGTTAACTTATACTAGCACTAACTTTATTTAACTTACAACTCAAAAAAGCACATTATTTTGTTTAATAATTCAAAAACTTTTTAATACTATATATTTTTAGCTAACCTTTTTGATTAATTTTATCCTTAATTTTTCATAAAACAATAAAAAACGGTCAGTAATCATTTCCCAAATTGCTTGGAAAATGGCTACTGACCGCCGCTTATACAATCCTAGTTTTTTTATTTAGCTTTACAGCACTTACTCGGTGCCAAGCTCGAGCAAGCTGGCATTACCGCCAATCGCTGTGGTATTAATGGTCCTCACCCGCTCAGTGACAAAGCGGTACAGATAATCGGGCGTTAGCATCTCTGACATCCCCTCCATATCAGTGACCGCAATGACCTGCGTCAAGATACCATCGGTCTTAGCAAGCTCTTGGCTGATGGCTTGCACCTCGCTTTGGTTGCCTGCGACCGCAACTTGCGCTAATCGATCGATATATAGCAGTGTAATGGTTTGCGAATCATTGGCAACGCTTAAGACATCATCGCTGATGCCAGTGTCATGCAATATTTTTGCCGCTTCAACACACATCTCGCTCTGACTTGGGCAATGCAATATCACCTCGTTGCCAGTCAGTAAAGCTGCAACCAATTGCCCAAGTACCGCCATCGCGCGAGCAGATTCGCCGCCGATAACCATGGTTTTGCCGCGAGCAGTCACGTACAAATCATTGGACTCACCTGTTGCGCCCGTCATACGCTGCACGTCATCGAGCATCGGCGCGGCATTTAATAGATGGGTAAATAAACGCTTGGCTTTATTGGCGTCACCAGTAAGCAAAGCCAATTTAGCAACAGCTGCTTGCAGATAAGTTGCTCGCTCTACCGCGCTTAATAACCGCCAAGCTTCACAAACTTGGGCATGATTCTTTTTAAATTCATTCGCCATCTTGCTACTCCTTATGCGATTTGGGTTTGGGTTTCAGTGCTATTATTTTCTACCGCCGTGTTCGACTCAGTACACAGCTGCATCAGACGCGCAACGTAATGCGGCCCGCCAGCTTTTGGACCCGTACCAGACAGACCACAACCACCAAACGGCTGCACGTTAACGACGGCACCGATTTGGTTGCGGTTAATGTAAGTATTGCCGACAAAGGCACGGCGCTCGATATGCTCGGCGATATTTTCAATACGGCTGTGGATACCCAAGGTCAAACCAAAACCCGTGCTATTAATCGCATCAATAAGCTTATTTAAATCACGCGCTTGATAACGTAGCACATGCAATATCGGACCAAAGTGCTCGCCACCAATCACATCGATACTTTTCACCTCAATCGCGGTTGGCAAGACAAAGGTAGAGTGCTCTTCGCTAACCACTGAGCTTGCGCTCATCGGCGTCTGCGCCAAAATCGTCGCCGTTGGTTCAGCTGCCATACGCTCGATATGCGCGTCCAGACTTTGCTTGGCGTCGGCATCAATCACTGGACCGACATCGGTTGCGGCATACAATGGATTGCCGACGACCAGTTCAGCCATCGTTCCTTGTAACAGCTCGATTAAATTGTCCGCTACTTCTTCTTGCACACATAAGATACGGCACGCAGAACAGCGTTGACCTGCCGAACCAAAGGCAGATAATACCGCATCTTTAACCACTTGCTCGGGCAATGCGGTTGAATCGACAACCATGGCATTCTGACCGCCGGTTTCGGCTATCAATACTGGCAACTCACCACTGATTTGCCGATGCAGGCTCTGATTGATATGCTGCGCCGTTTGGGTTGAACCGGTGAAAATAACGCCTGCAATATTATCGGCAGCGGTCAACGTGCCGCCAACTTCGCCAGCGCCAACAACAAACTGCAAAGCGTCTACCGGCACGCCAGCTTGATACATCAGCTGCACAGCAAAATGCGCGATTAAGCTGGTTTGCTCGGCAGGCTTGGCGACTACAGTATTACCTGCGGCAAGCGCCGCCATGATTTGACCAGTATAAATTGCCAAAGGAAAATTCCACGGGCTGATACAAACAAAGGTGCCCCGCGGCTTATACACTTGACGTGATTGCTTGCCTGCTAAGTCGGTAAACTCATAAACCTTGGCGTCGAGACGTTCTGCTTCATCGGCATAAAAACGGCAAAAATCAACCGCTTCTTTGATTTCATCAATGCCGTCTTGCATGGTTTTACCCGCTTCGATTTGGCAAAGCGCCATCAATTCGGCATAATTTTCTTCATACAAGTCCGCCACTTTATGCAAAATAGCCGCGCGCTTGGCAGCAGGTACGGCTCGCCATACGCTTTGACCTGCAATGGCAGCATCAATGGCTTGCTGCGCAATATCAGCATTGGCGTAGGCGACTTCACCGGCGATGACTTCATGGTTCCAAGGCGCGCGTACGGTTTGCGACTCAAGTTTTTCAGAATTGCCATGGACTTTATCTGCATCAACTGCTTTGCCGTTAATGATAGAAGTTGCCGACCAAGTTTTATGCAAATGGCTATCGATAGCGGCTTTAAATAGTAGCCACTGCGACTCTACAAAGATATTAGGGCCAAAACTGGCTCGGCGCGCGCCATAGATATCTAATGGCAACGGAATATCAGGATTGTGCAAAGTAGCATTGCTCAATAACTTATCGTATGGGTGCACGGTGAGCTTATCAATGGGATAAGACTTATCTAATAACTGATGCACAAACGAGCTATTGGCACCGTTTTCTAGTAAGCGGCGTACCAAGTACGGTAGCAAGTCTTTATGAGCGCCAACAGGTGCATAAATACGCACGGGGATTTTGTAAGCTTGCAGAATATGGTCATAAAGCGCATCGCCCATGCCATGAAGACGCTGGAACTCAAACTCTCTGTGCGCGCTCATGGTCATCACTGAAGCAAGCGTGTGCGCATTATGGGTAGCAAACTGTGGCCAAATCAAACCGCGCAAATGCTCTGACAATAAGAAGCGCGCACAGGCAAGATAAGCGGTGTCTGTGCCTTCTTTACGGGTCCAGACCGGATAGCCGGACAGTCCCTTTTGCTGGGCCAGTTTGATTTCAGTATCCCAATACGCGCCTTTGACCAGACGTACTGGAATACGGTCACCGACTTCAGTTGCCAAACGCGCAAGCCACGTCAAAACGGCAATCGCACGTTTAGAGTAACCTTGTACCACCAACCCTAAGCCATCCCAACCGGTGGTTAAGTTATCACGGTAAAGAGACTCAAACAGCTTTAAAGAAATCTCAAGACGGTCTGCTTCTTCGGCATCGATACTGATATCGACATTGACCTCACGAGCCGCTTCAATCAATAACAAGCAACGCTGACGCAATAGTCCCATCACTTGCGCTTCTTGCGTCGCTTCATAACGCGGATGCAATGCCGATAGCTTAATAGACACTGACGGCTTTGGCATACCTTCTTTTACCTTAATGCTAGCCGTCGCTTTAATCGCATGCAGGTAATCATTAAAGTATTTTTCCGCATCTTTATGGGTAATCGCCGCCTCACCTAGCATATCAAACGAATAGGTATAGCCTTTATTACGATAAGGCTGGCTGTTTTTATTGGCGCCCTCGATGGTTTCGCCAAGTACAAACTGATGCCCCATAATGCGCATGGCTTTTTGCATGGCACTACGAATGACCGGCTCGCCCATTTTTTTGGTCATACGGTCCAAAAACCCAGCAGCGGTAGTATCACGATCAATACTGACAACGCGGCCCGTCATCATCATGCCCCACGTCGAGGCATTGACCATAAAACCGTTGTCATTTTTGATGTGTTTTTTCCAGTCAGCGACGCTCATTTTGTCGTGGATAAGCGCATCAGCGGTGTAATTGTCTGGCACCCGAATCAAGGCTTCTGCCAAACTCATGAGCAAGATACCTTCTTGGGTATCAAGGCTATATTCAAGCAATAATGAATCAACCATTTTTACGGCTTTGCCATCATTACGCACATGCTCGACCAATTGACGAGTTTGCGTAGCAGCCCCTTCACGCTCGGCATCCGTTGGTTTGGCGAGCGGCAACAAGTCCGTCAACCAGCGCTCCTCGTCCACACTATATAAAGGTGAAATACGGGAGAATAGCTCGTTCGACGATTGACCGAGATAAGCGGGCTTTAATATATCGAGCGGATTAAATAAAATCGGCTCTTGCGGGGTAAATTGGTCTACTGGGTTCATAACAACTCCATAACTATCGTTTAAAAACCATAATAAATGGTGCGGTGGGAGCTTTGATTGCTAAAAATATAGCGGCAATTATTGTCAAACATTCTTAAAACTTCACCCCTACTATTCTTGATAACAAACATCTTTGCTATCGAATAGTGGATAAATAATAATAACTATAGAAATAAGCCAATTAGCAATAAACAAAAGACCAAACAGCGCCATTATAAAACGAGAAAATCCAGCATAGGCTGGAAACGGTCAAGTAGGTCGTTTTAGTGTTAAACGGGCTACGTTAACAATATAAAGGCAACAACAAACAGCTAAGCGGCATTAGTGCCTTCTTCTTGTTAGTAGTGAAAGGAGGTGATGCTCAAAGGTAAGTGACGTTTCATAGAGGTTTGCGTTCATAAAATCTAACATTTATAACATCTGAGTTTTATGGAAACTTAAAGCCTAATAAACACTTATCTGTCATCTTATAGAATACTAATTCACTGTAAGAAAAACCTCTACGGCGTTGATTGAGGTGATGCGCTTAACTTCGACATGGTAGCATGAAAAAAATTTTCCAACTAACGAATTTACCTATTTTAACCAAACAAAATACTGTTTAAAAACAAATGGTTATTAACCACTTATTAGAAATGACGCTTTAGTTATAAATTTATATTTACTATGGCTAATTAATCGTTTTTGAATCAATGACTTGTCTTTATTTATTACAGCCATTTAATTTAAACCCATACAGAATATGAGCGAATCAATAACGTAATCATTTTATTTAGTGCTGAAGATAGCGGTTTATAGTATTTATTTTTACGCATAAAAAACCCTTCTCATTTAAAATAAGAAGGGTTTAATGAGCAAAGCTGAGCATTTATCAAATGACTAAAAATGACTGCAATTTAAATTACAATCTTAGATAAACACAATCTTCGCAAGTAACACGGCCGTTAATATCCAAACAGGAATACTCACGTCAGAGAACTTACCGGCGACGACTTTAATAGCAGCAAAGGTAATAAATCCAAGCGCGATACCATCAGCGATTGAGTAAGTTAATGGCGTAAACAACAACACAACGACAACGGGCGCCGCCTCTGTTAGATCTAACCAATCAACATCTTTTAGAGTACCCATCATCAGTACAGCGACATAAAAAATAGCGCCTGCTGTTGCATAGCCTGGAATCATACCAGCAAGTGGAGCAAAAAACATACTTAATAAGAATAGCACCCCGACCGTCACAGCGACTAATCCAGTACGTCCTCCGGCTGCAATACCTGACACACTCTCAACAAAGCTGGTGGTCGATGAAGTACCTAGTAGCGTACCGGCAACCGTGGCGCTCGAATCTGCCAGTAGCGCTTTGCCCATATTAGGTATTTTGCCATCCTTACCAATTAAGCCTGCTTGACTGGTCGTTGCAATCAAGGTTCCAGCGGTATCGAATAAATCGACGAATAAAAAAGCAAAAATAACACTAATCATCGCTACGTCAAATGCACCAGCAATATCAAGCTGCATCAGCGTTGGCGCTATCGGTGGCGGTGCCGATATAATGCCAGTAAATTGTGTGTTACCAGTAATTAAGCTGATAAGCGCTACCAATAAAATCCCTATCGTTACTGCGCCGGGTATTTTTTTATGCGACAAGCCAACGATAACAATAAAGCCCAATGCCGCCATCGCAGGTGAGAACGCGGTCATATCGCCCAGTCCCACTAACGTCGCGTCATTATTGACGATGACGCCTGCGGTTTGTAAGGAGATAAAGGCTAAAAACGCACCGATACCAGCAACTACGCCTTGTTTAATACTGTCCGGAATAGAGTTGATGATAATTTCGCGTATTTTAAAAAGGCTTAATAATATAAATATACAACCGGACAAAAATACCGCGCCAAGTGCGGTTTGCCACGAGTAGCCCATTCCTAAAACCACGCCGTACGTAAAGAAGGCGTTAAGTCCCATACCGGGAGCTAGCGCGACTGGCAGGCGAGCATAAATCCCCATAATAAAACACCCAACTGCGGCGGCAAGACAGGTGGCGACAAACACCGCACCTTTATCCATACCAGCGTCAGCAAGGACGTTAGGGTTGACAAAAATAATGTAAGCCATCGTTAAAAACGTGGTGACACCGGCTAAAATCTCTGTTTTGATCGTGGTATTTTCACCATTAATACCAAAATAGCGTTCGATTGCGTTCATAAGAGTCGCTTCCAAATTGCAGTAAGTAAATTATCATTATTTAACTGTATTGATAAGTGTCGCTTCCAAATTGCGACGCTCGATGCTGCGTTTAAATCAAACATATAAAATACACCCAAATTGCGACGATAAATGACGCTTCCAGATTGCGACTGTAAATGACGCTGATACACTAAGGTTAAAGACGATGTTTTTAATCCGTTATCCACACATAATTTGGTAAATACGAACCATCATGAAAAATGACAGCAACAAACCATAACATTCTAGTGAAATTCGCTTAAAATTTCAATGAATGGCGACATCTTCTTAGTATAAGAGTGCAAATTAGTTGACCATATGGACAATATTATGAAATGCTCATGCTGTCATTATTTTTTTCATATATTTATTGAGAGCGATTTATGCACTGCCATTAACATATTATTAATGATATTTGCGTGATTTAGCAGTACACTAACGGGTTGATATAAAACCCCTTATTAGATTAACTATTATTCATTATCCATGAGCCGCTTACATGCCTGAATCCTTAAATATTATCGACCTAATCACCCAAGCCAGTTTATTGGTACAGATTGTGATGGCATTGTTGTTATTAGCGTCATTGCTCAGCTGGGTGATTATTTTTCGTATGAGTGCGCGTCTTGGTACCGCCAGAAATTTTGACCAGCAGTTTGAAACCTGGTTTTGGTCAGGGGAAGATTTGGCAAAGCTGTATCAAGGCGTCCAAGGCTCGCCTGAGCGCCAAGGGCTTGAGCAAATTTTTTATGTTGGGTTCTCTGAATACCTAAGAATGCATAAAAAACGTCAGCCTAAAGACGACATTATTGACGGCGTTGAGCGTAAGCTACGGGTTGGATTGGGTCGTCAGCAGCAATTATTAGAGTCGGGGCTAACGACGCTGGCAAGTATTGGTTCAGTGGCGCCTTATGTCGGTTTATTCGGTACTGTTTGGGGTATTATGAATGCATTTTTGGGACTGTCACAAAGCGAGCAAGCGACCTTAGCGACTGTGGCGCCCGGTATTGCCGAAGCTTTGATTGCCACTGCTATGGGTTTGTTTGCCGCGATCCCTGCGGTATTGGCGTATAACCATTTTACCGCCAAAGCGAGCCGCTTATACGACTCTCGTGCCTTGTTTTGTGACGAGATGACAGGCATGCTACAGCGCGAGACCAATATTGAGATTCCGCAAGCGGGTACGCAAGTAAGCCAAACCAATCAAAGCGTTCAAAATAGCCAAAGTACTCAGGTAACTGGTCTATGAAACAAAGCCCTTATCGCCGTGAGAAAAAAGCGCTAAATGCGGAGATGAACGTCGTTCCTTATATCGACGTCATGCTCGTGCTGCTAGTGATATTTATGGTCACCGCGCCAATGCTGATAACGGGCGTCGATGTTGATTTGCCAAAAGAACAAACCAATACCATCAGTCAAAGCCAGCTACCTGTGATTGTCTCCTTGACCGATAGCGGCGAGATTTTTATCAGTTATGAAAATAACATCGACCTGCCGATTAGTGAGCCGGAACTGATTGATACCTTAACCAACTTACAAAATCAAAATACCGATGCTGGCGCTCAGCCTTTACAAGTGATGATTAACGCTGATAAAAACAATCAGTATGGCGCTATCATGACACTGATGGCAACCTTGCAACAAGCAGGCATCCAAAAGGTAGGACTATTGACAGGTGTACCGTTACCCGCCCCTTCTTTATAATCTGTCTACCCTGCTCTTAGATTAACTTTGATTGGCTCAGCTGGTTATAATAAAGTCGTTCATTTGATAAATATCGTATTTGAGTATCCCAACTATGCGTAATGCGCCCACCGTTTATGTACCGACCGAACCTGAAGGTAACGGGCTGACTTTACCGACACTTTTAAGCTTGTTGGCACACGGTCTTGTGATTGGCATACTGGCTTATACGTATCAAAACATGGAAGTCGAGACCGCAGGTAGCATCGAAACCGTGATGATATCTCCTGAGCAATTGGCTGAGATGCAAGGCGAGATACTAGCCAATCGTGCCGCAGCAGCGAGCGCGATGCCAGCCGATAGCGGTGCAAGTGGCTCAGCAACTAATATGCCAGAAACTAGCTTTGATGACAGCGTCAGCTACGACAATCCAAACGAGCCGATTTCACAGCGCGTGCCTGTTTTTACTCGTTCTGACGAGGCGGTGAACCCTCGCCCGATGCTGATGAGCGAAGAGCAACACCAGCGCCTACTTGAGCAAAATCAAGAATATGAGCGCAATATGGCTGAGTGGGCAGCGCAGTTGGACGAATCTGTACTAGATGAGCATGATCAGGTTGAACAAGAAAGAAGAGCGCAGCTGATAGAAGAGCAAAAAAGGCTGCGAGATTTTCGTAATAAACAAAACAATCCGCCTAAGATTAAACGCCCTACTGCCAATGACAAAAATATAGAAATCAATACGGGCGGCTCAGGTAGCGCAGGACAGACCCTTAGCTTGGGAGATGATGGACAATCAACACTGTCTGGTGACGCCATCACTTCCAGCACTGCAAAAGGTAGCAGTCGCTCGGCATCAACAAGCGGTAGTCGCGGCACCAGTAATAGTGAAATCATCAATTTAATCAAACGCAACTATAATCCGCCGACAGCAGCAAAAGGCTCGACGCAGCGTGCTACCTTGACCATCACAGTCAATGCCAGTGGCGCTGTCGTGAATGTCTCAGCGTCAGGACCTGATAGCGCGGTCAATGAAGCCGCTAAACAAGCGGTGCTCAATACCGGCAGCTTGCCAATTGATGCTAATGACCCCAAATATCCCACTTTTACCATACAGTTTAAAGGCAGTAATTAAGCAGTTGCCCATACACGATATTATTGCTAACGTTACCTTAAGCAACTTGCACCCGCGGCGATATCATTTTAACGTTATCATTGATTTAGTATTTATAAAAAACATTGTTCCCATCTAGGAGTTTGACTTAGTTATGCGCATTCATAAAAAACTATGCCTTTCTTTACTTGCCACTACCTCAAGCTTATTGCTTGCTCCTAGCGTCTTGGCGGCGCCTGTCGTTTTAGAATTGGATTATGAGATTCCGGTACAACAAAGCCAAGTGGCTTTTGTCTCCTTTGCTGGCGATTCTACCTTATCACCGATTATATTAAATGATTTGAGCAAAACTGAGCTAAAAGTAACCAGTCAAAACCTACCGCAGCAGCCGCACAGCAGTAGCGAGTTAGCAGGTACTTTGCCCGTTTGGCAAAGTATGGGCATTCCTTACCTTGTCATCGGTAGCACGCGCAGCAATCGCGGTAAAGTGGTCACCGATTATGAAGTCGTTGAGGTTAAAACCGGACGCGTGCTAGAAGGCAAGCAAACGTTAACCGCTGATAATAATAAAGAAAGCATGCGTTACGCCGCCCACGTGATTTCGGACAAAGTATATGAGCTTATTACCGGTATTCCTGGTGACTTCTCAGGACGCATTGCTTATATCGAAGAAATAGGCATTGGCAAAGAGAAAATCTCGCGCTTAAAGGTTATGGATGCTGACGGCGAAAACGCCAAAACCATCACAGAAGTGGCAGGCTCTATCTTTTCGCCAACTTGGTCACCTGATGGCAATCGCATTGCTTATTCAGTGCAACGCGATAAATCTCACCCTGTTATTTATATTCAAAACGTAAGCGGGGGCGGAGCTACACCATTGACGCCATTCCCAGGTAGCAACCTTAGTCCGTCATTTTCGCCCGATGGTAGCAAAATATTGTTTTCTAGTAGCTTTGAGGGTAGCGCCGATATTTATGAGATGAGCGCTAGTGGCGGTCAACCACGACGTCTGACCAATTGGCCAAGCAGTGAAGTACAACCAAGTTATGCCCCTGATGGCAAATCTTTTGTCTTTGTTAGTGACCGTGCAGGGTTTAACAAACCACGCATTTATCGTTATGAGTTTGGTTCAGGCCGTACCACGCAAGTATCGAATAGTGGCTATGCGACCAGCCCGCAGTTTAGTAGCGATGGCTCGCAAATCGCCTTTTTAAGTGGTCGTTCAGCTGCCATTATGAACAGTAGCGGCGCCATTACTGCGAACTTAGGCGCTACAGGTATCGATGAAGCACCAAGTTTTTCACCGAACGGTAAGCGTGTGGTTTTTGCTTCAAAGCAGGGCGGTAAAGGCGTACTGACTATTAAGTCATTGAACGGCGGCGATGCATTCGGTAAATCTGGTCAAGGTACTATCCGCTCCCCAGTTTGGTCATCTAGTCCTAGATAACTTAGCCATCTTTATTACGTAAAATAAGGTTAGACAGGACTGAATGCTCAAAAATAAAAAAGCGCTCGATAAACATATCGGGCGCTTTTTTATTTTACCAAGAATGATATGATTCTTATATCAGCAATCCACTTTTAAAAGTTATGAGCTGGAATAATAAAAAGCATTATTCATCCCTATTCATCACTTGGATCACTAGCCGGCGGCACAGCGTGTCTCAATTGTTCAACATCTGCGGCGGTGACCGTATCCGTATAACCATTTAAATCAGTGACCACGTACTGCGTGACCGCTGCCATCTGCTCATCATTCATCATATTATGGAACGATGGCATACCGCGAAAGCCATTAATTAAGATATCAATGATGTAATACTTTGACTGCATTTTGCTGTTATTGGCAAGTGGTGGATAATAACCAGCACCATAAGCGCCCTCGCCTTTGTGCATATGACAAGCAGCACAAGAGTCATGGTAGAGTTTTTTGCCATCTGTTGTCACAAAGGCATTTGTCCCCTCGAACTTGGTTTCCCACTCAGCAATACTTGGGTCATTGTCCATAGTAGGAAGCGAGCTGTGATCAACGACATTGACGGCTGGTGCAGTAAGCTCCTCACGACTCATGTAAACGCCGCCCCAGCTACCGGTATTACGGCTTGCTTGATAATCGTCCGTTACGATGGGGTCTTGCTCATGTAGAGTTGCCACCGTTTGTACATCGTCTGATTGTTGACTACAGCCTAAAAGTGCTGCACTACCGGTCGCACCCAACAACATCACAGTCAGCAGTTTAGGGGTCATTTCTCTCATGACTTTTTTATTCACGATTGCCTTCTTTACGATTGCATTGTCCATGATAGCCTCTGAATTTTTATAGTTATTCATATTAACCCAGCATTTTTGCTTTTTTATGTAGGCGCTTGGCGGCATCCATGCCAGATAAAATAGCGCCTTCTTGCCATGCTGGAATGTGTGAGCAATGCTCGCCTGTGAGTACAATACGGTTATCGATACTGCATAAGGTGTCATAATGCTGACGGCGGGTCGACTCATTCCAAATACCATAACAACCCAGTGTCCAAGGAATGCGATGCCAGACCACTGACGTACCTGCGCGGAACTCTTTTGGATACTGCGGGTGAATATACTTACCATAAGCAAGCGCAACATTGATACGCTCTTGCGGGGTTAACGTATTAAATTTATATGAGGTTGGTCCATAACCATAGGCCCCTAATAATACCCCTGTACCGTCTTTAAACATATTTTCTGAAGGATAAGCAATCTGGGCAATCGGCATATCGGTATAGGTCAAGCCGCCATAGATCCACTCGTCTTCTTCCCAAAAGCGGCGATTAAACTCTAAACCTACTTTATAAGAAGTCTCATAAGGTACCGCTGCCATCGCTTGTTTCATCGGCTTTGAAACATTAATATCAAGCTGGGTCAGTACAGTTAGTGGAATATTACAGACACACCAGTCGGCACGGATGGTCTTAGTCGCGCCATCTGGACTGTTGCTGTCGACATAATTGACCGTAACGCCGCTTTCATCTTGATGAATCTTAGTCACTTTGGCATTGAACTCAATCATATCGCGGCATTCACGGGTGAAGGCATCACCGATTTTACCCATACCGCCAACCGGTTGAAACATCGTTGGCTGATGCGCATAGGTCATATGGTTACCATAAATATCGGCCCACATGCCCGAATCTAATATTTCGCTGACCGGTAAAGGCTTTGATGGGGTTTCATCAGGCATCAGGCCACCGCCCGGAAGGACACTATAACCACGATGCTTACTAGTAGCATTGCTGGCGCGGTAGCGGTAGTCTTTATCGAGCACGCCCCAACCTTTTAAGCCTTCAAGTAGTTTTTCTTTATCTTCTTTATTGACCGAACGATCCAAACCGCCAACATTCACCGCTTTTGACAATAATTCTGCTACGTGTCCTTGGATGTCGTTTTTTACATCACCTAAGCGCTGCGGCACACCATTGAAATGAGTACTACGGTGCAAATAAGCGCGGTCGTTGGTTTGAATAAAGGGTTGCATCTCAACGCCAAACTGTTTGCAGTAATGGAAAACGGCATAGTGATGACTTGGTAGACGCCATGGTCCACCATTAAAATAGTTGCCCTCTTCAAAATCACAAGTAACTTCTTCGCCGCCAAGCTCGGTATACCTATCGCCACTATTCAGCGTCCAACTACGACCGCCGCCACGATTTTGGAACTCGAGGACTTTGACGTCATAGCCAGCTTTACGCAGCTCATACGCCGCGGTCAGTCCGCCAAGACCGGCACCTAAAACGATGATGCTAGCACCGGGAGGCGCCCCTTTTAAGTCCATCGTTTCTTTAAAGCTTGATTCTGAGGCAAATCCTAACGTCGTCATCGCCTGATACATGGCGGTCGCGCCCGCTGTTTTACCAATCATCGAGAGCAGTTGGCGCCGCGTTGGTGATTGAAGCATGTCTTTCATAATAATATCCTTAAAGTAGACGTTCGTACATAACCGTAGGCACTTGTTCTATTTCTAGTAATAAACGCTTATATCATTTATAAGTCTTTGTAATTTGATCAGCTTGGCTTAACTCTGCGCTTATTTGCCAAGCTGTCATGCCCTACCGTTTTGCCGTTAATCCTTGTCTGGTAATAAATTCTAAACCCGTTGCAACTGATAAACTATGATTAACGGCGGCGTCTAGAACGTAAAATGGCTCGCACAATAAATATAATAATCAGTATCGCCACAATGATTCCGACAATCGCTAATAAGCCTGCGTACTTAATTAAAAAAGGCTTTTCGACGCCTATAGACGCGATGCGCTCAATATCAGCGGCACTGACCTCGCTGTTTGCATGACCGCCAAAGCTAGTACGGACGTAGTTAGTGATACCCGCAATCTGCTCACTGCTGAGCTCTTCTGAAAATCCTGGCATGATAGGCGAAGTATTGGTCGCACTCTCTACCCCATGCAAAATCATATTAACGAGAGCGTCAGGCTTTTCGCGGCGCAGACTGCTCAGTCCAACGATAGGCGCGTAACGCGCGTCAGGCTGACCATAACCATCAACACCATGACAGCTACCACAAACGGCTAAATATAACGCTTCTGGTGAGTTACTACCGTTACTTACTTCTGACTTTGCTTGCGCCAAGTAGTCTTTTTGCGCCAGTAAGTCATGCGTGATAGATTCGTTCACAGGCGTTGGCAGGCGCGCCACATTGACGCTATTGACCTTGTCTTCTGTTTGGATAGCGGGTATGGCTTTTAGATAAGAGGCAATCGCGCTCAAATCTTCATTTTTCAGATAACGCGTACTGTGCGCAACTGCTTCACCCATTGGCCCACCTGCATAGGCGCGTTGGTCAAGCTCACCGGTGCGTAGATACGTGATAATATCTTGCTCGCTCCAACTGCCAATACCGCTCGACTCGTCAGGCGTGATGTTCGGCGCATGCCAATTACCAAGCGACGCGCCTGATAAATACATTTTTTTATCAAAGCCCATGGTGCTGTTACGCGGCGTATGACAAGTGCCGCAATGCTCGAGATTATTGACCAGATACTCGCCACGTTTTTGGGTCTCATTTAGACCGTCGCGCTTTTCAGTAGAGGGTATATTGAGCAGATTCCAGCCGATCATTAAGCTACGGAAATTAAAGGGAAAAGGTAATTTGGTTTCTTGCTTAGGCGCTTCATCGACAGCCGGTACGGTTTGTAGATAAGCAAACAAGGCACTAATATCCTCTTCTTTCATTCCGCTATAAGAAGGATAAGGCATGGCAGGATACAGCATATGGTCTGGCGCTCGGCCTTTTTGTAAAGCGTTCTTTAAATCTGCTTCGGTATAATTGCCGATACCGTAACGTTTAGAAGGGGTAATATTGGTTGAATAAATTTTCCCCATAGGGGTTTCAATCGCTGTGCCGCCCGTATAATTCTCACCGTGACAAGCCATACAGTCAGCAGCGCGAGCGATATAAGCACCGCGGTTGACAAGCTCACTATTGGCGGGGCTTACATTAGGTAAGCTAGCATCGGGTAAATTGGCATTAGGAAGGTTAGCACCTTCAGCCATCGCGGCGCTGGAGGTAATACCAATGACAAGCATCGATAACATCACAGAAAGTGGCTTCATAATATCCTCATATAGCTGGCACCTAGGGTGTTGTAATTATTATTAGAACGATTGGTCAGGATAAGACATTTGATATTGAGTAAAATGATTTAAATAACGTCAGTACTCAACGGATAATCCATTACGTGATTTAGCAAATCGTCCAGTAAAATGCTTAATAAAGTGGCGTAATAAAACAACTTAATAGAGATAGTTTCTAAAAAATGTCTCCTCACCCCACTAATGTAAAACTATTTCGCCACTATTACTTAAATAGTAACTCATTCACCGCACACTTTTACAAAAGTTAAAAAACTTCTTAAGAGATTTAATTTATATTTAATCACTATATATTTTCATATTATAAATTTGAGAAAGATGATTAATCCTTTAAAAAACAATTACTAAACCTAGAAAATTTATTAAATCCATTATTAACGCGTGGATATAAATCGCTATATATAGCAAAAAACGACTTCTGCACTTGTTATTACAGGTTTTAAGCGTACATAATGGATACATAGCGGCCGTTTGTCATCCACCTTGCATTCCAAATAAGCGTTGCCCTACTCGCAAAAACCCTTTTGACTGATGCAGCATTTTATTTATGATAAGTGCTGTTTAATATCGCCAACCATTGCCATGTTGCCAATAACGCTCGAGATGTCCTTATGAAATCACTCTTCTTTATATTTACGTTGGCAGCGACAATCCCTGTGACAGGTTGCCAATCTTTTCAGTTTGTCGAAAGTCCGATACCTGTTAAAACTGTTTCTTCTAAAAGGGTGTCTTCTAAAACGCTTATTGTGGAAAATTTATCCAACGCGCGCCGACCCTCTAACGCTGTTCCCCCTCAAATCCCTTCTACTATAAATAATGGCCAATAAAAAAAGCAGCTATCGGTTTGATAGCTGCTTTTTTTATTATGAATCGAGAACACGCCTTAGTTAATTCTAATCTTCTGCAATGACTATCTGCTGTTTAGGTTGACGCTTGATAATAGTCTTAGCCAAATGATCGCCAAACCAAATGGCGGTATCAATATCGCCTGCGCCAGGCGTGACGTCAGGCGGTCCATCTAGCGACTGCGTCATCAAGCCCAAAAAGCTCGAAAGACGATTTAAATCATGCGCTTCATGTCCTGTTGGCATCAGTGGTAAACCGATCCAATTCATTCCGTGCTGCATGGCATAAAGACAAATCTGTTGCAGGACGGCAAGCTTATCACCGCTCAGACCGCCCGAATTGGCAAAACCTGCAGCCCACTTGCCTTCCCATTTACGGTGATACCAACGCTTAGAGGTCTCATCCATAAAAGTCTTAAAGCCTGCGGTCACGCTGCCCATATACACGGCACTACCAAACACCAATAAATCCGCCTGATCGACAAAATCCCAATCAACGTCATGCACATCGACCGCTTTAACCTGCGAATCTGGTAATTGTTGACGCGCGCCCGTCACCACTGCTTCGGCAACGCGTTTGGTATGCCCATAATTACTATGATAAATGACCGCCATTGAGACGCTAGTGAGATTGTTCTCATGCTCTAAAATGGCAGGCTGTGTGTCAGGTGTATTCATACGAACTCTAATAATGACAATTAAAAATGAAATAAAAATAGAAGCTCAAGAGCTGAATCAAGCCAACTCTCTAGAAGCGCTACGGGTAATAATCAATGCCATACGTCCGGTTGCAGGCTGGCCAAGATGCGTTTGACGTCGATAAGAATAATAATGCGAATCCGCATAGCTGCAAGGTATTTCGGATTGATTGCTAACGGTAATGCCTGCTGCACTTAATTGGTCAGCGGCAAGCTTTGGTAGGTTCAGTTTAATCTTGTCCGCTACAGATGCTAAGACATAACGCTGTTCAAAGCTCTCAAGATGCTGTGATGACAAGGCTTTATTATCTATACAGCCTGCCAGCAGCTTATTTCGTACTTGGCTGCCGACTTCATAATTTTCTTGACTGATACAGACGCCAATCCATGCCGTGATTGGTTTATCATCATCAAAGCGCTCGGCGGTTGCCTTTATGACGCCGCACGCCAGCCCTTGCCAGCCTGCATGGATAGCAGCTATCTGCCCCGTTGCGGGCTGGTATAAAACAATCGGTACGCAATCGGCGGTCATAATCGCAAGCCCCAAGTCCGCCTGTTGACTGACCATGGCATCGGCGTCTAGCGGTCGCATAAGGAGCGCCGTCGCATCGACATCATAAATCTGCTGCCCATGAACTTGATTGAGCCAGTGCAAGCTATTGATTGGCGCACGCTGCCCCGCCGCTAATTGCTCATTAATCGCCGTTAATAGACGCATACGATTGTTTAAGACTGTTTTGGCGTTATCATTGACATGCAAGCCTAAATTTAGCGCACCATAATTTGCCTGATTATCTACCTCATTAGCCGCTTCACTATCATCGCTGCTAAAAGCTGCCGTTTGAAAAACCGTCACGTCATCAAGCTGAGTAACTAAGGTGACAGGCAGATTGTTTGTTATGTTAGGCATGGTCAGTGCACCAGTCTTATCGTTATTATTAGAGCATTACAGCCAGATTGTTACCAGACTAATATCATTATTTAATAGAGCTCATCAAATTTTATTCTTCGTCATAACCTTCGCTTAATACCGCCATCAATTGCTGCATGTCTTCAGGAATTGGCGTGGTAACTTCGATATCTTCACCAGTCGTTGGATGCACGAAACCTAAAGTATAAGCATGCAATGCTTGACGCGGGAAATTATTAATCGCTTGACGCTGCGCTTCTGTTAAGCCTGCTCGCAATTGACGACGCCCACCGTAGACGCGGTCACCGACTATCGGATAGGTAATATGGCTGAGATGCACACGAATCTGATGCGTACGCCCCGTTTCAAGACCGACATCTAATAGGCAATAGTTATCGTTCAGCGGTGTGACATTCAATAAATGCGTCACCGCTTCACGCCCTGCTGTCATCACCGTCATTTTGGTACGTTGATTGCGATGGCGCCCAATCGGCGCGTCAATACGGCGATGACGCAGTAAACTTGCCGCATCCCCTGCGACCACACACTGGTAATGACGATAGACAGATTTGTCCTTTAACTGCTCCATTAAAGCCATTTGCGCAGGCTTGGTTTTACCAATTAACAGCAGTCCTGAGGTGTCTTTGTCAATGCGGTGTACCAATCCAGCACGCGGCAAGTGGTGCTGCTGCGGATAATGATAGAGAAGCGCATTGACCAAAGTGCCCGTCTGATTGCCAGCGCCCGGATGGACAACCATACCGACAGGTTTGTTAATCACTAAGACATCATCATCTTCATAGACAACTTCGATATCGATATTTTCTGGCTGATCTTCGCTATGCTGCTGCAGTGTCGTCGATAAATGCAAGACATCACCAGCTTTGACACGGATTTTCGGTTTTTGTACCGTCCCGTTATACAGTAAGCTGCCATCAGTAATCCAGCCTTGCAGCTGGGCACGCGAGAAATCGGCAAATACTTTTGATGCCAGTTTATCAATACGTAAGCCCGCTTCGTCTTCTATGACGGTATGGGTGACATCAATAACGACCGGAACCGCTTGCCCAGCGACTACGACTGAATCCTCACTGTATTCATCTTCATCTTCATCTTCATCTTCATCGTCGACAATATCGTCAGCGACCAACTCATCAAACTCATCATTGGACATATCCGGCGTTTGCTCATCAAGCGCACGCTGATGGTCATTTAATAATTCATTTGGCATTGGTAACTCTTGTGCTGACATATCGGTATCTAACGGTTGTTTCTTAGGGAAATTGGTCGTCATAGCATCATTATTCATAGCGGATTGATATAGGGTAAAGTCGCTTACAGCTTTATAAGCCGACTTCATAAGGAAACGAGATAAGAAAGTGGACTGGCGTTCACAGACCAGCAAAAATAAGGACGGTCGAAAAAAGCAGCAGTCATATCGTCATAGTGTAACATGCCAAGCGCTTATGCCCTACAGAAGCTGCGCGTTATCTGCGTTTTTATCGTTACCATTTTTCCAAAGGTAGTGAGCCGTGATGAAAATTAAGTCGCTAGCCGATGGTGACTATTTAGCAGATTAACTCTCTAAAATATGACATGGCTGTAATTTACTGTATATTTATCCTTGTCAGCCATATTCAATATCGCTCGTGACGACGGCTCATGCTAAACTACAGACCGAAGCCAACATACATAAAGCATTAGCCCTTTAACTACAAAATAGATAACGAAAAAATAGACGAAGCAGGCGTTATTCTATAAAGTAAGCGTTGTTTTGCTGTATGCTATGGCACTGATTTTTTAAAATAAGAACTTTTAAAATAATTTATTTTATTAATATTGGCAAAACTGCATTTGATAAAACGATGTGGATAATAAGTGCGCTAATTGCTAGCGCTTACTTAGTAGCAGACCCTTAATGGATGCCGCCAGCATCGTTTTTTATTATTAGCCTTATTACCCTTTTATAATTTAGCCTAATAGCGTCGCTGCTATTACGCGTCTTGTGTCGGAGAAGAAGTATGCAAGCTGTTGGCAATACGTTTATCAAACTGTCCTCAATCACCTTACTGGCGTTAAGCGTCAACTTGGTGGGTTGTCAAACGTTTAAAAACCTAACTGGCGGTAAAGACGTGGATGCGGTTGCCACTGCTGAGAAGTCTGAGCAAGGTTATTATAACGACGCCATCGCTCAGATTGATAAGGGTCGCTATACACAAGCTATCGAAGATTTGAACAATCTGCGCACTTTTTATCCAACGGGACAATATGCCGAACAAGCCTTGCTTGACGTGATGTACGCCCAATATGAAAGTGGAAAGTTCGAGGCGGCTGCGGCCAGTGCGGAGCAATTTATCAGCCTATATCCTTCTAATCCGCAAGTCAGCTATGCTTACTACGTGCGCGGCGTGGCCAATATGCAAGGCTCATCAGAAGGTCTAAAATTGTTTAAGCTCAATCAAGCTGAGCGTGATACTGCGTATTTGCGTATTGCCTTTGCCAACTTCCAAGAGCTTATCAATAAATACCCAAACAGTCCTTACGCGCCCGATGCTGCTCAGCGTATGACCTTTATCTATAATCAGTTTGCCGAAAGCGAGATGAGTGCAGCCAACTGGTATGTCGAGCGCGAAGCCTATGTCGCTGCGGTCAACCGTGCTAAATGGGTATTCCAATATTATCCATTAAGTGAATCTGTGCCTGATGCCCTCGCCATATTGGCTTATAGCCATGAAAAGCTCGGTCTTAATGACTTAGCAAATGAGTATAAAACACTATTGCAAATCAACTATCCAAACATGCTCAGCGCTGATGGACGCGTCAAACTCAACACCAAACGTGAGCGTACTTTATTTAATAAACTCACCTTTGGGCAATTAAACCGTTTTAATAAAGATACCTCGGTTGCAACAGGCAACTACAGCGGGGCTACCAAAACCCAAGTGATTCGCAATGCCAATCAATTAAGATTACCAAGTGATAATGCGGCAGCAGCGAATGCTAACGCACCGTTAAATATGTCTCCTAAGCGTGCCAATAGCGGTATCAATGTAGGCTTAGGTTTGCCTGAAGCATCGACTGAGCGCGTGACGAGCCAATCGAGCACTGGCGATACTGCTAGAGAAGCCGAGGTCGACCCACAAAACATGAACCCTGTACGCCGTACCACGTTACCTGCTGAGTAAATTGATACGGCTCGCGTCTATTTTAGACGCTTAGTACCTATCATCAAAAATAAGGTCAACATTCTGTTGGCCTTATTTTTCTGTTTTTACTTATTATAATTTTTATCTACTGTCAGTTTTTTGTAGCTGATTGTCGATACTTAATGTAATTGACCTATGGTAAACTGTTTTTTGTATGAGCATTCCTAACCATATTCTCGAACAATTAAATAGCCAAGCTGACTTAATCAGTATCATTGGGCGTCATACCACGCTCAAACGTGCGGGCAGTGAATACAAAGGCTGCTGCCCGTTCCATGGTGAAAAGTCACCATCGTTTTATGTCAATCCACAAAAAAACATCTACCACTGCTTTGGCTGTAGCGTTGGTGGTAATGCCATCAGTTTTTTACGTGACTATGAAAACCTAACCTTTATCGAAGCGGTTAATGAGCTGTCCAAACAAACGGGCATTGAAGTCCCAAAAGACGAGCAGCAAAACGTTAGCTATCAGCGCGCGCCCGTTAAACCAAAAGCTAAGCCGGCAACCAAGCCAAGACTCGCTATTCAGCCAACAACATCGGCAGCGGCAGCGGCAACGCAACCGCAAGCGTTTCATAGCCAGCCCGTAGCTGACAATTTAACGTCCACAAACTTGCCAACTGCTGATATGCAGCCGCCAACTTATAATGATAATTATGAAAATTATTCGCCATTAGACGCGTATGATTCGATGCCTTATACAGCCGATGACTATAATACCCATTATCAAGGTGCTAACGATCAAGACGATAATAGTTATCCGCCTGCATGGTTGACTGGTGGTAGTGGCGCTGCTGATACAACTGCTCTTTATGATGAAACTAGCGTCTCTGATAAAGATGGCAACCTGTACGAGCTATTAGAGCAAATCCAGCAATTTTATCAGCATAATCTCACCACTCATCCGCATGCCAAGCATTACTTTTTATCGCGCGGTATTACTGAAGACATTTTTGAGGCTTTTGGTCTCGGCTATGCGCCCTTTGGTTGGCAGCATCTTGAGCATCAATTCCCGCAAGATATCGAGGGACTTAAAGCTTTAGGCTTGGTACGAAAGTCAGAATCTGGGCGCGATTACGACCTACTGCGTGACAGAGTGATTTTCCCGATTCGCGATAACCAAGGTCGCACCATTGGTTTTGGCGGTCGCGCGCTTGATGATGAGGTAAAACCTAAATATATCAACTCGTCCGACTCACCCGTTTTTCATAAGCAGCACGTCTTATACGGCTACTATGAATCTCGCCAGCAGCGCGCTGATAACTGGTTAGTGGTCGAAGGCTATATGGATGTCATTGCCTTGTATCAAGCGGGCATTTATGGTGCGGTGGCGTCGATGGGCACAGCGATTAATGAGAGCCAGATATCACGGCTGTTGACATTAAACCCTACCCTGACATTGAGTTTCGATGGGGATAGCGCAGGGCAAAAAGCCGCTTGGCGTACGCTTGAAGTGGCGCTGCCTGTGCTTGGTGATGATAAAGAGCTGCGGTTTTTAACCTTACCAAATAATCATGATCCTGATACTTTTATCAAAAGTCAGGGCGCGGACGCCATGCGCGAGCAAATTGCCAATGCCATGCCGCTATCGCAGTATATATTTGCTTATTTGAGTGAGCGTTATGATCTAAGTCTGGTCGAAGGCAAAGCCAAGCTGATGTCACAAGTGCGCGCCTTGACCACTGCCCTGCCGAAAGGTAGCAGCTTTCGTTATTTGCTCAATAATGATATTTATCAAAAGCTTGGCGGCAGGCGCAATCAAAACAAAGACGCAAGAGATGCGCTGTTAGATTTCGATGGTGAGATGACCATCAGTCAGCAGCTGCAGCTGTGTTTTTTATTCCAGCCGCGCACCTTAATCGATGACCCTATCGAAGCCATTTGGCAGCAGGCAGGTATTCATGAGCTGCTGCTACCAGCGCATATTAAACAAAAAGCCTCGGCCGATATTCTGCGCCCGCTAGCATGGGAAGATTTGCAAGATAATGCCTTGCTCGATATCGTCAGCACCATTAAGCGCTGTCTTAATTATCTGCCAAAAGACGCCAATGCTGCGGCGCACTTTATTTTATCGAATGTCAAACCGAGCACCCAAGAAACGCTTAGCGGTGATTGGGGCGCTTTTTATAAAGCCCTTACTGCTCGTAATATCTTAAGTTTAGATGGCTTGGTCGAAGAGCTGGTCAGTCAACTTCTTGAACGCCACATGAAGAAAAAAATTCAAGACTTGGTAAAAAACCCAGACAACATAAAACTGGCAATTGTCCGTAAGCAATCACAGTTATTGAATGATTGGCTACGCGAACAGCACGCGGAACGCTCAGCACAAATGGCCACGGTGAAATCTTAATAGCTAGGCAAAACTTTATTTATCATCGGTAGCCCTTTAAAAGCACAGCCATTGCCCCCACTATTAATGATTATGCCCAGTTGCATATTGAGCGCCAAAGCAAGCACTGGTTAAAAAATGATAAAAATGTCATGGCTAAGAAATAATCATCAATACAGATAATAAATGCCTGCGAGATTCACTAGCTTGTGCTTGATGAGCCTGGTCTGTGTTAAACTGTGTCGCTGTATATTTCTAGCCCGATTTAATAGATGACAATACGCCCATATTATTGAGTAGCATTTTTGGTGCAAGCGCAATTTTAGCGAACAACTTTTAAAGCGTTTTTTAGACTATTCATTTTAAATGCTTTTAGATTTTAAATCGCCATTTTAAGCAAGTTTAAGTAACGGTATTTTTTAGGTAAGCGTGTTTTGACGTATTTATGCAGGAACAGTTTTTAGCGGTTTTTTAGTATTGTAATTGTCGTATTTTGAGCCTTTATTCATATCCACTCATTTTTGTTATTATTGACAACCTTTACGCCATATTTTGATGAATCGATTGATTATATCAACGCACCCCGTAAGCGATAGCGAGTCACAATATAAAAATGTCCGATACAAGCAAGCGAGTATTTATGAACGATAAGTCAGTTTCTAAGTCCACATCTCAACTGGCCACCTTAATCCAAATGGGTAAAGAGCAAGGGTATTTGACCTATGCCGAGGTGAATGACCAACTGCCCGACTCTATTACTGAAAGTGATCAGATTGAAGATATCGTGCAAATGCTAACGGACGTTGGCATTAAAATTTTTGAATCTGCGCCCGACGCCGATGACATCTTGATGAACGATGATTCAAGCGATGATGACATGGCAGCCGATGAGGCCGCAGCAGTATTGGCTTCGGTTGAGACCGAACCGGGACGCACCACTGACCCTGTACGTATGTATATGCGCGAGATGGGTACGGTTGACCTTTTGACCCGCGAAGGCGAGATTGCCATTGCTAAGCGTATCGAAGAAGGTATTCGTGATGTGCAACATGCCATGGCCTACTGGCCGGGTACGGTACAGTTTGTCCTTGATGAGTACGAAAAAGTACAAGATGGCGAGAAAAAACTGTCTGACGTTATCACAGGATTTTTAGACCCTGAAACCGAAGAAGATAAGATCGCCGCGCAAGAAGCCAAAGATGCTGCTAAAGAAGAGCGCGAGCGTATCAAAGAAGAAAAAGAAAATCCGCCTGTCATCAAAGCAAAAGCCAATGCCAAATTGGCGCTTGACGATGATGATGAAGACGAAGAAGAGGTTGAAGAAGAAGCCGAAGAAGAAACCGGCGGCATCGACCCAGAAGAAGTTCGTCTGCGTTTAGAAGAAATTGAACATCTATTTATCAAAGCCAAGCAAGCCTTGCTTGATTATGGTCGTGGTAGCGTAGAAGCTGAAGCGGCTTACGCCCTACTTGCTGAGCGCTTTATGATGCTCAAACTCAATAATCGCTTGTCAGACCAAGTCATGGCAATCATGCATGATGTCTATGATGATGTGCGTAAGCATGAGCGTCAAATCATGCGTTTGGTAATTCGCCGTGGCCGTATGCCGCGTGACGAGTTCCGTAAGACATTCCCAAGCAATGAAACCAACGTCGATTGGCTGATTGAACGTATTAAAGGTAAGCCTGCGTTTGCCGGTACGCTAGAAAAAGTCGCCGACGATGTGATTTTATTGCAGCGCCGCATTCGTGACTACGAGCAGCAGCTCGATATGAAAATCCACGATATGAAAGACGTCGCACGCCGTATGGCTGTCGGTGAAGCTAAAGCACGCCGCGCCAAAAAAGAAATGGTCGAAGCTAACTTACGTCTTGTTATCTCTATCGCTAAAAAATATACCAACCGTGGTCTGCAATTCTTGGACTTAATCCAAGAAGGTAACATCGGTCTGATGAAAGCGGTCGATAAATTTGAATATCGCCGTGGTTATAAGTTCTCAACTTATGCGACATGGTGGATTCGTCAGGCAATCACCCGCTCTATCGCTGACCAAGCGCGCACCATTCGTATCCCTGTGCATATGATTGAGACTATTAATAAGATAAACCGTGTCTCTCGTCAGTTGCTACAAGAAATGGGACGTGAGCCTACACCTGAGGAATTGGGCGAACGCTTAGAGATGGACGAAGTCAAAGTCCGCAAAGTGCTCAAAATTGCCAAAGAGCCTATCTCAATGGAAACGCCAATCGGTGATGATGAAGATTCGCACCTAGGTGATTTTATCGAAGATGGTACAATTTCAAGCCCAGTTGACGATGCGACGGCAGCTGGTCTACAAGAGGCCACGCGTGATGTCTTGAGCAATCTGACTGAGCGTGAAGCACGCGTGCTTAAAATGCGCTTTGGTATCGATATGCCAACCGATCACACGTTAGAGGAAGTCGGTAAGCAGTTTGATGTCACGCGTGAACGTATCCGTCAGATCGAAGCAAAAGCGCTACGTAAATTGCGTCATCCTTCACGTTCTGAGCATCTGCGCTCGTTCTTAGAAAATGACTAATTTATCTAGACAAAATTCATTGTCTAAAAATTTCTTAAAATTACATCAAAAAAGCTGAGCATGTCTCAGCTTTTTTGTGCCCGTTATTTGATGGCGGTTATTTAATAGCTATTAGCTTATGCTATTAACTTATCTAATCAAAATATCCTAAAAACGCTGCGTTATTGCTGATATCAATTTTTTATAGCCTCTGTCTGCGCAGGCACAGCAAGCAAGAAAAATTGCTATCAGCAGCAGTATACTTAGAATTACTACAAGATGCGCTTGAGTCAGAATGTGCATTTATTGAATCATGCTTTGCGACGACTGGTGAATTTCCTGCTCCCGGTGAAGCGTATTGCCGAGCGTTTGAAGTACGTTATAAAAGCGCAATTACCTTACGGTTTTTAATTCGCATGGCCTATGCCGCACCTGCGCATTTGACCAATACCAGCGCGGCGACTTTTAACGTTTATATAAAGGTGTTGACTGAGCAAATACAGCTAGCTCTACAGCCTTATGAGCTTGATGCTGAGCAGCTAGCGCTTTATACCGACGCCTATTTAGGCGTTATCGATAGCTTAAGTGTGGAGTTGCTTTATGCAGAAGGCTTATATGAGCGCCGTTTTAAAGCCATGCTGATGCTGTATCATACAGCTATTGCACAGCTTACTAAAAAATAACTTTTTAAATCTAAGCTGCTTTTTTTATCGTTATTTGGACATCACTTGCTAATGATGACTGTTCTCGCCTATCATAGGGACGCTTGGTTGTCTTATAACCATAAAGACCAACATTTAAATCATAAAAACCTTGTCGGGGTGCTTTGATTTTTGATGATTTAACTACCATCAAAATCATAGCTGAGAGTTACCCGCGAACCTGATGCAGTTAGCACTGACGTAGGAAACAAGCGTGTCGATATATAAGTCACATTTACTTTATATTTTGCCAATCTAGTTACCCTAGACTGGCAAATTTATTGTGCCTTATCACTTCTCGTTTCTTATATTTAGCTTACTGCACTTTATAACAGTAAGTAAAAACTATGGATTACCAAACGCTACGTCACAATTGTCCCACATGGGATGATTATATTCAGCACGACTTTGTCAAGCAGCTGACCGCCGGCACGCTTGCTCCTGACAGCTTTCGCCACTACCTCATTCAAGACTATTTATACTTAATTCACTATACCCGCGTGATGGCGCTCAGTATTTATAAAAGCGATAACTTAGCACAAATGCGCGTCGGTCAAGCGGGTGTCAATGCCATGCTCGACATGGAAATTGGGATGTATTTGGATTTCTGTCATCAGTGGAATATCCCACTTGAACAAGTAAAAAATGCTCCTGAGTCTGCCGTCACCATCGCCTATAGTCGCTATATCTTAGATGCGGCAATGTCAGGCTCGCTAGCTGAACTGTATGCTGCAATTGCGCCTTGCTTGATGGGTTATGGGGAAATTGGTAAGTCTATAAAAGAACAAGGATTTATCGCTGATAATCCGTATCAGCCATGGATTGACGTGTTTTCCAGTGACGAGTTTCAAGTAATTACCGCACAAAACGAAGCACAAATTAATACGCTATTAGCCGATGCCAGCCCTGCTCAAGCAGCCAAGTTCCAATACTTATTTAATGCCGCAGCGCGTATGGAAGTTAATTTTTGGCAGCAGGCGTTAGATTTGTCTTAATTTATAAACAATCTGACTTGGTTCTAAAAAAGCCCTCTACAATCAAAAACAATGATCAATAATAACGATCCACAAGGAAAAACATCATGGCAGCATTCGATGAACACGCAAGCGCGTATGACAGCTGGTTTTTTGACAATCAAAATCTACTGACCAGCGAACTAAAACTGGTTGCTCATTTCTTGGATAAAGACAGCGAGATATTGTCTGTCGGCTGTGGTAGCGGACTGTTTGAGTCTCTACTGGCAAAAGACTATGACATTCATATCAAATATGGTATCGAGCCGTCAAAAGACATGGCAGCAGTTGCAGAAAAGCGCGGTATGCAAGTCGATATCAGCCCTGCCGAAACCTGCGAGATTGAGCCCAATAAGTTTGACATCATCATGTTTAACGGCAGCGTCAGCTATATCAGCGATTTAGATGCCTGTATCAAAAAAGCCTTTGACGCTCTAAAAACGGGCGGCAAACTTATTCTGATTGATGTACCAAAAGAAAGTGGCTTTGCCAGCTTATATAACCTTGCCAGCGCGGTAGATACGTGGGAGCATCCACTACTTGCGCACATCTCGCCTGCTGATCCTTATCCTATCGAGCTGGTTAAGTCAGCTAACTGGCGTACCTCTGATGAAAAAATCGCCTTAATGCAAGCCAATGGTTTCGTTGATTTTGAATATGCGCAGACTTTATTGACCCATCCTATGTATGCCAACGACAAGGTACAAGAGGTCATCGAAGGCTATGATCGCGGCGACTATGTAGCAATTTGTGGTTATAAAAAATAACGGTTTTAATGTGCGTTATCGCTGGGTGACACTTGAATAATACGCCGAACGCCCTTATAAATGGTGCATAAAGCGCTTATCGACATAACCCATAAGCTCATATTTTCACAAAGATAAGGACCACATCATGACTGATGATCCAAAAGACACCACTAACCCAAATCAAACGCCTAAAAGAGAAGTCAAAGTCACTGAGCTGGTCGCCAATGACGGTATCTTAAAAGGCAAAAAAACCGACGTGCAAAACCCTGAGCTGTGGGAGTTTCCAATGAACTACCCAATGAGCATCATCGGTCATGAAGGTGAGCACGAAAGCTTGCTTAATGAAGTGAAGCTTATCTTGGGTAGCCAATTCCCTGAGTTTGATTTGGCCTCTATGGAAGTCAAACCATCAAAAACAGGACGCTTCCATTCGGTACGTGCCAATTTATACTTAACCACTGTTGAGCAAGTGAACACGCTTTATGCGGCGCTTGATAATGCAAAAACCGTACGTATGGTGGTTTAAACTCAGTTTTGCTAATTTTATAAAATCTAGCCCGTTTTTCATCCGAATCGTCACTCATATGGGTGGCGATTTTTTATTGTCTGCGGTACAATCTCCACCCGAAATATAACTGCTATTTAGACAATTGGCACTTATAAATTTAGCCAACAATAAAAAGTAAATCCGCGCCATTTTTTACAAAACTTTTATTATTTTTCTTATCGGCGTCTAACCCTTATCCCATCGTCCTTTGCCAAAATTTGGACACGCTTTACCCTCGCATCAACATAGTTTGCCCTTAAAATCAATATAGCATTTTCAAAATTTTCCCGCTATATTGTGTCCACCTACTAACAAATACGCTATATGTAGTGCTCAGTGATTTAAACCGTCACTATGAGCCGCGGCATCGTTTTGCCTAAAAAAACATCTGCCATGACAGGATATCTTGTCTTAAAACAGATAGCGTCTGAAAGATAGCGTGACAAAGCATGTCTGCCAGATTTAACCGCGCAGCAGCCTATAAAGCAACATTATAAATAACTACCTAGCAATCAACTTACGAGGTCAGCATGACACATATCGATAATATCAAAGTAACCAAACGTGATGGACGTTTAGAGCCCATTGATTTAGACAAGATTCATAAGGTTATCGAGTGGGCAGCTCATGATTTAGATAATGTGTCGGTATCGCAAGTTGAGCTAAAGTCGCATATTCAGTTTTATGATGGCATCAGAACGCGTGATATTCACGAAACCATCATCAAGTCAGCCGCCGACCTTATCTCTGAAACCACGCCTGACTATCAGTATTTAGCCGCGCGCTTGGCCATCTTCCATTTACGTAAAATTGCTTATAACAAATTTACCCCGCCGCATCTGTATGACCATGTCAAAACGTTGACCGATGCTGGTAAATACGACGAACATATTCTAAAAGACTATAGCCGCGCAGAATTTGATGAATTAGAAGCATACCTCGACCACTGGCGCGATATGAATTTGGCTTATGCTGCCGTTGAGCAAATGGCGGGTAAATACCTCGTGCAAGACCGCGTGACCAAGACCGTTTACGAGAGTCCGCAGTTTTTATATATGCTCGTAGGCATGTGTTTGTTTGCCAACTATGAAAAGAGCGAGCGCTTAAGCTATGTCAAACGCTTTTATGATGCGACCTCACAATTTAAAATCTCGCTACCAACGCCTATCATGTCAGGTGTACGTACGCCGTCGCGCCAGTTTAGCTCGTGCGTCCTAATCGAATGTGGTGATAGCCTAGACTCTATCAACGCCACCACCAGTGCCATCGTCCGTTATGTGTCGCAGCGCGCTGGTATCGGCATCAACGCTGGTCGTATCCGCGCCCTTGGTAGCCCTATCCGTGGCGGCGAAGCACAGCATACTGGCTGTATTCCATTTTACAAACTGTTCCAAACGGCGGTGAAATGCTGCTCACAAGGCGGCGTACGCGGCGGTGCAGCGACGTTATTTTATCCATTATGGCATTTAGAAGTTGAGTCATTATTGGTGCTAAAAAACAACCGCGGCGTCGAAGACAACCGTGTCCGTCATATGGACTACGGCGTCCAGCTAAATAAAACCATGTATACCCGTTTGATTAAAGGTCAAGATATCTCGCTGTTTTCACCGTCCGATGTTCCGGGTTTGTATGATGCATTTTTTGAAGATCAAGACACCTTTGAAGAACTATATACCAAGTATGAAAACGACCCTAATATCCGTAGCCGTCAAATTCCAGCGACAGAATTGTTTAGTCTGATGATGCAAGAGCGCGCCAGCACTGGTCGTATCTATATCCAAAACGTCGACCATTGTAACACTCATAGCCCATTTGACCCGACAGTTGCGCCGATTCGCCAGTCAAACCTATGTATGGAAATCGCGCTACCGACCAAGCCACTTGATAATATCAATGACGAAACTGGCGAGATTGCTCTTTGTACGCTATCAGCAGTCAACTTAGGCAAAGTTGAAAACGTCAGCGATATCGAAGAGCCAGCCGAGCTTATCGTCCGCGCGCTTGATGCCCTACTCGACTATCAAGACTATCCAGTCAAAGCCGCTGAAAATGGCAGTATGCGTCGCCGTACCTTAGGTGTTGGCGTGATTAACTATGCGTATTATCTTGCGAAAAATGGCGTACGCTATTCAGACGGCAGCGCGCTTGGTCTGACCCATCAAACCTTTGAAGCGCTACAGTATTACCTCTTAAAAGCCTCGAACAAATTGGCCAAAGAGCAAGGCGCTTGCCCTGCGTTTAATGAGACTACTTACTCGCAAGGTATCCTACCGATTGATACCTATAAAAAAGACTTGGATCAAATCTGCCAAGAGCCGCTACATCTCGATTGGGAAACGCTACGAGGTGAAATCACCACTCACGGTCTGCGCAACTCTACCCTAACTGCTTTGATGCCGTCTGAGACCTCTAGTCAGATTGCCAACGCCACCAATGGTATCGAGCCACCACGCGGTCTGGTGTCTATCAAAGCCTCAAAAGATGGCATCTTAAAACAAGTCGTGCCTGAGATTGATAAGCTAAAAGACCAGTACGAGCTACTATGGCAAATGCCGAATAATGACGGTTACCTAAAGCTGGTCGCTATCATGCAAAAGTTCGTCGATCAAAGTATCTCTGCCAATACCAACTACGATCCTGTTCGTTATGAAGGTGGTCGTGTACCGATGAAGATATTGCTTAAAGATCTGCTGAACGCGTATAAGCTAGGTGTGAAGACCTTGTATTATCATAACACTCGTGATGGTGCGAACGATGCCCAAGCGGATATGGAAGATGATTGTGCTGGCGGTGCATGTAAGATTTAGGCTATTGATGGATGGCGGGTTTGGCTTTTGGGTTAAGCTCGCTGTTTATTGTTATTGAACTCTTAAATTTAGTTAGCCTCAAGGACGGAGATAATTATGCCTGACGAACGAATAGAAGCCTTTAAAGAAGTGGCTAGCTGGAAAATCGACTCTAATCTTGAAGATAACGAAAGGTACTTTTATAAGACTTTTGAAGTAGATATGCTTCTTAAAGGGGAAAAGTCTTATGTAATAGGAAGAAAAGGTACAGGTAAAACTGCTATAGCTAATTTTTTAAAATCTAATGCTTCCTATGATTATTTTGTTAGAAGCATATCTCTTAAACACTTTCCTTTTAATGAGCTTTATATTCTGAAAGATAGTAGTTATACAAATCCTAATGAATACATAACTATCTGGAAATATATAATATATATAGAAATACTATACTTAATGCAATCCAATGAATCATTAGATTCAGGCTTAAGAAAAGCTATTGAATCAATTTTGCCTAATAAGCCTATCAATAGTTTATCTAGAAGAATTAAAAGTATTACTTCAAAAGAATTTAAATTTGATGCAAAGATATTTTCTTTTTCATATGGTACGTCAGATGCTGAAGATCAACTAAGTTGGATAGAAAAAGTCGATGTATTAGAGGAATTAATTTTTAAAAATATTGGTAATGCTACCTATTTCATCATATTTGATGAATTAGATGAAGACTATCGGTATCAGTCAGTATTAGAATCAACCGGTGAATATTTAGATTTGATAGCAGGTCTTTTCAAGGCTGTCCAATATATTAAATCTCTTTCATTCGAGCATAAGCTAAAAATAAACCCTGTCATTTTTTAAGAGACGATATCTACGATTTGATTCAAGACCACGACAAAACTAAATGGAGTGATTTATCAATATCTTTAAAATGGACAAAATATTCTATCCAGTCATTGATAGCATATAGGTTATCTAAAGCTATTAGTCCAGAACATCCAGTTGATAGTTTCGATAAGGTGTGGAGTTACTTCTTCTCAAACAGAACTATACGTTTTGGTGGAAATCGGGATAAAAGGACTTCTATATACGATTGGATTACTAGAGAAACACTGATCAGACCAAGAGATTATATTAAATTTATTCAATTATGTGCTAAAAAAGTTTACGAATCTAATGAGAATGAAGTTCTACCATCCACTGTGACTACACAAGATATAACGTATTCAAGCTATTTCCGAAGTGAGTTAGCAGATGAAATTCACGTTATACTTCCTGACATTGAAAAAATATTTGAACTACTCTCCAGAATCGGTAAAGCTCATTTAAAGATAGAAGAGTTTAAATCTTCGTATGAAGAACTTTATGCTGAAAGTGATACACCTCATAAAGACTATAAATTCGTTTTACTAGCTTTATTCAAATTTAGTGTGATAGGTAATCATAGCAATGATACTAATAAACTGGTCTCTAGACATATTAACACTGAAGCAAAATTAAACTTTAACCATACTATTGCAGTGCATAGAGGTTTATATAAATCACTACAGCTATATTAGAAAGCGATTAGAGTATTAAAAAGTAGCCTGCCCTACGCTAAAATCTATCATTGATAGATTATAAACCACGCCCTAACACGGTTGTCTAGCCCCGACTATAGCGGTATCCTACTGACGACGATGGCGATGCAGTCTGTGGCTGGACGTAGTATCGAGACAACAGGAATGCGGTCAGACACGATAGACTGCACGCCAGCGGCTAGGCAGATACAAGCGGTAGGCGGGATTGGCTACTTAATATAATGACTATTAAATAAAAACACTTTGGCTTTACCTCTATAATTGAAACACACAAAGAATAAAAATGACGGAGGTCATAGACGTGCAATATACCGCAATCATCAAAGACGGTGGTTTGTTTATCCCTAACGTATTTTCAGACCTAAACGATGGTAACTCGTATATCGTGCAAGTAGCAGTCGATATCGACGACGTTCGTCAGCAATTAGATAGTAGCGCAGTAGAAAAGATGGACGCGCCAAGACCAGCAAAAAAACCCGTTAAAAAGCAGACAAAAAAAGAAGTTCAGAAAGCCGCAGAGGTAGAATTAAGTACACTGCGTAAGAGTGCTATCGATGAGCTAGAAAGCTTAGACGATAGTGAGCTTAGCGAGATTTTTAAAGCGTATATGAATGATGGACAAGAACCAACGCAAATATCTTTAGAGAACCTATAACGCCGTTTTGCCCGTATTCTTTAGACGGTATTTTAAAACTTTTGATTCACAACTGTAGCACTTATAAAGGTGGAACTATGACTTACTCGATTTTTTCCCAAACGCCAAACAATGCGCTAACAGAGCCGATGTTTTTTGGTCAGCCGGTCAACGTGGCGCGTTATGACCAACAAAAACACCCTATCTTTGAGCAGTTGATTGAAAAGCAGCTGTCATTCTTTTGGCGTCCAGAAGAAGTCGACGTTTCAAAAGACCGTATCGATTATGGCAACCTGTCGTCGCATGAGCAGCACATCTTTATCAGTAATCTAAAATATCAGACCCTACTGGACTCTATCCAAGGTCGTAGCCCAAACGTGGTGCTATTGCCGCTGGTGTCAATTCCTGAGCTTGAGACGTGGATTGAGACGTGGACGTTTTCTGAGACCATTCACTCGCGCAGCTACACCCATATCATTCGTAATATCGTTAATGATCCCGGCGTGGTCTTCGATGACATCATGCAAAATGAGCACATTTTAGAACGCGCCTCTGATATCGCCAAGTACTACGATGATTTGTACTACGACTCACAGCTTTATAATATGTATGGCGCAGGCACGCATACCGTCAATGGCAAAGAAGTGACCGTTAGCTTAAAATCGCTGAAAAAGCAGCTGTATTTGTGCTTAATGGCGGTTAACGTCCTAGAAGCCATTCGTTTTTATGTGTCATTTGCTTGCTCGTTTGCCTTTGCTGAGCGCAAGCTGATGGAAGGTAATGCCAAGATTATTAAATTAATCGCCCGTGATGAGGCGCTGCATTTAACTGGGACGCAACATATCCTAAACTTGATGCGTAATGGTCGTGACGATCCAGAGATGGTTGAGATTGCTAATGAATGCTATGCAGAAAGCATCGAAATCTTTACCAAAGCGGCGCAGCAAGAAAAAGAATGGGCGGGTTATCTGTTTAAAGACGGCTCAATGATCGGCTTAAATAAAGACATCCTTTGCCAATATATCGAATATATCACCAATTTACGTATGGAAGCGGTTGGCTTGCCAGTAGCGTTCCCGAACTCAAAATCAAACCCTATTCCATGGATTAATACGTGGTTGTCGTCTGATAACGTGCAAGTTGCGCCGCAAGAAACGGAGATCAGCTCATACTTGGTCGGTCAAATTGATTCAGATTTATCCAATAGCGATTTTGACGACTTTGAGCTTTAAGAGCTTTAAACGTTTGGCTTTAATAATATGATTGTCATGGCTTAATTTTACTATTTTAAGGTTAGGCCACTATCGTTTTAGCAAGATTTTATGATTAAAAATTACCATTAAAGGCACTTTACATGCGATGGGAAAATTAAGATAAGGTTGAATTATGACTTGGGTAATGACGAGTAAGAAGCAATTCTACTTGCATGATGACGAAAGTCTGCTCGATGGATTGCTACGCACCGGACACGATATCAATTATCAGTGTAAGGAAGGCTATTGTGGCAGTTGCCGCATCAAGCGCATCGCCAGCTCACACGTTATTGATTATCCGTTTGAGCCGCTTGCTATGATTGAAGAAGACGAAATCTTGCCCTGCTGCTGCCGCGTGCAAGGCGTCATTTATATCAATCATGAGCTGATAGAAAAATAGCAGCGACATTCATAAAGTTATTTTTAAAAGTAAAAATGCTAATAAAAAAGCGCGCTATTTTGAAGATAGCGCGCTTTTTTTATTTTTTAAATTCCACAGTAATATGTGTAAACCATACTTTTATAAAGGTGCGCCATCTCTTTCAAATAGCTGCAATAGCTCTTCGCGCATACGGTCACGCTCCGCTTCTGACATCATAGGCACCTCTGTCCCTTCATCTTGTAGACTAGGATCGCCCATACCACCAAGCGTTTCATCGTGAATGATAACAGGGCGCGCCATAGGTTCTTGCGCTGGACGCTCTTCTAGCAGGATTTTTACTTGCTTGTTTTTGCCTTGGCGTAAGACTTGGGCATTAAGCGTGGTATTTGGTGCTTTACGAGCGACATATTGGATTAAGGTATTGGCATCGGTCATCTCAATACCGTCAATTGACAAAATAATATCGCCAATGCGTAAGCCACTCTTAGCCGCTGGACTTTTAGGCACGACATTAAATACTTCGACACCTGTTGAAGTTTCAAGCTGCGTAGGATCTCGTAGCTGCGATTGGATTTCGATACCCAACCAACCACGACTAACCTTTCCATCTTTAATAATGGCATTCATCACTTGCTCAACGATGGCAGTAGGAATGGCAAAGCCAATACCCATCGAACCGCCAGAGCGCGAGTAAATAGCGGTATTAATACCAATGAGCTCGCCGTAAGCATCAACCAGCGCGCCACCTGAGTTACCCGGATTGATCGCCGCATCGGTTTGGATAAAGTCTTCAAACTTATTAACCCCAAGTCCTGTTCGCCCTGTCGCCGAGATAATACCTTGCGTCACCGTCTGACCAACCCCGAATGGATTACCAATCGCCAATGCCACATCGCCAACACGAATAGGGTCTTTACGAAAACCAAGGGGCGTCAAATCAGTCATATCAACTTTAATCACCGCCAAATCGCTGTCTGGATCGGTACCAATCAATTTCGCACGACTCTTGCGCCCATCATTAAAGGCCACCGTAATTTCATCAGCTTTTTCAAGGACATGAGCGTTGGTCACGATATAACCATCTTCTGAGACAATGACCCCAGAACCCAAGTTAGTATTGCCCTGCTCTTGGGACGGCCCACCATGAAACTCAAAAAATCGGCGCAATACCGGATCGTTCATATAAGGATGCTCGGCCATCGTCTGCGTGGTATAGATATTGACGACAGATTGTGACGCGCGAGCAACGCCATTATGATAAGAAGCAATCGGCGCAGGTGTATCGGACGCTGGCGCTGATGCTTGCTGCTCGGCAGGCATGGTTCTAGGCGGCTCCCACGCTTGCTCTGATGCCGTCTTCATACTCGTAAACAACCAAATAAACGCTGCAACCACTATCAGCAACAAAACCCAAGGCAACCACGTTAACGCGCCGGCCTTGTTATTGTTATTGGTATTCCGAGATGACGACATATAAAAACCTCTCTATTTTAAAAATAGTTTTGTGAAAACAGTTTGGTAAAAACAGTGAATGAATGATAACTATACGCAAACGCTTCTCGTTGGGCAGTGATGCCTAATAATACCTAAGACAAGATTGAATAATATAAGCGCTACGGATTCTATAGATTCAGGTATGCAAATTATAACTGGCAACATCGATAAATAGTAACGTATCGTGTACCGTTTCAGTTATCCGCGTTATCTACTCTTTTACAGCACCATGCTAAAATGGCGCTATTAAACACCCTAACGACTTAGAGCAAAGTTAATTATAAACAGATATTTTGCTTATTTAGCGGCAATACTTACTGCATTGAACGCTTGAAATTTGTAAATAACAAACAATCAAGAACCGTCCGTAACGGCAACAATTATAAGGAAAGACCATGACCGAACACAATAGCTCGACCGAAACCTTAAACCAGCTTTCAAATCAGTTCTCAAGTCAGTTTTCAAGCCAAACGCCAAATAAGACGATTAGCGCACAAGCTTTGACGGATTTTTGTGACGACTACTTATCAGCAGCAGCCTTTAAAGACTATGCACCAAATGGCTTGCAAGTAGATGGCGGGCGACCTATCGGTCGTATTGTCACCGGTGTCACCGCCTGTGAGGCGTTGATTGACGCCGCGATTGCTGATAACGCCGATGCTATCGTGGTGCATCATGGCTATTTTTGGAAAGGCGAGCCTGAGACCATCACAGGCATGAAAGGTCAACGTATTCGCAAACTGATGCAGCATGGCATTTCTTTGATTGGCTACCACCTGCCACTCGATGCCCATCCTATTATTGGCAATAATGCCAAACTTGCTGAGTTACTCGATATGAATATCATCGGTGCGCTTTATCCGCATGAGTCGCATCCGGTTGGCAATATTGCCAGCTGCCAGCCGCAAAGCGCTCAAAACCTTATTACCCAGATTACCGCTGCTTTAGGTCGGGTGCCATTACACATTCCCGCCACCTATAACGCCGCAACCAACGCTGAGCCTACGCAAGCGGACAGCAGATTGATTGAACGCGTGGGTATCTGTACAGGCGGCGCGCAAGATATGATTGAGCAAGCAGCATTGATGGGCTGTGATGCTTATATTTCTGGTGAAATATCAGAGCGCACTACCCATAGCGCCCGTGAGCTTGGCATTGATTACTTTGCCTGCGGTCACCATGCCACCGAGCGCGGCGGTATTCAAGCGTTGGGCGAACTACTGGCTGAGCAACTTGGCTTGCCCGTGACTTTTATTGACATTGATAACCCAGCCTAACCATTAAGCTCCGCTTGATAATCAAACAGTTTTATCTACCTACAATTGTTTTTTCTCAGTTGAAGCACTAAGTTTATTAAGCGTTAATATTAATATTTTGCGTCAAATACAGAAAATGCTGCTTAGGCGCAATCTTTTCTTATAGCACTTTTTGTCACTGGGTCAGCCAAAACAAAGGCGTTTTTTACCGTTTATAGTGCTATTGTTAAGTTTTATCGCTAATTTATTAACTCCACTTGAATAATATAATGAATATCCGCATATTAGTTCCTGAAGAAAGAATGTCTTGTCATGAGACTTCCCATTTTTATAGCTTCCGGTTATGGCGCTAAAATTTTTTTCATCGATTAAAGCTCTATTTTTTAATAAATTAATAAGGTTTTTAACGGTGATCATTTAAATACTCTCTTTGCCTTATTTAGCTGATGAGACAGTGGTTTTTAAACAGTATTTTTATTTTAGCGTCGCGATAAGATTAGAGCAAAATTTCTCTGATGGTGTTTTTTTTACTCGCTAGCAGACAAGGGGTATTACTCATCTTTATCGCTGAGCAAACCATATTATTAGCCAGCTCCTCTACTACAATCGATTTAAAGAGTAGCTCGTGATTAATATAAACGCAGCAACGATTAAGTGCAGTTGTACGGCGCTTATGCTGTATATTTGTCTCAATAATTTATTCATGACCTTACCTATGTTTCATATGGTTTTATAGCCAGTCTTTTAATCACTAACTCATTTTATAGCGATGAAGGAATCATCCGATTTATACCCTTCGCGCTGTGGTGCGTCTTTTTTTAGAATGATGTTTGAAGTGCGTGTTTTATCTTCTAAAAAGTAGCTACCTATGCGTTAAATGATAAAAAGACGGTTGTGCTAACGGTTATATATTTGATGTTAGCAGCGCCATATGTAAACAAGATGACAGCGACCTTATGCTATTTATCAGGCTGATGTGATCTAAAATGTAACGCCAGTTTATGCCACTTATATAGCCATACGCTTTTTATAACTATATAAGCCGCATAAATTGATTAAGCATTTTTATGGTATGCAGGATGGCTAAAATCAGGAGACATCCATGCAGCGTATTACTTACCGTGTGAAAGTATCTGCGCAAGGGGCCAAACGCCGTATTTCTTATTTACTGCGTCCATCTAAGCGCTTACTGCACACCAAAAGTAACTTCGTTCCAGCAGTTGCACCTATCAAAGTGACTGGTTGCGCCAAAACCAAATTTTCCAAAACCAAGAAATTGGCACAAGTATCAAGCATCGCTCTGCTCTCTTTACCGGCTGAGAGCTTGACCACGATGAACGCGCCTGTGCCTGCCTATGCGCACGTTATGTTAGAAAACACTCTAACGGTTGCTGCTGTACCGGGTGACAGCACCTACTTTGCAACCGACGGCTTTCAGCACGGTTTTGGCTATGATTTAGTGCGTAGCTATGCAGATGGGCTTGGCGTCAACATCAATCTCAAAGCCTATGCTAGCGAAGAAGCAGCGCTCAGAGCTTTAAAATCAGGCGATGCCGATATGGCTTTGACCACCGCCAGTACCCAGCTAAAAAGCCAGCTAGACTTAGCCTCTGTTAATGTGAGCTGCGGCTATGATGCCAGCTTGACTAAAAATGGGCTGCATCCTAAGGTCAGTTGGACATTTAATTCTGCCAACGATCCATTATCGCAAAAAGCCAGTTACTTTTTATGTGATAGTATTAAGCTTGAACACACGCAAAAATTGGCGGCGTTTTATAATCAGAACTTGTTAAAAGATGCTTATAGCCAAGACCATTTTAAAAAGACCTTGACAGAAAAGTTGCCTGATTATCAGTCATCGTTTCAAGAGCAAGCGCGTAATTATAATCACGACTGGGAGCTACTGGTCGCCATGGGTTATCAAGAGTCGCATTTAAATGCTAATGCTGTCTCTCCGACTGGCGTGCGCGGTATCATGATGCTGACCAATAATACCGCTAAGGCGATGGGCGTCTCTGATCGCGTTGACCCGTATCAAAGTATTGGTGGTGGGGCGCGTTATTTGGAGCAAATGAAAGCCGATTTCGCCGATGTACCAAAGACTGATCGCATCTGGTTTGCCCTCGCCGCTTATAATATGGGTCCAAATGCTGTAAAAAGTATCCAGCGTAAATTGAGCGCCAATGGTATCGATGATAAAAGCTGGGCAAACATATATGCTTATTTGTCAGAAAACAGAGCGTCAAACAGCCGTTATGGTCAGGCCATGCATTATGTGAGTAATATTAGAAGTTATCTTGAAACCATTAAGACGCAAACGGTTTAATATGGTTTTGCTAAAGGCTCTAAACCTTGAATAAAGTCTTAAATCTTGAACAAAATAATGCCAACAAAAAAGCTGCTCTTAATTAGAGCAGCTTTTTTTAATGCTTAAAATTTGTCAAATGCGACTACATTCTACATTAGCGATTCGGTACGGTTAAACGTTGACCGCGTTGCAGCATGGTATCGACAGCGATATTGTTCATATCAGCGAGCTCTTTGGTAGATACACCATACTTACGTGCTAGGCCAATCAAACTGTCACCCGAGCCTACGGTATAGCTGACGGTTGCTTTTGGTACTTTGATGGTCTGCCCACGTTGTAACTGGGCGTTGGTCGCCAAATTATTGGTCGCCGCCAAATCCTCTACCGATATCCCAAACTGACGTGCTAGCGCAATCAGACCATCGCCCGCTTTTACTTTATAGCTTTCGGTATTACCAAGTTTTTTACCAGTGCTGGTACTACTGGCTGTTTCTGTACTTGCGGTGCTCTTGTTACTGGTGCTACTAGTATTACTGTTAGACGTACTAGTAACACTGACCGTACCATTTGCAGGAATGGTAATCGTACGACCCAATATCAGATTAGAATTGGTTTTCAAATTATTGGCGGCGGCCAAATCACTTAAACCGATATTATAGCGCTGCGCTACGCCCGTTAACGTATCGCCTGATTTCACTTTATAGCTGACCGCTTTGTCATTAAGTTGACGATCGACCAAATCTTTTGAAACCGGCACTTTGATTGTCTGACCACGTTGTAAGCGTGCCCTAGCATCAAAGTTAGGGTTAACGGCTGCTAGCTCTTCAGGACTGATACCAACACTATTTGCAATACCGATTAAAGTATCGCCCGATTTGACCTTATAGTTGGTCGTTGCCACTATACTTGTAGGAGCACTGGTTTTCACAGGATTGCTAGCGCTACTTGAGCTAGTATTTGCGGCAGTAAAGTCTACATTGGCAGGCACTTTTAAGATTTGACCGACGTATAGTGAGTCCGTCGTACCCATATTATTTAAGTTTGCCAAGGTGGTGGTCGGTACATTAAATTGACGAGATAGCGCAATCAAGCCATCGCCCGGCTTGACTTTGTAGTTTTTGGTAGCCGTACTAGATTTACTAGGTTTGGTTGATGGCGCAGCAGGCGTGGCAGCAGGTGCAGTGACTTTACCAGGTACCAACCACAGTTTTTGTCCACGTAGCAAGTCTGCTCTACTGCTCAGATTATTGTATGTGGCGAGCTGAGTCACCGATAAGCCAAAACGATTGGCAGTACCGATTAGCGTGTCGCCACCTTGAACGATATAGCTTTCAGGCTGGCTAGTGGTATTGCTCGCACTACTCAATGGCTCGATAGATTTAGCGTTGTATAGGTATAAAGTACTGCCAGCCAACAGATTGGCACTCGCATCTATCTGATTCCATTCAGCGATATCACGCCAGCTAACACCAGCACGGCTGGCGATATTCGCCAAGGTATCACCACGCTTAACCGTATAGGTAGTACGCGTGCCTTGTGGTTTTGGTTTGCTAGCCGATTTTTTCGGGAAGCTCAGTTTCTTCTCTTGCCCAGTTGCCTCTAAAATAGATTGCTGCGTCTGAACGGCTGATAGGTTGATATTACCATCGGCGTTGACGACATTGGTTTCAGGCGTACTAATACGAATCTGATTGGCAATGTAATCACGTTCCGCTTTACTTAATGGCGGCTCTTGAATAATGGTATTGTTTTGTGTGATTTGCGCCGATGTGGTCGGTAAGCTGTTACTGCTCTTTAGCTCAGCGTTAATCTTTTTGGTTTCAGCAGACGTCAGCGGTGGCTCAGTACGGACGGTATTGTTGTTACTGTAAACGGAGCTGCTGGTCGGTGAAGCCGTCGGCGGAATATAACTGGTGGTCTGCTGTGGTACGCTTGCGCTCGCGGCATACTCTGCAAGGGCGCTGCCGGTAGTCGGTAACGAGCCACTACTGGTATATGGTTTATTATTGTAGCTTGGTGTGGTTGAGCCTGAATAGCTAGGCGTTGTACTCGTGCTCGTATTACTAGAAGCTATCACGTTACTGCTACCATTACCTCTTAACGAGCTAAGCTTAGCATCTGTCGTCAAGCTGACATCGTTTGGAATGATAATACGCTGCGGCCCTGATGCGTCGACGCGCGCTGATGTCAGCGCCGTATTCAGCCTTTCTAACTCATCGTAACTAACCCCTGTCACTTGCGACACTTCCGCTAGGCTCACACCATAATTGACCGGTACACTACGGAAATGCTGACGGTTAGCGATAGCAGGCAGATAGACGCCATATTGCTCAGGCTTGGCAACGATTTCGGCAACCGCTAAAAAGCGCGGTACATAGTTCATGGTTTCAGTCGGTAGTCTGAGCGACCAGTAATCGGTTGGCAAACCGCGCGCCGCATTGGCATCAATGGCTTTTTGCACCCGACCAGGACCGGCGTTATAAGCAGCTAATGCCAGCTCCCAACTACCAAATTGATTGTGCAATGCGGTCAAAAAGTCGTAAGCGGCACGCGTTGATTCAATCACGTCACGGCGACCATCATAGGTGCTACTTTGATTTAGACCATAAATGCGTCCGGTACTTGGAATAAACTGCCATAAACCGGCGGCGGCGGCACTACTGGTTCCACTTGGATCGTAGGAGCTCTCAATCACTGGCAATAACGCAAGTTCGGTTGGAATATTACGGCGCTCAGCTTCTCGAACGGTATGGTAAAGATAGCGACTGGCACGAGCGGTCAAGCGGTTTAGATAGTCTTGGCGACTGGTAAACCAACCTTTTTGCGCTTCAATACGCTGATTATAAACAGGGCGTCCACCATTCATACGGTAGCCTGCGCGCAAGCGATTCCACAAATCACCATATTGTTGAATAGCAAGTTTATTACCTTCAACCATCGTCATATCAGTCGCTTCTAATAAATCTGCCAGCTCATCTAAGCTTTCAGCATCCAAAAAAGCTGTCGAATAATCAGCGCCCGTGCTTGGTTTAGTCACTTGGGTAGCGGGACGTTTGTTAACCACAGCTGAGCTGCCAGTCGTACCCGTCTTTTTTACCGCTGAGGTATTACTACAAGCACTGATAAGTAAAGTCGACACCGCCAGCGTCAATGGTAAAGCGATAAAGGAGCGAGATTTTGATGACACAGTAGACATGATAGTGGAAGTTTCCTAACAACAATAAGTGATAAAATAAAGTTAATCGACAGTATAGTACGCAATATCAAACAAAAACCAGCCTAATCGTAAAGATAATGCGCAAAAAGTCATTTGCCTTATCTTTTGATGGCTTACTTCATAATACAGAACTTGATATATGACTAATTTTTAGTTGATGGTCACTTGTGAGACCGCGCGTAAAAGCACCGCATTACCCGTAGATAACGTCAGTGTGACTCGCGATGAAGTAACAAATGAAACTTTTTGACCGTCTTTTACCCAGCTTTCATTGGTGGTGACATTGGCTTTGGCTTGGTCGCCCGTAATCACAATGTTATCCACCGTAATATCGTAGCGATAGTTTGACGTATCACGCCAGCTTCTTTGCAGTAGTTGCAGATAAGCGTCTTTATCAAGGCTGGTGGTTTTGCCTTTTCTGGACATCGAAATCAGCGCATCATCTGACACCAAGCGCGCCACTTGGTTGGAGTTTTGGCTATTGGCAGCTGACTTCATAGCAGCGGCATAGTTTTGTACCAGTGCATTGCTCATGGTCGCCGCTTGCGCGTTGATACTTATAGCGCTAGCAGCGGCCACTACTGCTGTCACGCCAGCACTTTTTATCAATAGAGCCAGCAGCCCTTTTCCCCATAGTCGTTTCATGATATTCCTTAGTAATACTATTATCATTATCGTCGTGTGTCGTTAAAGCCAAATAATATTATGGCTATAGATTATGGTCATATATTGACTTAAGACCTAAATCTATCAGGCGCTTATAATTCTTTTGTGTTTAAGGCTATTTGTGTGTAAAACTTAGGTTAATTAACGACACATTGTTATGTTAGTTTTAGCCTATCACTCAATTCTCACAGCTATGTGACACCCTGTGTGATTATTGCGAATCTCACGCAAAACAGTCCTGTGCATTTATCTGCTTAATCCAATCTTTAATGACCATTTTTCTCATGCTTATGTTCATTATGACCGTCTTCATAACTTTCATCATCGCTGAGCTTCATGCCTAAACGCTCAACGCGTCTGTCCATCATCTGCCGAGCCAAAGCTTGCATGTCTTCGACGCGATCTATCTCATCGACAATTTCAAGCCCTAATAAAGTTTCAAACACATCTTCTAAAGTTACCAAGCCTTTAACTTCGCCGTACTCACCGACAGTAATGGCGATATGAATTCGGTTTTTTAGCATCAGCTCTAATAAATCAAACAACTTCATCTTTGAAAATACAAAGGTAATGTCGCGCTTAAACTGGGTCAATGGTTTATGAGCGGCATGGTTAAATTTTGCTAAGAGCATGTCGGTTTTTAAGACAAAACCGGTGATATTGTCCAAATCGCCATCATAAATTGGCAAACGCGAAAAGGTCAGTTTTGGCCGATCAACCAATAAATCAGCGACGGTTTTATGCTCTTCAAATGCAAGCATCACCGAACGCGGGGTCATGATATCTTCAACTTTAATCGCCCCAAATGCCAATAGATTACGAATAATACGTGACTCTAATGGATCAATCTGTCCTGATTCTTCGCCGATGCTGGCGAGTGCCGCAAATTCACGGCGGCTAAACGCTTGCGGCTCTTTACCGCGTACCAGCAGTTTGGTTAATTTTTCTGAGAACCAAATCAAAGGATAGAGCAGCAAAATAATACCGCGAACAAAATAAGCAACCATGCCGCCCAATTGACGCCAATAGATAGTGCCTAGGGTTTTTGGCATGATTTCGGATAAAAACAAAATAGCCAAGGTCATGAACGCCGAAAACAGACCAAACCAAGCGCTACCAAAGACAATCGTCGCCTGCGCACCCGCCCCAATCGAGCCTAAAGTATGCGCCACGGTATTTAACGTTAAGATAGCTGCCAACGACTGATCGATATTATCAACCTTTAGGCGTTTTAGCATGTTGGATTTTTTTGGGTTCGTTTCCTGCAAGTCAGCAATATACGACGGCGTCATGCTGAGGAGTGCCGCCTCGGCGAGCGAACAAATGAACGAGATGCCAATGGCAATGAGCACAAATAAAATAAGCAGTAGCACGCTACTAGCAGTAGGATTTGCTACCTCACCTGCTGCCCAAACCGCTTGTGGTAGCAAAGAGGTTAGCAATAGAATAAACGCCGAAAACGATTTGCTATTAAAGCGTGTCATATAAGAGCGATCGCTGTCACCCATCGTCGGGGGAGGTTCAGCAGAGGCGTCTTTACGACAAGCGCGAGGACGGTATAAGCGAGGTACAGACATAAAAAAGGTAAACAAGTTAGGTAACCTAAACAAAGAAGAAAAAGGAAATCACAATATATCATGAGCAAGCGCTGGCAGATAGAAAATAATAGCCGATAAATACGAATGCTTTTCTACCCAATCATTAAAAACGTGCTCAAACCACTCTATTATACAGCCATTCTGTTTATGATACTGGCAATTTGCGATAAATAGCTATTATTATCAATTGCTTAGAAATATAGCTACCCATATTTTTGAAAATTATAAAATAATAACAACTTTATATTAACTTAACATTTGGCTTGTTATGTCTACTGCATAATTGCCCTTGCTTTGCTTATAATAACAAATCCTCTATCACTATAACTATCATAGCCACCCCATGAATTGCAACAAAAACGCCCTCAGCCTATGATTAACAGTTACCAAGCCTGAGATTTTTTGTTACTATGCGTGTAAATTTATTCTTATCTATGACTTACTGAGAGAAATTATGAGCTTATTCATTCAAGCGGCCCATGCGGCACCAGAAACTGCCGGCGCTGCGTCAATGTTTGGACAAATCTTGTTGCCGGTTGCCTTTTTTGCCATTTTTTACTTTTTGGTGATTCGCCCACAGTCTAAACGTACCAAAGAACACCGTGCGATGGTCAACGCGTTGACCGTTGGCAGCGAAATCATTTTTGCTGGTGGTCTTATGGGCCGTATTAAGGCATTGGAAGGTGATTATGCGGTAGTGAGCTTAAACAATCATACCGATGTTAAAGTGCAACGTGCGTCCGTGATTTCAGTATTGCCGGCTGGCACCATTGAAAGCGTTTAATTGTCATTTAGAAATTCAATAATTGACAAACTTTTATTGAGCTTAATTGCTGCTAGATATCAATTATTGGTTGTAATGACTGTAAAATGACCGTACATTATTTACGGTCATTTTTCGCTTTACTGTTTACGCTTAACCGTTTTTTGCTTTACTATCATCGCGGATGATCGCAGTGGTGCAGAATTTAGTACGACTACTAACACACAATAGTAGCTCTCCATTTAATCACCTGCCATTGTTATCGCTAACTTCCCATCTGCTAACTTGTGGCCTGCGTCGCCAGTAGTTTATCAACTTAAAGAAGTGATTATGCAATATCCCGCTTGGAAATACTTACTCATCGCCGTCGTGCTTATCATTGCCGGTCTATATGCGGCCCCTAACCTCTATCCTGATGAACCTGCCGTACAGATTACCAGTGCCGCAGCAGGTACACAGCTATCTGAAGGTATTTTGACCCAGTCTAAAAGCTTACTTGAAGAGGCTGGCATCAATAATCATGATGGTACCTTTGAGGGCAACAGCGCGCTGGTGCGTCTCGATAATCCAGTCGATCAGCTAAAAGCTCAGGAAGTGCTGCGTCAGAATTTGGGCGAGGACTATGTGGTCGCACTAAACTTGGCACAAACGACCCCAGAGTGGTTGCGTGATATCGGTGCAAAACCGATGAAACTCGGGCTTGATTTGCGCGGCGGTGTACGTTTTGTACTAGAAGTGGATATGGATAAAGCGCTCGAGCAGCGTTTGACCAGTGCCAGTCGTGATATGCGCCGTGACTTACGTGCTGAGCGTATTGCGGTAAAAGGTATCAAAACCGAAAAACGTGGCGTGGTGCTGCATTTCGCTGATACCGATACCCGTAACCGTGCGCAAAACATCTTGCAAGGCTCGATGGGTAATACTTTCACGCTACAGTCTTCGATTGATGAGCAGGGCCCTGCGCTGATTTTAGCGTATAACGATGCCACCTTAGATGAAATCAATAGCTACGCGGTCAACCAAAACTTGACCACCCTACGCAATCGTATTGCTGAGCTTGGCGTGACTGAAGCTTTGGTACAATCGCAAGGTGCTAGCCGTATCGTCGTTGAACTCCCAGGCGTACAAGATACCGCTGAGGCAAAACGTGTCCTTGGTCGTACGGCTAACCTTGAGTTCCGTATGGTTGCTGAAGGTGCTGAAAACTATATGGGCGGTATTCCGCCTGCTGGCACTGAAGCGTTCCCCTTTGAAACACTCGATGGTCCGCCAGTATTGCTTGAGCGTCAAGCGATTGTCACCGGTGATAAAGTCACCAATGCTCAGACAGGCATCGATGAAAATGGCTCGCCTGAAGTCAGCATTACCCTAGATAGTGCTGGTGGCAAGCTCATGCAAAACGCTACCCGTACTGCTGTCGGTAAACAAATGGCGGTGCTGTTTATTGAGAATAAACAACGTATCGCTTATAAAGAAGACCCAGCGACTGGTGAGACGGTTGAAGTACGTACACCGTATGCAGAAACCAAAGTCATTAACCGTGCCAATATCCAAGCGGTACTGGGCTCGTCATTCCGTATTACTGGACTTGACAGTAGCGCTGAAGCGGCTGAGCTTGCCCTTTTACTACGTTCAGGGGCGCTAGCAGCACCGATGTATTTCGTGGAAGAGCGTACGATTGGTCCATCACTCGGTCAAGAAAATATCGAAAAAGGCTTATTCTCTACCCAAGTGGGTTATTTATTAGTTTTCGCCTTTATGATTGTTTTCTATCGCTTATTTGGCGTCATTGCCAACGTGGCCCTAGCAATTAACGTCATTATTATCATTGCTATCATGTCAATCTTAGGCTCATCACTCACCCTACCGGGTATTGCTGGTATTGTCTTGACCATTGGTATGGCGGTCGATGCCAACGTGCTGATCTTTGAGCGGATACGTGAGGAGCTGGCAAATGGTGTCCGGCCAAAATCCGCCATCGTCGCAGGTTTTGACCGTGCTTTTAGTAGTATTTTCGATGCCAATATCACAACCTTACTGGTCGCCTTTATTTTATTTGCGATAGGTACGGGTCCGATTAAAGGCTTTGCGATTACCCTCGCGATTGGTATTGTCAGCTCGCTATTTACCGCCATTTTGGTGACGCGTGCGCTGATACAAATTGCTTACGGCAAGCGCAAATCTATCAAACGTCTGAGCATCGGTTAGGAGAAAACTATGGCTATCGATAATAACAATCCGCTAGAACAAGAAAATAACCCAGATCGAAATGGCTCAAACGGTGAAGCAAATACTACTGGTACGCGCCGCCGTAAAAAACCGCGCCGTGATGGCAAAGGCAGTAATACGCAAGCTAATAACCCTAGAACCTCTAAATTGACCGGTTCAAAAACCCGCCGCGGTGGGAAAGAAAATCAAGCCTTGGCGACCCAAGCATCTGGTAACACAGCAGCGGTTGATCCTAATTTGATGTTAGGTGGTTCTGCCGAAGATGCCGCTGCTTACGCAGAAGGTGGTATCAAAGCCATTGGCGATCAGCGTATCATCCCATTTATGAAGTTAGAAAAGCCGATGGCACTTCTATCGCTTCTGATGGTGATTGGCAGTATTATCGCCATCGCCGTTAATGGTCTAAATCTAGGTCTTGATTTTACCGGCGGGGTTTCAGCAGATGTGCGTTATGAGCAGCCTGCTGAGCAAGCCGATGTGGTAAATGCCCTAGCCGATAATGGCTTTGACGATGCGGTCGTACAGTATCTAGGTACGCGCCAAGAGCTTTTAGTACGCTTGCCACCACAGTCAGATAACGTCGATGGACTGAACGCCAGCCTGAGTAAAGCATTAGCATTGCCTAATAATAACGTTGAAATCAGTAACGTTAATATAATCGGTAGCCAAGTCGGTAACGAAATCTACTTAAACTCGGTTATGGCATTGGCATTGGCATTGGCTTGTATGCTTGGCTATGTTGCCCTACGCTTCCAGTTTAAGCTAGCGCTTGGCGCAGTACTGTCGCTATTCCATGATGCGGTGGTAACCATCGGGGTCTTTGCCTTATTTGGTTTTCCGTTTGATTTAACTGTCCTAGCTGCTGTACTGGCGTTGATTGGTTACTCGCTGAACGATACGATCGTCGTTTATGACCGTATTCGTGAAAACTTCCGCCGCGTGCGTGGTATCACGCCGCGTCAAACGGTTGATTTGTCATTGACAGAGACGCTGCGCCGTACGATTATGACCATCTCAACGGTACTATTGGTAGTACTAGCGATGTTATTCTTAGGCGGTGATGGCTTATTCTGGTTCTCGGCTGCCCTGTTTATTGGTCTACTTGCTGGTACTTACTCATCTACTTATATCGCAAGCTCGATTCCTCTAGCGATGGGTTTGTCACGTGATGACTTTATCGTTAAAGTAAAGCCTGAGTTTGAAGAAGAAATCGTCACGTTTAATGATCCAAAAATGTATGAGCAAGATTAACGCTTGTATAAAAGCCAATCACTAGACTTTTAGTTGTTTAGCAAACGTTATCACGATAAAAGCACCTAAACTCTAGGTGCTTTTGTCTTTATACTATTTTTATCCATCTTTTAATACTATTCGATAAGTCATCACTAAACTTTTCTGTCTTATTATATGGTTATATAAGCGACTAAGCTATGTCATCTACCCTGCCGCCAAGTGCTATGCCGCCTATTGATACTCGTTATGCGCGTATCATCGCGATTGCCTTACCTGTATTATTGGCTAACCTTGCGATGCCGCTACAAAGCGTCATTGATACAGCTATTGTCGGTAATATGAATGACACTGCCAAGCTTGCTGGCATGGGTTTGGCTATTCAGCTGCTGTCTTTGATATTAGTCAGCTTTAACTTTTTGCAATACGCGTCATCTGGACTGTCCGCACAAGCACTCGGTCAGCTGGCTCATAATGATGCGCATAAACAAACGCAATCGCCGCTGCTATCAATTTTGCAGCGGGCTTTGTTACTTGCGTTTATGATTGGCGCAGTGCTACTTATTGCAAAACCTTGGCTCATTGATTTTGGCTTGCAAGCGCTTTCTGCCAATCCTGATAGCGGTCGTGCAGCCAAGACTTATTTAGATGTCCGCTTTTGGGGCGTTATCGCAGAGCTAATGAATTTTGCCTTTATCGGCTGGTTTGCTGGTCAAGGCAAAACCCGCTATATGCTTTATCAGCAAGGCTTTATCGCCATGCTTAATATTATTCTGACCTTATTTTTCGTTTATGTGCTGCAGATGGGCTTGGTTGGGGTAGCATTAGGGACGACCATTGCCTTTTGGCTTGGGGTGGTCTTAGCATTGTGGCTTAGCCGTCGACATTTGCAAATCTCTTGGCGCGCGTTATTTAATGCTAATAAGGAACATTTTACTAAAGATAAGATGCTTAGGCTATTTTCGTTAAATAAAGATATTTTTATCCGTACGCTTATTTTAACCTTAAGCTTTGCTTGGATTACCCGACTGTCTGCCCAAAGCGGCGATGTTATTTTGGCCGCCAATGCTATTTTATTGCAGGTATTAAGCATCTCAGCCTTCGCCCTTGACGGCGTGGCGGTATCGGCAGAAACCTTAAGCGGACAAGCAGCAGGACGACGCGATTGGCCGCGCTTTCGTATTATCGTCAAACGCACAGGCGTGGTCAGTTACGGCCTTGCCATGATGCTAAGCGCGATTTGGTGGCTGGCGATGCCAACTTATTTGGATTTTATGACCAATATCGAACCCGTCTTTGCGCTGGCTTATGACTATCACCTTTATGCGGTACTACTGCCACTGGTTGGCGTTGGCGCTTATTGGCTCGATGGAATATTTTTTGGTTTAACGGCTGGTAGCGTCATTCGTAATGCCGCGCTGATATTGGCGCTTATCTTTTTCCCTTTAAGCTGGCTACTCTACCAGCAATGGGATATGACCGGCATCTGGCTGAGCGTTTGGTGCTTATTATTATTAAGATTGATTATCCTCGGTGGATTTTTATATCGTGCCCATCAAACAGGCAGCTATGAAAAATTGCAGCCTGAAGCTTGACCATTAAAGTAATTAGCTAACATGAGGCGTTTAATAAACACAAAAGAGATAATAAACGATACATAAAAGTAAGAAAAATTAGAGATTAAGAAAAATTAGGATATCACGTGACTACTCAATCAAATGAGATAAACCAAAATCAAGCCTATTATTACCATTGGGCAGAAGGCTTTAAAAAAAGCTTGCCAGTCGCCATGGGTTATCTGCCAGCAGGCATCGCCTTTGGCGTGCTCGCACAAGTAGCCGGTGTACCAGTGTGGGCGACTATTATGCTAAGTGTAGTCTTATATGCAGGCGCGGCGCAATATGCGTGTTTACCGATGCTAAGTGCTGGGCTACCGATTGGTAATATTGCTACCAACATTGCCGCCATTAACTTGCGTCACGTCTTTTATGGTATGCCGTTATTGCAGTATTTGCCAAAAAATAAAATAGCGAAAACCTACTGTTTATTTGCCCTCACCGATGAAACGTTTTCGGTAATGACCAGTTTGCCAAACGAGTCGCGCCAATCACTCATACTGCCGATTAGTTTGTTTAACCAAAGTTGGTGGGTATTAGCTGGTGCGATTGGTGTAATGATTGGCAGTGCACTCAGTGACTTGGTACCGCATTTGGATTTTGCCTTGGTCTGTTTATTTGCCATTTTAGCTTATGAGCAATTCCAAAGTATCAAACGCTATTTCCCGATTGGCATTGCGGTGATTGCTTTGATGATTGCCTCATTATTTACCAGTAATTGGTTGTTATTAGTAGCGATTACGATTTGTATGCTGCTGATTTTAGCGCGTGGTTTTTGGTTACAGCGCAGTGTGCAAGGAGGCAGCAATGAGCAGTAGTTATTTGATTCTTGCCACACTGGCGATGGCAGCCGTGACCTTTATTACCCGTGCCCTGCCCGCTTTAATACCTAAAAAGCTGCTAGATACACCGTGGCTACATCGCTTAAATGAAAGCTTGCCGCTATCTGTGATGGTATTACTGATTTTAACCAGCCTTTCTTATCAAGGTTTGTCAGGCGATGCTGGCTTCCAAGCTGGCTTAAATAGTGCCGAAGTACATTTATTTATGGCACAAATTGGCGCGTTATTATTGGTGCTACTTATCTATCATCTTAGTCGTCAATTGCTGGTCAGCATGATCGTCGGTATCGCGGCGATTAATGGCTTTTTGTGGTTATTTACGCGTTTTTTAGGCTGATTAAACGTTAAAGGTTCGTTTTATATAGTAGATTAATCTTAAAAAAGATACAGCGCGGCTGGGATAAATTTTTCGTAACCTCTGTGATAACAGTAAGCAAGGAAAATTTATACCAGCCACCTATGGCTGTTTATTCATCATTTTATTTCATACTGACTACGTTTATTTGTGCTAATAAAAAAGGCTAGAATCTTTACGAATCCAGCCTTTTTACTTACTACCATTTTTGAGTTACTTATTCTATTATAACTCTTCTACGCCCATCATATCGACTGGGGTATCAGCAACGATTTGCACGCCTTTTTTGCCTGTTTTGGCGGTGTCGTTACGTTGCTCTTGTAGATGATCGAGATACGCTTCATTGATTTGCCCAGTGATGTAGCAGCCATTAAATACCGCGCAATCGAAGCCTTCAACTTTACTATGCTTGGTATCTTTTACTGCTTCAATCAAATCGTCCAAATCTTGGAAAATCAAGCGGTCGGCACCGATAATCTCGCGTACTTCTTCAACGCTATGACCTGAAGCAATTAGCTCGCTACGCACTGGCATATCGATACCATAGACGTTTGGATATTTAACCGGCGGCGCAGCACTGGCAAAGAATACCTTACGAGCACCGGCATCACGTGCCATTTGGATAATTTCATGACAAGTCGTGCCGCGAACGATTGAGTCATCGACCAAAAGGACGTTTTTGCCTTTAAACTCAAGCGGTACCGCACTTAACTTTTGACGCACGGATTTTTTACGTTGCTGCTGACCTGGCATGATAAAGGTACGACCGATATAGCGGTTTTTCATAAACCCTTCACGGTATTTGACGTTCATTTTTAGCGCCAGCTCCATCGCTGAAGTACGCGAGGTATCAGGGATAGGAATAACCACATCAATATCGTGATCTTCGCCCCATTCAGCAAGGATTTTATCAGCCAGTTTTTCACCCATACGTAGGCGTGATTTATAAACCGAGATATTATCCATAATAGAATCTGGACGGGCAAAATACACATATTCAAAGATACAAGGCGTGTATTCTTTTTGCTCAACGCACTGATGCGTATGCAGTTTATGGTCCAAATCAATAAAGATCGCTTCGCCTGGTTTGACATCACGGACAATGCTAAAGCCTGAACCTGTCAATGCGACTGACTCTGACGCAACCATATATTCTGTGCCGCCGTTAGCAGCCATACGCTTACCAAAAATCAGCGGGCGGATACCGTTTGGATCACGGAATGCTAGCAACCCATGACCCGTAATCATGGCAACCACGCCATAAGCGCCTTCAATACGGCTATAAACCGCTGTCACTGCTGCAAAGATATCCTTAGGCGTCGGGTGGGTTTTATTGATATTTTGCATTTCATGCGCAAGCACGTTTAGCAACACCTCAGAATCTGAGTCAGTGTTTAAATGACGGCGATCTTCTTGATACAAAGATTTTGCCAAACCTTCAGCATTGGTTAGGTTACCATTGTGCGCAAGGGTAATACCATAAGGCGAGTTGACGTAAAAAGGCTGTGCTTCGGCGCTACTTGAGGTACCAGCGGTCGGGTAACGAACGTGACCGATACCAAACTTACCCACCAGTTTTAGCATATGACGGTTCATAAACACGTCACGTACCATGCCATTTTCTTTACGTAAATAAAGACGCCCATCCTGTAAAGTCACAATACCTGCCGCATCTTGCCCGCGATGCTGCAACATGGTTAAGGCATCATAAAGAATTTGGTTGACCGGCTCATGAGCTGCGACCCCAACGACTCCACACATAGTTGTATCCTATTTTGTACCACACATTGATAACACAATAACGGCTGATAAGGTTGTCTTAAATGTTTGCCTATCTTTTGCCGCAACGCTGATGATCTTACTAAGAATAACGACTTACGGACAATAGATAAGGCTAATTATCCATAAGACGAGTTAATGATGATAAATAGAGGTGTATTTTACGAATATTAAAGACGCTTGAATAGTTTTTTTTAAGTGCTTAGCATGCCTTTGGATCTATAAAATTTAAGACTGATTGACCTGATCCCATGCCATCCCAAACATATCTGAGACCAGCTCTTTACCCATGGGCGCATAAGGCAGTAATTCAGGCGCGAGCACTGAGGTTTCCCACTGCGGCATTTGTACCAACAATGGCGCGCTGACGCTAAGCACCACCAAAACCATAAGCACGTTTTTTCCCGCGCCAAGTACCCCGCCCGCCATTTTATCAAGGACGCCAAGACGTAAGGTTTTAAGTACGCCAGAAAACACAAACGCAACCAGATGCATAATGGCTAAAATAGCAATCACAATCACTAAAAACGCCAGCGCCATTTGTAAAACAGGATTCTCTACCATACTTGATAATTGCGGCGCGACCGAACCTGCCAGACGCGTGGCAGCAATAAGTGCGATAAACCAACCGACTAAACCGACAGCTGTCTTAATCAGACCTACCTGAAAACCACGCCATAAGCCAATCAGGACAACCACAGCAATTACAATATCTAAACCACTCATGTTTATCGCCTCATTTGCATCTTATTTGGTGTACTTCAGTGAAGGTGAAAAGCTTGCAGTTTTAACAATCTTAACCTTCCATCGCATCGTAATAGCCACCGATAGATTGAATGCAAGACTGTACCAGTCCCGGCCCTTTATAGATAAGTCCTGAATATAGCTGCACCAAATCTGCACCTGCTTCAATTTTTTTGACGGCTTTGTCACCGCTATCGATACCACCAACGCCAATCAACGTGACCTTACCACCCAGCTGATCGGAGAATTGTTGTAGAATTTGCGTACTAATGTGGCTGACCGGACGACCGGATAAGCCGCCTGCTTGCTCACCATCGGGCAAATCTTCGACACCCACGCGGCTCAACGTGGTATTGGTGGCAATCAAACCATCAATCTCAAAGTCCAGCAACTGCTTAGAGATGTAATCCACTTGTAATGGCTCTAAATCGGGAGCGACTTTTAATACCAATGGTACATAAAAACCATATTCGGTTGCCAGCTGATTGTGGCGATTTTTAATGGTAGCTAATAATTGGGTTAACGCTTCACCGCTTTGTAGGTCGCGCAAATTTTTGGTATTCGGCGAGGAGATATTGACCGTAATATAAGACGCATGCGGATAGACACGCTCTAAGCAATAGACATAATCATCAGCCGCATTTTCAACCGGAGTCGCAGCATTTTTACCAATATTGATACCGATATTGCCTTGGTATTTACAGCGTTTGACGTTTTCAATCAGGTAATCAACGCCTTCGTTATTAAAACCCATGCGGTTAATAATGGCATCGGCTTGTTTGATTCTAAATAGTCTCGGTCGATCATTGCCAACTTGCGGTTTTGGAGTGACCGTACCCACTTCGATAAAACCAAAACCCAACTCTGCCAGCGCATCGATATAGTCGCCGTTTTTGTCCAATCCGGCAGCAAGCCCAACGGGATTGGCAAACTGCAAACCCATACAGTCGGTTGGCTGCATTGACTGACCATATACTAAGCCCAATACACGCGCTTTATGAGCTTTATCTAATAAAGATAAGGTCATCTCATGAGCGTGCTCGGGGTCCATATTAAACAAAAAAGGGCGAAGTAAGGCGTAAGACATAGTAATGACAGACCCTGCTTGAAAAGAAATGATAAATAAGAAAAACGAATGAGGTCAAGCGCTGCGATTATATCAGCTTAACTGAAATAAGACCAAAGTTTCATCAGGAAAATTACGCCCTATCCTTCGAATAAATAAGCGTTAATACTGTTAATTGACTGACTTAACCAAGTAAAGAAACCCCTATCAGACAGCATTTTTATCCACATCTACCACTTATTGATATTCATATTCTCAGATTAAGGCACTGGGCGGCCATCAGCAAGCGCAATCCAACCGCGTACAATACGGTACAGATGCCAAATAAAAGTAAAGCCCATAATAACAAAACCTAAAATAGCCAATAATACTGAGCCGATGGCAATGTTGTTGGTTTCAGCGAACATACTGACACCAAAACCGCCTAAGGCAAAGGTGACAATAAGCACCCCAATAACGAATAGGACAATGCTGTACCAAAACGTCTTGATTTGCCAATCAAAATGGGTGGCAAGCCAAGTACCATCAGCATCACGGCGTTTGGCATAGTTCATAAAGATAGGCACAATCCACAATAGCCCAGCGGTAAAGTAGCTGAGCACATAAAGCAAATAGGTAATATGGTTATATGTCGTCAAAGAGCGGCGTTTATCATCACTCATCGTATTATTAGAATTATTTATCATGCTGTCACTCGTTATATTCTGTGGTCTTTAGTTATTTTTATTGTGGCAAATTATCAGGTTTTCAATGTGGTAATTGTTAAAGCTTTAACGTGGTTAAATATTTTTCTTACATAATTGACTAAAAATATTAATAAGTCACGGTCGCCTGTACTTGAATGGCCTTGGTAACCAAGTCTTGTTGCATCGACAGTTGGGTAAATTGCCAACCTTGCTGTTCAAGCTTACCGAGTGCGCCACTCACCACCGCTTGGCTTGGATGATTAAAGCTTAATTGCACCGCATCGCCAGCAGCAATGACCTGCGCATCGGCAATACCTGAATTGTTTAGCAGCGCATTAATACTGCTAGCCGGCGGCATGGCATCTACGCCATCTGCACTACTAGCTGCATTTAACGCATTGCTGTCAATGTTACGAGCTTGGGCACGTAACCAAAAATAATCGGCGACCTGCTCTTGATACTCATTTTTGCTCGCTTTTGCTGCTTGATGGACGCTATAGCCGCCATAGCCACCGACAAATAACAGCAAAAACGCTGACAATAACAGCAGAGCTAATTGGTCGCGCGCAGACAATGTCTGCCAACGTGTCATTAAGATACTTTGATAGCTACTCATCCGCGTTGATAAAGCACCACTTCGAGGGCGAGGGTTAGTAGCAGTAGTGCTGCGTTTGGCGAGGCGCTGTAATCTTTTCATGGTTACCCTTTATTGCTGACGCTGCTATTGTTTGCTACCACATCAACGGTCACTTGACCGCTAAACTGCCCTTGCTCATTGCCATTCACTTGTTCTAATTTGGCGTTTAAGCCTTGGGCGACAAGCGTATTGGTAAATTGATCAAGACTGCCACGGTCGGGCGCAATCAGTGTAAAGCTAAGCGCAGTTGGCTGCATGATTAACGCCTGCGCTCGTAATGACGACTGTTTAATCAGCGGTGATATACGTGATAATACGGCTATGTGAGCGTTAGGCGCTTGGCTGTCACTACGCAGTTTTGGTTGCAACTGCACTTGCAATTTCGTGCGCGTACTAAGCGGCTCATTAGGAAACCAAGACTGGTACTGGGTGGCGATCTCAGTTTTGGTCGCTGCTGCTGCCGCCTGATACTGGTAGAATTGTACCCCATCGGTCGCCATCTGTAATATCAGTGCTGACAGCGCCACCATCATCGCCACCCGCAGATATGGTGATAATTGCGAATCGGTCGATTTAATAAAAAAGTTCAGCGCATGACGTTCAGGAATTTCAAGCGGTTTAGGCGCAGCGGCTAGCGTGGTTAATAATAATTGATGCTCGGCAATCATTGTCGCCGTTTGAGTAGATGCTTTGGCGGTAGTTTCATGCTTGGTTAAATCGATATCATCGAACGCTGGCTCATTAACCATATCAGACGCGTGGCGCGAATCTACGAAGGCGTCATCAATAGCTGGTAATAGCAGTACTTCGCTTAAATGCGGAAAACGCTCAAAGATTAAAGGCAAGTAACTGACTGCCATACCTTGATGTAAGGATTGACGCAGCAGCATGGTGTGGTTGTCTTGGTACAATACAAGTTGCTGACCTGCACCCTCTTCTGGCGTTGGCAGTAATAAAAAATCAGGCAATAACGCTACGATGTTCATGCCAACAAGCTTAGCGCTTTGCTGCCATGCTTCGATATCGCTTTGAGCCAAAGCATAGAGATGGTGGCTGGTATTTTCAGTCATTTGGCGAATGGCTAATTGTTCAACCGGCGTCAGAGAAGTTTCTTCAAATAAATACTGCTTACCGCTCATACCTAATTGTTTAAGCTGAGCCGTATTTAGCTCAGACTCTACTTGTAAGACATGGCTTGATGGGAAATACAGGCAAACCGATTTTTGGCTATTGGTTTTATAGCTACCATAGATATCATGCAGCTGTTGCCAGCCATCGACCAATTGCCATTGTTTTATATCTTCGTGCCAGACCGCTAGAGGACTGTGCTGCGCTCTTAACCAAACATGTAACACCAAATGTGTCCTTAATTATCCAAGCTGTTGTTTAGAGTCATTGCTGATTAAAGCTGTCATTTATTAAAGCTATGGTCTAGCAAGCATTTAAATGTCTTATGAGCATGTGTATGATTGATACTAATAAGGTTGTTCTGGGACAAAGCGGTCGATCTCGGTTGCCATACCCATCATCACAAAATCCATCTCAAACACGCGCGCTTCTGCCAAAGAGAAGGATTCAGGATAATCACCCGTTAGTAGGCCTGCGATGTGAGCAACGATAGACATATGACAGACGACCACCAGACACTCCGCTTCAACATTACCAATATCGATGAGCGCCTGATGGGCATCGTCGGATGGCGTGATATTCTCTTGTATTTGTGAGGGCACGTTAGGAGCGCGCAACTGTAATTCTGCCAGCGTCTGCTGCGCCCGCTTATAAGGGCTCACAACAAAACAGTCAGGTTGATAATGGATGGTAATATATTCTGCCGTTTGCGCCGCTTGCTGCTGGCCAAAATCCGTCAACTGCCGCGCACTGTCTGGGCGCGTCTCATCTTCTGCTTGACCATGACGTACTAAGATAATTTTCATAATCTTAACCACCTTGTGTGTTACGTTTACCTGACTATTTTGATGATAAAGTAATGTTAACAATGAAACAGGCTACATTCTGCTAATTACTTTACTTCTTATCGTCATCATCTTTTTTGTGCTTAGTCTTGCTTGCCGTTTGCATTTGCGCGGTTAGGGCAGCATTGCTATGGTCATGCTCCATGACAAACTCAACATCACTACGGAATCCTGCTTCCATGAGATGTAAAGCAACGCCAAGTGCCGCTTTGTCTTCATAAATGACTGCATGAAGCGCATGGGTAATCGGCATATAGATGCCTTCTTTGGTGGCTTTTTCATGTACCTGCTGAATGGTGTTGACGCCTTCAGCGGTTTGACCCAATTTTTTGACCGCCGCATCAATGGTCATACCGCGACCAAGCATATTACCAATACGGTAATTGCGGCTCAGCTCTGAGCTACAAGTCGCATATAAATCACCGACGCCCGACAAACCTAAAAAGGTCAGCGGATTGGCACCAGCATGGACGCCGAAACGGCTCATTTCTGCTAAACCGCGCGTTAATATCATGGCTTTGGTATTTTCACCGACTTCATAAGCTGCCGCCATTCCCATGGCAATGGCATAAATATTTTTTAGCGCGCCACCAAGCTCAACACCGCGAACATCGTCACTGGCAAACACTCTAAAGAAAGCACTATGTAATGCTGCTTGTACCGCATGGCGTAGTGGCTCAGAGTCACTGGCAATGACCGTAGCAGACGGCATATTTTTCATGATTTCAATGGCGAGATTTGGCCCTGACATCACGCCAAAATTCACTTCCGGCAGCTCATCTTTAATAATATCACTCATCAAAGCAAAGGTATCTTTTTCCATACCCTTGGTCAAAGAGACAATAGATTGTCCGCTAATAAAGGGCGCGATACTTTTTAGGGTTTCGCGAAACGCGAGGCCTGGGACAGCAATGAATACAATATCGGTATCTTTGACCGCCGCCTGTAAATCATGACTGTATTTGAGGCGATCATCAAGCTTATAACCGGGCAGATATTTTTTATTGGTCTGCGTCTTTGCCATAGCCTTAACAGTACGTTTATTGCGTACCCACAGCGTGGTATCACAGCCATTGCGGGCAGCCAAGTTTGCCATCGCCGTACCAAAGCTACCGCCACCTAAAAATGCCAAACGCAGCTTGGTTGGATTGTTATGGATTTCTGCCATATTTTTTGCCACCGCAGACTCAACCGCGCTAGGATTTAACTTCTTACGCCCTAGCCCAGATTTGGTGGCACGCTCAATGATACCGGATAGCAAACTGTTTTGTTTTTCAGCACCTTGATTGTCCGTTTGACTGTCCTCTATATTTGCATCTGTCTTTTTATCATTAGCGCTGGTCATATTATTTTATCCGTATTGACTGACTGAATTATGAATAGAATTTGTGCTGAGTATACAGTGAGATTGAGGGTATGTTTCAACAATTATTGATATAGAACCGTTATTTTATTGAAATAACGTGACCAGTTTGGTCATTGTTTTGCTTTGCTGTATCACGTTATAGCAACGCTTACTATTTTGAAACATCGCCGTAATCATAGACCTGTCTGGACGCTATGACTCAAAACGCAGTAATGCCTCAATATCAATCGGCTTGCGCGTGGGCATATCGCACGGACTGCTGCCAGTATAAACAAAAGCCGTGACATAATCATCTGCCCCAACGCCAAAATAGGCTTTGACGGCAGGCTCATTGGCCAATAAACCCGTACGCCAAACTGTGCTAAAACCTTGAGCTTGTAGTGCCAAAATTAAGTTTTGCACTGCCGCGCCGGCACTGAGCATTTGCTCAAAAGGTGGCACTTTTTTATGAACTTGCATGTGGGTGACGACTGTAATAATAACCGGCGCACGCAGTGGCATATTGTAGGTTTTCTTGCGTGATTTCTCAGACATCTCTTCGCCCGCTTGCGCCGCTTGTGCTTCAGCAGCCGCTAAAAAGGCCCGGCCCAAGTCATGACGCGCATTACCTTGAGTGACGATAAAGCGCCATGGCCGCAGTTTTTTATGATCAGGAGCGGTAACCGCACAGTCAATAGCTGCTTTAATCTGAGACTCTGTCGGTGCCGGAATGCTCAGATTGCCGATGCTACGTCTTGATTTAATCCAGTTAATCAGCTGTTCATTGGTTACTTGCGCGTTTACCTCTCTCGGGCTTTCGGCTTGATTTTCTTCGCTATTACTGTTCAGTTCGTTACCGTTATCCATATTATTTTCAGAACTATTCATATTTTATCCTTATTTATTATTATGCAACTGCATTAGCGATATGCCTTACGCCGCTTCTGAGCCTTCGATGCGATGATCCATGCGCAAATAGTCCTCTGACTGCATTTCAAGCAGGCGTGAACGTGTACGCTCAATCTCAAAGGCCAATTTTTGTCCTTGATAAAGCTCGAGAATTGGCTGCTCTGCTCTTACCAATAGTTTGACGCGGCGATCATAAAACTCATCAACCAGATAAATAAAACGGCGGGTCGGATCACGCAAATCATCATCTAAAGCGGGCACAGAATTGATTAACACCGTGCTAAATTCTTTGGCAATTTGGATAAAATCAGACGCTGAGCGCGGCTCCATACATAAATGACGGAAGTCACAAAATAAAATATCTTCGGTACGGGCATTGATTTTTATTTCGCGACCATTGATGGTAATAGGCGCGTTGCTGATTTTTTGATTGTTAGACAAACTGGCGAAACGGTTGGCAAGCCAGTGATGATTGGCCTTAGTCAACGGCGACTCATATAACTCCGCTTGCTGTAAGACACGTAGGCGATAATCAATACCAGAATCAATATTCATCACTGTGGTGTGACGCTCAACTTCGGCGATAGCTGGCATAAAGCGATCACGGTGTAGACCATCTTTATAAAGCCCTGCTGGTTCAATGTTTGATGTGGCGACCAAAGTCACGCCGCGATTAAATAGCATGGTAAACAAATCACCCAAAATCATCGCATCTGAGACGTTGGAGACAAAAAACTCATCAAAACAAATAATCACTGCTTCTGCATAAATGATATCCGCGACTTTTTCTAGCGGATCGCTTTGACCTTGTAGATTATTTAGCTCTTGATGGACGCGCTGCATAAAGTGGTGAAAATGCTGGCGCATCTTACGCTCAATGGTCAAAGAGTCGTAAAACATATCCATCATCCATGTTTTACCGCGTCCTACCCCGCCCCACATATATAAGCCTTTGGGCGCAGCGGGTTTTGATTTTAGAAAGCTAAAAAAGCCTTTTTTTTGTGCCACGCTATCATTGAGCTGATGATACAACCCATCTAAATAGCTCATCGCCTGATATTGCTGCTCATCTCGAGTAAACTCATCAGTGCTAATGGCCTGCTCATAACGTTGCAAGGGAGATAAACTCATAATACGACTCATCATTAGACAAAATAAATATAAAAAACTAAAAGCATTGTTAGCTAAACGGGCTGACAATGCTTTTAGTGCGAATCTTTAGACCCAAAACTATGCTCTTCCAACAAACCTTTTAGCTCAGATAAACGTCCGTGAAAAAAGTGCCCAGCGCCATCAACGATACTAACCGGCAGTCCGAGACGCTCAGCAAACTCCTGCATGCTAGCAGGCGCAACTACATTGTCTTCATTGCCATATATCTCAAAGGTTTTCTCAATCGGTAAGCTCAAATCATCGGTGGCGTTTTTTTCAACGGAGGGTGCGATAAGAGCAACGTTTGCTATTTCAAAATCACTCAATCCCCAAATGTGTGGCGATACCATGATTTGCTCAGCGACGCGCGCTATCACATAACCACCAAAGGAGAAGCCACCTAGCCATAGCTTACGAGCGTTGGTTTGCTCTGCAATCCATTGTAGCACGGTCATCGCATCGACTACCTCCCCATCTGCGTAGTCGTGCTCGCCGGTTGACTGGCCGACGCCGCGAAAGTTAAAACGTACCACATGCATGCCGCTATCACGCGCAAAACGATACATGGTCGTGACCACTTTATTGTTCATTGTGCCTTCAAATAACGGATTAGGATGACAAAGCAGCGCCACTGTATCGGTATTCGCATCTTTAGGATTGTCTTGTTGCCATAGCGCGTCGACTTCGAGCACGCCAGCAGGAGCAGGAATCAGTTGCATAAATTTACTTATTGGTTAAAAGTGAATACCCCAATTATCCTAGATATGGTTTATATTTCAAGTAATTTGCTGTGTACCTGCAACGTTGCACACAATAACCGCCTAGACACTCCTTGTCGCAATACGTTAGATTCACACAAGTTGTCGAGTAATATATTGAACTTATAGGAAAAAGGAAACTATTATGAATATTTTTAATAAAACCGCTACTTTAACAGCAACACTGGCTTCGGCTCTGGCTTTGAGTGCCTGTCAAAGCACGCCTTCTTCACCGGTGATTCAGCGCGCTAACTCGATTTATGAAACCACGGGCATCGCTGAGAGCAAAGTCAAAGCTCAGCAAAATGCAATAGACAGTGCGCAAAAAACCTGTGGAAGAAAACAAGTGATTATCGTTGATGACAAAGTAAAATATAACGGTATTTTAAATGAGCAAACGGGTCGTATGGTCGGACAAGCAGGCGCGGTCATCGGTTCAATCTTTGGGACGGGCACGCCAGATTTATCACGTAAAGATGATTATGAGTATATGATTAATTTTCGTTGCCAATAAAAAATGATAATTTAACAAAGCTCTTAGCCAATAAGTTTGCGAGATAGCTATTATATTCATCGCAGCTTATTGGCTTTACTTTTTGTCGCGGCACTTTTGGGGTAAACTATCCTGTCTGGTGTTTTATGCCTGCAACCTTTACTTTGATGAGTTAATCTAACGCCGTTAACCTTTCAGCCTCGATTACCTTTGGTCTCCTATTATGCGCAAACCCAATCTAGCAAATATGAAACAAGCCAGCTCTAAAAAAGACAAAGTATTGGTGCCTGCCAAAGATTTAGCGACCTTGGAGGCTGAACTGGCTGAGCAAGAAAACAGTCTGGAAGTCAGTTTAGAAGATACGGTTTTGCGCCTAAGTGATTACTTGTCGGCGGTCGATATGGTCATCAAACAGACCTTTAATCACCGCGTATGGGTCAAAGCTGAGATTCGCAACCTATCAAGTAAAGGTGGGCATTATTACTTTGAGCTGGCAGAAAAAGATGACGACGGTAAAGTCATTGCCAGCTGCCGTGGTAATCTTTGGCGCTTTAAAGCGGCGCGCGTCTTAGCAAAGTTTGAGCGCGCAACCGGCATGCCGCTTGACCGTGATTTGACCGTACTACTCAAAGTATCGGCAGGCTTTCATGCACAATACGGTTTCTCACTGACCATTGAAGATATTGACCCAAGCTATACTTTAGGCGACTTGGCGCGGCAATATGCGGAGATGGTCGACCGCTTGACTGGCGAAGGCTTATTAAACCTCAATCAGCAGCTACCCATCCCATTTGATATTGAGCATGTCTTAGTCATCGCCCCTGAAAAAGCGGCGGGATTGGGCGACTTTCAAGCCGATGCGGACCGCTTAGCTCGTACAGGCGCCTGTCATTTTCATTATCACCATGCTACTTTTCAAGGCAATCACGCACCAAGTGAAATCCGTCAAGCTATCGTCAGCGCCCAGCAGCAGTTTTACGACACCTATCAACGCCTGCCAGATTTGTTAGTCATTATCCGTGGTGGCGGCGCGGTTGGTGATTTGGCATATCTCAATGACTATGAGCTTGCTGCCCTCGTTGCCGAGCAGCCTATCCCTGTCTGGGTTGGTATCGGTCATGAGCGTGATAAAGTGATTTTAGATGAAGTGGCGCATAGCAGCTTTGATACGCCATCAAAAGTGATTGCCGCTATCATGGCGCATTTAGCCCAGCTCGTCACGCAAACGCTGCAATACCAAGCGCAAATCAAACAAGTAGCGCAGCGTCAACTGAATATCGCTGAGCAACAAACGACACGCCAGTTGAGTCACATTCAGTCGCAAACGATTGGTCAACTGACCGCCCTGCAAAAAGACAGTGATTATGCTTGGCAGAGTATTCAGCAAAGTGCCCAGCGCCAAGTCAAACAAGCAGCCAGACGAACCAGTGAGCTGCGAGTCCAAACTCAAAATTCTGCTTATCAGCAATTAACCATTGCATCAAGTTATAGCCAAAACCAAAAAAAGACGATTATACATAATGCACAGCAGCAGTTGCTACAAGCACGACGTGATAGCGAATATCTGCGCGATATTGTGCTCTTGCATCGTCCTTCTCGTGTGCTTAAGCAAGGCTATACCATGCTGACTGATGCAAAAGATAAAAAAATACTAACCAGCAGTACGCAACTTTATGCTGAGCAAACGCTACATATCGTCTTAAAAGATGGTAAAGCAAAAGCACAGATTATTGATGTAAATATTGATAAGTAAGAAATACAACCTACCGCCCATTCAACTTAATCAAAGACTTTATTTTAAAGTTAGGAAACCTTATGACAACCCCTACTCGCAAACGTAAAAAAGCCGCCCCAAAGACCTTTAAGGCAGCTTATGATATTTTAAAAACCAATGCCGCTGAGCTACAGCAACAAGACGAGCCTGATATCGATAATCTGATGACGACAGTGGAAGAGTCGATTGCCGCTTATCGTGTTTGCGAAACTCGTATTAATGCCGTGCAGCAAGCATTAGATGCCGCTTTCGCCGAAGAAGATAGCATCGAGAAAAGCGACATTTAAGTTAAACCAATTTTACTCTGGCTCATCGACTTCAAAGACTTGGCGCAAATAGGCAAGATAGGTATCATTATTGATCATGGTCTTGCCTGGGCTGTCTGACAATTTGGCAACCGGCTGCCCATTGCACTCAACCAATTTTAGGACGATATTAATCGGGGTGATACCCATATCGTTGGTCAAATTGGTGCCAATGCCAAAGCTGGTTCTTATTTGACCTTTAAAATATTGATGTAAATTCCACGCCTTATTTAAATCCAATCCATCACTAAAGGTCAAAATCTTGGTTCTTGGGTCTATTTTTAATTTCTTATAATGCGCAATGGCCTTATCACCCCAAACATACGGGTCGCCGCTGTCATGACGCAGACCATCGAACAGCTTGGCAAAATACAAATCAAAGTCGCGTAAAAATGCATCCATCCCAACGACGTCGGTCAGCGCAATACCCAAATCACCACGATATTCATGTACCCACGCTTCAAGTGCCGCTTTTTGTGAATCACGCAAACGCACATCCAATGCCTGAAATGCCTGCATAAACTCATGTGCCATCGTTCCTATCGGCGTCATGCCGAGTTTTTTTGCTAAATAAACGTTTGATGTACCGCTGACGATTTTCGGTTCAGCGTTATGTAAAGTCTCAACCACATGCGCTTGCCAGACTTTGCTAAAACGTCTACGAGTACCAAAATCGGCTACGATAAGTGGTGGTGTATTATTATCATATCTTTCCTGCTTTACGGCATATTGGTGCAATAACTCAACTTTCTCATCTAGCCTACGCTGCCCTTCCTCAATGACGCTGGCATTAGATAAGGCACTAAAATATAGCTCATTAACAATGGATAGGACAAATACTTCAAAAAACATTGCCTGAATCATCGGCCCTTCGATGTCAATAAACAAGCGGCCTTTTTCGTCGGTGCTAACGGTGATAAAACGGCGCTTTAACTTAAACAATTCTAGATAATCAACGAAGTCTGAACGCATAAAGCGCAATCCGCGTAAATACTCCAGCTCATCTTCTAAGAATCGCAATTCACACAAGCTGTCTAGCTGTTGCTCTAAATCGTCTTTGATATCCGCCAATGGATACAGCGTATCTTCGTTATTGCGGCAGCGAAAACGATAAACGCCATGGGTCTGCGGAAACTGATGCAGCATGGCTTGTAGCATGGTAAATTTATATAAGTCGTTATCCAATAACGAGGTAATAATAGGTTCAAAAGGTTTAGAAGTTTGAGTAACGGTCATGTTACAGCCTTAAATGCAAAAATGAAAAGCCGCTAAAAAATATAGCGACGAAATAGGTAGCAATAGTTATCAAGATGCCAAAGTTATCAAAATGCCAATAATAGAAAAGGTTCAGATTTTGAGTATAACGAAGTTTGCCTCATTTTTCATAACTCAAGGCTTATAACAGCAAAACTACAACGATAATAAACGTATTCATCCTTTTACTTTGACTTATAGGTTTGGAATAACAGCCATAAAAAAGACGCCAAGCATCAGCGTAACGTCTCATCATAGGTTTAATTTTCAGTATGAACCATTAAGGTTTTGCAGGCTTTACCAATTTTACCAACGGCGCATAGCCTGACTGCGGCATCACGCTGACTGGGATAAATTGTAGTGCACCGCCATTGATACAATAGCGCAGTCCGCCGCGGTCTTTTGGGCCATCAGGGAATACATGCCCCAAATGCGAGTCTGCTACCCGTGAGCGAATCTCAGTACGCACCATGTTAAAGGCAGTATCCTCATGCTGAGTAATCACTTGCTTATCGATCGGCTTGGTGAAACTTGGCCAACCGCAGCCAGATTGGTATTTATCGGTGGATAAAAATAACGGCTCACCGCTCACCACATCGACGTAAATCCCTGGCGCAAATAAATTATCATACTCATGACTAAACGCACGTTCTGTCGCCGCCTCTTGAGTGATATTGTACTGGGCTTTGGTTAGAGTGTTTTTTAGCGCACCTTTATCAAAGTTTGCATAGCGTTTGGGATCTAAAGTTTCAGCAACCGTGCTGACCGGTGCAAGCTTGGTTCGCGCAGTGCCTTCTGGTTTATCATCGGCAAGGCTTAAATCGACATGACAATAGCCATTTGGATTTTTTGCCAAATAATCTTGATGATACATCTCAGCCAGATAAAAGTTATCTAAAGGCTTATTTTCTACCACGACTTTTTGTTTATACTGGCTTTGGATACGTTTGAGCGCCGCATCAATCACCGCTTTGTCTGCTTTATCAGTGTAATAAACGCCCGAACGATACTGGACGCCGCGATCATTGCCTTGCTTATTGAGGCTGGTTGGATCTATCACGCGCAAGTAGTATTTTAGAATCGTATCAAGATCGGTTTTATCGGCATCGTAAGTAACCTTAACCGTCTCGGCATGACCTGAGCCGCGAATCACTTGCTCATAGCTTGGATTGGCCGTGTCGCCATTGGCATAGCCTGAGACTGCATCGACCACACCTTCGACACGCTCCATATAAGCTTCAACGCCCCAGAAGCAGCCACCTGCTAAATAGATTGAGCGCGTATTAATCGCCTTACCTTTATCGTTATAATAAACGCCATCTTTTTGCTTGATGGTTTCAATTTTACTGTTGTTATTCAATGCTTGGGCGTTTGCCGGTTTGGCATTACCCGCTTTTAGCTCGGCAAAGTCATTATCAGCATTTTCAGCAAGGGCATAGGCTTGCTCTGCTGATATATTACCTTTGACCAAATGCACCAAGTTGCCTTTTTTATCGAGTATCGCCCAGCTTGGATACACTTGCACGCCGAGCTTATTAATCAGCTCACCCGAAGCGTCGGACAATACGGGTAGTTTAGGATAATCAGCTTGCACGCCTGCATACCAAGTCCTAAAATCGCTCTCTGCTTTTTCATTGAGATGACCGGGACTGGCAACGGTAACAAGGTTTAAACCGGCAAACTTAGGATCGGTACGCCACTCTTCGGTTTCTGCAAGCGTGCCTAGACATAACGGGCACCAGCTTGCCCAAAACTTAATCAAGGTAGGTTTATTGGGGTCAATAACCGCCGCACCTGTGTTGCCCAAACCCTTGGTTAATTGCGGTAACGCCTGCATTTGCCCGAGCATATCAGATGGCAGCATATCCCGTGAACTTTTTACGCCGCTGTTTTGGCTACTGGCATTAGCATTGCTCTTAGCATTGTTCTTAGCATTGTTTTCTGCGCTACTCATTTGCCCGCAAGCAACCAAAATCCCTGCACTTAACACCGTCGTTACCCCAAAAGCACTGACGTTTTTTAAGCAACGCGCAGCTGTTCGTGGGGACTGTGTCGCTAAATCATGAGGGTTGCTGCCCTTATCAGAGCGATTGGTATTATGAGACTTATTATCTTGTTTATCAGGTAGCATGAAGAATCCTTTTCACAAAATCTTGCGAGCACCCGCTTAATGATTAATAGTTATTAAGCGTATTAAACAGCAATAAAGCAGAATGAATGTTAGTGAAAGCAAATAGATTGCGAGATATATGAAAATAAAAAGAATGATAACGACATTAGACTATCTTAATAGTATACATCGCTAGTGGAGTTTACTTTAATAGTAAATAAGCGGTTGCTACACTTCTTTAACAACGCCGTAAGAGTAGTGATATACACAAGTGAGCACAAAGAAATGATGTGAGCAATTATTAATGGGCGATTATATTTATATGAGGATAAAATAATAAAAAATCAATATTACGAAACTAATCAATTACTTAATAAGACATTTAATAGTTAATATCAGTTGGATTAAGACTATAAGATAGTTAACTTTTAGCACCCATAAATTGCGCCACATAATCATCAGCGGGATTGTTGCGTAACTCAGTGGCGCTACCAGTTTGTACCAGCCGCCCACCATTTAAAATACTGATACGCTGACCAACTTTGACCGCCTCATCGATATCATGGGTAATAAAGACGATGGTTTTATTAAGCCGTTCTTGTAAATCAAGCAACTGGTCTTGTAGCTGCGCGCGAATAAGGGGATCAAGTGCGGAGAATGCCTCATCCATCAGCAATATTGGATTGTCGGTTGCCAACGCCCGTGCCAGCCCTACCCGCTGCTGCATACCGCCAGATAATTCATCAGGATAGCTGCGTTCTAGATTGGGTAGCCCGACCTCATTGAGCCAATAACTTGCCACTTCATGGCGCTCCTTGGTACTCATTTTACGCACACGTAAACCGTAAGCGACGTTTTGTAGCACCGTCATATGAGGCACCAAACCAAAATGCTGAAACACCATACTGACCGTTTGCTGGCGATAATGCTGTAACTCTTTATCATTGAGCGCTAGGATATTAATAGCAGAAGACTTTTCGTTTCTATCCGTTAATTGCTCTTCGCTTGCGACCGCTGAATTAGAAACGATTTGAGCTGTGGATTCTTTCGCGTTAATAGCGGTATCAACCCAAATTTTGCCGCTGGTTGGGTCAATCAAACGATTGATATGGCGTATCAAGGTTGATTTACCAGAGCCTGACAAACCCATAATACAATGCAGCTCGCCCGCTTTAACGCTTAAATTGATATCATAAAGACCGACCGAATAGCCAGTCTGCTTTTTTACGGCAATGCTGTCCATACCTTCTGCCAATAATGCCAAGGCGGACTGCGCTTGCGAGCTATTGGCATTATAAATCTTGCTGATATTTTCTAATTGAATATGGTTCATTGTGGCTCTCATTTTTTATTTTTATGATTCATCATTAACCAATTGGGCGTCTGCCTGCATCAATGGTTTTTTGCCGCGCGCGTTTTCCTTGCCCAAAGGCCTGCGTAATACGGTCAATGATAATAGCGACAATGACAATAGCAGTACCCGCTTGTAAGCCTTGACCGATATTAAGCGTTTGAATCGATTGCAACACATCTTCACCAAGACCCGGCGCGCCAATCATAGAAGCTAACACCACCATAGACAGCGACATCATGACCGCTTGATTAATACCCGCCATGATACTAGGCAGGGCTTGTGGCAACTTAATCCAAATCAGCAGCTGCAAATGCGTGCTACCAAATGAGCGCCCTGCTTCGACCATTTCATGGTTGACCTGGGTAATTCCCAAAGTGGTCAGACGAATCAGCGGCGGCAAAGCATAAATAATGGTGGCAAATAGCGCGGGCACTTTGCCGATGCCAAATAACATCAGAACGGGTATTAAATAGACAAAGCTTGGCATGGTCTGCATCACATCGAGTATCGGTGTGATAATTTTACGCAAGATTTTACTACCAGACATGGCGATACCGATTGGAATACCAACCACCACCGTGACCAACACTGAGACAATGAGCAGCGCAAAGGTATCAATCAATGCGCCCCATAATCCAAACGCACCAATTAGAAATAATCCGACGCCACATGCCAGCGCAAACCATATTTTACGAACGCCAAACCATGCTAAAACGGTTACGAGCGTAATGATTAGCCACGGCGGCATAAAGGTTAAAAAGCGTTCAATGGGCAACAATAGATAGGTTAAAGCGGCGCTACTAACACTGCGAAAAACGTCACCATAGTTTCTAACCACAGTCGCTAAGACGTTATTGAGCGAGGTTTCAAGCGACCATGCAGGAAAGCTTGAAGACACGCTGAATAAGTTAGCGGTATTATTGTTTGTTGATCTATTTGAGGCAGCGTTATTTGACAAAGCGCCACCATTCAGGCTGACACCAAGCGTCGCCGCCATCTTCTGCGCCGCTTCTGGCGTTATCCACGTCTGCCAAACATCAGGATTTTGACGTAAAAATACCAGCGCTTGCTCATCACCGCTGCGCTTGTTTTCACTCATCTCTAAAATAGCGCCGTTGAGCTGATCCGGGGTAAATTTAACTTGTTTAAAAGAATCGGTCAGCTCAGGATTAGATTGTATAAAAGGCATCGATACCGCGATACTCAAAGGAGAAACAGGAAAGCCTGAGATGCAATCAGAAGTACCATCAGCTATTAATAAATCTTGCCAACAGGCGTCATCGTGCGCAGGGAACTCTAATGGCGCAAAGTCGTATTTTGCCATGAGCCCAGTCGGTTGCCAGTAATAAAATAATAAGGGTTTATGCTGTTCAAAAGCAGAGGATATTTCGGCATCAAGCGCAGCGCCTGTACCGGGGTGGACACTGTTAAAAGTCTTATCTAAACCGGTATTTTTTAATAAACGGGTATTAAAAATCTCACATGCCCATCCTGACGGACAGTTCATAAAGCGCGACTTACTCGGGTCTTCAGGATCTTCAAATAGCTCAGCGTATTTGGGCAAATCTTGATAACGACGCAGACCCGGATTTTCCTCTAGGACATATTTGGGCACATACCAACCTTGAGTCGCACCACCCTCAAGCGTATCGCCAATAATGGCCACCTTTTTGTCCTCGATCGCTTGCTCTAAAATCGGCGAGCGCCCTATCCACTGTTCGCCGATTACTTGGATATCATCTTGCAGCAGAGCATTTTCAAGCGCCGGACCAGCACCCGGTACCTCAGTCACTTGGCAGCCATAGCCGTTTTCAGTGATATATTTCAACACCCCAGTGGTAAATTGCCCACTCTCCCACGTAAGCGCGCCAAATTTAATCGGCGCATCACAACTTGATACAGCAGCAGATACGGGCAACGACAATATGAGTGAGCTTATTAACAATAAGCTAAAAGCAATCCATTGGGGCACGGCAGATCCTATTTATCGTTATTATTCTTGAAATTATCTCTAAGTTTAGTAAAGCTTATTTTTACACCTAAAGTCTGTTGTTTATTATTAATTTATTTACTTAGAGTGCGTCTAAAAACTAGCATCATTTTGTTTAGGTGGTCTACAAAGTGTAGCGATTTATAGATAAGATGACAAATGCTCATTCATTCTAAAAAGCGGTTTTTAACTGCTTTTTAGAATGTTCTGAAGGTAATGGATTAACTTTTAGATAAAAAATAGCACCTACCTGAGTAGATGCTATTTTTTATAATGCTACTTATTTAGAGCGTATTGTTATTTTAAAAACAGTGCCATGGCTTTTTTAAATACACCACCATACGGCGGCAATAAAATATTAAGACCATTGAGCTTCGATTGTATGAATACCGGCTTCATATGACTAAGTCGCTCAAAACCAGCTTTACCGTGGTAAGCGCCCGTACCTGAGTGCCCAACCCCGCCGAACGGCAAGTCATGCTGCGCCACATGCATAATGACTTCATTGATACACAGACCGCCTGACACCGTATTGTTACGCACCTGATCTATCTCGCTGCTGTTGTCACCAAAGACATAAAGTGCCAACGGGCGTGGACGCTCATTGATAAAATCAATAGCATCATCGAGAGTGTCATAGTGCATCAAGGGCAAAATCGGCGCAAAAATCTCGTTTTGCATCAGCTCACTATCAGGCGCAGGCTCTTTGACAATCACTGGCGGCATCAGGCGGCTGTCGTGATCAGCATCTGCATCCGTCAACTGATGGATATGGTCATCTTCTAGATCATCGAGATAGCCTTTGACGCGTTTAAACTGCTCGCCGTTGATGATGTGCGAGTAATCAGGATTGTCTGCAATATTGGGATAATGCTTTTCCATCCACTCTTTTGCCAGACGGGTAAATTCCTCATGATATTGACGTTGAACCAATACATAATCAGGCGCAATACAGGTTTGACCCGCATTAAGCGTTTTACCCATCATCACGCGATTAACAGCGTTTTCTAAATTAGCACCTTCTAAAACGATAACCGGCGACTTACCACCCAGCTCAAGGGTGACTGGCGTTAAGTTCGGTGCCGCCGCCGCCATGACTTTTTTGCCGACCGCAGTCGAGCCGGTATACAATAAATGGTCAAAAGGCAGTTTACTAAAGGCTTCGGCAATCTCAACTTCGCCAATCACCACAGAAACCATATCCGGTGAAAAATAACGCGAAATAGTCTCAGCAAAGGTTTGAGCAAATTGCGGTGCCGCCTCGCTCATCTTAATCATAATGCGATTGCCCGCTACCAGCGCATCAATCATCGGTCCGACTGCTAAAAATAGCGGGTAATTCCAAGGCACCATAATACCGACCACGCCAAGCGGCTGCGGCTGAATCTCATTATGAGCTGGCATATAAAGCGCTGAAATCGATACCCGCTGCGGCTTCATCCATTTTTTACCATTCTTTTTTGCATGGCTAATACCGGTAAAGCTTGGAAATAGCTCAGCAAACTGTGTTTCGGACTCACTACGATAGCCAAAATCGGCACTAATCGCTTTGGCAAGTAGCGCTTGGTTGTCGCTTAGCATCACCTCTAAATTATCGAGTTGATTTTCACGCGTGGTCCAATCATTGATAGGCTGCGTGCGGCTCAGCTTTTGTAAGCGCGCAAATTGCGCTTGCATATCAGCGACCGTTTTAATGATACTAAGAGACTCATCTGCATTATGGGCATGATTTGGTTTTTGAGTTTGATTGGTTGGCGTAGGCTCATTTTGAGAGGGTGTATTTTGATTACTATCAGTCATTTGTCTTCCTTGTTATGAGCGTTAGAGTCAGTACGCTATTATCGATTTAGGACTCTGAATCTATGGTCGTTAAAATAAGCAGTCTCTAAAGTACGAAAAGCGCCTGAGATTCCATTCAATGCTGCTAAACAGTATTTTATTCAATGCCGTTTAATGTAGCGCATTGTCCAATCAATGAACAGCACCTTTGATTGACTACTGGGTTTGTATGAAATACGTGTCAGGCAAGGGTTATATTGCCGCAATTTAACCGTATTTTTAACGCAGCTCGGACAATTAATTCATAGATTAAATAGCGAAATTTAGATTTGGGCACAAAAGCTAAAACTGCTACACTAAATATCAATAAGAAGCCCCTTTTTTAATAACCAAACCATAAGACAATCACTCTCATGCAAAATACCGCGCAACCACTCAATGATATGCTGGTCAGCAAATCACTCTCAGCTGCTGATTACGTCCCTACCCTTGATGCTATGCTATCGCGTACGTTAGCACGTATCGCGCTCAAAAAAGAGCAAGGTCTACGCACGCCTGACGAGCTTTGGATTGTCGATCACAATGATGTCTATACGCTTGGACAAGCCGGTAAAGAAGAGCATATCCTACAACGTACCAATACCCCGATTATCAAGACCGACCGCGGCGGTCAGGTGACATGGCACGGGCATGGACAGTTGGTTATCTATTGGTTGTTTGATTTGGAAAGTCTGGGCTGGAGTGTGCGTAACATGGTATCGCACGCCGAGCAAGCGATTGAAGATGTGGTCAATGACTGCCTAAAAAGCCACGCGTCTAATAGCAGTCTTATCAGCGCCCATGCCCGCCGCGATGCGCCCGGGGTTTATTTATATAGCCATCTGAATACTGCCAGCAATGACAAGGCTCAACCAGTCACTGAGCTTCCGATTGATGACGCCATTATGCTGGGTAAAATCGCTTCACTTGGCTTTAAAATCAAGCATGGTTTTAGTTATCATGGGGTCGCGATTAATTTAGATTGTGATTTATCGGCCTTTAATGCCATTAACCCTTGCGGCTATGCGGGCATGCAAATGTTACGACTGGCTGACTTTGCCGCCATGGATAAGCAAGCGCAGGATAAACAACTGGCAGCGCAGGCAGCAGAGCAATCTATGCCAGCAATGACCAACTGTTTAAGCTATGAACAAGTGACGCAAAAACTTATCTCTAATATTGCCAAGCGTCATGCTGGACATATCCAATTACGTGCCCTCGCTCCTAAATAGTTTTTAATTACTGTTTTTGCATAATCCTTTTTTGCATAATATCGTGCACGCTTAGACTTAAGCATTGTGAGAAAATTTGAGTCAAACTTGTTATAATCGCAGGCGCACAAATTGGGCGCAGCAAAAACCTTAGCGCGCCAACATCTAACCCTTTATCATTGAAGCATTCATAACAAAAGCACCTTGGAGCAATTTATGGCAGATTTTAATAAAATTTTGGACGCAGGCGACGTCGATGGTGGCATCATTAATGTGGTCGTAGAAATCCCAACTGGTAGCAGCCATAAAATTGAGTGGAACCGCGAATTGGCGGTATTTGAGCTTGACCGTGTTGACCCACAGATTTTCGCCAAACCTTGTAACTACGGTTTTATCCCGCAAACCCTTGATGAAGATGGCGATGAGTTAGATGCGCTTATCATCACAGAACAGCCTTTGCCTACTGGCATTTTCTTAAAAGCGAAAGTTATCGGCGTGATGAAATTCGTTGATGATGGCGAAGTCGATGACAAAATCGTCGTCGTACCTGCTGACGACCGTGATACAGGCAATGCTTACAACAGCCTAGAAGACTTACCAAAGCAGCTGATCAACCAATTACAATTCCATTTTAGCCACTATAAAGACCTTAAAAAAGCCGGTACAACGGTGGTCGAATCTTGGGGTGACGTTGCAGAAGCTAAAGAAGTCATCAAAGAGTCTATCCAACGCTGGAAAGACCTATAAATTATCCTAGATAATTTAAACAAGCGTTTATGGCAATTTTTTATTAAAATTCGCTAAGCGCTATGAAAATACCGCAGACATGATAATGGTTGCGGTATTTTTTTGCTTGAATTTTGCGGGGATAAAATGGTTATAATACCCTCACCTACCTAGTATCTCACCCAAATAAGGACTGTCATGTTCGACTCTGATTCAGGCTCAACGCCCGCCAATAAAAAACTGCCAAAAGCTGTGATGATGATGGTCGAAAAAGGCAATTTGGTGCAGGCAATTAAAACCTTGGCCGCTGATGAAAATATCAGTATGGATGCCGCTAAATCTCGCATAGATGCTTACGAGCTTGCGCTAAAGAACAAGCAGCAGCAAACTCTCACGACTATCGCCAATAAACAAGGTATCCCAAGCCAAGCTTTTAGCTTTGATAGAGAACAAGTGCAAGAAGAGCCTGAGCAATTGATTAGAAGTAAAGTCAAAAGCACGCCCTCTGAGCAAGGCTTCCAAAGTCTACAAGACGGCGTTGACAGCCAGCTTAATGATTTGGGCTATAAAAAACCGCTCATCCCTTATTGGGCAAAGCGGCTATTGGTCATTGCTATCGTTATGGCAGGATTGTTTTGGATAATGTGGCGAATTTTTGGCTAGTCTGTTATAAGCGGTTCCATTATAGCAGTCTGTTTTAAGTGGTCTGTTAATAGGTTTTAAGGGTGAAATTGCTGGTTCCGCTAGGGTATAGCTTTTGAAACCATTTTTCTTTATATTGTCACTTAGACAGGCTGGGCATTTGATGTATAGTGTCATTTGCATTTCACTATTTATCAATTTCTCAGCCTGTTTTTTTCAGCCTACTTTTTGAACCACCACCCGGATATAAATGTAGCTATGAATAAAACAACTTTTAAAATATCGAAGATGGACTGCCCTTCGGAGGAAAACCTAATCCGAATGAAATTAGAGGGCCACTCGAATATTGAACATCTTGAGTTCGACATTCCTAACCGTCAATTAACTGTGTTTCATCATGACAATATAGAAGGGATAGAGACTGCTATTCATGACCTAAAATTAGGAGACACCCTACTCTCGACCGAAACCATTGACCCCTCTGATCCCAACAATAATTTTAAAATTGATGCTGACTCTAGTCACAAAAAAGATGCTGAGCAAAGAAAGCTACTATGGATAGTGCTGGTCATTAACTTTGCTTTCTTTATTATTGAAATGAGCACGGGACTGATTTCTCGTTCGATGGGGTTGGTCGCCGACAGCTTAGATATGTTAGCAGATAGCTTCGTGTACGGAATTAGCTTATTTGCGGTCGGTGGAACGGTCATTAAGAAAAAACGGATTGCTAGAATTGCCGGATATTTTCAAATTACGCTAGCGATTCTTGGTTTTTTAGAAGTACTAAGACGTTTCTTTGGCAATGAGCAGTTACCTGACTTTTCTACCATGATAGTCATATCGATTCTTGCGCTAATTGCAAACTCGATTTGCCTCTATTTACTACAAAAATCGAAAAGCAAAGAAGAAGCCCATATGCGAGCCAGTATGATTTTCACTTCAAACGATGTGATTATCAATTTAGGGGTAATTGTTGCAGGGATTTTGGTTAATTGGTTACACTCTAGTACGCCTGATTTGATTATTGGTAGCATCGTATTTGCTTTAGTTATTCAGGGCGCCTTTAGAATATTGAAGTTGAGTAAGTAGCCAAGCCTAATAACTGAAGCAAATAGCTCAAGTAAGTAGCTTAATTAAACCGCTAAGTGTAAAGTAACTGGGTTTGAAGCAAATAAACATCATAAGGATATGAGACCTCAAGCAATGATTGAACAAACTTTAAATCTAGTCACCACCAAAGACCATCAGCAAGTTGCCGTTTGGCGAATAATAGATGATGAAGTCTTTGATAAGAATCTGGTGGTGGTCAACTAATTTAGGACACTAATAAAATTCAAACCTACATCGCCATTACTTATAACCCTGAGTCGAGAACGGATAATAATTATAAGCGTTGGGGCAACTTTTATGACCGCCAAGATCTGTTAGTAGGTGACGAGTTGTGTCAGGTGGTTAATTTTCAGAGACCTTCCTAAATTTTGTGTAAGTATTTAATCTAAACGTCAGTTACACAGAATCTGGGATGGTCTCTTCAAGTCCTCACTAGCGCACCGATCATAGATAGAATATCTATGGTAAGTACATCATGAAGTACACTGTGGCTATCTCAGCAAGTTGAAACCTTAATACCATTAGCTCACAGCCAAAGATTCAAGTCCTCACTAGGGTACCGAACCAGTGAAGGGCTGATTGGTTCGGTGTAGGTATATCTTAATATAAAAATACCTGTAAGGCATTTAGTTTAGTTGGCTCATATCCTTGTCTATCAGAGTACAGTGGTCAATTTTAAATATTGGATACACATCAATAATAGTAAGTCTTTTAGCGTATAAATCCTGATAATTCAGATATTCTATAATGATCTGATTTTCATATATCATGACCCTCATCGCTCCTTCTTCATATATCTTAAATATTACTGCTTCATCTTGATATACATAAGCAGATATTGAGTTCTGCATATCACTGATAGAAAAAACCATTTTTTTATTTTGTGTATCAATGAATGTGGATTCTAGCAAACCATCCTTATCTATATGACTCTCGCATCCAAACATCTCCATAAAATCTACATCTTTAGGATAAAAGAACGACATTTTCTTTCCTATGATCAAAGTCTGTGGTCAATTAATTTCGTACAATTTAGGATGATAGACAAAAGAATGCTAATTATATAGCCAATGCTTCGCTACCTGTATAGCGCACCGAACATATTCCCATAACGGGCGTTATGGTAAATAAACCTCGCCGCCTACCAATTCATATAAATTACGAATAACTTCAAGACATTAAAAAAGAGATACCGTAGCATCTCTTTTTTTAAATTCATCAGACATGTTATCTTAGTGATGCTCACCCGGTAAAATTCTAGCAAAGGCACGCTGAGCAAGGTTTGGTTTTTTATTGCTAGTCAATCCAGCACGAGTACTTGGGAAAATACGATAACCCATCGATTGAATACCAACGTTAATTGCTGGTGCTAATGAGTAAGTCGCTGAGGCAAATTTACCCATGTTACTGGCAATACTGTTTGGTTTATGGACAATCGCTTTGGCAACCATCATCGCCGCCTCATCCGGCATAAGCGCAGGCATGTAGCGGTATAACTTAGTGGGCTCAATCATCGGCGTACGCACCAATGGCATAAAGATATTGGTAATGGTGACATTATCGCCTTTTACTTCAGCAGCCAAGCAGCGACTAAAGGCATCCAATGCCGATTTTGAAGCGACATAAGCGGCAAAACGCGGGCTATTCGCCAGCACACCAATCGATGATATATTAACAATTTGACCAGTCTGACGTTCAATCATCGTCGGCAAAAACCCAAGCACTATTTTAACCGCGCCAAAGTAATTAATATCCATGGTACGCTCAAAATCATGGAAGCGATCTATAGACTCGTGCACCGAGCGGCGAATTGAGCGACCGGCATTATTAACCAAGACATCTACATGACCGAAATCTGCCAAAATTTGCGCGCTGACTTTTTCTATATCATCCATATTGGTCAGATCACAAGGGTAATAAGTAGCTTTACCACCAAGCTCCTCGATACTGTCTTTCACAGCTTTTAATTTGTCTTCAGTACGTGCCAGCAAGATCACATGAGCACCGCATTCACTGAGCAAATAGGCCGTACGCTCACCAATACCACTTGATGCCCCTGTGATAATAATATGCTTATCTTTGACTGCTTTGCTGATTGCTTTTTTTGAGGGGTTGGCCATAAAAGATCCTTTTCGTAAATGATACTTCCGTTAATGTTCGCCTAAAGCATAACAAATATAATTGGATTGAAGTTAATAAATAAGCCGTAAAATGCATTTAATATCATGAATATTAGCAGTTAGGTATTTATTATCAAGTGGATTGCTTAAACTGACCGTTTTTTCTTGCTATTCGTGCGCGTGTAAAAAGTCTTCGACCACGCGAAACTGCCCAGCGGTACTCTCTTCACCATACATGGCTTGGCGAAAAGCGTTGGAATTAGGGATGCCGGTGGTATACCACGCAATGTGCTTGCGAGCAATTCGGCAGCCTGAATATTCGCCGTAAAACTCATATAGCTCTTGCAAATGCGCTAGGACAATCTCTTTTATCTCGCTCACACTAGGTGCAGCAAGCACTTCTCCTGAGCGCAAAAAATGCTCGATATCGCGAAATATCCAAGGCTGCCCTTGCGCAGCACGCCCTATCATCACCGCATCACAGCCGGTCAGCTCATAGACACGCTGCGCTTTTTGCGCGCTATCGATATCGCCATTGGCAATCACAGGAATATTAATGCTTTCTTTGACTTCTCGAATCAGCTCATAACGCGCTTCCCCAGTATACATATCCTCACGCGTTCGACCATGAATGGCAATCGCAGCAATACCCGCCTGCTCTGCTCGCTTGGCCACGCGCAAAATATTTTCGCGGCCATTTTCAAACCCCAAACGCGTTTTTAAGGTCACAGGAGCATCAACGGCTCCTACCGCCGCATCCAGTAAGCGCGCGACCAAATCTTCGTCTTGCAAGAGCGCAGATCCTGCCAATTTACGGCACACTTTTTTGGCCGGGCAGCCCATATTGATATCAATAATCTGCGCGCCATTATCAATCTGATAGCGTGCCGCTTCTGCCAATTTATCCGGTTCTGCGCCCGCTATCTGCGCAGAAATAGGCGCAATCTCATTATCAAAATTGGCGCGATAGAGCGATTTTTTGCGCGCATAAAGCGCCGTATCAGCGATGATCATTTCACTAACGGCATGCCCTGCGCCAAAGGATTTACAAAGTCTACGAAACGGATTATCCGTCACGCCAGCCATCGGTGCGACCATCAGACGGTTTTCAATCGTCAAGCCGCCAATAACCAAGGGCTGCAATAAAGGATGGTCATTATTAGCTTCTGCTGATGCTTGATTAGACACGGGATTATTTATAAGCATAAAAAACGGCTTGATTCGTAGTGAAAACAAGCCGTTATTCTAAGGGTTCTTAACTTTATTGCAAGTGATTGAGGCAATCATTTACTTAGTGCACGTCAAGGAAAAAATGCCTATTTATCAAAAACACTGCCCTGCTCTAAGGTAATATCATTGTCATGTACTTGCATACGCCACGGTAAAATGTCAGGCGATATATTAATAAAGTGCAAATATTTTTCAAACTGATCAATAATATCGTTAATCACTGAATCTGATTGATAGCCATATAAATCATAGGTTTGCCCGCCGCGGCGTAGATAAACTTCCGCCCGATAATGATGCTCTTGCGGCAGTTTACTCGCCATCTCTTCCGTATAATAATCTGGCACTTCATGCTCCGATAAACGCACTTCGTACCAAAACTCGACGTTATCGCCGCCTCTGAGCTCAAATACCACGCGGTCATTGACTTCATCAAAATTCACCTCAGGCAACCAACCCGTTTCGGCAAACTTTTCAGCAACCTCATGCATCGACGATAAAACCGTACCTTTAATATAACCCAAAACTTTATCGCGCGTTGGTTGCTGGGTCATATAGTCAATGCGGTCACGCCATGCATCTAGTTTCAACAGATGTGGCGGCAGATGATTGTCACTGGCCAGGCTTTGATTACGATGACCTTCGATACGCAGCGCTCGCCACATGCCAAACATCGCAATCAAAATAATAATCGTAAAGGGCAAGGCGCTAACAATTGCCGCTGTTTGCAGCGCTTGCAGGCCACCTGCTAAGAGCAACGCCGAGGCAACAACGCCAAGTATCAATACCCAAAACGTACGCTGCCATGCCGGCGTATCACTACGGCCGCCCGCTGCGAGCGAGTCAATTACCAATGAACCTGAATCGGATGAGGTGATAAAAAAGGTAATGATAAGTACCACAGCCAGTACAGATACCACTTGGGTAAACGGTAGATTCTCAAGTAGCTTAAATAAAGCAATCGCTTGGTTATTTTGCACTTCAGTAATCAGCGATTCATAGCCTTGAACCATAATCATATTTAGTGCTGTATCACCAAACACCGCAAACCAAAAGAAAGTAAAGATGGTAGGTACTAGCATCACGCCAACGATAAACTCGCGAATGGTACGACCACGACTAATCTTGGCAATAAAAATACCGACGAAAGGCGACCAAGAAATCGTCCATGCAAAAATGAATAGCGTCCAACTGGTAATCCAATCGCCTTGCTGATACGCCTGCAGACTAAAGGTACGCTCGACAATATTACCTAGATAACTACCCGTGTTTTCCATAAAGGCGTTGAGAATAAATATCGTCGGCCCTACCGCAAATACAAATAGCATCAGCGCCGTTGCCAGTATCATATTCAAGATAGATAAGCGTTTAACTCCTTTGTCCATACCTGCAAGCACTGATATCAAGGCCAGCCCCGTAATCAAGACAATGGCGATTACTTGCACGGTTGTATTGACTGGAATGCTTGGTACGAGATAATTCAAACCCGTATTTATCTGCGACACTGAAATGCCAAGACTGGTGGCCAAACCAAATAAAGTACCCAAAATGGCGAACACATCAACCGCATGACCAATAGGCCCATGAATTTTTTCACCGATGATGGGATACAGCGTCGAGCGCATCGATAGTGGCAAACCGTGCCGAAAAGCAAAATACGCTAGCGTCAAGGCCACGACGCCATTAATTGCCCAAATATGGAAACCCCAATGGAAGTAAGCAATCTGCATGGCTTCTTTTGCCGCAGCTATAGTTTGTGGCTCTGATAGCGGCGGCGAGGCAAAATGCGTCACTGGCTCCGCTACCCCATAAAATAGCAAAGCAATCCCGTACCCTGCCGAAAACAACATCGCAAACCATTCAATAAAATTGTACTGTGCCTCACCATGGTCAGGCCCTAGTTTGATACTGCCATAAGGCGAAAATGCGAGCACCACCACAAACATCAAAAACAGCGCGGTTGCTAGCATATAAAACCAGCCGAATGTCTCGGTGGTAAACTCTAGTACTTGGACAAACAAACCACTCGCCAGCTGTGGGTTGACCGATGTCCCCACTACCAGCAATAACATGACAATGGCCGTCGGTATAAATACTGGCATCAAAATAGTAGAGCGAGGTTTACTCATAAAAAATTCTCAAAAAATCTTAAATTTGGGTATGCGTCTAATATTGTTATATAACGCCCAGTTATTCAAATAAATCTTAAATCACTGAGCCAATAGTTACATTACCTAATAATGATAAAAAATATTGCTTTGTTTATTAATATTGAAAAACATCGCTATTTAACGAAAAAAGACAGCTGCTTAGCTGCCCTTTTTAACACACGAATACACATTTATTTATCAAACACACTGCCTTGCTCCAGCGTGATGTCATCATCATGTTGCTGCATACGCCACGGCAAGATATTTGGCGAAACATTGACAAAGTGTAGATACTTTTCAAATTGATCGATAATGTCATTAATCACCGATTCAGACTGATAGCCATATAAATCATAGGTCTGACCACCGCGGCGCAGATAAACTTCGGCACGGTGATGATGCTCTTGTGGTAATTCATTGGCCATGTTTTCGGTGTAATAATCAGGCACCTCGTGCTCTGACAAGCGCACTTCGTACCAGAACTCTACATTATCCCCGCGTCTTAGTTCTAGTACGGCGCGATTGTTAATCTCATCATAGTTAACCTCAGGTAACCAGCCGGTTTCGGCAAATTTCTCTGCCACCTCTTGCATCGACGATAGCACTGTACCTTTGATATAACCCAGTACTTTATCGCGCGTTGGCTGATTGGTCATATAATCAATACGGTCACGCCAAGCGTCTAGTTTTAACAGATGCGGCGGTAAATGATTGTCGTTGGCCAAACTCTCGTTACGATGGCCTTCGATACGCAGCGCGCGCCACATACCAAAGGTCGAGATCAGAATAATCACCGCAAACGGCAAGGCACTGACGATAGCGGCGGTCTGTAGCGCACTCAAACCACCGGCAATAAGTAGCACCGCAGCGACTGCACCCTCAGTGACAACCCAAAACGTACGCTGCCACCATGGCGTATCACTACGACCACCTGCCGCGAGCGAGTCAATCACCAATGAGCCCGAATCCGACGAGGTCACAAAAAAGGTAATAATCAATAGCACGGTCAATGATGAAACAATTTGGGTAAATGGTAGTTGCTCTAAAAGCTTAAATAACGCAATGGCTTGGTTGTTTTGTACCTCGCTAATCAGTGCCTCATAACCATCGACCATAATCATGTGTAGCGCAGTATCACCGAATACCGAGAACCAGAAAAAGGTAAACAACGTTGGCACCAGCATTACACCAAGAACAAACTCACGAATGGTACGTCCACGACTAATCTTGGCGATAAATAGCCCAACAAAAGGCGCCCACGCAATGGTCCATGCAAAAATAAATAGTGTCCAGCTACCGATCCAATCGCTCGATTGATAGGCTTGTAAACTAAAGGTACGCTCGACAATATTGCCTAGATAGCTGCCCGTGTTTTCCATAAAGGCATTTAGAATGAATACTGAAGGTCCAACAACAAATACAAATAGCATCAAGGCAGTGGCGAGCACCATGTTTAAGATAGATAAGCGCTTTACCCCTTTGTCCATACCTGCTAGTACAGAAACGAGTGCCGCCGCCGTCACCAAGGCAATAATAATCACTTGTACCGTGGTACTGACTGGCACCGTATTTGGCAACAGATAATTTAAACCTGCATTAATTTGCGCGACTGACAATCCCAAACTGGTGGCGATACCAAACATAGTACCGACAATCGCAAACACATCGACGGTATGCCCAATGGGGCCATGGATTTTGTCACCGATTAGTGGATAGAGCGTTGAGCGCACGGACAATGGCAGACCATGCCGAAACGAGAAGTACGCCAGTGACAAGCCAACCACACCATAAATCGCCCAAATATGAAAACCCCAGTGGAAATAAGCAATTTGCATCGCCTCTTTTGCAGCTGCAATAGTTTGCGGTGTGGACAGGGGTGGACTGGCGAAATGTAATACTGGCTCTGCAACGCCATAAAACAGTAAGGCAATGCCATACCCCGCTGAGAATAGCATGGCAAACCATTCAAGGAAGTTATATTCAGCATCCGCGTGGTCAGGGCCCAACTTAATACTGCCATACGGCGAGAAGGCTAAGGCAATAATAAACATCAAAAATATGGCAACTGCCAACATATAAAACCAGCCGAACGTATCGGTGGTAAATGCCAATACCTTACTAAACAACTCACCAGCTGCCTCAGGATTAATGGCTGTACCAATCACCAATAACAACATAATGGTGGCGGCGGGCACAAAGACGGGTAACAAAATAGTGGAGCGAGGTAATTTACTCATAAAAAATGATGTCCTCAAAAAATAACAATCAATAAAAAAGCTAAATACAACAAGAAAAGGTAGCACTGCCAACTTTATGAATTTGTACGAATAAAGGCAGTATCTCGTTCGGCTCTTATCAAACCGCTTATAAAGCAAATATAATTTTTATCACACTCTCTGCAAAAACCCTAGGCAAGTGCCTGACTCGTAACACTATTTTAACGTTTGTTACATGACTATTACTCAGCAATAAAAAAGGCAACTTGTTAGCTGCCTTTTTTATTGCTGATTGCATTATGAATGGTCAATTTAAGACATTAAGGATTAATAGCGCCTGCTAACTGTTTCGCCATCTCAGCAAGCTCACTTTGATCTGCTTGCGTGACCGCATGACGACCTAGCTCATGAATGCTCGATGGAATCAGATGCACATGGTAATGAAAAACAGTTTGTCCGGCTTGTGCGCCATTTAACTGCATTTGAATAATACCCTCACGCTCGAATACTTGACGCTGCGCTTGCATGACTTTTTTGGACGTCATCAGTACTGCTGCGGCATATTCTGGTTCAAGATCGACTAAATCAACGGCTTTTTGCTTAGGAATGACCAGTACATGACCTTTTGCTTGCGGCATGATATCCATAAAGGCGAGGGTTTTGTCATTCTCATAAACTTTATGATAAGGGATATCACCGTTAAGCATTTTGGCAAAGATATTATTATCATCGTATTTGGTTTGATTATCTTGACTCATTTTTATTCCTTAATTGGTGGTCATTAATTATTTATCATTACGTGGTTATCAGTACTAAAGGGTAAATAGCTCAGCAAATATAGTGGACGAAATTTGGATTGAGTACAAGTGGCTGATACATTCACTAGCCACTTTCAATTTTACTGAGTTTTGCTACCAACAATTCTATAAGTGATACGATTAATTTATTGGCGAGCCGTGCGCTTTAAATGTTATATTAATCCTCTATTTTAATCACCTCAGGTTTATGGATTTGACTGCCTTGCCAACCCAATTACCCCAATCATCAAACACTACTGACGCTCATAGCGACCACGCTTATGACACTATGAGAAATCATACTGCGGTTAATGAAACGCTTGAAGATAGCGCACCGTCAACCTTGTCAAGCATTGAGCCAAACGCCATTATTTTAGCTGAAGCATTGACTGATAAAACGATCAGTTGGCGCATCCATAATTGTAAAATCAGCAAAAAAATCATGACGCAGGATATGCCACTGCCCTTTTTGTATCATTACGACAGTTTAGATGACAGCATTAAACAGACTTATTCATTAACACCTGCCCTACTTGCCCAGTTTAATACCCCCATGACAGCTGACGAGGCAGCGAAACTTATCGGTATTGATAAGGCGCTGATCACCAGCCCTTGGCATGTCAAAGTGATTGGCTCATTGGTGGTGTTTAGCGAAGCGCTGCAATTGGCCGTACGCCTGCATTGGACCAATACTGGTAAAGACACCCAGCAAATTTATACCAAAGATGAAGCCGATGCGCTTACTGCTGCTTTTAAAGAGTGGCAGTTTTTTGGTCGTATTGATGTGCTTTATAAGAATACTAAGCAAACACTTATCAGTATTGATGAGCAAGCCGAAAACGATAAACAGCTACTGACTATTGCTGCCAGTCCTGACTATCAATTCTTGCCAGCGCCTCACGCCTTAGTCGTCATCGCCAAACTTGAAACCGATAAAGCCGATTTGCCTTGGTTTGAGAGCGCTATTTTAGAGCGCCTCGTTTAAATATTGACCCTCAAGTCTTTATGATTATTGGTTAATGATTTTCAGTTATCCATATCTAATGGTATGGTAACGCCTTAGTATTATTCACTAGTACTCTCATAGCATAAAAAGCACACTATCCGTATGACAGCGGATGCTGCAGACGTTTATAAATCTCGCTTATTTGTAAGGAATATCACATGGATTATCGCTCAAAAACTTCTACTGGTGGTCGTAATATGGCAGGTGCTCGTGCCCTATGGCGTGCGACGGGTATGACGGATGGCGACTTTGGCAAACCGATTATCGCCATTGCCAACTCCTTTACCCAGTTTGTCCCCGGTCACGTGCATCTAAAAGACTTGGGGCAACTGGTGGCGCGTGAGATTGAAAAAGCGGGCGGCGTGGCAAAAGAGTTTAATACCATTGCGGTCGATGATGGTATTGCCATGGGTCATAGCGGGATGTTGTATTCATTACCAAGCCGTGATTTGATTGCGGACTCGGTTGAGTATATGGTCAACGCCCACTGCGCCGACGCCCTAGTCTGTATTTCTAACTGCGATAAAATCACCCCTGGTATGCTGATGGCAGCCATGCGCCTCAATATCCCTGTTGTTTTCGTCTCTGGCGGCCCGATGGAAGCTGGCAAGGTCATCGCTAGTACTGTCGCTCATAGCCATAATAATGATGGCGGTAGCGACGTCCATACCACTGACAGTAAAGGCAATGCCATTCGTAAGCTTGATTTGGTCGATGCCATGATGGACGCCGCCGACGATAATATCAGCGATGAAGATGTCTTAGCGATTGAAAGCTCGGCTTGCCCAACTTGTGGCTCATGCTCTGGGATGTTTACCGCCAACTCAATGAACTGCTTGACCGAAGCTCTCGGCTTATCATTGCCGGGTAATGGCTCGCTATTGGCCACGCATTCGTTACGCCGCGAGTTGTTTTTAGAAGCGGGTCGCACGATTGTATCATTGGCCAAGCGCCGTTATGAGCAAGATGATGATTCGGTATTACCGCGCTCTATCGCTACCAAAGCCGCTTTTGAAAATGCGATGAGCTTAGATATTGCGATGGGTGGCTCGACCAATACTATCTTGCATCTACTTGCCGCCGCCAATGAAGCGGAAGTTGATTTTAAAATGCATGATATTGACCGCCTAAGCCGTAGTGTCCCTTGCCTGTCGAAAGTCGCTCCTGCTTCACAAAAATATCATATGGAAGATGTCCACCGTGCTGGTGGTGTGATGGCGTTACTTGCCGAGCTTGACCGTGCCAGTTTACTGACCACCGATATCCCAACCATTCATAGCGCAAGCATGAGAGATGCTATCGATAAATGGGATATCATGAATCCTGATAATACTGAGGCACGTGCGCGCTATATTGCCGCTCCTGGTGGCGTCCGTACCACGCAGGCCTTCTCGCAATCAAAAGAGTGGCCAAACCTTGACGTCAATCGTGAGTCGGGCTGTATTCGTAGTGCTCAGCATGCCTATTCAACCGATGGCGGCTTAGCAGTACTATACGGCAATATTGCTGAGCGCGGCTGCGTGGTTAAAACCGCAGGCGTCGATGAAAGCATCTTAGTCTTTACCGGACGCGCACGTATCTTTGAATCACAAGACGCTGCCGTAGCCGCCGTGCTTGATGACCAAATTGTCGCCGGCGATGTGGTCATCATTCGCTATGAAGGCCCAAAAGGTGGGCCTGGTATGCAAGAAATGCTTTATCCAACCACTTATCTTAAGTCTAAAGGTTTGGGCAAAGAGTGTGCGCTGCTCACAGATGGTCGTTTCTCTGGCGGCACCTCAGGCTTATCCATTGGTCACGCCAGCCCAGAAGCAGCTGAAGGTGGCGCGATTGGTTTAGTACAAGAAGGCGATACCATTCATATTGATATCCCGAACCGTACCATCAATATGCAAGTCAGCGATGCCGAGCTTGCTGCGCGCCGTGAAGAGATGGAAGCGCGTGGACGTAACGCATGGAAGCCTGTGAGCCGTGAGCGTCACGTCTCGCCTGCGCTGCGTGCTTATGCAGCTATGACTACCAGTGCCGATACGGGTGCCGTCCGTGATGTGAGCCAAGTTGAGCGTTAAATAAATCTGTAAACGCAATGATTTATCACTAACCTTATAGAATTACCCAAAGCCTGCGCCATGCAGGCTTTTTTTCACCAAAAAACAACGCTACCGCCGTTCTGTTAACGTTTTTTTGCGGTAATAAAAAGCATTTGCGCTCATTATTAATAGCGATTAAACCTCTTGTAACTTTATCTTTTTAAAACCAAAAAATAGCGTGCACCAAACTTATGATTGAAAACTATAATTTATTCTTATTGGTCTGCGGTATTGCCTTTTTATTCGGGGCACTGTTTCCTATTCTTTTTAAACGTACGCCCATCTCGCTGCCCATGCTGCAAGTAAGCTTTGGTCTATTCATGGGCTATTGGTGGACCAGTTTATCTTTTTTAAATCCGATGGATAACGGTTTAATTATCGAAAAACTGACCGAAATCGTGGTATTGGTTTCGCTGGTTGGTGCAGGTATCAAGATAGATACTGAGCTGTCGTGGCACTTATGGCGCCCGACTGTGCGCTTACTACTTATCACCATGCCGATTGGTATTTTTGCCATGGCGCTCTTAGGCTATTATGCTTTTGGTTTGACATTAGGCGCGGCCATCTTGCTCGGTGCGGTACTGGCTCCGACCGATCCTGTGCTAGCCTCTAGTATCCAAGTCGGACCGCCCAATACTGGCGGCGAGGATACACCGCGCTTTACCTTGACCTCAGAAGCAGGGTTAAATGACGGCTTGGCGTTCCCATTTGTCTATTTAGCGATTAAGGTCGCAGAAGCTTATAGCGGCGGGCAGCAGTTCACAGGTGAGATGCTGTGGCAATGGTTTACGACTGATGTGCTGTGGAAAATTGGCGCAGGTTTGGTGGTCGGGATTGTGGTTGGTAAATTACTAGCAAAATTGGTCTTTTCAAAATACAGCCACAATACCTCCATCTCTCAAGGTTATGTGGTGATAGCTCTCACCTTGCTGGCCTATGGTTTGGCAGAATATGTACACAGCTATGGCTTCATTGCAGTATTTGTCGCCGCCTTTGCCTTTCGACGCTCGGAGCGTGAACACAGTTATCACCAAAAGCTGCACGATTTTGCTGAGCAGTCAGAAGGCTTACTGATGTCCTTAGTTCTTGTGGTTTTTGGCATGTTTTTAGGTCAAGGACTGCAAGCGGGCGTTGAGCTGACATGGCGCGTCTATATCGTCAGCTTTACCTTTTTATTATTGATTCGACCGATTGGCGGATTGATTGCTCTATCAGGATTAAAGCTGCCCTATACTGAAAAGTATGCCATTTCTGCCCTCGGTATACGCGGTATTGGCACCTTATATTATCTGTCTTACGCCCTCAATCAAGGCTTCTTTGATGAAGTAGACGCTGTTAAACTTTGGATAGTCTGCTCAATTGTCATTTTGGCGTCTATCTTTATCCATGGTTTGATTTCCCCAAGGTTGCTTAAGCTCACGCCTAATAAGCCGCGCCATGGATAATTTCGGACGACTACCTCAATACTTTTGTTAGTTATAGTGTTGCTACTTATCCTTTAAGCACCTGTATTTCTGTTTTTCATACTGGCAACAAGAATATTGAGTTAAGTTCAAGAGTCACGTCTACTAGATTCCAGCGTCAATCAAATCTAATACCGCTTCCGTCAGCGCAAACTGGCGGACATCATTGAGCATTGTTACATCAAAATTATGGATAAAGGTAAACGACAATTGCCGCGCAGGATCACACCACGCAACCGAACCGTTATAACCCATGTGCCCAAAACCTTGCGCGCTCATATTAGAAGCTTCACTTTGACAAATGCTAAACCTGCGATGATAGCCCAAGCGCCAGTTCATTTTCGCCGGCATTACCGCGTCCATGCCAGTGGTTTGCGGGGTTGAAAGCTGCTTAAATGTTGCGTCGTCAATTAATGTCTGCCCCTGCCATGTACCGCCATTGGCTAGCATGGCATAAATAGTTGCTAATGCTTGCGCTGATGCCACGCCGTTGGCAGCGGGAATGATGGCTTGTAGCGTCCGTTTATCGTAATAATCGATAGGTTGTTTATTAGCCAACACAAGAGCCGATTTATAGTTTTTTAGATTAAGCTGGCTGTTATTAAAGTATAAACGGTTAATTTTTGCTGTATCCAAATTAGGCAGCCCATCTGCCATTGCGCTTTCATTTGCGCCTGCTTGATTGGTTAGCGCTCTTTTTTGCCAACAAGTATAGCTTGGTAGGCTTGAATAAATGCGCAAAGTATTTTCAGAATCCGCTCTTAACACGGGTTTGCTGCGGCGAGGTCGCGCTTGCGACAGCTCCTGATTGCTTATTTGCTGGGCTGTGTGTTCGTCTGTTTGGAAATATTTAACCAAATGAGCCACTTCATCTACTTTATCGTCTGGCACCCCAAAATAACAGCTGTCTGCAATTCCTAGCGGCTCAGTCAAATAGTGACGCAGCGCTGTGGCTAATGACATATGGGTAACGGCTTCTATCACGCCGCCCAGTACCCAGCCATAAACCAAGGCGCTATAAGCGCTCTCATATAAGGCGCTGTCTTCAGGCGCTATTACTGGCATAGCAGCAACCTTTTCTAGCATGAGCTGCCAATCGAGCACTGTGTCGTTATCGACATCGATACTTTGAATCGAGAATAAATTGCCCTGATGCGACATGACGCTACGCAAAGTAATCTGCCCTTTTCCTTGCGCGGCAAAAGCAGGCCAATAATCCGCAATCGCTCGGTCATAATCAAGCATATGCTCGGAGACCAACACATGCACCAATGTCGCCAACACCCCTTTCCCTGTTGAAAAATTCAGCGATAGGGTATCGGGGCTCCATGACAAATCCGCGCGCGCCATTCCCACACTAGCCTGAGCAATACATTGCCCCGCTTGATAAACCACCAAGGCACCGCCAGCTGGTGCGTCATCAAGCTGCAAATATGTTAGCAATTGTTGTAATTTTTGCTGAATAACAGGATTAATAGACGTATAGACGTTTTGATTATCAGCTTTCTCATTATTATTTTTCATTCTTCACTCGCTTTATTTATAAAAACATTTTTTATAGTCAAAAAATTCATTAGCTAATTAATCACGAAATTTGCTCATAAAAAAGGCAACCTATGCTCATAAAAAAGGCAACCTATTGGTCGCCTTTTTTGTTGCATGTCGCTCATATGTAACGCGTACAGTTTGCCATACATGCTTAGTATGCCATGAGTCTAGCGTGGCACCAATAAACGATTATGAACCTCTTCTTCTAGCTTCGTCAAACCATGACTGCGCCCGCGCTCCATTGCCGTATCCATTTTGCGTCCGCGTAACCAGCCCGCACGCAGTGCTACCGCTGCACCAGCGCGATTACCAGAACCACAGTGCAAGACGGTTTTTTTGCCATGGTACTGACGCAAGATGTTATCAAACGCCAATATATTTAACTGTTTTAAATCCTTGGCCCCGCTGATAGGCAGCTGCTCATAATGCATACCAGCGCGCTCTACCGCCGCGCGCTCATCAAAATTTAGCTCGTCATCTGGCTGCAAGTTAAGCACCAACTCAACGCCAGCCGCCGCTAAAGTAGCGACCTTTTCGTCGTCGAGGGCGCCGCACACGATGGTGTTGTCATCAGGGCGAAAATACGGCTCAAACATATTTTCCAAATCGATACCGTTATCTTTAGCAGTAGATTCATCTATGGTAGCTGAGTTATCGGGCGCAGCTACGCTTGTTGCATTGTCATGTAAAGTCATAATGAATAATTGGTTAATAAAATATAAAGGTTAAAAATATGGCGCAATCTATTGATTTTCGCTTTGCAGTTTGATCACACCAGCAAGATGCGGCTTGTCGTTTTTAGCACTAAATAAGCCAAACTCGCAAGTATCGGTTGGGCTCTTTAACTGCGCTATCGGCTCAGCGATCAGCTCTACTTCAGCTGGCAAAAAGATAGGCAGCTTAAATGATACATTGATCGTGCAAGCATCTGGTAGCTCATCCATCAAGGCGAGGCACTTAGCTTTTGACCACATGCCGTGGGCGATGGCTTTTGGAAAACCAAATGCGCGTGCCGATAGTGGGTGCAAGTGGATAAGGTTAAAATCCCCTGAAACAAACGCATAACGACGGCCGATATCTTCTGGTACTTCAAAGATACTGTGCACGCCTTCTTCATTCACTAAAGGCTTAACGGTCACTGGACGCGGTGTGCTTTTTTTATCTTTGCTACCTGATTTTTTTCCACGTGACAAATAAGTAGAAGTGCCTTCCCAAATTACCTCGTCATCTGACTTAACGGTGGTGACAAAATCAAACTGCTGGCCTTGCGCATGGTCGCGTAGATTATCAAACTTCACCGCCATCGCTACCGTTTCACGCTCACCGATAGGACGATACTGCGTCACGCTATTATCCACATGCACCAAACCTAGCATAGCAAAGGGAAATGGCTCTTTGACCATCATATTCATTTGTAACGTCTGTGATAAAACAGAAAAATAGGTAATCGGTATTTTGCCATTGTCGGCGAAACCACAAATCTTACGATAATCGTCAAGATTATTTTGGTCGATGTGCAAATTATCTACATAATACGTCGCTTGTGGCAACTGATCGCGGCTGACCTTTTCGTTATTACCAATAGGCAATAGACTCTTGACGATATTGGCGTAGGTGGTATGCGCTTTTGGCAACGCATCATAATGTTTGTCTGACATAATAAATCCTAAATGGGGTTGAGCTAACTGAGGCTGGAGCAAATTATCTGGCTACTTGTAAACAGTGAAGCATTCGTTTGTCGGCTTATTTGTTTACTGGTTTATTTACTGGCACATGCTTTTATTCATACCTGTTTTTATCATAAAAAAGCCACCCTCGGGCAGCTTTATTACAATTTATCAGCAATTTTTCGTAAGCATATGTGAGGTCCATTTAAAAACCTCATACACCCTACTTACTTAATATAGGCTTGCTCACTATGATTTAGTCATTTATCGAGCAATATTTTATCTATATTCTCTCAATTATGCACCCAACAAGCTTTGACCACAAACACGTACAATATTGCCATTTAGACCACCAGAAGCTGGTGACGCAAGCCATGCAATAGTTTCAGCAACGTCGATTGGTAAACCGCCTTGGCTCATTGAGTTCATACGGCGACCGGCTTCACGAATGGCGAACGGAATCGCTTCTGTCATTTGCGTTTCGATAAATCCTGGCGCTACAGCGTTGATAGTCATGCCTTTAGAACCGTCTTCTAATTGCTTAGCAGTCGCGTTTACCAAACCGATAACGCCCGCTTTAGAAGTCGCATAGTTACTTTGACCTAGATTACCAGCGATACCTGAGATAGATGAAACGCAGACGATACGTGCATGGTCTTTTAGTACATCATTATCTAGCAAGTAGCGGTTTAGCTTGGCAATACTGCCCAAGTTGATGTTGATAACCATGTCCCACTTTTTCTCATCCATTTTTGCCAGTGTCTTATCACGGGTCACGCCAGCATTATGAATAACGGCATCTAAACCGCCACGCTTTTGCGCCGCTTCTGCGATTTCTTTGCCCGCATCTTCACTAGTGATATCAACGGTTAATACTGAACCACTGATTTCGCTGGCGACTTTTTGTAAGTCCGCTTGCTGCTGCGGTACATCAAGACAGATAACATGGGCGCCTTCGCGTGCCAACACACGAGCGATGGCTTCACCGATACCGCGACTTGCGCCAGTGACGAGCATGGTTTTACCGCCTAAAGGCTGCGTCCAATCGACATCAACGTTGGCGCCATTAGTAACACGTACCACTTGTCCTGACACATAAGCTGAGCGCGCTGAGGCAAAGAAGCGTAACGTTGAGTCTAGGTTCTTTTCAGCGCCTTCTGCCACGTAGATAAGCTGGGCGGTGATACCGCGCTTAAACTCTTTACCAACAGATTTCACAAAACCTTCAAGCGAGCGCTGTGCCAATGCCGCTTCAATATCTTTTAGATCTTCTGGTGGACGACCGATAACGATAACACGACCTGATTTTTCGACGCGGCGCGCTACTGCATGAAAGAACTCATACACTTGTTTGAGCTCATCAGCATTACTGATATTGCTGGCATCAAACAATAAAACTTTAAATTCGTCATCGCCGCCGGTATTGGCTTTGGCTTTCACGCCTGCATCAGCCAGCGCGTCTTTTACCGCATCACGGCTGTTTACAAATACATCAGCGTGCAGGTCTGACAAAATACGAGCAACTGATTCGCTGATGGCAGTATTGTCGCCATCAGCACGGCCAACCAATACACTACCGCGTACTGACGGCTGACCACTATCAAAACGGTCTAGCTCTACTGGCATCGGCAAGCCTAGATTTTTTGCCACTTTTCGGCCAATAGAAGACTGCACAAAATCACCATAACGGTCTGACATAATATAATCCTATAATTGATGAGAAGAAAAAAATTATTAATATAAATAAACAGGTTCAAAATTGCTCTAACTATACACTTCCATGCAAAACAAGTCCAAAAGCTGCGCCTGTCTATCATAATCTGTAGACAAGCCAGTATACAAGATAGCAACTTTTTCTCGCCTTAAAAACACCCCACTTATGTTAAAATATAACGTATAAGTTATGGCAAATGCATTTATAGATAACAATATATTATCAAAAGCGCCGTTATGCAATGTTATTCGTCAATACTAACCAGTATGATCAGTAGCGTTTGATAATTAGCATTGAAGGCATGAGCTTAAAATTAGCGTCACATCGTTTGCTAAAGAGATACAGTAAGCGCGTAAAAAGCGCCTTATGCTAACCTTCTCTGCCGTGTACTATGTTTTTCTCTTTTATTTTTATTTTGTTTTTCCCTTTTATCTTCTACCCATATTTTTTAAGGATAATATTATGAGTACTAAAAACAATCACCCTGATAGCCCTGTTGTTGAAACGACCGTAGTAAAAGCCGGTGATAGCCAAAATACCGAAACAGCGACTGACGCAGCAACCAAAAAAGCAGCAACTGAAGACGCCAAGCAGCCAAACGTTTTTGACACAATGGCAAACTCAAAAACCGCTGAGCCAAAAAAAGCGGACGATAAAAAGTCTGATACAAAAGCAGCGGATACGAAAACAGACAGCTCTAATAAAGATAATTCTAAGAAAGACGAGTCTAAAAAAGATGAGTCTAAAAAAGATGAGTCTAAAAAAGATGAGTCTAAAAAGGAGAGCACCGCTGAAAAAAGCTCAAAAGACAGCAAAACTACTAACGCTACTAAAGATGATAGTGCGGCTAAAGATGCCAATAAAAAGACTGACACAGCTAGTAAAAAAACAACCGCTAAAGAATCGAGCAAAGCTGGCCTGAGCTCGGGTCAACATCGCGTCGCTATCCTAGGCGGCAACCGTATTCCGTTTGCGCGCTCAAACGGTGCTTACTCTGATGACAGCAATACTGACATGCTAACCGCCGCGTTAGATGGCTTGGTCGAGCGTTTTAACTTACAAGATGAAAAAGTCGGTGAAGTCGTTGCTGGTGCGGTGATGAAATTGAGCCGTGATATCAACTTGACGCGTGAAGCGACACTAAGCACCGCCTTAAACCCACATACGCCAACGTATGATATCTCACAAGCTTGCGGTACTGGCTTACAAGCAACCTTTGCTTCTGCCAATAAAATCGCCCTTGGTATTATTGATTCGGCGATTACTGGCGGTGTGGATACCACCTCTGACGCCCCTATCGCTGTTGGTGATGGCTTACGTAAAGTGCTAATCAAATTGGGCGCGGCTAAAGACAACAAACAACGTCTAAAAGCGCTAATGGGTTTAAATCCTAAAGATTTGATCGACTCACCACAAAATGGCGAGCCGCGTACGGGTTTATCCATGGGTGACCATCAAGCGATTACCACCCTTGAGTGGAACATCAGCCGTGAAGATCAGGATGAGCTTGCCTTTAACAGCCATAAAAATCTAGCACGCGCGTATGACGAAGGTTTTTTTGACGACCTAATCACGCCATACAAAGGTTTGACGCGCGATAACAACTTGCGCCCAGATACGACGTTAGACAAGCTTGCTAAACTCAAACCCGTGTTTGGTAAAAAGAACGCCAACCCAACCATGACAGCCGCTAACTCGACGCCGCTAACCGATGGCGCCTCTTGTGTGCTATTGGCCAATGACGAATGGGCAAAAGAGCGTGGTCTTAAACCACTAGCATACATCGTTCATCAAGAAACAGCTGCTGTTGATTTTATCGGTAAATCTGGCGATAAAGAAGGTTTACTCATGGCGCCAGCTTATGCGGTACCGCGTATGCTTGAGCGCGCTGGTTTAACGCTGCAAGATTTTGACTTCTATGAAATCCATGAAGCGTTTGCCTCACAAGTGTTATCAACGCTAGCAGCTTGGGAGGATGAGAAGTTCTGTCAAGAGCGTTTGGGTCTTGATGCGCCACTAGGCTCTATCGATCGTAGCAAGCTAAACGTCAATGGCTCATCACTTGCCGCAGGTCATCCATTTGCCGCAACCGGTGGTCGTATCCTAGCCACTGCTGCCAAATTGTTAGACCAAAAAGGTTCAGGTCGCGCACTTATCTCAATCTGCGCCGCTGGCGGTCAAGGCGTAACCTGTATTCTAGAGAAATAATTTATTAGTTAAGTTAATTAGCCAATAAATAGCATTCAATGTTAATGCTCCCTTTAATCTGATGATTAGAGGGAGTTTTTTGTTTTGGTTGAAAAAAACATTAAAAAGACTGCAACAAGTAAACATGGCGTACTCATAGCGTTATTGTAAATATGCTAGAGTAATAAACCACATATAGCACTATCATAGTGAATAATAACCATAAAAATATTGCTTAGGAGCTTATTATGAGCAAAGATTCCTCATCGATCGACCGGCAAACCTTAAATGCCTCAAAGCGGCAAGCGCGGTCAGCACTCGAACAAGACAGCTTTATTACTCGTATGGATAAAGAAGTGTTTGACGATGAGCTACGACGCAAAATGCATCAAGATTTGATCGACAGCTATGACGAAGAGCTGGAAAATGAGATAGACGATTACGTGCGCGACTTTCGTTTTGATGGCCGCGCGATGAGTGAGCAAGAAAAGCTCGATCGGCGTACTTATTTTGAAGAATTACTGCGACTACAACGAGAGCTTATCAAACTGCAAGATTGGGTGGTCGAATACGGCGAGCGCATTGTGGTGATATTTGAAGGGCGCGATTCTGCGGGTAAAGGTGGCGCTATCAAGCGTATTACCCAGCGCTTAAACCCGCGTGTTTGCCGCGTGGCTGCGCTACCCGCACCAACCGAACGCGAACAGTCGCAGTGGTATTTCCAGCGTTATGTAGCGCACTTGCCCGCCGCTGGCGAGATTGTCTTGTTTGATCGCAGCTGGTACAACCGTGTGGGCGTTGAACGCGTCATGGGGTTTTGTACCGATGCCCAGTACGAAGAGTTTTTCCAATCAGTACCTGAATTTGAGCGTATGCTGGTACGCTCAGGTATTCGCTTGGTCAAATACTGGTTTTCGATTACCGATGACGAGCAGCATTCACGCTTTATGAGCCGGATTCATGACCCACTTAAGCAGTGGAAGCTGTCAGCGATGGACTTACAATCACGTCGGCGCTGGGAGGATTATACCAAAGCCAAAGAGACCATGTTTGAGCGCACCCATATCCCTGAAGCGCCGTGGTGGGTGGTCGAAGGCAATAATAAAAAACGCGCACGGCTAAACTGTATCGCTCATTTACTTGAGCAAATCCCCTATAAAGAAGTACCGCGCGATGAGATTGAGTTGCCCGAACGCAAGCGCGATGATGAGTATTACCGCGAGCCAATTCCCGATGATATGTACGTGCCACCGCGCTATTAGCCAAATGTATGCCTGTATAGTCAAAATATTCTAAAAACGCGACGGTATTGCTGATATTAATTTTTTGTAGCCTCTATCTGCGCAGGCACAGCAAGCAAGAAAAATTGATATCAGCAGTGCGTGATGTATCGATATTACTTTTCCCTCACTATAGCATTCAATAAAATACGGCGCATAAAAAAGCAGCCTCATCAATATAGAAGGCTGCTTTTTTCATTTTTTCGCTAAATGTATTATGCTAATAGCAAATACATTTCAAGCTCTGCAAAATACTACATCGTATAAGTCGACTGCAAGCTATCAAGCTTACCGGCCAATAAGCGCTCGACCTCGTTTTTGATTCTTAGCCCAGCGACATCAGTGCCTATTTGCACCGCAAAGCCTGCTGGACGGCCGCTTTGGCTTTTTGAATTGATCCAAACCACTTTACCATTCATTGGTAGCCGTTCGCTAGAATTGGGTAAAGTGACAGCAATAAACACCTCATCGCCCAGCTTTTGAGTTTTATCAGACGGCACAAATAACGCGCCATTGGTCACAAAGGATAAATAGCTTGCGTATAACGTTTCCATATCTTCAATATGGCAGGTTAAAATCCCGCCACGTCCTGGCATTGCCATAGTCCGCTTCCTTTATAAGTGAGGTTTATTTTTTAATCTGATTTATAAATAAGCCAATTCTTGCATCAGCTTATCATAAGCGAATTTTTCTTGCACATTTTGTTGTAGAGCCGTTTTTATTTCTTGCATACTTTTCATAAACGTCTCTAAACTACTTTCAGTAGGTTGATGACTGTGTAAAGACGCTGGTAAATCAATATCCTTTTGCAGCGCATCAAGACCCAAGCATACGCGGCGTATATCAACAAGCATTAGCTCCGACAATTGAATAAACTCGCTTATACTAAGCTGGGGCTGCCAATAGTCGCTTGCCGCTATGCTACTACGCTTGCCGCTACGCAACGCTTGCCACGTTGTCAGCCATAGTGCGCGCTTGCTATACCATGGTGCTTGCGCAAGGGCGACCGCGGCTAAAGGCGCGCCATTTGCCAACTGTATCAGCTGCTCAATGGCCGCTGTGCCGACCGCCTCACGATTGACCGTACTACCTAAAGCCTGAGTGACATAATCGACTGAAACAGCAGGATCAATCGTTTGCAATGCCAGCTGCTGAACGCGGCTTTTTATGGTTGGCAGTAACTGCGCCGGAGTATCACTGATGAGGAATAAATGCACTTGCGCTTGTGGCTCTTCCAAAGTTTTAAGCAGCGCATTAGCCGCAGCAATGGTCATTTGCTCTGCATAATCTAGCACACAAATCCGCATGCCCTGCCCGCCTTGATAAATAAACGGCTGCAAAGCACGGATATCATCAACTTTTATTTTTAACGCAGCGTTACTGGCAGCTTTGGCAGATTTTTTGTCTTTTGCGCTGTTAGTTGCCGCTTGTTTAGCATCAGCATGGTCGACACTGACTGGTATACCAATCATTGGCAGGACTTGTAAGCTTGGATGCGTTCCTGATCTGAGCCATTGACAACTCTCACAAATACTGCAAGCGCCGAGCGGATGGTTATTGCGCTCTCGGCATAATAACCATGCGACCAAACGCCAGACAAAGGCGCGCTTGCCCATACCTTGCATGCCTGCCGCTAAGAGCGCGTGCGGCAAAGATTGCTGCGGCATTAATACCCGCTTAGTCAGCTGTGACCACAACTCATTTTGCCACGGTAATAGCGGTGCAAAATATATATTATCCGTCAAAGGCAATGCGCTGGTCATTTCAGTTACCTCATTCACGATCATCGCTCAATACCTTAAATACGTTCAATACGCTTACAACCTTTGAGTAACAAACAATCCTACTCTATTTAATAAAATACTTTATAAACATTTACTTAGGCTATTATTAATTATGTAAATTAGCAGTTTTGAAAATCAATTAAGCTCATGGCATTTAGCCGATCTAAATCTTCTTGGGTATCGACGCCAGCTGGTAGATGACAGCTTGCAGTGGCAATAGCAATATGACCACCATTTTCTAAAACTCGTAATTGCTCTAGGCTTTCTAATATCTCGAGCGGCGTTTGTGACCAATGCACAAACTGCTGTAACAAGCTAACGCGGTAGGCGTATAGCCCCAAATGACGATAAGCGTTTTTTGGTGGTTGCTGCTGTATATTTTTATCTTTTGCCAAAACCACATCACGGTCGCACGGAATCGGTGCACGGCTAAAATATAATGCACGCTGTAAATTGCTGGACGTCTGACTGACAACTTTTACGACCGATGGGCGCATAAAAGTTTCGTAGTCTTCGATAGGCTCGCATAAAGTCGCCATCACGCTGTCGCTATCTTGCACTAGCAGGGCTTTGACTTGCTGTAACAATAACGGCGGTACCAAAGGCTCGTCACCCTGCATATTGACCACGATATCATGCTCAGCCCAGCCTTTGATAGCGGCAACTTCCGCCAAACGGTCGGTCCCTGACGCATGCTCATTACTGGTCATCACCACATCAAAACCTGCCTCTGTGCAAACTTTAGCAATCGCCTCATCATCAGTCGCAATACACATATCGTCAGAAAAATCAGCCAACTGTGCTTTTTCAGCCACCCACAGTATCATTGGTTTGCCATGAATCTTTAATAATGGCTTACCGGGTAAGCGCGTACTTTTAAAGCGCGCAGGAATAACAATATGAGTTTTGGCTGGCGCAGCTTCAATTGGCATTGTTTCAGCTGATATTAAGTCTGACGACATGGTTTATTCCTATAAAATCATTTACGCTTTTGTGCTTTTAGATAAATTAATATTTAAAGCTTTTAATTGCTGCTGTAAGCTGACATAGCAACCGTCTGATAACACCGCAGTCACTGGCAATACCCATAAGCGATGAACGAGTTCTTGATATTCATCGTTAAGTGGTTGGCGGCTAGACATATTTATTAGTAACGCTCTGATTTTGACCGCGTCTTTACTGGTGACAATGATCGGCAGCTCGCTATATTGTAAAAGCTCAGTCAAGCTAAAATCATAATGATCGGGATAAGCGTGCCCAATGACATCAAAACCGAGCGCCATTAAGGTATCAAAAAAACGCTGCGGATAACCGATACCGCTTACCGCATGTACCCGACCATTTGGTATAGGTGGCATAAGTAGCATAGGCGTTTTTGCTGCGACACTTAAACCATCTATCTCAACAGCAGAAGACCATAAAGGCTGCAATTTATCCGCTTGTAGATACATCGTTAAACGCTTAGCTTTAGCTTGCTTATTATCTTTGGTCGTCCTATCCGCTTTTTCATGATAAACCACATTTGCGCCTGTTAAGCGCGACATGGGTTCGCGTAAAAAACCGGTTGGTAGCAATTGCTGATTACCAAAACCACGCGACGCATCGACCACAATCCATTCGATATCACGTTGCAGCGCATAATGCTGCAAGCCATCATCAGCAATAATCAGTTGTAACTCAGGATGTGCGTTTAACAAAGTGGTAATAGCCTGCTTACGATTGGGGCAAACGGCCATCGCCGCGCCTGTCATATTGACAATTAAACAGGGCTCATCCCCTACGATGCTTGGCAAGCTATCGGCATGTACCAAAGCTGGCATCTGGTTACTATCACCGCCATAGCCGCGGCTGATAACGCCTACCTTTATGCCTTGCTTTTGTAGATAGTTGACCAAGGCAATAATCAACGGTGTCTTACCGCTACCGCCTACCGTGATATTACCAATCACCATCAGCGGGATAGGCGCACGATAACTGGCAAATAGGCCTATCTTATAAGCCTGACGGCGCACCATCGTAATGAATCCATACAACCAGCTGACAGGCAGTAGCAGCCAGAGCCAAGCGGCCTGACGTTGCCATGCACGCGTCATTGTGGTTTCAATACTCATAGTGATGTGTTATTTATCCTATTTATTGAGTCATACCTATACCGCAACGTACAATCATTGCTTTCCTTAGCTTTACCCAAACAGTAGCTTGACTCAAACAGCAGCTTTATTCAAAATCACGCGCGTACATTTGCGCATAATGGCCATGCAATCGCATCAGCTCTTCGTGGGTGCCTAGTTCAACAACCTGACCACTATCTAACACCGCAATACGGTCAGCTGTTTCAATCGTTGTTAAACGATGGGCAATCACCAGTGTCGTCCTATCTTTCATGACGTTATCGAGTGCTTTTTGAATATAGTACTCTGACTCGTTATCTAACGCACTAGTGGCTTCATCTAAAATCAAAATTGGTGCATCTTTCAATAACGCACGCGCAATCGAGATACGCTGACGTTGACCACCTGACAGCTGCAAGCCTTCAGCGCCAATCTCACTTTGATAGCCATTTGGCATTTTCATAATAAAATCATGGGCAAAAGCGTCTTTTGCAGCGCGCTCGACCTCAGCTTGGGTTTTATCCGCTAGGCTGCCATAGGCAATATTATTAAACACCGTGGTATTAAACAGTACCACTTGTTGATTGACCATCGCAATCTGCGCGCGCAAGCTTTCAAGTTTGATATCGTCAATTAGCATACCGTCAAGGGTGATTTGCCCCGAGGACGTATTTAAAGTACGCGTGAGTAAGTTAACGAGTGAAGACTTACCAGCGCCGCTACGCCCGACCAGTGCTATCGTCTCGCCTGCACGCACATCCAAAGTAAAATCACGCAGCGCTACTGTTGAATCAGGATAAACCAAACTGACATTATCGAACTGAATGTCACCTGCTAGAGTCGGGCTAAGTATGCCTGTGTCTTGTTCTTCTGGCTCATCCAATAAAGTAAAGATTGACTCACCGGCGGCAAGCCCTTTTTGCAATTTTTGGTTGATATCAGTGAGCGAGCGCACCGGCTTACTTAATAATCCTGCGGCAGCAATATAGGAAATAAACTCACCCGCCGAGATATTATCTATCACCGCAGGGCGCAGCGCGAGCCATACAACGACCGCCATCGCCATCGCCATCAATAACTGCACCGCTGGGGTATTAATGCTATTGGTCACAACGACCTTCATGCCTTGGCGCAGATTTTTCTTCGAGGTTATATCAAAACGCTTGGCTTCATACGCTTGTCCGCCATAGTTTTTCACTACCTGATAGCCGCCGATGACCTCATTGGTGATATGGCTGACACTACCCATGGTTTCTTGAATACCTTTAGACAGCTTTAGATAACGCTTTGAAGCCACCCGTATCAGCCATAAAATCGGTGGTAGCACCACAAATAAAATCAAAGTTAAACGCCAGTTGCTATAAAGCAAAAATCCTATCAAAGCCACAACGGTCAGACCATCGCGCAACAAGGTTTTCATCGAATCGGTACTGGCAGCAGTCACCTGCTCAACATCAAAAATAAGCTTGGATGAAATCGTCCCTGCTGGATTTGCCAGATAGAATGAGCTTGGCAAACGCAAAAGCTTATTGAACACTTGAACGCGTAACTCATAAACAAGATTGCGCGACACCAATGCCGTATAGTAATTACCCAAAAAACTGCCCACGCCGCGGACAAAAAACAGCGCCACAATAATAAATGGAAATAAATCCTGTTTGCTTTGGTCGTTTTGATTGATGGCATCAGTGATATATTGCAATAACTTGGCAATCCAAATCTCTGTCGCCGCATTAATCGCAAAACCTATTATAACCAAAATTAACGCCCACCAATAAGGTTTAAGGTAGCTTAACAGACGTAATAAAGTCCTATGCCTGGGCGTATTTGATGGCGCTGCTGACAACTTTTTAGCAGAATTTTTTTTAGAGTCAGGTTGATAAGCTTGGCTCATAAAAGCCTCAATTTAGGTATAAAAGGAAATGACACAAATGCAGCAGTGGCAAGTGAACATAAAATACAGCAGTAAAAACACCAAGGGTCATGATAGTGGCGTTTGATGCTTTTACTGTAGCAATATATCAAACGCCCTAAAATCTATTGCGGCGCAGATGTTGGTAAAGGCTGCCCAAGCGGCACAACCGTACTGATATTGAGATTTAAAAAACCCAGTTTACCAGCGATATCCATGACCCGTACCACCGATTGATGGGTGGCATTTGCATCAGCAGCAATGACAAATAGCATATCACGATTGCTTCCCGCCTCTTGCTGAAGCACGTTAGTCAGCTCGGCCTCATCGCTACTCGCAAGGGTGATGCCATTAACCAAATAACTGCCATCTTCTTGCACAGCGACTTCAATACTATTTTTCTCTTCTGTTAATGCCACTCCTTCCGCTTCCGGAAGAATAATATTTAAGCGGCTAAAGTGATTGAACGAGGTGGCAAGCAGTAAAAATACGATTAAAAATAATAAACAATCAATCATCGGCGTCAGATTGATTTCAAGTGGCTCAACGGTCGGTTTTCTAAAACGCATATCGCTCTCTTTAATGGGCTGCAATGTACAGATTCAACAAATAAGTGACATCACACAATTAAGTTGCTGTAGCGGCTGTCTCTAAATCTGAGGTATCAAGTGAAAGCTCATAACCCTTAGTTTTAGTTGTTTCCGACCCATTAGCAGGTAGAGACATGGTAGAGGCATGCGTATTGTCTAGCAATTGATAATCATACAATTCTTGAATCATCAGTCCCGCTTGCGTCTCAAACTGCGCATTGATATCGATAATACGGCGCTGAAAATAGCGGTAAGCAACCAGAGCCGGAATAGCCACAATCATACCAGCCGCCGTGGTAATCAATGCTTGTGACACGCCAGCAGCTAGCATCGTTGGGTCTTGCATCGCGCCATCCGTAATCGCCAAAAACGACGAGATAATACCCAACACCGTACCTAGCAAACCAAGCAGCGGCGCAATCGCCCCAATAGTACCGAGCATATTGATATTTTTTTCTAACTGATGCACTTGCACACTGGCGCGGTTTTGCATATGCATCGTCATCGAGTCTAGGCCGTATTGGCGATACAGAAGGCCAGTTGCCAGAATATCACCCAAAGGGGTTTTTTCTTTGACATTCATCAGCTGCGTGCGGCCAATATCACCGTTTTCACGTAGACGGGTTATTAGCTGTTCGCGCAATCTATTAGGTACAATTTTATTAAACTGCAACGTATGGCTACGCTCGATAATAATCACCAATGCCAATATTGAGCACACCACGATAGGTGTCATCAGCCAACCACCTGCTTTTACCAGCTCCCACATACGCACTCTCTTCTATGTTTTTGTTAATTATTAAAAGACGGTTTTACATTTGAATAACCAGTTCAGGGGTATAAAAAGCTCTAAGCCTGCGCTTCTATATGCTTGATCAAAGCCGCTAGTTGATCATGATTGTGGAAGAATATCTCAACACTACCCTGCCCATCTTTTTTATGTTTAAGCTTTACTTCTGCGCCTAACATATCAGTTAAACGCTGGGTTAAGCGCTCAACATCGCGAGACTGTACTTGCTCGGTGCGATTAGCTTTTGGTGCTGGCTGCAAGATTGACTTAACCAATTTCTCAGCCTCGCGCACCGTCATGCCTGCATCAATGATTTTTTGCGCAATAATAGGCTGCTGTTCTGATGATAGCGCCAACAGGGTACGCGCATGTCCCATATCTAAAGCACTATTTGCCAAATGATCTTTAACTGTATCGTGCAGCTGATTCAAGCGCAAAAGATTCGATACCGTGGTACGCGCTTTACCAACGACTTCGGCAATCATGGCATGGCTCATACCAAATTCTGTATGAAAGCGCTGCAGGGCAGCCGCCTGCTCAATCACCGATAAATCTTCGCGCTGAATATTTTCAATCAAGGCTAATGCTATGGCCAATTCATCAGATAGTGCACGTTCAATCGCTGGTATAACCGATTTACCCGCCATTTTTGCCGCACGCCAGCGGCGCTCGCCAGCGATAATCTCATGCGTCACCAAGGCTTCGCTTTTATCTTCATTCGCCAGTAATGGACGAATAACAATCGGCTGCATGACGCCATGCTGCTCAATAGAAGAAGCCAATTCTGCCAGCGCCGTTTCGCTCATATCACGGCGCGGCTGATACTTACCTGCTTGCAGACGTGTTACATCGATTTGCACCAAGCTGATTTGGTCTTCAGAGGTACTATTTTCTGTGACGTTTGTGCGAGCCTTATTAACAGGGGCTTTTTTTATCGTCCGCGCTTTACGATTATTATTGTCATTGGTTTGTTCAGACACTGGCAAGGCAGAAGGCTTGTTAACAGCCGCAGCTGCGCTATCTTCTTGCTCAATAGGTTGTGGTATTTTGGTTGACTCAGTATGCTCACGCACTACCGTGTCATCTTGTAAGGCAGAGGCGGCAATTTGCTTTTCTTTTTTGATTGACCCTAATAAGGCATCTAAGCCTCGATTGGCAGCCAACCCTCTTTTCTTTGCCATGATTACCTATCCTCTAACGCTAAAATAAAAAGCCAAATATTGCTAAATACCGGCTTACTGATAAATATAATTTGCTGTTCTTTTATTAACTTGCAACATGAACTTATAATGATGCGCTCTGCTTTATCACCTCAGCCGCCAGTTTTTGATAGGCGCGCGCACCTTTTGACCATCTTTCGTAAGCAATAACTGGCAAGCCATGTGCGGGTGCTTCAGCCAAACGAATATTTCTTGGAATATGAGTTTTATACATAATATCACCAAAGTGCGCCTCTAACTCAGCAGAGACATCACGCGCCAAGGTATTGCGCGCATCGAACAAGGTTCTGACCACACCGCGAATATAGAGCTTAGGATTAAGTTCAGTGAGACGCTCAATCGTCTGCGACAAATCCGCCAAACCTTCTAGGGCATAATATTCACACTGCATGGGAATAATAACGCTATCGGTGGCAACTAATGCATTAATCGTTAATAAATTTAAGCTTGGTGCACAATCGATAATGACATAATCGTAAGCAGATTTATTGGTCGCGATTTGATCCTTGGCCAACTGCGCCATTGCCGTCTTAAAGAGCTCATGACTATTGGTTTTGCTCATTAAAGTAATGTCCATCCCTGCCAAATCACGATTGGCGCCGATGACATCAAACCCAGCTGGACTACTCACAATCGCCTCAGATAGCGCAACGCCATCGAGCAGTACATCAGCGATGGTCAAGTCCAAGGCGTTCTTATCGACACCTGTGCCACTGGTCGCATTGCCCTGTGGGTCTAAGTCAATCAGTAGTACATGCTTGCGCTTGGACGCTAAGCTGGCGGTCAAATTTACTGCCGTCGTGGTTTTCCCCACGCCGCCTTTTTGATTCGCAATCGCTATGATTTCCATACACTCACTCAATTTAATTAGAATCTGTTACTGATTTTTACTACAGTATTTTTGCCGCTCAAGCTTATTATATTACTCAAATACCTGACACTTACCTATAAGTCTATTTAGACACCAGCGTACACGCCACTTATGACTAAAGAACAATTGTTGCCTCACATAGCGTGACGTGCTCATAGCTTAGACATTTTTATAAGATAATTCAATTAAATGACGACTATCTTGTAAACGCGGTACTTTTAATGCAATCGTTCTTATCTGCCAAGCGTCACTTAGCGCTTGCAACTCTTCATCGCTTGGGGCTTTGCCTTTCATCGCGCATAAATAGCCATTTTCTGCCAAGCGCGGCTGAGCCACTTCGACAAAATCAATCAGACTGGCAAAGGCTCTTGAGGTTACCACCTCGTAGCTGGCTTCATGCGCCTCAATACGCGAGGCGATTGGGTGCATGTTACTCAAACCAAGCTCGCTACTGATTTGCTTAATAAAACGAATTTTTTTCTGATTGCTATCGAGGGCGGTACATTGGCGCTCAGGCTGACAGATAGCAATAATCACCGCTGGCAAGCCCGCCCCCGTACCAATATCAAGCAGCGACCCTGACGGTAAATGCGTTATAATAGCCAAACAATCGATAATATGTTTGATAAGGGCCTCGACTGGATCGGTAATCGCGGTCAGATTATACGCCTTATTCCATAATAAAAGCTGGTCTAAATACAATAATAACGTGCGCTGCTGCTGTGCGCTTAACGTAAGACCCAACTCGTCTATTGCTTGCGCCAGCATAGTTGCAAGCTTAGGTAATTGCGCACCAAGCTTGACAAAACCTGTCGGGTCAATATGACTGTTACCCGTGCTAGCAGACGATGAAGAGGTTTTAGTAGAATCTGACATACGGGTTATCCAGTTTTAACATGTGAACCGTCTATTTTATCATGCGCTCTGCCCATTGAATAGTTGCAGATTACGCCAATGTACGCCATCTTATACTATCTACGCCTATGTCGAGGGCCTATCTTCTTCAATAACCAGCAAGTCAACGTAATAAAATCTCTATTATTACAGCCTAATAAGCTAAAACTTTCACTTTACTATGATACAAAACTGCGCTGAATGTCTTGTCTAAAACGCGCCGATATCTTGTAAGATGTTCTTATTTACTATTATAAATGTAAGCATGATTAAAAATACATTCCTAAACTTAAAGCGCAAACAGTAAAAAATCAGTAACCATTCCACCCTTTTAAAACGACCTACTATATAACTATGACCGAACCGCAAAACACCCCTATAAATCAAGACTCAAAAGACAGCAAATCTATGGCAACACCTGTTAAAAATTCAGCAGTAACAAAAGCTTCTAAGCCAGACAATACAAAGCCGACAGCAATAAAGGCGAACGAGACTGATGAGCAAGAGCGCACTTTAGATATGCCTAATACGCCTCATCCAGTATTTATCGAGGTTAATGAGCGCTGCCTTATTAGTGCCGAGCAGCTTAAGCGTTATACCAATCCTGATGAGCTACCGACCGATACCCGTACTGCCCCTGATCTAGATGTCGGCTTTGGGCAACAGCGCGCCCTGAAAGCCTTGCAGACGGCGCTAGACATTCATGCCAGCGGCTATCACGTCTTTGCCGCGGGCGAAAATGGTTTAGGCAAACGCACAGTGATCAGTCGCTTACTACAACGCATTGCCGCTGATGCACCGACGCCTGATGATTGGGTTTATGTGCACAACTTTACTGATCCGCGTACACCGCAAGCACTGCGCCTACCTGCCGGGCAAGGGCAGATATTGCAACAGCAGGTCAACCAATTATGGCAGCAAGCAAAAAAACGACTTAGCCAACGTTTTCGTAGCGACCAGTATCAAAGCAAAATCGAAGCGATTAAAAATGACACCCATCAAAAAGAAAGTCAGGCTTACGATGACCTTAATACCGAAGGTAAACAGTACGATTTGGCACTGACGTTTCGCGCATTTGATAATAAAGCGGTATTTGTCCATCCTAGCAAGTTATCTACCGAAGAAAACAATCAGAGCATTGACCATTTAAAAATTTCTAGTAGCCAAAAAAATCAAACAACAGTAGAAAAGACTGCGCACCCTACTAAAAATAATCTTGATGATGATAATGCTAACAGCGAGTATGGCAACGCATACGGCAAAAGCGAATATGAAGCTGAGCTGAATAATTTTGCCCAAAAAAACCATATGCAAAAGCGCTTAAGTCAGCTAACCATCGCCTTAGAGCAATTAGAAGACGAAGCCAATGATGCCATTGAAGCATTGCATCGCAATATTGCACGCCGTGCGCTACAACCTTTATTTGCGCCTATTTATGAGCAATTTGCTGCTCATCCCTTGGTTGTCGAGTATCTAAAAACCGTATTTGCCGATATGGTTACGCATGTCGAGCGTATCGTCAATGGTGATGATGAGGAGTTTGTGACGGCCGTTCTTGCCACAACGCCGAGCCGTTATGCGATCAACGTCATTGTCAGTCATACGCCAGATAGTGGCGCCCCCGTCATCTTTGAAGATTTGCCGACGCATTTAAACCTATTGGGTCATGTCGAGCAAATCACCCAATTGGGCACAGTAACCACCGATGTCAGTATGATTCGAGCCGGCGCCCTGCACCGTGCCAATGGCGGTTATCTGTTGTTAGAAGCCAGTCATCTGCTTGAGCATCCTTACGCCTGGCAAGGCCTTAAGCGCGCCCTGCAATCACGTAAAATCAGACTATCTAGCCTTGAGCAGATGCTAACCTTGACAGGCAGCTTGTCGCTTGCGCCCGCACCGATTGACCTTGATATTAAGGTGATTTTGCTTGGCGAAGCGGATTTATATTACGAATTACTCGAGCTTGAGCCGGAGTTTGATGCGGTATTTAAAGTACGTGCCGATTTTCATGATGATGTGACACGTAGCCCTGAACATGAATTGGCATTGGTGGCAAAAATGGCAGACATCATTGATTATGCCAACCTTTATCCGTTTGATAGTAGCGCCCAAGCTGCCTTACTTGAGCATTTAAGCTTACAAGCCGAAGACCAAGACCGCTTGAGTTTGCATAGTGATTTATTGATCAAGCTGTTGCATGAATCCAACCGCCATGCACGTTTGAGCGGTAAAAATATCGTTAGCGCCATACACGTGACCCACGCTATTGACGATATGGACGAGCGCTCAGGATACTTGCGCGACCTATATTGGGATGAGCTAAAAAATGGCCAACAGCTGATTCAGACCAAAGGTGATGCGGTCGGGCAAGTCAATGCACTCACCGTCGTCAGCTATGCCGATAGCGAGTTTGGTATGCCTGCGCGTCTGACTGCCGTCATTCAGCCAAATATTGGCGCGGGTGAAATCCTCGATATCGAGCGCGATGTGGACTTGGGCGGCAGCTTACACGCAAAAGGTATGCTGATTATGACCAGCTATTTGCGCGCCTTATTTAGTCAGCATCATGCGCTCAACTTTAGCGCCTCACTCGCTTTTGAGCAAAGTTACGCTCATATCGATGGTGATAGTGCCACAGTCAGTGAAGGCTGCGCGCTGCTGTCCGCTTTAGCAAACGTCCCGATCAATCAATCTTTTGCGATTACCGGCTCAATGAATCAGTTAGGCGAAGTCCAAGCGGTTGGCGGTATCAATTCTAAAATCGCGGGTTTCTTTGACGCTTGCCGCGAGCAAGAGCTGACGGGACAACAAGGCGTGGTTATTCCGATGGCCAACGTCAAACAATTAATGCTGCGTGACGACATCATTGCCGCCGTCAAAGCCGGCCAGTTTCATATTTATGGCGTGCAGACGCTTAGTGAAGCCTTGACCTTAATGACGGGTCTGCCTGTCGACACCATTAATAAAAAAGGTCGCTACCGTAAAGACACTCTATTTGGTAAAGTGTTAAGTCGGTTGATGCTTTGGGATGAAAATCAAAACGCTGATGACGAAGTCGATGATAAAAAATCGAAGAAAAAGGATAAAAAGAAGCGTAAGGCCAAACGTCAAAAAAAACAAGATAAGCAAAAAAAGGCCAAGAAAGAACCAGATGACTGCTGCGCAAATACAGCAGAGCAACTCTAGACGCTGATATGCTTTTCTGCGATGATGAGTTTTTTGCGCTTTGCTGTTTTAATAAGCTGTATTCATAAATAATACCCTTATAAAAATTAAACTCGTGACTGAATAAAGGTTATCTTTAATGACTGTACATTCTACTGACGCCGATGGTCTTCAATCGCAATCAGCTGTTGATGAGTCAGCAACTGCCCTAGTGCTAGGAGACGTGCCTAAAAAAGTTACTGAGCAAAATGACGAAGTTGTGACAGATAATAAAGCGTCTGAGGAAGCAGCAGATAATCGTCATGGCGCTGCGACAACCGCGCGGCAATGGCAAGTACTGTCGCAGTTGCAGCGCAATCGTTGGGTAGGTACCACCCATGTCTACGAGCAGCTTAAATTGGCAGGTTTTGATATCAGTTTACGCACCGTGCAACGCGATTTAAATGCCCTTGCCAAACGCTTTCCTATCGAAAAAAACAATGCCAATCCACAAGGCTGGCGTTGGAAAGACGATGCGCCGCTGCAAAGCTTACCGCATATGAATTTATCGCAAGCGGTTGCCTTTAATATGGTCGAAGCCAATCTAAGCCAGCTGCTGCCGCCGGTTATTTTAGATGAGCTTTTTCCTTGGTTCGATTTGGCACGCCGGCAACTTAAAAACAGTAAAGTCACCCATTCATGGATTGATAGGGTACGCATCGAGCCTGCCTCGCAGCCTTTGATTGCGCCGCATATTGATTTGGAAAGTAAAGACAATATTTATCATGCGTTGTTTTATCAACTACAAATAAAAGCCAGTTATACTCGTAGCGATAAATCACAAGCCAGCGAATATACCTTAAATCCTATCGCCATCATTCAGCGTGGGGTGATTATTTACTTACTGGCGACGCGTATCGATGACCCAGACGTAATTATTCGTACCTTTGCTCTACACCGCTTTGCCAGCGTTGAGATACTAGAAAGCGCGGCTCAAACCCCTGATAACTTCCACCTCGATAACTATTTAGATGCAGGCGGCATGGGCTTTAGCCATCCTTTATTTAGCCAGCTACCCGATCGTGGCAAACATACCTCAGTTGAGCTACAATTTACCAAACAAGCGGGGAAAAGCTTAACGGAAAGCAAGCTGAGTGACGATCAAACTGTAATCATCAATAGTGATGGAACCCTAACCATACGCGCAACCGTCAACTTAACCTCACAGCTGGTTTGGTGGCTACGTGGCTTTGGCAGTGGTCTATTAGACGCCAAACCTGCGCTCCTATACGAAGCGGTTTTAGACAAACCCATCAATGATGCACAGCGGCAATAAAAAGGTGGCTAATGATTATAATTATTAACGATGATAAAAATTTAACCGCTGTAGCCAATAAGCCAACGTTTATCTTAATTAAAAACCTAATACAAAATTAAAAACCCAAAAGGAATATTATGTCAGCCACTACCCCATCACCGTTACTTTCAGACAGTTTAAGAGCGCTGGGTTTAGACACGGGGACATTATTTTTTGCGCTCAATTATGAATTTACTAAGATTGAGCAAAAAGGCTTATTTAAAAACCTAAAAAAACGCTTTAAGAAAAATGAAGGCGCGATTGATATTGATTTGGCCTGCGTACTATATAACGACAACTGCACCATCAGCGATATCGTTTGGTTTAAACAGTTACGGGATAAGGCAGAATCCGTCAAACATCAAGGCGATAGTCTCAACGGTAAGGACCGAGGTGAACAAGCGATGTATCTTGCGCCCCTTGACCAAGAGCAAATCAGAATTTATTTGGATAAAGTACCTGCGCACATTACCCACATTGCCTTAATCGCTAACTCTTACCACAACCTACCGTTTAGCAGAGTCAAAAAAGGCGAGATTCATTTAAGCGATGATGAAGGCAATCGCGTTTTTGAGGTTAATTTAAAGCAGCTACCACGTGACTGTGTAACGCTTTGGGCGGCACACTTGCAGCGAGAAGTGGATGATTGGCATTTGACCCTGCAAAATCTACCGCTACCTGCAAAAGATTTAGCAACCGCCGCGCAAGAAGTGGCGCATGAATTGGCACGCGCTCTACCGATTACGCCAACTATGTATAACTGATGCATAACCAGTATTAGATTGGTTTTTAGCTACCAATTAAAAAACCTATCAATTAAAAAAGGACAAAACGCTGTTGAGATTTCACGTTTTACCCTTTCCATTTTCATCCAAAAAATTTTAAATACTTACTTTATTCTAACGGCTCACCGCAATGCGGACAAAAATTCTTTTGCCGCACTTCCTTTTCTCGGCGCTCAAGCTCTTTTTCGCGCAGTACTTGCAGTACGATTTCTTGTGCTTGCTCCTTATCCAATCCAAGCTCGCGGCGAATCTTTTCAATCATCATCTGATTTTGCACCAAATCAAAATTACTATCGACCAGTTGCTCACGAAAATCTTGCTCGAGCTCTTCTCGGCGCTGACTCAGCTCATTTGCCAAACCCGTCGCCAAAATACCCGCTGGCAAAGCCGCAAGACCAACGCCTAGTATGGTGATAAGTGCACCTAGTATCTTACCAGCATTGGTGATAGGTGTGACATCGCCGTAGCCTACCGTCGTCAGGGTGACCACCGACCACCACATAGCTTTGGGTATCGACTCAAACTCCTCGGGCTGGACGTGGTTTTCGACCAAATAAATGCCGCTCGACGCTGTCACAATCATAATAATTAAGATAAAAATGACCGCTTGAAACGAGCCTTTTTCCTTACTGATAACCACCAATAAAATACGCAATGAGACAAAATAGCGGGTAAGTTTCAAAATTCGAAACAGGCGCAAAATACGTAAGAAGCGCAAATCGATACTGACAAAGAAATTCAAAAATGCGGGGGCAATGGCAACGATATCAATCAACGCCGACGGACTTTTTAGCCAATCCCAGCGCTGACGCCACGTCGTATTATCAGGTTTGGCTTCAGCGACACTCCATAGCCTCAGTAAATACTCAATAGAAAAGATCACGATAGAGAAGTTTTCAAACCACGTAAAACACGCTTGATACGGGTAATACCAGTTGTCAACCGACTCAGCGATAACCGCCGTGACGTTCGCCATAATCAAAAAAATGAGAAAGTAATCGACATAGCGACTAAAGAGCGTGTCATGCTCATCGTTTTGTAAAATATTATAGACGAAAAGACGCAAGCGCCGAATAGATTGGAATAGCATGCCGTCCCTATGTGGTGTAATACCGGTTTTATGTTATAAAAATCAGGTGGGAGATATCAACAAAAAGGCAGTTGCGCTTGCAGAATCAATGAGGGTTTTTTAAACAATTTATCGCAATTTTTGCTTCAGACGTTATGATTATACAAAATTTATGTAATAAATGTAGGTCGCGATTACTAATAGCAGCGCCGTGACAAAAAATATCAAACGTAAAAAACGCTCATCCGCTCGTAATTGATTGCTTAAGTTTTGGGCTGGTAATAAAAACAAGCCGCATTTAGGACAACAGGCATCTATTTGGTTTAAAAGCTTAATTGAGCGGGCATTTTCGCAGCGCAGCGGAGAGTTACTACAATAACCGAGCATAATATCCAATCTATCCTTCTATCCATGTCATTGTTTAATACTAATGTTTAAAAACGCAGATGTAGCATAAGACAAGCATTTAAAAATGGAAAGGGTAATTTAATCCATAAAATCCATCACGACTGTAACATAAAATACAATTAAGCCAACTTCCTGTTTAAAACCTTACTCCTCGTGAGGTTTTTGTACTATAATAGAGAGATAATGTTACAAGTTAACCATAACATTGTGTAATCAGTCACTACTGTCATCCCTCATTAGCGACTGACCAATAATCATCTATTATGTTGAGGAATCAAACGATGAAACTACAATCCCTAGTTTTAGCTGCTGCAACTGCACTTACCATGACTACTGCTTTCGCTGTACCTGCTGGTACTTGGTCTGTGGCTGCTGGTGCTCACTATGTTGATCCAAAAAGTGATAACGGTACTCTAGCAAACAGTGATCTTAATTTAGTTGCTAATGTTGATGTTGATGGCGATGTACGTCCAACCATCAGTGGTGAATATTTTATCGCTAATAACGTTGGTGTTGAGCTACTGGCTGCCATTCCATTTCATCATGATTTCACTTTAAATGATGCTGATGGTAAAGAGATTTTTACAGGCAAGACTCAACATTTACCACCTACTCTTTCTCTACAATACCACTTCGATGGCTATAACCTGCCTATGAATGTGAAACCTTTTGTTGGTGTTGGTGTGAACTATACAACTTTCTTCAAAGAAAAACTTAATAACAACTTAGGTCTTGAGTTAAAACTTGATGATAGCGTTGGTGTTGCTGGTCATATCGGTCTTGATATCCCATTTGCGCCTACTGAGTCTTTGCGTATTGATGCCCGCTATATGGACATCAAAACAGACGCTACCGTAGTAAATGGTGCGGGCGTTAATTATGAGCTTGGTGAAATTGATATCAGCCCTTGGGTATATGGCGTTGCTTTTGTAAAACAGTTCTAATATAGCTCATTGCTATAGACTGAACGCCATAAATAAAAGAAGCCAGCTTAATAGCTGGCTTCTTTGTGTCTATGAATAGATATTTTTGTAATAAAGGATATAAAAAAGACCATCCGCAGATAGTCTTTTCTATTAACCATGCTATTTTTACTTAACCCTAAAACTATAGCAAAATACGGCGTGGATCCGCCAATAAAGTTGCGATATAACGGGTAAATACCGCGGCATCAGCGCCATTAATCACCCGATGATCATAAGATAGCGATAACGGCAGCATCAAACGCGGCTCGAAAGATTGCTTACTAGCATTCCAACGCGGCTGCATACTGGCTTCTGATACCCCTAGGATACCCACTTGTGGCCAATTTACCAGTGGCGTAAATGCGGTACCACCTAAGTTACCTTGACTAGATATCGTAAAGCTCGCGCCTTGCAATTCTTTAGTCGTCAGTTTCTTATCACGCGCTTTAACCGCAAGCTCACCAATCTCAATAGCAATCTGCTTAAGTCCTTTATCTTGCACATTTTTGATAACAGGTACAATGAGGCCGTCATCAGTCGCTACCGCAATACCCATATTGACGCTTTTACGTAAAATAACTTGGGTATTGTCATCACTCAAATGACTGTTAAAACGCGGATGCTGGGTTAACGCATAAGCGGTCGCTTTGACAACAAAGGCTAAAATAGTGAAGCCGATACCTTCCGCTTTCATAGCACCTTTGAGCTCACCACGTAACTTTTCAGTCTCCGTGATATCAGATAGATCGAACTGCGTCACTTGCGGCAACAAGGTATTATAATTAAGCTGCGGTATTGACACTTTTTGTAGGCGGCTTAAATCTTGTACCTCCGTCTCACCCCATATCTCGGTATTGCTCATATCAGGTAAGCTTGGCAAGCTTGAGCTGACCCCATTACCACTAGCAGGCGCGGCTTTTTGCTTGCTCAAGCTGTCTTTTACATGGGCAAATAAATCTTCTTTTAAGATACGCTCATTAAGCGCTGAACCCGTCACTTGAGAGATATCAACCCCTAGCTGACGCGCAAGCTTACGCACGGCAGGACCGGCATAGATATCGACCATTTTTTCGTTGACTTGTGCTTCGGTCAGCTTGGCATTTGTAGCCTTAGTATTAGTCGAAGAACTAGCGGCTTGTTTAGGCTCGTCTGTTGGTTGCGACTTGTCAGACTGCTCAGCTGATTCCGTTTTGCTAGTTGATTCAGCTGGCTTTGATGCTTGCGATTCAGAAGTATCAGCCTTAGACTCACTAGCATTATTACTGGCGCTATCTGAACCCTCACCAATAATGACAATAAAGTCTTGACCATTGGCGACCATATCGCCCGCTTGCACCAATATTTTTTCGACCTTGCCCGCTTCTGGCGCTGGCACTTCAACCGACGCTTTATCAGATTCAATCAGCAAAATGGATTGATCAGCAGTAACCATATCACCGACACTGACCATAATCTCGGACACTTGCGCTTCATCAACACCTAGGTCTGGCAAGGCATGAGTAGTTGCTTTTCCTACTTGTTCGCCTGCTTGCTCACTTGCTTGTTTGGCAGGCTGAGAAGTACTTTCCTCGGCGGTTTTAGTGTCGTTTTGTTTCTCTGTTTGCTGATTATCCTGCGGCTCATTTCTTTTGTCAGCGACAGATTCTGTTTTGTTTTCTGTGTCAGCGCTTTGACTATCATTTTGACTGTCAGCATCGGCTTCGCTATCAAGCTCAATAAGCACCATACCTTCGCTCACTTGGTCACCAACTGCCACGCTTATTTTAGTTACTTTACCAGCAGCCGAGCTTGGTACTTCTACTGACGCTTTATCAGATTCTAATAAAATGATATTGTCGTCTTTTGCAATAACGTCGCCAACTTCGACCATAATCTCACTGACTTCGGCGCTATCGACACCCAAATCGGGGGCTTTAATGTCCATCCGTAATTCTCCTTGTATTATGATTGCCTTGTCTTTTGGCTATTCTTTGACGTCATCATCATTGAGTAAGGCGGCGTCAGCTGGGTCTTCTGCGCGACCTTCACTACTTATTTCATCATCATCTTCATCGACAAACTCTGGTACAGGGCTCGGATTAACATTATCAGGGGCTGGCGCGTCTGGGAAATGATCATAATGAGGCTGTTGTTGCCATGCAGGCGGTTGATCCGCTTCGATACCGAAGCTTGAAATCGCATCTTTTACCAAACGCATCTCAACTTCACCTTCATCAGCTAAGCGTTTAAGCGTGGCGACCACGATATGCGCGGCATCAACATGGAAGAAGCTACGTAGATTCTCACGGGTATCCGAGCGACCATAGCCATCAGTACCTAAAGTCGTATAAGGGCGATTATCCGGTAACCAAGCACGGATTTGTTCTGAGTAGTTACGCATATAATCTGTAGCAGCAACTACGATACCTTCGTGCGGAGCCAACTGCTCAGTAACCCAAGGTACTATTTCTTCTTCCATCGGATGCAGGCGGTTATAATCATCACAAGCCATACCATCGCGAGTCAGCTCGTTAAAGCTGGTCACGCTCCAGACGTTGGAGCTGATATTAAACTCGTCGTGTAATATTTGTGCCGCTTTTTGAACTTCGCGTAAAATAACACCAGAACCGAGCAGCTGAACTTGGCTTGAGCCATTGTCTTCTAGTAAGTACATACCACGCTTAATACCTTCTTCCACGCCTTCTGGCATGGCAGGCTGTTCGTAGTTTTCATTCATTAACGTTAAGTAATAATAAACGCGCTCGCCCTCGCCATACATGCGGCGTAGACCATCATGCATAATCACTGCCAACTCATAACCAAAGCAAGGATCGTAAGTCACGCAGTTCGGTACGACGTTAAATAGAATTTGTGAATGACCATCTTGATGCTGCAAGCCTTCGCCATTTAGCGTAGTACGACCCGCTGTTGCGCCAAGTAAGAAGCCTTGCGCCTGACAGTCACCTGCCGCCCATGCAAGGTCACCAATACGTTGGAAACCAAACATCGAGTAGTAAATATACATCGGAATCATCGGTAACGCGTTGACAGAATAACTGGTTGCCAGTGCAATCCAAGTACTCATCGCGCCCGCTTCGTTAATCCCTTCCTCTAACATGTGACCATCGATGGCTTCTTTATAACCCATTAATGCTTCACTATCTTCTGGCGTATATTTTTGCCCAGAAGCCGAGTAAATACCCAATTGACGGAACATACCTTCTAGACCAAAAGTACGCGCTTCATCAGGAACGATAGGCACAACGCGGTCTTGAATGTCTTTATTTTTTAGCATGGCTGATAGCAGGCGTACAAACACCATGGTAGTCGATTGCTCTTTACCATTACTGCCTTTAAGCACACGATCAAAAATAGACAAATCTGGAATATTTAATGGAATATGACCACTACGGCGATTGGGCAGATGACCACCTAAGGCTTCACGGCGACCTTTTAGGTACTTCATCTCAAGTGAATCTTCTTTTGGACGATAAAACGGTAGCGTCTGTAATTCGTCATCGGTAAATGGCAAGTCAAAGCGGTCACGGAAATACATCAAAGCTTCATGGTCGAGTTTTTTAATTTGATGCGATTTATTCACCGCTTGTGCTTGGGTCGACAAGCCATAGCCTTTAACAGTTTTGACCAAGACAACGGTCGGTTGACCTTTGGTTTTCATGGCTTCACTAAAGGCAGCATAAACCTTCATCGGATCATGACCGCCGCGGTTTAAGCGCGAGATATCATGGTCAGACAGCTCGTTTGCCATCTCCTCTAGCTCAGGATATTTGCCAAAGAACTCTTTACGCGTAAATTCAGGCGTACGCGCTTCATATAACTGATATTCACCGTCGACCGCTTCTTCCATGCGATATTTAAGCACGCCGGTGGTATCCTTATCTAACAAGGTATCCCACTGACCACCCCAAATCACCTTAATCACGCGCCAGCCTGCACCGCGGAATACCGACTCAAGCTCTTGAATAATCTTGCCGTTACCACGCACAGGACCATCGAGGCGCTGTAAGTTACAGTTGACGACCCAAATTAAATTGTCCAACTTCTCACGACCAGCAAGCGAAATGGCACCCAAGCTTTCTGGCTCGTCGGTTTCACCATCACCCAAGAAAGTCCAAATCTTGCGATCTTCTTTTTCTAGCAAGCCGCGGTTTTCCATATAGCGATGCACGTGCGCATGATAAATGGACATAATTGGGCCCAAACCCATCGACACGGTTGGGAACTGCCAATAATCTGGCATCAAATATGGATGCGGATAGCTTGACAGACCCTTGCCGCCCACTTCACGGCGAAAATTATCTAATTGCTCTTCATCTAAACGACCTTCTAAATAAGAGCGCGCATAAATACCGGGCGCTGAGTGACCTTGATAATAAATCATATCACCGCCGAAATGATCGCTTGCCGCACGAAAGAAATGGTTAAATCCTGTCTCATAAAGGGTCGCACTTGAAGCAAAAGTTGCTAGGTGACCGCCTAAATCATCATCATTTTTGTTGGCACGCATAACCATTGCCAATGCGTTGTAGCGAATCAAAGCCCGAATTTTACGCTCAATTGTCAAGTCACCTGGGTACATTGGCTCATCTTCAACCGCGATGGTATTGATATAAGCGGTATCGAGACGGTTAAATGGCAGTCCTTCTTGTACCGCCATGTTGTATAACGCTTTTAATAAAAACTGCGCCCGATCCTTATCGGCATGTTTGATAACCGACTCAAAGGCTTCCAGCCATTCTTGGGTTTCGGTGCTATCAGCATCCTTATAATAGTTCATCTTAATTAATCCTTTTTATCAGTCAGCCCTGCACGATAACAGGGTGTTATTAAATCAGAGGGTGGTACGTATCTTAATGAGCAATCGATTGACTTGATGCCTTCCCTATAACTTCCTTGCCGCATCTAAGCATCGCATTTACGTTCAGGGTTATAACAGAGAACTCTAAATAAATCGTATCACTGTAGAGTAGCATTAGGCGCGAATAAACACCGTTGTAAAATTAAACGATAGCCACTATGCGCTTCTCACTATCAAATGATAATGACACTCTATTATAGGTACTTATTGTGGATTTGTTTATAGCTATGGAGAAATGCCAATATGACAAGTATTTTTGAAATAAATAGTGGATATTTTTTTGCGATACTTCAGAATATTGTTTAGTCGTTTTATTTTACGGAGCCATTACTTAAATTTAGCATTTTGATGTGTTTGGTCATACTAAAACTGCCTTTCGTCCGTTTTTAGAGCTGCTATAAGAGAATTGGTAAAAAATATTTATAATCTAGTAGAGAGCTATAAAAACAAAAGCGTACATATTTATAACTGCACAGATTAGCAAATATTCACCACCCCTATAATTAAATAGCATCTTCCTTATAATTACCTCATAATCTCTAAATAATGAAGGTGATATCTCATTTAACATTGATACAGTCAGCAAGTAGATAGCGATATGAGAATTGAGGAAGAAATATACTATGAATTGCCTTAGATTTTTAAAGGTTATTTTGTCAACAGTTTTATTATTTATGCTTTCATTAACTCTGGGATATGCTAATAATGGAGTAAAAATGGAACTGACAACTAATAAAGTAGTGAGTGATAAGCAAGGCAAAGTAGTTTATATACCTGTCAGAACTGCTCCAGTAGGCACTATTATCCAGTATAAAGTCATTTATACTAATACTTTAGCCAAAGATATCAATGACTTAATTATTACTCTACCAATTCCTTCAAGTATGACATTTACTGGTGAAGCACATCCTGCTAGCGCTCAAGCTAGTACCGATGGAAAAAACTTTGCTGATATACCCTTAGTGCGTCAAGTAGCTGGAAAAATGACTAATACGCCGCTTTCTGAATATCGCTATATCCGTTGGAATATCAAACTTTTACCTGCAAGAAAATCTGCCAATGTATCTTTAAATACCACGGTAAATTAGTTTTCTCGAAATACTTATTACCTTACTATAAGGTTGTTCTTATGCCTCGCACTAGCATTCAAGCCACTGGCTATAAAAAACCTTTATATACTGTCTTATCAGCTGCGTTACTATTGTCAGCGGTTTCTTGTGTATCAACTACAAGTCTTACGCCAAAAGAGAATACATTAAAGACAGCAGATTACTGTCGCAGCAGCAACGATACTAAAACTCTAGCACCTTCTAAATCACAAAGCGTACAGCAGCGTGCTATGGATTGCATGCTGAACGAATTACAAACTTATCAACAAAAAAACATGAGCGCGCGGCAACAATACTTTGCTTACAAAGCCCAAGCTTGGCTAAACTATGCAAATCATAAAGGCAGTATGAATAGTCGCTCAGACGTTGGTGTGGAAGCTGCCCAAACGGCAGAAAATATCTTGCAAGCGTTAAAAAATGATAAGGTTGAAGAGCTTGCACTTATTGAAGACATTCCGTCTACTTCTGCGCTCATGCGACCTGATTTATGGGCAACGTTAAGCGCTCTTAAAGATAGTGGCGGTATCGATAGCGCGCCACGCGAAATCGCCTTTAGCGAAGTGTCATTAATATGGGCAGCTACCGACCAGTGTGAGCGTGGCGCGAAATCATCAAACAGTCACTTTCGGATGGCAGACCGCTGGTTTGAGCAAGCGCGCGAGGCTTTTGTAAATACTCATGATTCAAAAGCGAATGTCGCTTTAGAAGCGCTTATCGTGCGCTATTATGAAGAATACGCTCCTTTAGATTCAAGCGATGACGGTTGTAACGGTCAAGCGCTACCGATAATGAATAAAAATTAAATGTCCTCTTAAAACACTAAACGATTAATACAATCTCATAAAATTGCACAAAAAAAGCCGACATCATGTCGGCTTTTTTATATTCGTCATTTGGCTCAAAACTCTTGTCTAACTCAATAAAAATTAACGGTTTTTACGCGGTAATTTTTCTGGCAGATAGCAACGCAGATAAGCGATAGACGCCGTATTGGCTTCTTGCAAATACTTCTCAGTAATGCTTTGATGACGGCGATAAGAAACCGTAAAGATGGCATTGATGATGCTGAAGGTAATCAATAATACATCTTGAATATCTTCGAATTTTGGCATCTCATAACGCTCTGATAAGCGCTTATAGACCAATTGCACCACTTGATTGTCCATATGCTCACCATAGCTATCCCCTTCAAAATCAGGCGTATTGGTGTCATAAATCAATTTGGCTTTGGTTTGATCTTCATCAAATATTTGTACACAGCGCTCAATCAACGCGGTCAAGTACGCTTGCCATCTGTCATAATCAACCGTTTCAACCGTTGTCAGCACTTCTAAAATATCGATGGCATTTAAAAAACGCAGTGCTAAAAATATCGCTTCGATATTAGGGAAGAAATGATAAGCAGAAGCTCTTGGAATACCCGCTTCTTCGCAGACAGCTGCCAAAGTGATGTCGTTAATTGCTTGAGTTTCACTCAATTTTTTCGCGCCCATCAATAGTTTTTGACGGCGTGCGCGGCCTTGTTGACTGGTAAATTTGAATTTATTTGGCACCAGCTTCTTTGCCAGCTCAGAATCTACCAGTACATCTTCAATCTTGTCTTCTTTATTTTCAATCATCATAAATCTCTTAAGGTTACGCCCTAACTTTATATAGTTTTCATCAGATAGTACTTGTCCTAAATCGAAGGACTATTTTCTATCAACCGGTAATTTGGGCCAATAGCACCGCTACTATACTAAAATGAAGCAGCATGATAAACGCTTGTAAACTATCAAGCAAGGGACATGAATAGGTTAAAAAATAACTCACTAATTACTAAGTAAACAGGGTTAATTGTGAAGTTTAATTTTCGCTCTTATAATACCATGATCGATGACTCTATCGGCATAATCCCACTTTAAATGATCATTAAAATAGTCAACTCGTTCAACCTGACCAAGCGAAAACTTACTATCAGGTAAAAACTCTTCTGAAACAAACAGCTGATCAATCACTTCAGGCATACCTTGATAAATATGCGTATAAGCAACATCTTTCATCCAACCATAACGTGCTTGGATACGAGCGGCGTCAAATAACGCGACATCGCGCATACTTTTATCATAATTGACTTCGCCTGTCTCGCTCATCAGTTGGGTGGTCACGCTACCGGTGACATCGTTCATATCGCCTAATAAAATCAGTGGCTCACGCGTATGATGCAGGCGCTGAATAATGGACATACGAATAGAAGCGGCCTCTGCGGCGCGCATACACAAACTACGCAGCTTGGCACGAACGCGAATATTTGGATCGTCCATATCCTCTAGCAACTGACCGTTTTCATCGCGTAGGAAAAAAGCCCGTTTGCTTTTTAAATGCGCGGTGACAATCGTAATCGGTTGTCCAAAGGCATTGACTCGTAATACAAGCGGCGGACGATTAAAGCGCTGATAAAGACCGATATCAGGAATATCAATGACCGCTTTTGGTTCTACCTGTTCTAACAAAGTGTTTTCTAACTGCTCAAAACGCGTAATAATTCCGACAGCTGGCGTATGTTGCGCGCCTTTGCCTTGGGTATAAGGACTGGCCTTATCATTACTTGCCAGCGGAATAACCACATGCTCAGGTTTGAATCCTAACCCTACTGCCAGTGCTTCAAGCGCCTGACTGTCCCATACTTCTTGTACGGCTATAATATCAGCATGGGCCTTTGCCAGTAAGTCGGTAATGCCGTGCAGCTTATGCTGGTATTCGTTATCGCTATAAGCCGGCGCGTTTTCATAATAAATTCGATTAGGGTTAGCAAAATTAAGTAAATTGGCCGTTGCTATATAAAATTGCTTAGGGCTATTGTCTTCAGCGTTATTAACCATGAATTACCTATTATTATTATTTTTATTTTTAATAATTGTCTTTTTTACGAGTAACTGTTTTTGATGATTGTCTTTGTTTAATAATGGCTATTTTCTAAAATAACCTTTTATCACTCTATATTCATACATAATAATATACATTAAAAAAGCCTCCAAAGACATCTTTGGAAGCTTTAAAATAACATAAAACTGACTATATTTATGAGTTAGCAGAGCCAGTTCTACAATCAAACTAACTCTAGTAATGAAGGAGTAAGTTTTCTTATCCTTTGCTTACTTATATTAAATACCTCATTAGTTAAACTTAACTTATATGTTTAGCAAAAAGCAGTTCAACAAAACGTAACTTATCCTTGATTTTTTAAGGCTAACCTGACTTATAGCCAGTATCTATGAACTCATCGCTTTATTACGATACACGGTTCCATGCGTCACGTGAGGCACGGCGTGCTTCATTCCACTCTAGGCGCGACTCACCTTTCACTTCATGCCATGAGCGCTCTAAGTCTGATTCATGGTCTTCAAAACGAGCACCAGCTGGATAACGAGCACGATTTGCATAACCTACTGCATACGCTGGGTGTAAATCGCGGTCAAAGTCGTGACCTTCACGGTAATAATCGGCATTGGCATGTTCTGCACGCCAGTAAGCTTCTTCACGAGTAGGATCAATCGCTTCTGCTGCTGCATGACCTACGCCGCCACCAACGATAGCACCAATAGCTCCGCCAATTAAAGTACCTAATGGGCCTGCCATTGTACCAATTGCCGCGCCTGCTGCTGCCCCGCCAACACCACCAATACCAGTACCAATTGGATGTGAACCTGGCTCACCTGTAATTGGATCGGCGTTTAAATCTTCTCTGCTTTCCTTCGTCATATGCTTAACGGCAGTACGGTCAATAGCATCATGGTCATTGATGATATTGTCGTTTTCATGACCGACAACTCTATTGCCATTAATATCACGGTCAGTGCCTGCTAAGCGGCGATCGTTATCATCGATAATACGTTCTCTGTCGCCCACTTCAACATAATCATCATTCACTACGCGGTTATTAGGGTCGGTAATACGTCCATCGTTATTCATAATATTATCCTTAAATTATTTGTTATATATTAGATTTATTGTTCACTCATTTATAAAGCGTTAAATTTAACAAACTATGCAATATTAGAATTAACCAATAAAAATAATTGCTAAAAATTACCTCTTATAAATCAGCAGTATTGCTTGATTCATCTAAAGTATAGGAACTTATGGATAATGACCGATACACAGATTATGTAAACTATGTCCAAATTACGATTGCCTTGCGTTACAGCCTGTATCTTTATCACTATTTTGTAGGGCAGCAGAGTATTTTGAGTAATTTATAAGCGTCTATTCACTAATGCCTTAATTTTTCATTTAAATATTTATAAGACTTTTAGCGCTCTATCAATCGCTTGTTGCCACTTATCAAGATGCTGTTCACGCCTATCTGCAGACATCTCAGGCTCAAAGATGCGATCAATCTGCCACGAGGCTTGTATCGTAGTCTCATCGTATAGACCGGTTTTTAATCCCGCTAATAAAGCTGCACCTTTAGCGGTAATCTCTGTGTCTTTAGGGCGTAGCACCGGTACGCCTAACAAGTCGGCTTGAAACTGCATGAGCAAGTCGTTATTCGCCGCACCGCCATCTACTCTTAATTCAGTCAAAGGGTGCGGGCTGTCTTTTTGCATGGCAATCAGCACATCGTAAGTTTGATAGGCAATGGCCTCGAGAGCCGCGCGCGCAATATGGGCTTTGGTCGTGCCACGGCTCATACCGGTAATACTGGCATTGATATCTGAGCGCCAATAAGGCGCCGCAAGCCCTGTAAATGCTGGCAGTAACACCACCTCCTCACTACTATCTACTTGCCGCGCTAAATGCTCAACCTCACTGCTTTGTTGAATCATGCCAAGATTGTCACGCAACCACTGCACGATAGCGCCCGCCATAAACACACTGCCCTCTAAGGCATAAGTGACTTCTCTTTTGGGCGGCTGTAGCAAGCGTCTGCCAGACTGCACGATTTGATCAAAGGATAGATTGTCTGGGCGGGTTGGCGTTGATTTGCGTTGCCAAGCAATGGTCGTCAGTAACTTATGCTCGCTCAGTTTCGGCTCTTTACCAATATTCATCAGCATAAAACAGCCGGTGCCATAGGTGTTTTTAGCCATCCCTGCATTGAGGCAACCTTGCCCAAACAGCGCCGCTTGCTGGTCACCTAATACCGCCTGAATGGGAATTTGTTTAGCAAACAGTCCTTTTTTGGTTTTACCAAAATCGCCATCAGACGGTAGTACCTTGGGCAATATGTTCATCGGTATCCCAAAGCAGGTACATAGCTCCTCCGACCATACCAGTTTATGGACATCATATAATAAGGTACGACAAGCATTGGTGACGTCAATGACATGCTCGCCACCGGTCAATTTATAAATAAGCCAGCTGTCTATAGTACCGACCGCGATTTCGCCTTTATTAGCGCGCACCCTTAATTTGGGATCGTTTTCTAACAACCATGCAATTTTACTGGCGCTAAAATATGGATCCAAACGCAAGCCTGTAAGACGTTGAATCTCACTGGCCATATCATCATGGCTGTTATCCGTCTTAGCGCTTGGGCTTTTCGCAGCAAGCGTTTTACAATAGCTGGCAGTACGGCGGTCTTGCCAAATAATGGCCGGCGCTAGCGGTTTGCCCGTTTGCTTATCCCACATCACGATAGACTCGCGCTGATTGGTAATGGCAATACTGGTGACATCGGTGGCTAGCAGCCCTGCTTGATTAATCACATCATGAGCACAGCTAATCTGCGTTTGCCAAATCTGCTGCGCGTCTTGCTCAACAAAACTTGCCTGCGGAGTTTTTAAAGTCGTCGGCTGCTGGGCCATTTTAATCGGGCGGGCATGGTCGTCATACAATATTGCGCGGCTCGACGTCGTACCTTGATCTAGCGCTAAAATATATCCTGCCATTACTCGCATCCTATTTTATATAATGTTATTTTTTATCGGCTAATTTTTATCTGGTTTTATCACTGATTTATAAACCAATTCATAAATAATGCTATTATCTAGCTTGAAGCTAGACACTTAACATAAAACTGGTGTCCATTCAACGAAAAATAAGCGAATAGTGAGCATTGACCCGTCACCATTGTGCCACTACAGTGTACGCTTTGTTATGAATAACCAATTTTTGCTTTCTATTAATGGTCTATAATATTGCCCTGTTTGACTACCTGCTAGAAATTTTGCGCTTTAAACACTTTGCATTCTAATTAATGGCTTATGTGACTTATGAAATTTGCTTTATCGACTCTGTCTACTGCGGTGATGACGGTTACGCTCATGGGCTTAGCCGCGTCTCACTCCGCAAACGCCAATGATGATATTAACACGCCCCAAAATGAAGTAGCGCCCGTTGTCGTGACGCAAATTGTTGACGCGGATACGCCAAGCAGCCTGCAAGACAGTAGTGGTATTAAAAACAGTGTTCAAGAAAACGGCACTCAAATAACTCACACTCAAACTGATAAAAACCTTGCGCAAAAAAGCATCATAAAAAATAAAGCCGCGCCGATAGAAACACAGCCAGTTAAAGCTGAGTCAAATGGTCATTTAACCACCCTTATCGATCCTATTACCCATAAAAGCATTGAAAATAGCTATCCTTTAGAAGTATCGAGTCTGCTTAGTCTTGAGCAAGCGCAAAATATTTTATTGCAAGTTTCACCAAAAATCGCCGCCAATCAAGCCGCGATTGCTGCCAGTGAATATGAAACCGATGCCTTAAAAACCATTGACCACCCGTTAGTATTTGCGCGCGCCTCCGCCACTGCTTATAACTTGGACGCCGATGTTGATTTATCGTCAATTAAAAACGGTATTATCAACGATGTGAATAGTAGTATTGATGGTATCAACCCGCCGATAGACATAGAAAATTTGCCAGACTTTGGTGAATTGGTCGGTGACCGTATCCCAGATACTTACGATTTGAAACGTTCGGGTTCAACGACGGGCGCAGGCCTTGGCGTGGTATGGCCTATTTATACCGCTGGACGCACAGCGGCATTGACAGGCGCTTCCACTGCTCGCACCCAAGAAGCCGTTGCTGATAGCATACTAGATACCAACGAGCTGTATAACACCTTAGTTGAGCGTTATTTTAAGGCACAGTTGGCGATTATTGCCGCTTATTTACGTGACGATGCTTATGATACGGTGCAGCAAGTTGACCATATGGCGCAGCGTCTGCTTGAAGAAGGCTTTATCTCCCGTGTCGATCGCTTAGAAGCCCAGTCGGCGCTTGCCGATGCAAAAAGCGAATCGGTCAATGCTAATAATGATGCGCGTCTGGCAATGATGGCGCTGCAGCGCCTATTGCGTACCGATTATCGTATCAAACCCAGCACGCCTTTATTTGTCTCAAGCCGTCCTCTGCCTGATGTGAATTACTTTCAAGACTTAGCACTGACCAACCATCCAGGTTTGCAAAAAGTTGCCGCCAAACGAGCGCAAGCGCAGCAGTTACATGCGCTATCTGATACCGGCTACAAACCTACGGTCATGCTTTATGGCTATAGCCAAGTTGAAAAAGACCCCAGTTGGGTCGCTGGTATTTCAGCCAGCTGGAAGCTTTGGGGCGGGCTAGATAAAAAGGCGTCTTTAGCTTCCAGTAACGCCAAAATACGCCAAGCAGATTTGTCAGAGATAGAAGTCAGTGACAACCTGTTATTATTGGTCGAAAAAAACTGGCACGATGTCAATAACGCTCAGTCGCGCTATCAAGCCTTACAAAGTAATGTGGATTTGGCAGCAGAGGTATTGCGCTTACGTCAACTTGGGCTACAAGAAGGCCTGAATACGCCCATCGATGTGGTACAAGCTCAGACACAATACCTCAAAGCGCGCACCGAGCAAGCGCAGGCAGCAAATACTTATGTCCAGTCGCTTGCCGCCTTGATGCAAAGCTGCGGTACGCCGCTTGCTTTTAATGCTTACTTGAACGCCGCTGATATTCGTCTACCAACCCTATATGACAAGTAGCTTATTTAGTACACCGTATTCAGTAATCATATGAATTGCCAAGATTAAATAACGCCAATACTATTCTGCTTATTATCGACTTTATCGCTTTAGGAATCTCACTGTCATGACTGAATCTAATAACGAATCAGGCGACTCACGCAAACTACCTGCTACAGACCAAGCTACTGAAACAAACCGCAGTCATCATGAGCAAACGCCCGTTGATGCTGATGCGATTAATGGTACTAAACCGACTGAATCCGGCTTTGATAATACTGATAGCGTCGATAGCACTAATAGAATCGACAGCACTGATATTGACCAAGAACAAGCGGTGCCGCCTTATAAACGCGAGCCTTCAAACGCGGATAAATCTGTCGGTATTAAAAAGGCGATTTTGGTACTTCTTGTGCTGCTTATATTAGGGGCAATTGCTTATGGTTTGTATAAAAGCAATCAACACAATGCGCCTGAAGTCATCACCTTACAAGGTCAAATGCAAATGCAGCAAACGTCTATTGCGGCAAAAGTGCCGGGGCGTATTGCACAAATCATGGTCACAGAAGGCGATGCGGTGACAGTCGGTCAGCAGCTTATTGAAATGGACTCACCTGAAATTAACGCTAAAATCAATCAGGCGCGCGCTGGCAAGCAAATGGCGCAAAGCCAGCTTGATAAAGCAGAAAACGGCGCCCGCCCACAAGAAATTGCCCAAGCAAAAGCGGCTTGGCAAGCCAATAAAGCGGCGTCTGATTTGGCAGAAAATACTTATCAGCGCGTCAATCGTCTTTATGAAGAAGGTCTGATGGCACGGCAAAAGCGCGATGAAGCTTATGCGCAGTATCTAGCGACTCAAGATAAGACAGAAGCGGCGCGCTTGCAGTATGATTTGGCAAAAGAAGGCGCTCGCAGTGAGGATAAATCTGCCGCAACCGCCCAAGTTGCCCAAGTCGATGCGCAACTAGAAGAAGCATTGGTCGCTAAAGAAGAAGCCAATCTAAAAAGTCCGATTGCCGGTATCGTGGATAATGTCATCGTCAACGCGGGCGAAGTCATTGGGCAAGGTGTGCCTATCCTAACTTTGGTTAATACCGACGATCAATGGGTAGTACTGAACGTCACTGAAACCTACCTAAACCAGTTTACCATAGGGCAGCGTTTTATGGGTACGATTCCTGCTTTATCCTCGCCTGAAAAGCCTTATACCAAGCAGTTTACCGTTTATGCAACCTCAACCTTATCTGACTTTGCTACTTGGCGTCCGACCAACAACAACGATGGCTTTGATGTGCGCACCTTTGAAGTTAAAGCGCGACCATCTGCTCCTGATAGACGTATCCGCTCGGGGATGAGCGTGGTTGTCAATATCAATCCAGCCCTTGCCAATCAGACCAAAGAGTAAACCATGCGCCTGACTGAGCAAAACGGGCAACGCGGCGGATTAATCGGCGCCTTTATACGTAGTGCTGGATACGAGCGCCGGTTTTTAGCCAAAAATCCGTGGGATTTAAGCATGGTGGTCTGGATACCGCTTGCGACCGTGCTCTTGATTTGGTGGATTTTTTCACAAATACAAATCACCGACTTGCCCATCGGCGTCGTGGATAACGATCGTGGTCCTGTTGCCAATACTGCGGTGCGTTATTTGGAAGCCAACCCAAACCTGACGGTCAGACAGCTTTATCACTCGCCAGCAGCAGTAGAAGCAGCGCTCCTGCAACGTGATATCTATGCGGTGGTTATTATTCCAGAGGATTTCTCGCGCAATATCTCATCGAGTAAACCGGCGCCGATTGTATTGCAAGTAAATGCCCAATACGGTACTCATTCCGGCATCATCCAAACCAGTGTCCAATCGGTGACTGGTACACTATCGGCAGGCGTTGAAATACAGCGTTTAGTCAAAAAAGGCATGGCCCCATCACAAGCGGCGATTGCTTACTCTCCCATTGGTATTCAACGCATCAGTTTGTTTAACGCAGCAACCGACTATCAACAGTTTTTAGCATCAACCGTTATCCCAGCACTGCTGCATATTTTAGCCATGGTCATTGGCGCGACGACCATTGGGCGTGAATTGCGCGATAAGAAAATCGGTATTTGGTATGACTTTGTTAATGGTGGTCAGCCTGATTTAACCACTATTAAAGACAATGAGATTCAAGGTAGCCAAAATAAAGACCGTCAGACCACGGCCGTTTCAGTCTTAACTGAAGATAATCAAACACTCATTGAAGATACTACGCCAAGAAAAGCTAGTGTATCAGTTTTGCTTTTTGGTTTATTGGGTAAGTACTTTTGGCCCATGCTGGCTTATAGCTTATGGTCAGTTTTAGCGTTATGGCTCGCCACGCCGCAGCAAGCGGTTGCTATCAGCTCAATCATTGCGACTTATATCGGCCTTGTATTGCTAATGATGTTGTCATTTTGGCTGGGTGCAATATTTACCTTAACCTCATTTTCGTTACGCATGGGTTTATCGTCAACCGGATTTATCTCAGCGCCTTCTTATGCCTTTGCTGGGGTAACATTTCCCTATATCGCCATCAGTAAAAACGCTCAGCATTGGTCGGATGCCCTACCACTGACCCATTACCTTAAGCTGCATATAGCGCAATTACAAATGCAAGCGCCGGTTGCCATCTCATTACCCATCGTCTATGGACTGACGCTTGCAACGATTGTCACTATGTTTTTAGCCGCCTTATTGAGCAAGCGCGCGCTCGCACATCCTGAACGCTGGGGAGCCCGCTAATGGTTATGACACCAAAAGAACCTTTATCTCAAGAAAACCTCATAGCAACAAAAAATCAGCCTTCTAGTGCTATGTTAGAGGCAAAAAGTCATTCGCCAGCGCAAAGCTTTTTCGGCAGTTTTTTGCAAACTATCAAAGACGTCTTTTCTGATAAAGGCGTGCTACTACTGCTCATGATTGCGCCAATTATTTATGGCTTCTTTTATCCTTGGCCCTATTCAACCGAAGTGGTCAACCATGTGCCCGTTGGTATTGTCGATCAAGACAATACTAATCTGTCTCAAACCATCGCTCGTTATGCCAGTGCCAGCCCGCAGCTCGATACCAAGCGTTTTTTAAATGAGCAAGATGCTCAAGAAGCGATATGGTCCGATGACATCGCTGGATATATGATTATTCCAAGCGGACTTGAGCAGCAAGTCCTATCTGGCAAAGCAGCGAGCGTCAGCGTATTAGGCAATGGGGGTTATTTTCTGTTAAATAAAAACGTTCAAATGGGTTTTTTGCAGGCGGTCAGTACGGTTTCAGCGGGCGTTGAGATTAAAAAAAGCGTGGCGCAAGGGGCGTATTCTGCAACCGCAGCGGCAAATACCCAAGCGGTACCGTTAAGAATCATCCCTTTATATAATCAAACCGAAGGCTATGGCGCTTATGTGGTGCCAGCAGTCGCTATTCTTATTCTGCAACAAACCCTGTTGATGTCGACAGCGATGTTAATTGGCACCTGGTATGAGCAGCGTCGTCATACTGCCAGTATTCGCGGCTGGCTTGGCCGTATCGCAGCGCTTAGTATGTTCAGCTTTATCATCGGCTGTTTTTATTATGGCTGGACCTTTGAGCTGCACCATTATCCACGTGGTCAAAACATGCTTGGCAGCTTGTTATTTCTGCTGCTGTTTTGCCCGACAGTCGCCACGCTTGGCTGTGTGTTTGGGCTCTGGTTCCGTCAGCGTGAGCGCAGTATTCAAATCTTGATTTTTAGCTCGCTACCGATGTTTTTTGTCAGCGGATATCCATGGCCTGCCAATCAATTACCAGAATTTTTACAAATCATTCGCTGGGTCATACCGACGACGCCTGGTATCAATACCTCTGTTCAGCTCAATCAAATGGGCGCGAGTGTGGCGCAAGTCGCAACTGGCTTTTATGCATTAGCAGGATTGTGGGCGTTTTACTTTTTATTACTGCTACTTTTCCGCTGGCGTACCAGCCAAAGCAAAACCGCCTTTTAGCATAAAAATATATGGATAGTATTGGCATTTATGCTATAAAAAATACCTCAAAAAAGCGCCTACTCAAGAAGCAGGCGCTTTTTTATTTATTTGACTTGATGGTGTTTGGTTTAAAAAACGCGATTTAAACCATTGAGAGCGGCGACGCGATAGGCTTCTGCCATCGTTGGATAGTTAAAAGTTGTGTTCACAAAATACTCAAGGGTATTGTTGCATTTCATGACCGCCTGACCAATGTGGATAATCTCTGAGGCATGATTACCATAGCAATGAATGCCTAAAATCTCAAGCGTCTCACGGTGGAACAAAATCTTTAACACGCCCGAACGCTCACCAATGATTTGCGCCCGTGCCAGATGTTTAAAGAACGCCTGCCCGACTTCATAAGGGACTTTTTCATCGGTCAGCTCTTGCTCAGTTTTACCGATACAAGAAATCTCAGGGATGGTATAGATACCGGTTGGAACGCTTGATACTGGCTCGGCATCGCTATCGCCAACCATAAACGCTGCGGCACAGCGCCCTTGGTCGTAGGCCGCTGATGCCAATGAGGGCCAGCCAATGACGTCACCAGCAGCATAGATATTTTCGACGCCCGTACAGTACGTATCATCTACTTTTAGCTGACCACGACTATTGGCTTCCAGCCCAATAGCTTCTAAGTTTAAGCCTTCGGTGTTACCCGAACGCCCATTTGACCAAAGAATGGCATCTGATTTGATACGTTTACCGCTTTTTAGATGCAAGACCACGTAATCATCGTGAGTTTCAAGGTGGTCAATCTCTTCATTGCTACGAATCAAGACGCCAAACTGTCTAAAGTCATGAGCGATGGCATCACTAATCTCACTGTCTAGATAATTGAGCAATTGATTTTGGTTATTAATTAAGTCAACTTTATAGCCAAGACCAGTAAAGATTGAGGCATACTCACAACCGATAACGCCTGCACCATAAATGATGATTTTTTTGACCACATAATCCATTTGCAAGATTTTATCAGAGTCAAACACACGCGGATGGTCAAAGTCTAAAATATCAGGACGATAAGGACGGCTTCCAACGGTAATAATGGCTTTATTAAAGGTCACGGTTTCAAAGACGCCGTCGTCCTTTTCGACACTCAAGGTATGCGCATCAACAAAGCTTGCCCAACCATGAATCACATCAATACGGTTGCGCTCATAAAAACGGGTGTGGGTGCTTACTTGATTGCGGATTACGCGGCGCGCATTAGCCAGTACGCGGTTTAGGGGCACTTGCTGATACTCCATCGCCTTGGTAAACATAGGATCGCGGCGAAAGTTAATCAAGTTAAAGACCGATTGACGCAAGGCTTTACTTGGAATCGTGCCTACATGGGTCGAGTTACCACCAACCTGTTCACGCGGATCAATCACCGCAACTTTTTTGCCAGCCTTCGTCAGCTTCATCGCCGCCGCTTCACCAGCAGGCCCTGCGCCTAGGACAACGGCGTCATATTCATACTTATGCTTATCGCCTTTGATGCGCTGCGAGTCTTTAGTGAAAGGAGTTTTAATATCGATGCGGATATCATCAAGCGGATTGACCAAATCAGGGTGATGCATGATATCTTCAGTGACTTGCTCATGGGTTTGCTCAATTTTTGCTTTTTTAGTTTTGCCTTCAGTATGCTCAGGGTTCGGCGCGCGGCCGCTTTCTTTATTAGACACTTCGGTATGAATGTCTTTACCCGTGTCATTGGTCGCGTCGCTTATCGGTTTGCTTCCCATCGTATCCTCTTTTATTAATTTATAAATCTGTGTATTTTTTAGACTATGAATGTCTACAAGTAACGATCAAGTTAGACTCATAGCGCTAAAGCGTGCCTACCATACGTGCTGATAGGATATTTTGCAATATTGGCGACAGTTACGTTATCGCCATAGACGTTATTCTTTATACGCTGTTGCTTAATCCCTTTAGCCGATACGGCGTTTAAGTCCCGTCATCTGCAAGATACGTGTGGCAATCTCTTCAACAGACATCTCAGAGACATCGAGACTTGGAATCCCTTGCGAGATATAAATCCCCTGTATGGCGCGCTGTTCTTGCTGACATTGCTGATAGCTTGAATAACGGCTACCCGCTCGGCGTTCTTGGCGGATTTTTACTAAGCGATCGGTATCGATTAACAAGCCAAATAACTTGTGCTTATGCTCACGTAAGGCTTTTGGCAATTGATTGTCGTTTAAATCTTCTTCGGTTAGCGGATAGTTTGCCGCTCGAATACCAAATTGTAGCGCTAAATACAGTGAGGTTGGGGTTTTGCCAGAGCGCGAAACACCGATAAGAATGATATCTGCTGCATGATAATGACGAGTACGTGCACCATCATCATTATCTAGCGCAAAATGCACGGCATCGATACGTTCTTTATAGGTTTCAGAATCGACATTATCGTGGGCATGACCCGAATGCGCGTCCGGCTCGACGCCCGTCTCTTCTGCGACTCGGCCGATTAACCCTTCATACATATCCAAATTACAGCTATGCGCTGAGTTAATTTTTTCACGAATTTCAGGGCTAACAATCGTATCGAACACCAAGGGTAGCAAACCGTCGCGCTGATAGGCCATATTGATTTGTTCGACCGCCTCTTCGGCGCGCTCTAAGCTATCAACATAAGGCAACACCCGAGTTTCAAAAGGCACAGAGGCAAATTGACTTAAAATGGCGCGTCCAAGGGTTTCTGCGGTAATCGCCGTCCCATCAGAGATAAAAAACGCCGTTCTGATATTTTGGTCGTTATCTACTTGCAACGCTTGTTTGTTTTGAATGGTCGGCTTGGCGGCTTCTGGCGGATTATTTACAAACATAACGTGAACACCTTGGTTAAGATCTCAATAGGCGCTTTTATTTAGCGCAGAAAATCTGTAGCGGTTAGTTTATTGTGCCCTATATTATACGCACAATAGCTGTCTAATAGAAATCAATGTTACAGGCGTACACTTAGTAAGTACGATGTAATAAGGATATCTATTAAGAGTATTTATGCATCTATTATAGTATTGCTATAAAGGAAGGTTTCTTATCAGCAAATTTTTGCTCTAGAAACCAGTTATATTTTACTCTTTGTTATATTCTAACAAACAAATATTGATTTTTGACCGCGCAAATATGTAGCAAACGCCACAATTTGTATATTTTTGACGATTTATTTGGTTCTAGGTATCGAAATTATCCAAATATAGGGGTATAATCGACCGTTATAATCTTTACTAAATAACCTTATTTTCTGGAGTTATCATGGCAGCGCAATCTACAGCACTTGTAATCAATCTTGATCAGCTAGGAAAAGATGACATTGAGATGGTTGGCGGCAAGAATGCCTCGCTTGGCGAGATGATCAGCCATTTATCTGATTTGGGTGTCAGCGTTCCAGGTGGCTTTGCGACCACTTCAAATGCGTTCAATCGCTTTTTGACAGAAACAGGCTTACTTGACAAAATCAACAACGAGCTTAAAACGCTTGATGTGAATGATGTTAATAAGCTTGCTGAGACTGGTAAAAAAATCCGTACTTGGATTATTGAGCAAGAGCTGCCAAGCGACCTTGAGCAAGAAGTGCGCCAGTCGTTTGAAACCATGAGTGGCGGCGAAGACATCGCGGTTGCGGTACGTTCTTCTGCCACGGCTGAAGATTTGCCAGATGCGTCATTTGCCGGTCAGCAAGAAACTTTCTTGAACATTCGCGGCATTGATAACGTCCTGATTGCTATTAAAGAAGTATTCGCCTCTTTATATAATGATCGCGCGATTTCTTATCGTGTGCATAAAGGTTTTGAGCACGAAGGCGTTGCCCTATCTGCTGCTGTACAGCGCATGGTACGTTCAGAAACTGGCGCTGCTGGCGTGATGTTCACCCTAGATACGGAAAGTGGCTTTGATCAAGTGGTCTTTATCACCTCAAGCTACGGTCTAGGTGAAATGGTTGTGCAAGGTGCAGTCAACCCTGACGAATTCTATATCTCTAAAAAATTGCTTGAAAATGGCAAGCCTGCGGTCATTCGCCGTAATCTAGGCAGCAAGCATAAGAAAATGATTTATGGTGATGAAGGTAGCACCACTAAGTCTGTCAAAACCGTCGATGTTGAAAAACAAGACCGCATGCAGTTCTCTTTAACCACTGAAGAGCTAAACTCACTTGCCAAACAAGCCATGACTATTGAAAAGCATTATGGTCAAGCGATGGATATCGAGTGGGCAAAAGACGGCGACAGCGGTGAAATCTTTATCGTCCAAGCACGTCCAGAAACCGTTAAGAGCCGCCAAGACAGCAATGTCATGGAGCGTTATATCATCAATACTGGCGATGCTAAAATCCTATGTGAAGGTCGTTCAATCGGTCAACGCATCGGCGCTGGTAAAGTACGTATCGTTAGCAATTTAAACGAGATGGACAAAGTTCAAGACGGCGACGTCTTAGTATCAGACATGACCGATCCGGATTGGGAGCCCGTCATGAAGCGTGCTTCTGCGATTATCACCAACCGTGGTGGTCGTACTTGTCACGCGGCTATTATCGCCCGTGAACTTGGTGTTCCAGCTATCGTTGGCTGTGGTAATGCCACTGAATTATTGGTTGATGGTCAAGACGTCACTGTTTCTTGTGCTGAAGGTGATACTGGCTTTATCTATGAAGGTCAGATTGATTTTGAAGTACAGACCAACTCTGTTGAATCTATGCCAGAGCTTGCATTCAAAGTCATGATGAACGTGGGTAACCCAGATCGTGCCTTCTCATTTACCCAAATGCCAAACGAAGGTATCGGTCTTGCGCGTTTAGAGTTCATCATCAACCGTATGATTGGTGTGCATCCAAAAGCGCTACTAAATATGAACAGCTTGCCACGTGAAATCGCCCAAGCGATCAATGAGCGTATCGCCGGTTATGCCTCACCAGTCGATTTCTATGTCGATAAATTGGTCGAAGGTATCTCAACCCTAGCCGTTGCCTTTATGGATCAGCCAGTTATCGTGCGTATGTCTGATTTTAAATCAAACGAATATGCCAACTTGCTCGGCGGTAAATTATACGAGCCATCAGAAGAAAACCCAATGCTAGGTTTCCGCGGTGCCAGTCGCTATGTGTCTGACAACTTCCGTGACTGCTTCGAGCTTGAGTGTAAAGCACTAAAACGCGTCCGTGATGAGATGGGCTTGACCAACGTTGAGATTATGATTCCATTCGTTCGTACCGTTGGCGAAGCAAAAGAGGTCATCGAGCTACTCGCGAAAAACGGTCTAAAACGTGGCGAAAATGGTCTGCGCGTCATCATGATGTGTGAGCTACCAACCAACGCGCTATTAGCAGAAGATTTCCTAGAGCACTTCGATGGTTTCTCAATCGGTTCAAACGACTTGACTCAGTTAACGCTAGGTCTTGACCGTGACTCAGGTATCGTCTCACATCTATTTGATGAGCGTGATCCTGCGGTTAAGAAGCTATTATCTATGGCGATTGAAGCTTGTAACAAAGCAGGCAAATACATTGGTATTTGCGGTCAAGGTCCATCAGATCATCCAGATCTTGCTTTTTGGCTCATGGAACAAGGCATCAACTCAGTGTCACTAAACCCTGACTCAGTGTTAGATACTTGGTTCTTCTTAGCTGGCGAAGAAACGAAATAAGACGTAACGATACGTCACAGCGTTAATTGACAGAGTCATTTAATATACTAACATTAGGGTCTATTTGATTTTTTCAAATAGACCCTAATATAATGTATTAGCGAAAGTGGCTTGAAAAAGTGACTTAAGATATGACTAACTATGTAGGCAATTATGCAGATTTTCCTTGCTCGAAATAACGTACAAGCGGGTCCATACACGTTGGATCAGCTCAATATTATGCTCGCCTCAGGTGAAGTGGTATTAGATGATTTGATGTGGCATGAAGGCCTAGATCAGTGGCAGCGTGTTGGTAATTTAACCAATAATCAGACTTATTATCGTCCTGCTCCTATAGTGTCGGCAGATGATAATGACTCTATTATCAATAACGTCACTATCTTCCCAGAAGATTCTGCTAGTAGCACCTCTAAAGATGACAAAGCGGTATCGCTAGACAGATTGTATGGTAAGCCTGAACGTCCAGCAGACAATGCTAAAAATACCAATCTGGACATGACCACCAATCGTCAATATACGCCCAATAAAAATGTATCATTGAATAAGTCTGCTACAGTAAAAGCTGCCTCGCCTAAAGATAAAGTCGTCGGTAATGTCGTCCTTGCGCCGATTATGTCGCGGGTGTTAGCGACCGCAATCAATGGTTTGCTCTATGTATTAGCAATTTTACCGCTGGTCATGGCATTAACCAAAATGGATGTGGACTATACCAAATTTCAAAACATCCAAGATATGGATGCCGCGTATCAGTATTCCATGACCTTGATGGAAAGTATTCCTAGCAGCACTTTGATTATGTCACAAGTGATGGTGTTTGGTTTGTTTGCGCTGCAGCTAGTATTTATTACCTTGCGTGGACAATCACTTGGTAAGCTGATTACTGGTATTCGCGTCGTTGACCAAACCACCCACCGCTTGCCTTCTTTTAGCAAGCTTATTGGCATGCGTACGCTACTACTGTTTATTATTTACAACTTATTATTTTCATTTACTAGCTTTTTGGGTTTTGTGGTTATTATTGTTCATTATTATATGGCTTCAAAAAGTCCTGAAAACATTGGTTGGCATGACAAACTGGCTAAAACCTTAGTAGTGAAAGCCGATAATAGCCAATTGGTCAAACAACCCAAGGCAAAATAATGGGTTTATAAGTTTATTATAAAAACGATTGTTATAAATATCATAAGGTTATATGAAAAAGTGGCGTTTATACGCTGCTTTTTTATTGAAGAATTTATATTTACGTCTTTTATTATTTATTGACAGACGCTCAGTGATTAACCTTTGTGTTAAAGGCTGAGTACTGTTATAATACGGCGCTTTATAAACTAAGCTTATTACTATTGTTTTTGCAAAATTCGATAAGATTTGGGCTTACCTTATAAATCTCCTTGCTATTAACATAGGGTTAATAGCTACTAATCCGTAAGGAGTCATAATGCGACATTACGAACTGGTGTTACTTGTACACCCAGACCAAAGCGACCAAGTGGTCGGCATGGTTGAACGCTATATCAAGTTGGTTCAAGACAACGGCGGTACGATCCATCGTCTAGAAGATTGGGGTCGTCGTCAATTGGCTTACCCAATTAACAAAATTCACAAAGCTCACTACGTTCTTTTCAACGTTGAAACTGACGGTGAGACTTTGGCTGAACTTGAAGAATTATTCCGTTATAACGACGCGATCATTCGTAGTCTAGTTATGCGCCGTGACGAAGCTGTCACTGAAGAGTCGCAGTTAGCCAAGAATGCCGATGAAAAACGCGCACGCAAAGCAACGACTCGTCGTCCAGACAATCGTGAAAACGACGACAACGACAACAGTGAAGACTAATTAAAGGAGAATACTCATGGCACGTTTCTATCGCCGTCGCAAATTCTGCCGTTTCACTGCTGAAGGCATCACTCACATCGATTATAAAGATGTTGAATTGCTAAAACAGTACATCAGTGATAATGGTAAAATCGTACCAAGCCGCATCACCGGTACATCTACTAAATATCAGCGTCAGCTAGCCACTGCTATCAAGCAAGCTCGCTATCTTGCGCTACTTCCGTATACTGACAACCATCAGTAATTTAACCGTTAACTAGGAATGACTCATGCAAATTATTTTGTTACAGCGTATCGTCAACCTTGGTAAACTCGGTGAAACTGTCGATGTGAAACCAGGTTACGGACGTAACTTTCTTATCCCTCAGGGCAAAGCACTACCTGCAACTAAAGCAAACATTGAAAAGTTCGAAGCACGCCGTGCTGAGCTTGAAGCTGAAGAAGCAAAAGAAGTAGCGGTTGCTCAAGAACGTGCTGACGCGTTAACGGACGTTAATGTTATCATGCGCGCTAAATCAGGTGACGAAGGCAAGCTATTTGGCTCTATCGGTACTCGCGATATCGCTGAAGCATTGACTAACTCAGGTCTAGAAGTTGACCGTGCTGAAATCAAGCTACCTGAAGGTACACTACGTCAAGTGGGCGAATACAATGTTGATATTCAACTACACCATGACGTAACTGCTAGCATCTTAGTAACCATTCTTTCTGAAGATGGCGACAACGAAGATGCCGCTGAAGAAGTTGAAGACGACAACGAAGATTACTCAGAAGAGTAATTTTTGGTGGTAGTGTAAACTTACTACCCGTCTAAGAAAGCCAGTAACGTCATGTTGCTGGCTTTTTTATTTCTAAAATTTGCTAAATGCTATCTCATTAATACTTACAATAGTATTGTGTAGCAATAACTGGTAATAAAACACCTGCATAACCTATACCTAATAATAAAATACTGCTTATAAAGTCATCTTCATTAATCTCAGTGCTATTGCTATCCTAGCTGTATTTAGCCATAGATAAAATGGGACGATATGATAAACACTGATGACAAATTAATATGCATCCAAGGTAACGAGTTTTATAAAGAAGGTGAAATCTATACGGTCGGTAGGATTGTAAATAATAAGTATTTCCAGATATTGACCGGCAATAATGCCGACCATTGGTATGCAACCTTAGACGATGAAGGTATTTATGTTAGCTTTGATTCTATGAGCCCTAAAGACAATAAAGCATGGTTTGATAAGATAGATTAGAGGTTTTTATTGCTATATTGATGAAAGATAAACGATTATAAAAATTAGATAGAAAAATCATTACTCAAAAAGCTGGCTGTTATAAACAGTCAGCTTTTTTGGTTGAAAAACTAGTTTACGGCATTGTAAATAATTTACTGCTTGTGGCCAATCAGCCGCTATTTTTGGCGCCTCTTGCCGAGCGGCAATCATACTGGCAGCATTTATCCAGCCCGCATGACCGACTGCTAATACTGGTTTTTGACCCCTATTTTGCGCAGCCATCTCATTTAACCAGTTTTCCACACGCTCAAATAACTGCTGTAAACTCTCGCCGCCCTTAGGGGCAAAATCTGCAAAATGATCACACCAATCATCAATCTGTTGTTTAGGAATTTGCGCCCAAGGCCTGCCATCCCAGCCGCCAAAATCAATCTCTGCCAGCTCAGGGGCGACATGATATTGAAAGCCATGCGGCGCCAATATTTCTCCGACTTTTAACGAGCGCTGTAGTGGGCTGACCCAAATCACTTTTGGCAATTGATGAAAACGCACGAAGCGCTGTATTTTATTAGCAAGGCGTTTAATTTTGCGTTTATCGACACTGATATCAGTCTGTCCGATACAAAAGCCATTAGCCGCAATGGGCTTTGGATGGCGCCAAATATACAAAACCATTCGCTATCATTATCCTTTCTAAATAGTACGCTCAAAATTAAATAAAAGGGTTCGAGGCAGCAAGTCCGATATAAATAGCAATTTCACTTAACTGCTGCGTGGCGCCTAACCCATCACCGGTATAGCCATCTAAACGCCTGCGCAACAAGCGCCGCATATAATCCGTCGCTACGATGCCTAGTAATAAAGCCAATGACCATTGCCAAATACCAATTTGCTGCACGGTATTAGGAAATAGGAGCACGACCAGCAAGCCCGCTAATATGAGCCAACCACTGCTCAATAATCCTTGTAATGGCGTCAGCTGCTGCGCTATCGGTTTGGCTTTAGCATGCTCAATCTCACCGCCGTAAGGCAATAGCGCCAGTAAACTAATACATAATAAACGTGAGAGCGTATGTCCAATAATCAGCGCCACAATAGCCACTGATAAAGACATAGACGCCAATAAGCTGATTTTGATAAGTAACGCCGAGACCAATCCTAGTACACCATAAGTCCCTAAGCGCGAATCCTTCATAATGGTTAAAGTACGCGCGCGAGTCAGACCACCACCTAGACCATCACAGCTATCCGCAAGTCCATCTTCATGAAAAGCGCCAGTGAGCCTAATTCCAAAGGCCGTACTTACCACTGCCGCCACCAAAGGCGTAAATAAAAAACTACACAGCCAAAATATACCTGCACAAAGCAGCCCAACTAACAGACCTACCCCAGGAAAATGACGGCTGCTCTGGTGCAACCACTGCGGATTGTAATTGGCAAATTGCGGTACGGGCAGACGCGTTAAAAACTGTACTGCTACTAACAATAAACGCCATTCATACTTTATAAATTGACTAATACTTGGTTTAGACGGAGACTGGGGTAATGCATTTGGTTGATTCAATGTCTGATTTAATGGTTGTTTTGATGGCTTTTTTGATAATTGTGACATTAGCTATTTTGTCCACTGATACCAGCATCATTAAAACTTGCCATCTCATTGATAATCGCACAAGCCGACTGTAATAATGGATACGCCAGCGCCGCGCCACTACCCTCACCTAGGCGCATACCCATATTGAGTAACGGCTCAGCATTGAGCAGTTTTAATAAATGCGTATGTCCCGGCTCGACAGAATGATGAGCAAAGACAGCATATTGAGCAACACCAGGCGCTAGACGCTCGGCGACCAATAACGCACTACTAGCGATAAAACCGTCGATAAGAAGAATACGGCGCTCACTGGCTGCTTGCATCAGCGCCCCTGCCATCATCGCAATCTCAAGCCCGCCTAATGCCGCAAGTATGTCGAATGGCGTTTGCGCTTCACTGTGCCGCGCTAATACTTGAGTTAAAATACTTGCCTTGTGCTTTAATCCTGCATCGTCAAGGCCAGTGCCGCGACCGATACACTCGTCAAGCGGTATATCGCCCAATCTTGCCAGTAATAAACTGGCGGCGGATGTATTACCAATCCCCATTTCACCGACAATCAATAGATTGCCCGCCATACTCTTGACTACGTCCATACCATTTTCTAATGCGGCTAAACACTCTTCTGCTGTCATCGCAGGCTCGCTAAGGGCGTCGCGGCTTCCATAACGCACTTTATAATCGAGCAGTTGCGCGTGGTCTTTAAAAGGAGAATTGGCAAAGTCGGCATCGACACCAGCATCGACCACTTTTAGCTCAATATCATGCTGACGCGCTAAGACATTGATAGCAGCGCCGCCTTGCAAAAAGTTATAAACCATCTGCGCCGTCACCGCGCTAGGATATGCCGATGTGCCATGCTTGGTTAGACCATGGTCGGCAGCAAATACCCGAATTTGCGGTTGCTCAATATGCGGCGTGGTCGTACCTTGAATCAATCCCAACTGTACCGCGAGCGTTTCTAAACGTCCAAGGGCGCCAAGCGGCTTGGTTTTTTGGTCAACGATTTGCTGCAATTGCTGACGCAGCTCGTTATTTTCTATATTTGCAATCGTTGGTGCTATAAATGTGTTCAAGCAAACCACCCTAGTATTTATACAATTAAAACAAAACCCACATACTAGCAGAGTATCTCAGCTTTACCACGAATAAAATCAAATGAGAGCCGAATAGACTCCCTAGTAGGATAGATTTACGATAGAATATGCACCTTTAAAAATGCATATCACTATTGATGTTAAGCTAGACGCCAAACTCACTAAATGCTGTGTGAGTTGCATTAATAGCGATAAGAGATTAACAACTATATAGAGACAGTAATGATCGTATTTTGGCTGCTGCTGACCATTCTTTTTATCATTTTCGCCACTGCGAAGTTAAAATGGCATCCTTTTTTAGTATTAATACTATCTGCCTTTCTGGTCGCACTTTTCTACCAAGTACCGCTTAATACGGTCGCAAAAACTATCTCTGATGGCTTTGGCGGTATCTTAGGATATATCGGTCTGGTCATTGTGTTTGGAACCATCATTGGCTTAATCCTTGAGAAAACGGGTGCCGCCATCGTGATGGCAGAAACCGTCATTAAAGTTTTGGGACCGCGTTTCCCTACTTTGACCATGTCTATCGTTGGTGCTGTCGTATCTGTACCCGTGTTCTGCGACTCAGGCTATATTATTTTAAACTCGTTAAAAGAGTCTTTGGCTGAGCGTTTAAAAGTTTCGAGCGTGGCAATGAGTGTCGCATTAGCGACTGGCTTATATGCCACTCATACCTTTGTGCCGCCAACACCCGGTCCAATTGCAGCAGCGGGCAACTTGGGTCTTGAGTCAAACTTGGGCTTGGTCATCATGGTCGGTGTTGTCGTCACCACCGTTGCGGTACTTGCTGGTTGGCTGTGGTCAAATCGCTTCCTTGACGCCACGCCTGACAATATTGATGCCCTTGACGCAGTCGCCGTACCAGATAATATGAAGACTCGTGACGACTACAGCAAACTGCCATCAGCGACTATGGCATTTTTACCTATTATCGTGCCCATTGTATTGATTTGCTTATCGTCTATTGCCAATTTACCCAGCACACCATTTGGTAGCGGCATACTAACCGATATTCTCATATTTATTGGCAACCCATTAACCGCCCTATTAATTGGTTTGTTTTTATCATTCTTACTGATTAATACTGACCAAAAAACACAGCAGATTAGTGACAGCATCTCACAAGGCTTGGTAGTCGCAGCGCCTATTCTTTTAATTACTGGTGCTGGTGGCGCGTTTGGCGCTATGCTAAAAGTTACGCCAATCGGTGATTATTTGGGTACTACGTTATCTGCCCTAGGGCTTGGTATTTTTATGCCATTTATCGTTTCTGCGGCGCTCAAAACAGCACAAGGTTCAACCACTGTTGCTTTGGTCACTACTTCGGCGATGGTCGCTCCATTATTAGGTCAAATAGGTCTTGATAGTGAGCTTGGTCGCGTATTTTGTGTGATGGCGATTGGTGCAGGCGCGATGACTGTCTCGCATGCTAATGACAGCTTCTTTTGGATTGTTAGCCAGTTTAGTCGTATGAGTGTGGCGCAGGCTTACAAAGCCCATTCTATGGCGACAGGTATTCAAGGCGTGACCAGCATCATCTTTATTTGGCTATTGACCTTGGTATTTATCTAGCGCCTTAAGTAAATTATTGAAAGTCAATTTTTAAAATTTAAGTAATTAAAAAAGACTCAAAGAAACATTTAAAGAGAAAGTCATGAAAATTTTAATCGCCCCTGACTCGTTTAAAGAAAGTGTAGAAGCACTGGATGTCTGCCACGCTATTCAATCTGGCTTCAGCCAAGTGTTTCCTGACGCTGACTATAAACTGCTACCGATGGCGGATGGCGGCGAAGGGACTTCTGCAGTGTTGTCTTATGTGTTAGGTGGACGCTGGAAAGAAGTGCGTGTCCATGACCCTTTAATGCGACCAATTAACGCAAAATATTTATTACTCCCTGATGCAACTGCGGTCATTGAAGTCGCTCAAGCTTGTGGCTTACATCTATTGACGGTAGCAGAGCGTAATCCTGTCATTGCTAGCAGCTATGGCGTCGGCGAATTGATTGAGGATGCTCTAAATGAAGGCGTCAAGCGGATTATCATTGGTCTTGGTGGCAGTGCTACCAATGATGCAGGACTTGGTATGTTAACGGCGCTTGGTATGACGTTTCATGATAGTAATGACAACATCTTAGCCCAAGGCGGCGGCGCACTTGCTAACTTGCAACGATTGGATGCGACCAGCTTTCATGCAAGCGTCTTAAACACGGTGTTTGAAGTGGCTTGTGATGTCACCAATCCGTTATGTGGTGAATTGGGTGCCAGTGCCATATTTGGTCCTCAAAAAGGCGCTAGCCCGCAGCAAGTCCATGAGCTAGATAAATCGTTAACGCATTTTGTAAATGTGTGCGAGCAGCATGGCTATCAAGGCCATCAAGAGGTAGCAGGTGCCGGTGCAGCAGGTGGACTGGGCTATGCGTTAATGAGCTTTTGCCAAGCGGAGTTAAAGTCAGGTTTTGATACAGTGGCAAAAGTGGCCAATTTATCACAGCATATCGCCGATGCAGACTTGGTCATCACTGGTGAAGGCAAGCTTGATGCTCAGTCTGCTATGGGCAAAGTGGCAGGTGGTATTAGCCAAATTGCTAAATTGAGTCATACCCCCGTGATTGCTATTTGCGGCAGTGTTGATGGGCTAAAATCCGCTCAGACTAGCCAGTTTGACATCATTGTGCCCAGTATCCAAAAGCTAGATTCCCTCGATAATGTCTTTAAAAACGCTTATAACAATATTGAAATTACCGCTACTAATATTGCCGCAGCGATAAAATTGGGTCAACGCCTAAAACAGTATTTATAGAACTATATTATAGATGCTTAATTGGTAAGCTCGCTTTTTGTATCATAAAAAATGCTTTTCTCAATAACCAATAGCTTTAACAAAGCTACTCTGCCAACAACTTCGCCAACAATTCATTTATTTCGACTTTAAACTCTTTATCTTCGATTTTATTGGCGCTGATTTTAGCGTTTTGTAGACTTTTGATCGCAGCATCGGTTTGGCCCAATTCGATTTGCAGCTCAGCCATCGAAAAAGCAATCGATGCTAAATGGTCTTTTGAATTAATCGCTGCGGCTTTATCTAATGCTTTTTGATATATAACCAGCGCTTCATCCAAATCCTCGGTAAAGTCAGCCAAGGTTTCCCACTGTTCAGGATGGTCTTTATCGCTTTTTTCATTTTCATTACACAAATCTTTTAGCTGCGCATATAGCGCATCAAAGGTTTTTTGATCGTTCTTACTGTCCGCTTCTAGCAGCTTTTCTGCTAACACATAGATGGATTTATATATTTTGGTATTAATCATGATGGGTTACCCTGTTGGTTGCGCGTTATAGGCGTTGAATGATGTTGATTATAGACTAATTTATAACAATAGCTCATAGAAAAGGGCGTGATAGCAATCACACCCTTTTATTTTATCTGGCTTTCAACCTAAACAAGTAAAATAAGCAATTATTCAGCAGCGATAACGGTAATCTCGACCAATAACTCAGGACGAGCCAATGCTGATTCACCGCATGCACGCGCTGGTGGCTGGACGCCTTCAAACCATTTATCCCACACCTCATTCATTGCGGCAAAGTCTGACATACTTTTTAGCCAGACGGTTGCGGATAGCAGCTTTGATTTGTCACTACCAACTTCTTGCAGCAGTTTTTCGACTTTCTCTAAGCATGTCAAGGTTTGGGCTTTGATATCCTCTTCGCTATTACCCACTTGACCGGACAGATAAATGGTTTGGTTATGAATCACAATCTGACTCATACGTTGGTTACTATGCAGCTTTTGCATGAATTATTATCCTTAATTTTTAATGTTTCAGTTCTTTCAAATACCTGAACTGTCAAATATATAACGGCTCGATTTTTACTTAGACATTATTTAGCAAAAATTAGCGAGAAAAACGCTCGGCACTAAAGGGTTTAATATCAACCAACAGCGGTTTTTCGTGAATCATCTCCTCCACCAGACGACCAGTCATCGGCCCTAAGGTAAAACCCTGATGGCTATGACCAAAGGCAAACCATAATTTATCGTGCTGCGGCGCAGGACCAATGACTGGCTTCATATCCGGCATGCAAGGACGTGAGCCCGCCCAAGCTTCACTCTCGACGGCATCTTCTAGCGGCAGAATTTTGCGCGCAATTTTTAATACGGTATTTAATTGACCAAAATTCTTTGGCGCATTCATGGTGGTCATCTCAGCACCGGTAGTGATGCGGATACCTTGCTGCATCGGACCCATCACAAAACCCTTATCCATATCAAACATACTATGGTTGATGGTGTTTTTTTCCGTGACTTTAAAATGCTGATGATAGCCACGCATTGGGAACAGCGGCAAATCATAACCAAGCGGTTTGATTAAATCGTTAGACCAAGGCCCAGCAGCAATGACTAATTTATCACTATAAAAAGTGTCAGTGTCGGTAACAACTTTCCAGCCATCTGCTTCTTGGACGATTTCATTGACACCGCTTTCTTTGATGGTACCACCCATTTCTTGAAAGTTTTTTGCGTATGATTTCACCAATAAGCTCGGGTTTGACACTTGCCAAGAGTTTAGCCAATGAATCGCGCCAACGAACTCATCAAAATTGGCACTCGGCTCCATCGCTTTTAATTCGTCAAGCGTCAAGACATTGTGCTCAACGCCCTGATCACGGTCTTTGATTGCAGCATCAATAGCTGCTTTAAACGTCTCTTCAGAGCGATGCAACTGCAACCAGCCTTTACGGCTAATCAAATATTCAGCGCCAGACGCTTCAATCATGGTTTGGTGTTCACTGGTACAATGTTCAATCAGTGTCTGCCACTCCGCTTCGATTTTTTTAATTGAAGCTGGCGTCGAGTATTTCCAATACTGCAATAACGCTTGATGATAGCGCAAAATCGCTGGGATTCGATAGCGAATATCAGTGCCTTGGTTTGGCAATACGCGTATCATTTCAGTCAGCTGGCGTGGAAACGGATGAGTATGAATCGCCTCGCGCTGAATCAAACCAGCATTGCCATATGAAGTCTCAGAGCCCGGTAGTTTTTTGTCCAATAGTAAAACTTTGGCGTTATTTTTTTGTAAATGCCAAGCCGCTGAGGTGCCGACCATACCTGCACCGATAACGATCACTTCGTAGCGCATAACACGTCCTTTTTTAAGATTTTAATACAGAATATCAAGGTTGAGAAATAACAGATAAGGGAGTAATAGTAACGCATTGCGCATCAGATTAAACCCTTATCATAGAAATATTTTTGCTATTTAATACTTTCGGTTATGCGTTTAATTGAAAGCTATTTCTGATAGGAATAATGTAGAAATTATTAAGAAATTAGACCTATTTTGGCTAATCAAAATGCAAGGAATAAACCAATCACCACCAAATTGGATCCTCACTTGCTAGTGTTTCTAAAAGCTTCTTGCCAGTCTCGACCGTCAACTTATCGGCAGGTAGCTCAGCGATGAACCGTGACGGCTTATCAAAGTAACCCGAATAGCTTGAGAAATACTCGGGCGCAGTTAAAAATAATCTGCTCTTAGCACGGCTACAAGCAACATAAAACAGCTTACGCTCCTCCTCTAACTCTTCAAAATCACTGAGCGAGCGATAGTGCGGCGTCATACCATCGACGAGAGAATTGACAAACACCACTGGCCATTCAAGCCCTTTGGCACTATGAATGGTCGAGATAGTGACCTTATCTTTATCGTCGTCTTCTGGTTTATCCATAGTCGCCACAGAATCATTGGGCGGATCAAGGGCAAGATTTTCTAAGAATTTATCGAGACTGTCATGTTCTGTCGCTAAGTTTTTGAGTACACGAAAATCTTCACTACGTTCACGCCAATTCTCTTCAATCGTTTTTAATACAGGAATATAAAACGCTAAAATTCGCTCAATCACTATTTCCACTGACTCTGCCTGACTGGCTTTGGTTAAAGTCGTATGCAATGATTTAAGCTGTGGGCTTTTCTTCGCAAATGATGGTGCTAATAGCGGCTCAAAAGTATTGTTGTTAACATTATTATTAACATTGTTATCGGCATTAATCGCTTGGGTTAAGCGCGTCGCCGTTACTGCCCCTACCCCTTTAAACAAGGTTAAAATACGGTGCCATGCAATGGTATCATTTGGGTTATAAAGTATTTTGACAAAGGCTAAAACGTCCTTGATATGACGCCGCTCAATAAAGCGAATGCCGCCCACGACGATAAAGGGAATATTGCGTTCCATAAATTCAAGCTGAACGTAGTTGGATTGAAAGGACGTGCGGCACAAGACAGCAAAGTCCTCATAATCGTAATCTGGTTTTAATTCGATGATTTTATCTGCAATATATTTAGCCTCTTTTGTTTCATCACTTAAACGGCAAAATATTGGCTTAATGCCTTCTATAGATGCGCCCGAGTACAATTGCTTTTGATAGCCCAACGTGATTTGCGCCGATAAAGCATTGATATAATCAAGCACCGCTGGCGTACTGCGATAATTTTGCTCTAATTTAATCAGTTTTGCTTCAGGATAACTCTCGCCAAATAGTAAGATATTTTCATAATTGGCACCGCGAAAAGCATAGATGCTTTGGTTGTCATCACCAACGACCATCAGCGATACCGACGCCGGCGCACAAATCAAATCTATCAGCTCTTTTTGCGGAATATTGGTGTCTTGATATTCATCGACCATGACATAACGATAGTGCTGTTGTAGCAGCTGACGAAAGGTATCATTGTGCTTTAGATGGCGCACCACTTGGCTGATGATGTCATCAAAATCATATAAATGATTGGCGCGCTTATATTCATGAAAGTCGACCGCCAATTGCTCAATAATAGGTATATGAACCGCAATATCAGGATAACTGTTCTCGATTAAGTCGCGAATATGAATACGGCGGTTTCTAGAGGTTGAAAAGATATTTTGCAAGGTTTTTTTGCGCGGAAACGCCTGATTGGTTATTTTGGTCGGATACTTTTTTTCTTTATTAATCAAATCAATCGCATCTTCACTATCGCCGGTATCTAAAATCGTAAAGCGCGGATTGATACCAAGTAGCCCAGAATATTGACGTAATAGCATATTGCAAAATGAGTGAAAAGTGCCGCTAGTGATATCATTTAGCGCCTTACCATTTATGTGACTATCATCTAGACGGCTTGCCAGCAAAGTTCTAGCGCGACTTTTAATTTCATTGGCCGCCTTGCGGGTAAAGGTTAATAGCAAAATCTCTTTTGGCGCGACGCCATTTTCTATCAGATAGCTGGTTCTATAAGTCAAGGTTTTGGTTTTACCAGAGCCTGCACCGGCGATGACCAATACTTTGCCCTCAATAGTCGTGGCAGCCAACAACTGGTTAGGGTTCAGCTCACGAGCGTAATCCACTTGTAACCCTAAATGACTGGCAAGCCGTTTCTCTAATATTTCAGCATCCGCATTTATCAAGTTGGCCTCGAGCTTTTTAATCGCCTGCTCAAGCCGCGTCAGCTTGGGTTTCATGTCAACGAAATTTTGCGGATAATTATAATGGTGGGTAGCAAAAATGGTGGTCATTATTAACAATTGCCTTTGGTATGGTTTATCGTGCTGGCTATTGATGACAGCGCAGCAGCAGCATGCATCATCATTTATAGGTAGTAGCTTATCATAATAGACAGGGCGCTGAAGGACATTGATAACGAACACTCATATGAAACGATGATATTAAAGGATGGTATTAAACCGCGGTATTAAACAGATTACTAAGTATTGTGATTGAGCGTAAAAATTAAAATAGCAAGCACAACAACCTCACCCATTTTGGCTGAAATTTGCTACAATATGCCCAATTTTGAGTTCCTATTTTACCAAGCTTTATACTGACTACATACCAAGTCTGTTATTGCCTGATTTTATTAATATATTGAGAGCATGTTATGGGTTTTAATTGCGGCATCGTCGGTCTACCAAACGTGGGTAAATCCACCCTGTTTAATGCCTTGACCAAAGCGGGTATCGCCGCTGAAAACTTCCCTTTTTGCACCAAAGATCCCAATACCGGTATCGTACCTGTGCCAGATCCACGCCTAAAAAAATTGGCTGATATCGTCAAGCCCGAGCGCGTATTACCGACAACGATGGAATTTGTCGACATCGCAGGTTTGGTTGCTGGCGCCTCAAAAGGTGAAGGTATGGGCAATCAGTTCTTGGCTAATATCCGCGAGACCGATGCGATTGCCCACGTGGTACGCTGCTTTGATGATGACAACGTCGTCCACGTTGACGGCCGCGTCAGCCCTATCGACGACATCGAAACCATCAATACCGAATTGGCATTGGCCGATTTAGAGGCCGTTGAGCGCGCTATTACCAACTTAAGCAAAAAAGCCAAAGGTGGCGATAAAGACGCGACGGCTATGCTTGATGTGTTCAAAAAAATCGAGCCATTATTAGCAGAAGGTAAAGCCGCCCGCGGTGCTAACCTAGACAAAGACGAGAAAAAACTGATCAGAAGTTATGGTCTGATTACCTTAAAGCCAACCATGTATATCGCCAACGTGAGCGAAGATGGCTTTGAAAATAACCCATATCTAGATGCAGTGCGCAACTATGCCACTGGCGAAGATTCTATTGTCATTGCCCTATGCAATCAAATCGAATCTGAAATTGCTCAGCTTGATGAAGATGACAAAAAAGACTTCCTAGCTGAAATGGATATGGAAGAGGCTGGTCTTGATCAAGTGATTCGCGGCGGTTATGATTTGCTTGATATGCAAACGTATTTTACGGCTGGCGTCAAAGAAGTCCGCGCTTGGACAGTCGCTGTTGGTGCCACAGCCCCTGAAGCTGCTGGTGTGATTCATACCGACTTTGAACGGGGTTTTATCCGCGCTGAAGTCATTGCGTATGACGACTTTGTCGAGTATGGCGGCGAAAAAGGTGCAGCTGCTGCTGGCAAATCACGTTTAGAAGGCAAAACCTACATCGTGCAAGATGGCGATGTGATGCATTTCCGCTTTAACGTTTAACGTTCAACGTTTAATATTTACAAGTACAAGCGGATTGCGTGTTTACACAGTCTTAGTAGAGAACAACCAAAAGCCAGCTTCAACGCTGGCTTTTTTTATTATAATAAAGGGAATAACGTTAAAGTAATTAAATTCTCTAAAAGCAAAAATAAAATAGAATGATATAAATAACGGACGATAAATGATGACTGTTTCTGTTAATCAAACCACGAATTCTAGTGACCATTGGGCAAAACTATTTAGTGCGCAGCGTTTAGGCAGTCATAAAAAAGCTCCTGCCGAGGACAGCGCACGCTCCTCCTTTCATAAAGATTACGACAGACTGGTATTTTCACACTCCTTTCGTCAGCTGAACCAAAAAACCCAAGTTCATCCACTGACCAATCAGCTCGGTATTCATACGCGCTTAACACACTCGCTCGAAGTTTCTTGTATTGGGCGCTCTTTAGGTGTCATGGCGGCAGAGAAGCTGCATGATAAGTTGGGCGGCGGCTTACCGAACGGTGTCGCGCCCGCTGATGTCGGTGTCATTGTCCAAGCAGCTTGCCTTGCCCATGATATTGGCAACCCACCGTTTGGTCATGCCGGAGAGTACGCCATTCGTGACTGGTTTATGCATCCTGACCGTAAGCAAATCTTGCAAAATCTGAATAATAACGAGCAATTAGATTTACTGGCTTATGAAGGCAATGCACAAGGATTTCGTATATTAACCCGAAATGAGCACCACCCTGATTTAGGCGGTATGCGATTAACTTGCGCTACTTTAGGCGCGTTTATGAAATACCCTTGGCTTGCGACCCATAGCAATCCCGTTTATCAAGACAGATCTATTGATCAAAACAACCGCATTTACCAAGGCAATCACACCATTAACATGCAAAAATTTGGCTGCTTTTATAGTGAGGCAGCGCAGTTAGAGCAGTTGGCAGAAACGTTAGGCTTGCCATATTCAAAGCAGCACGATGGCTTTGCTCGTCATCCGCTAGCCTATTTATTAGAAGCAGCAGACGATATTTGCTATGCGCTGATAGATTTGGAGGATGGCATCAATTTGAATATGCTAAGCTATGCAGAGGTTGCGGCGATTTTTTATGAGCTGATTGGCGAGCGCCCTGATACGCTTATTCTACCCACTCAAGTATCAGTCAGACAGCATCTGGCATCGCTGCGGGCACGTGCAATGATGCGTTTGGTCAATGCCGTCACCGATGCCTTTGTAGCCAATAGTGATACTATGTTGGCGGGGATGCTACCAGGCAGCTTGTTTGCGCACTGTGAGCCGAGCGTACAAAGTGGCATTAACCAAGCTAAGCAATTGGCACGCGAAAAGATATTTAATCACCCAAGTAAGGTACGCATGGAGCTGATGGCCAATCAATGCTTGCAGCGCCTGCTCGATGCTTTTATGCCACTCGCCTGGATAAAACAGACAAATGAGGCAAATGAAACCAATGCGCCGATAAGCCAAATATCCTTTGAGCAGCAGCGTTTGCTAAAATTACTCCAGCCGCATCTCGATGAACATCGCCGGACTCTAGCAGATAATACCTATGATAATATGCTTAATGTTTTAGACTTTATAACCGGTATGAATGACCATGAAGCCTATCGACTGGCGCAAGAGCTACAAGGACATTGGGGCACCATTGTTTAAACAACATGTTTAAGCAGCTCGTTTAAAAAGAAGTTTAGAGACAATTTAAAACCGAGCCAAACCAAAATTTAAGCAAACCATTAACGATAATCCTCTATTTTATTCGTATTTTCGCAATGAAATGAGTATGATAGACATCTATCAGGTAATTTTGAAATATTATGAGTAGTCGCGAACAAAAGAAACTTCAAACACGGCACGCTTTTTTTAATGCGGTGCTCGATTTGTGTATGACAGGACAGTCTTTTAGCTCAATCAGTCTCAGGCAAGTCACGCGCGAGGTTGGTGTGGTGCCGACGGCGTTTTATCGCCATTTTGATGACATGGAGTCGCTTGGTCGCGCCTTAGTCATCGAAGAGTTGGGCGGTACGATGGCAACGTTAAGTGAAAACTTGCAAATTGGGCGCAAACGTAGCTTTGAGCGCCAAATCGCTAAAAGTATTCAGATGTTTTTATATATGGTCAGCGAGCAACCTTGCTACTGGCAGTTCTTAGTCAGTGAGCGTTATGGCGGCTCAGAAGCGGTACGCAAAGCCATCAATGAGCTGATTAAAAAACACGGTCAAAGCCTAGCAGAAGACTTAGCGCTACAGCCGGCGTTTACCCACATCAATACTTATGATCGTAGACTGTTGGCAGAAGCTGGGGTCAATATGTTTTTTTCTTGGATTATTGACTGGCTCGAGCTGACCTATACCGAAGACCATGATGATGAGGTCGACTTGGCAGAGATAGAAAAGAAAAAACAACTGATGCTGCATAATTGCACGCGCCAAGCACAAATGCTGTTTTATGGTGCTTATAATTGGAAATCTACCGAAGAAACCCGTTTAAATGATTAATTAGACTTAATTTTTGCATGCTATTTATTACTAATTATCTATAACCATTAGAAAATTGGCCTAAAAGCCCAAAGTCGTTGCGTTAGCACACGCACCTCTTTGGGCTTTTTATTATCAGAATTTTGAACGTTTTTAGCATTAACATCAGCGTTATTAGCATCATTGCTATTTTCATTACTGTTATTATTACTGTTATTTTCTTTTTCACTATCAGCAGCCGTTTTGCTAATAATAACGGTCGCAAAGCGTTGTCTTGCCTGACCAACCGTCGCATTATCAGAGGCGGTAATAAGTGCCATAAAGGCTTGGCTATCAACCGCTAGTAATGGCGTCAAGGCTTTGCGCGGCTCTGCTTTTACACTACTTAATACGGGCAGTTGCCAAACATCATCGACAGAGCTAAAGGCTTGTTTTGCTCGCAACTCAACGATACTCTGCATTTGCTGGCTGCTCGCACCTTCTACCAAGGCAGCAAGCAAAACGGGACTGGCGGTATTAATATTAATGGGTAAATAATATGGTACCGCCGTAATATAGGGACGCAGTGTCGCCAATACTTGCGCATCAACGCCCTTTACTTCTGCTAATTGATCGATACTAAGCAACGCTTGGTTGGGTAAAGCTGTATCCGCTCCGCGATTGGACTGCTGAGCATATACTACATTTTCATCACCGCCATCTTGGTAGACTTCGCTGTCGGCATCTTGATAATCAAGTACCGCAACGGCGATATCAGGCTCTAAATTTAGCTGTGTAAGCAGCCTTTGAAAAACGGCCAAGGCAGCAGTATCGACAGCGCCATTATGATATAAATTATTAATATTAAAACGACTGCCCTCATCGCGTAATTCGATGTCGATACTATGTCCGCCTAGGGTGTAAGGCGGTATTGGCTGCGCCCAAATATCCTGCTCGCTATCAGTATCATTTAATTTGGCATCAGCACGAATCAAGGTAACCGCCAATTGCTGACCTGCATTAATATCTTGTAAGAGTTGGTTTTGGTCAAACAATAAGCCGCTACGCCGAATGGCAATTTTTTGGCTAGCAAGCATTGCCCCTGCAACCACAGTAATACTAACCACCAATAATAAAATAGTTAGCAGTGCGACGCCACATTGAGAATTGGCTTTTATAGAGGTTATAGGCATCGTTGGCCTTATTTGTGGCTTGTTTGGCATAAATAGCCTCTATCATTGACCAAAAGGGGTATTTTCAGTAGCGTTCCCTGAGCTATTATTGGCTGCATTGCCATTGGCTTCGCTATCGTTATTGGTGCCACCATTACTGTTGCCGTTATTGTTGTTATTACTATTGCTATCGCCATTAGAATTGTTAGGCGTATTTTTATGACTGTTATTTGTACTGACATTTGGTATTGGCTGCGGCGTCAGTGCCCATTGCCAAGTGATCGGCATATCTTGATACGTAAAGTTAAGCGCAATCCCTTTTGGTAACAGTATAGTCTCAGACGTTTTATTGGCTGAATTCGCCGTCTGCCCTGATGGTGCGTTATTGCTGATGTTATTACGATTGTCTTTATTGGGAAATTTGGTGCTTAATTCAGGTAAATAAGCTTGCCAGCGCCCAGCCGTGACGCCTTTAAGCAATACACTATCTAAGCTGATGCTGTCACTGCCAAGACTGGTATATTGACGACGAATTAAGCCCTCATCGGCAAAAATGTATTCGATATGCTGCAGACTCGCGCTGCTCTGATAACGTGGGTCGGGGTCCGCAAAACGCACAAAGCTGATACGTGCGCCGTCTAGAGTCATAAAAGGTTCGGGCGCTGGTGCGTTTTCTTGATTGCTATTGCTGGCGTTATTATTACTCCCATTATTATTTGCGGTATTGTTGGTTGCGGCGTTATTAATTAAGGAATTAGCACCTTGCGTATCCACTGCCTGATAAGGAATCATTTGGTTCATATCTTGCTGTAGCTGCAGATAGGCATATTGCAAAACCGCTAAATTATCCGCATGAAACTGCGCCCGTTCACGCGCACGGTTAACGCCATCAAATACTTGCCAGCCTGCCACCGCCAGCATAGCAAATATCGCCATCGCAACCATCAGCTCAAGCAAGGTGAATCCATGATTTGATTTCATGGATTGCCTCCATTAGGGTTTAATCGGCTCAAATCCAAGCTACCAACCTCTTGCTCAGCGTTACTTAGTATCACGTTGATATCCGTTACTGCGCTGCGTGTCTGTCCATCTATAATGGGTGCAACAGCGATATTCACCTGTTTTAATGCAGGTGTGATGGCATCTGTGGCGGTCATTGTCACTTGCCAATCACGACCTTGGGCATTGATGGTTTGTGTTTTGTTGGCCGTCAGCCACGTATCTTGAATATGCAAGTCCGCTGCCGCGTTTTGTGCGACAAACTGCGCTAGCGTGCGAGTACGTAAAACATCAACTGAGCTTAAATACGCACTACTCGCACGGCTCGCGGCAACGGCAACGACGGCCAAAATTGCTAAAGCAACCATGACTTCAATCAGGGTAAATCCTTGCTCATGCCTTGATATAACAGGCTTTGGATTTTTGTAGGTCAATTTGGCTTTATCTTTGTTAATCATCAGCTACAGCCCTTGTCCTATCGAGATACTACCATCGGGCATAATTGTAATGACTTCACCCACCAAACGCGAATTATGACGCACCTCAATCGTCACCGGCGTGGCCTGACCTGTGCCAAACCATAGTACTTGCGGTACGTTTTGGTCGGTAAACCATGGCTGCAGTGCTTGTGTTTGGCCTGCGGTTGTTTGCCTCCCTGCATCTAGGCTTTGCACGCTTAAACTCATGCCAGCAGGCAACTCAGGCAGACTAACTTCTGGCTCAATCTCCCAGCTTGGTGTGGGCACTTTATCTGAAGCAGCACCTGACATACTCGTCAAATCTGCTGACAGCTCCATGGCGTTCTTAGGCGTACTATCGCCTCTAGAAGACGTAGAATCTTGAGTTTGATAGGCAATATATGGGTTTGATAGCGTGACAATGACCGGCGTCATTTGACCTTGTTTATCGGCTTGTAAGCTCAAACCCATGGGCGCCATACGCTCAGCCGATAAAAGCCGTACGTAGCTCAGAGAATCTGTTAAATGCTCATAAAAGGCGCGGTTTTTGCGTGACTCACTACTACCGACCGACAAGCTCATCATGCCAGCAAATATGGATAAAATAACCACCACCACCACGATTTCAACAAGGGTAAAGCCCGCTTGCCGGATGCGGATGTGCGCGTGAGGAGCTGCTATTGAGGAAGTCGGTTTTGACATACAGAAGTCATCTAGAATGGCGTCACCGTATTAAAAATAACGCTATATTGAATGGTATACAAACGACGAAAGACATGACGAGTTATAAAAACTATGACTTCGTACACGTGTTAAAAGAGAAATTTAACGTGTTGCCATACAGAAGATAGCAACACGGACCGTTATAAAATAATAGCTGACTGCGTTTAAAATAGAATAAAAAGCTAGTAATTGGTATTACGGTGCTCTTCTGATTCAGTATCGATTTGCTCTACCAATTCTTGCATATCTTCATCCATGACTTCATCATCGGCCGCGGGATAATGGCTTGGCAACTCAAGCATTTGCTGCACAAAAGCATAACGCAAGGTATCACGGCGACCTAAGTAGCGCTGATAAAAGCTTGAGTTTAATAATCCTGCACCGCCCTGACCCATCGCCCAAATCGAGGACAAATAATCGCGCGTACTTAAGCTACTGTGCTGCTCTTGAAGATACGCACTGATAATATCAATCAAACGCTTCATGCGCTGACGACGAATATCGTAAAGCTCACCGAACAGGCGATTCAGACCCGTCACTGATGCTGCCAAACGCTCTTCGATTTGGTTAAGGAGCATGGCTTTTTGCGGATTAAATAGCTGCTGAAAAATCATCCGCGCGACGCCTGCCGACGGACAGTCATCAATACGGTTAATCTCAAACAGCTGCTCTTCGTAACGGATAATAATACGCAGGTAGAGCTCATCTTTACTAGAGAAATGCTTATATAAGGTGCCTTTAGCCAAATCAAGCTGGTCTGCCAAACTGTCCAAAGTGATATCACCATCGCCTGACTCAAGTAGCAATTGCTCCGCCATCGCTAAGATATTTTCTTCTCGGGCCTTGAACTGATGCTGACGACTCATAATTTCTCCTAAAAACTGACAATATCATGCATACCACCGTCCCTTTTGTCAGTGTACTGGCAGCACGCTTATAAATTTTATAACGGCTACGCCAATACCATCAAAGGCAATATGCTTATGTTTGCTAAATAGTCATTGATAATCATAGGGTTAAGTTAAGCATCAAAAACACATTCAACACAGAACTACAAGACAAGCCTATAAATGACTGATTGGTCATAGCATAACCATTTTAGTGATACTGTGCCAGTAAATTTTCAAAGTTTTTTGCAGTCAATGCGCCGACTTCCTCGCCACTACAGCCATACAATTGGGCAAGATAGCTTGCCACGTATGGCACGTATGCCGGCTCATTGGGCCTGCCACGTTTAGGCACGGGTGCTAAATACGGGCTATCGGTTTCGATAAGTATTCTGTCTTTGGGCATATTTTTTGCGGCATCTTGAATCATTTGCGCACTTTTAAAACTGACGATACCTGAGAAGGAGATATAAAACCCTAAGTCTAATGCGCGTTTTGCGGTTTCCCAGTCTTCAGTAAAGCAATGGATAATACCGTGTTCAGCGCCTTCTGCTTTTAGGATATCAAGCGTATCTTCTTTGGCGTCACGCATATGCACGACAAGCGGTTTCTTTAGCTGTTGGCTGGCATAGATATGACGCGCAAGGCTAGCTTGTTGCTCTTTTTTATTTTCCGTCGACCAGTAATAGTCCAACCCCGTCTCCCCTATCGCCCACACGTGCTCAGCATCAGCCGTTTCTATCAAGCGCTCAACTGTCGCTGACTGCAATACGCCGATATCTTCACAGGGATGAATACCGACGCTCATTCCAAGATTTAGCGTTTCGTCATTATAAGTGCTGACGATATTGGCAATCTCATCGTATTCAGCAAAATCACACATAATCGCCATCGCACGATTAACATTCGCCTCTTTCATCGCCGCAATCGCGCCGGACAATTGACCATCATACTTGGTTAAATCCAAACGGTTTAGATGGCAATGCGTATCTGTAAACATAAACAATCTCGTTAATAAGAATCAATAAATAAAATTATCTTAAAATATGGATTTGGTAATAGTAATAGTATTAATTGCTCTGATAAGCTGGCTTTTCAAGTCGTGTTTAACAAACGTCTATACAAAGGCTTTTTATCAGAGCATTTTTTTAAAGAATAGTTTTTTTGAATGAGGTGTATTTTAGAGACATCCTTTAATGCAGCGGCACTACACGCATCACCTCTTCTATGGTTGTTAACCCTTCGCTAATACGCTTTGCTCCCGATAAACGTAGCGGCTGCACACCTTCGCGGTACGCTTGCTGCTTCAACGTATCCAAATTAGCATCGGCGGCGACCAGTTTTTTCAGCTCATTGGATAACGGCATAATCTCGTACAGACCAACGCGGCCTTGATAACCCGTATGGCGACAGTGCTCACAGCCCTGCGCCTTATAAACTTGTGTTGGTACAGGCGCGCGCCAAGGCTGCACCAGCTCTTGCCATTGAATGGCTATCTCACTATCTGGCGTCACATCAAGCGCTTGCTTACAATGCGGGCATAACGTCCGTAATAATCGCTGTGCCATGACGCCCAATATCGTTGCTGAGGTTAAGAACGGCTGAATACCCAAATCATGCAGACGAGTAATAGAGCTTGGTGCGTCATTGGTATGCAACGTTGATAGCACTAAATGCCCCGTCAAAGACGCTTGCACGGCCATATTGGCGGTTTCGGCATCGCGAATCTCACCGACCATAATAATGTCTGGGTCTTGACGCATCAAAGAACGAATACCGTCAGCGAAATGCAAATCAACCCCTGGATTGACCTGCATTTGATTAAAGGCCGGCTCAATCATTTCAATCGGATCTTCAATGGTACAGACATTGACCTGCTCGGTGGCGAGCTGCTTGAGCGTACTATATAAGGTGGTGGTTTTACCAGAACCCGTCGGACCCGTCACCAAGATAATCCCATTTGGATGCGCGGTCAGCTCGTGCCACGTTTCAAGCTGCTTACCCGACAGGCCAAGTTGGGCAAACGAGCGCACCAGTACTTCTGGGTCAAATACCCGCATGACAAGCTTTTCACCAAAGGCAGTCGGCATGGTAGACAGACGCAGCTCAGTTTCTAAGCCTTTGGGCGTACGGGTTTTTAGGCGTCCATCTTGCGGCTTACGCTTTTCTGCCACATTGAGCCGTCCCAAAATTTTAATACGTGCAGTGACTGCCACTATGATGGCAAGCGGCATCTCATAGACACTATGCAGCACCCCATCGATACGAAAGCGCACTTTTCCAGTCTCACGGCGCGGCTCTAGATGAATGTCGCTTGCGCGCTGCTCAAAGGCATATTGCAATAGCCAATCGACCACTTTGACGATATGTTGATCATTGGCATCGGGATTGATGTTATCGCCCAGCTGTAACAACGCTTCGACGTTGGTGACGTCCGCTGCCGCACGCTTATGTAGGGAGTTCGCGCCCGCAATCGCTTGCGTGACTTGATAAAACTCTTGCCGATAGCGATTGATTTGTTCAGGATTGATAAAGACCGTACGATAGCTTTTTGATTTAATGAGCTTTTCGATATTGCCATGCCAATCGGTATAAAATGGCTGGTCAGTACCAATAACCACTTCATCAAGCGTCACTTCAATCGGTAAAATATGCTGCGAACGCGCATACTCAAACGACATCAGCTGCGTCACTGCTGGTACATCGACCTTTAACGGATCAATACGCACCAGCGGCATATCTGCTTTGGCAGCAAGCCACTGATTTAGCCATGCTAGCGTCAATTTATTCTCAGAATTATTATTAAGCGCGTGACCATTTGGCAGCCCAAACTCGCTAATCGTAATCAGCGGATGCTGCGCCTTGTTACGGCGACTGGTAATGACAAGATTATAACCGCGCTGATCAATCACCCTATCTGCCAATAATTCATCTAGGCACCAACGCAAATCAATCACTATCGAATATTTTTGAACAGGCATGGTTGTCTTCTTTTAAAGGTTTGTTCTTATGAGGTTTAAGGCATTTGGCAGCGGCGATTTTTACTTTAATTATACTGTGACAATATTCATTATCTGCAATTCACCTGTTTCTAGCAATTTAAAACTGACATCAACCGATTTATAGCGCATAACAAATGACGACTCTGTCTCTGTATGTCGATAAGCAGGGCGCGGGTCTTGGGATATCAAGGCTTTGATAGTATCAAAATCAGACCTTAATAACTGCTTTTGGATTTTATCAATGACTGCTTTAACGGATGAGTGCTTATTTTGCGCATTTTCTTCCGCTGCATTATCTGCACTTTGATTGGCGATAATTTGTCCAAATTGCTCATAAGCCGATTCGGTAGTCGTCACGTCCAACAAATGCGGCGCCGAAGGCGCAAAACCGCTTTTTGCTTCAGGCAAGGCATCACTATAAGCCACATAAGGCTTGATATCGATGATGGGCGTCCCATCTATCATATCAGCACCGCTGATAATAAGTAACACTCGACCTTCTACCATCTCAATGCGCTCAAGCTTTACCACAGACAGTCCAAGCGCGGATGGTCGATACATACTGCGACTGGCAAATACGCCTATTTTTTGATTGCCACCCAAACGCGGTGGGCGCACTTGCGGGCGAAAATTACTATCATTTTTGTCTTGCTGCTTATTATTAAGTGAATGCTTGTCTTTATCTAACTTGTCTTTATATAAATAGTTATGATGAAACTGCCAACTGATCCAAATATGACTAAAATCCTCCAGTCCGACAAATGCCGCTGGCGTGTCATACGGCGCGAGCATTTCAATCACACTAGTCATAGCCACCAAATTTGGCTGCCTCGGTGCGCCAAACTTTTGTGACAGCGGCGCACGGTGGTAACCGATAATGGGCGATATATGATAGTTAATAGCGGCGGAAGTCTGACAAGTCATAAATCAAGTTCCAAAAGTAAATAGCTGATAATACATGGCATGCGGCAATGATAGAAAATTACTCGCTAACGATATTCCATTTTATCATGGTACAGACAGGCAGCTAGGCGGATTTTTATTTTAAAGTTTGTTATGATGAGCGAGAAATTTATTGAGAATGGCTTGCATTCATAACGCACACGTCTAAAAGTACAAGCAGCAAAGTTTACTTTTACCGGCAGCGCCGTTGTTTGCTACAATCTGACGCCTTATAAAACCTGATAATAATGTTAAAATAACGGTTTTTTATCCGTTTCATTTGCTTAGCATGTCATTTGCTTAATTAGCCTGAACTGATAATTGATAAGCGCTTAATCTTATTCACACTTTTTATTACCTTAAAAATTTTTGCTTACCACCATTTTTAATGGGCGAATACACATTACCACTTACTAACGAGGGCTTTATGTCAAAACTCCGCACCGAAACGGTCACTGAGGTTCATCACTGGAATGACTCTCTATTTAGCATCAAAACCACGCGCGACGATGGCTTACGCTTCCGTAATGGCGAGTTTGCGATGATTGGTATCGTTGTCGATGGTAGACCGCTATTGCGCGCTTACTCGATTGCCAGCCCCAACTACGAAGAGCATTTGGAATTTTTCTCTATTAAAGTTCAAGACGGTCCGCTAACCTCGCGCTTGCAGCATATCAAAGTGGGCGATGAGTTACTGGTCAGTAAAAAACCGACTGGCACGTTGGTCTTAGATGATTTGTTGCCGGGTAAGCACTTATATATGCTCTCAACCGGTACAGGACTTGCGCCATTTTTAGCGTTATCACGCGACCCTGAAGTCTATGAGCGTTTTGACAAAATCATTTTGGTACACGGCGTACGTCAGGTCAAGGATTTGGCTTATCGCGAAATGTTCGAAGAAGAGCTGCCAAACGATGAAATCTTTGGTGAAGAGTTCCGTGAGAAGTTTATCTACTACCCGACCGTCACGCGCGAAGAGTTTAGAAATACCGGCCGTATCACTGATCTGATGAAATCAGGTAAATTCTTTGAAGATATCGGTCTACCGCCAATGAATAAAGACGATGACCGAGTACTTATCTGCGGTAGTATGCCATTTAATGCGGATATCTCTACAATTTTAGACGACTTCGGTCTCACCGTCTCTCCACGTATGGGCGTACAAGCGGATTATGCCGTTGAACGTGCCTTCGTTGGTTAAAAATGAATTTTTATCTTAAATATAATAAATAATTCTTGACGGCTAAAAATAGCCTGCTATAATACGCAGCCTATACAGAGTTAACCTTGTAGCCCAATTCAATATAGTCTAGCAGTAAAGACTTTATCTCCTAACATGCCAGTGTGATGGAATTGGTAGACATGACGGATTCAAAATCCGTTGCCTTTAAAAGCGTGTCGGTTCGAGTCCGACCACTGGTACCAATACCTAGTTCTATACTATCTTATAGAGCCGCAAAAGCCCCTGATATCAGGGGCTTTGTTGTATCTGACGTCCTATACTGTCTTGCTTTATCTATCCCAATCCATGCATCTGATGTACACTATCATGTACACTGGCTTTTAAATGTACATTGGGGTGGCAGCTATGGAAACACGTAAACCTATTAGCTCTGATCGTAGTATCAGCAGTCATAAAGCTGATGCCAAAGAATATCTTGTTTCTGTCAAGAACCATCCAATGCTGTATCTCATGGTCAGACCTAACGGCACTAAGTCATGGGTTTATCGCTACCTGTCTCCTACTCACTCAAAAAACAAACGTATATCGCTTGGTGTGTATCCAAACGTCTCGTTTGCCCGTGCCTGTGAAATCTGGCGTGATTATGAAGAGCTACTCAGTCGTAATATTGATCCCAAAAATCACCGTGAAGAATTAAAGAATAGTCTTATTAGTAAAACTAAAAATTCTTTTAGTCATTTTGCTTGGGAGTATTTTGATAGCTTAGATCAGACTCAGAAAAGCAATACGTTAATCCGTAAGAAAGGACGCTTAGAGCTTATATGATCCTATTAGTGAGATTGACTCACCTAGAATGCTTGAAGTGCTTTTAGACATCCAAGGAAAGTCTTTAAATAAAGATGGTAAGCCTACGGACAAAGCTGAACGCTGTGCTGGTATTGCCAGTGATGTATTTGTTTACGCTGGTGCTCGCGGGTTTTGTAGTAGTAATCCTGCGGCATTGATTAAAAGTCAATTAGCTAAATCTAATTATGGTCATCGCCCTGCCATCACTAAGCCTAAAGATTTAGCTAAGCTACTACGTGATATCGAGACTATAGAAAGTGATCCAAACACGATCAACTCCCTTAGGCTATTAGCTCTGCTATTTGTGCGTAATGGTGACTTGCGACGTATGAGATGGTCAGATTTAGACTTAGAAAAAAGCACATGGCAGTTTAAGCCTTTAAAGGGACAAGGCAAGTTGAACATGGTTAAAGACATGGTCGTGCCTTTACCGATTCAAGCAGTGGCAATACTACGTGAACAGCAAAAGATTAATGGTCATACAGAATATGTCTTTTATAGTGAAACAGCGAAAAAACATCAGATCATTTCAGACGCTACTGCTAACAATCAACTGCACAAACTTGGCTATCAAAACATACATTGTGTACATGGCTTTAGAGCCACGGCAAAAACCATTATGCAAGAGCAGTTAAAGTACCCTCTCTTGCTTGTAGAGATGTCACTAGGACATACCACTAAAGATCCTAACGGAGCCGCTTATGGGCGTTTTGAGTACATTGATGATCGTAGCGATATGATGCAGAATTGGGCGGACTATCTAGACGCCTTAAGAGAAGGCAGAGATACAGCAAAGTTTAGAGCGGACGCTAAAGGTCAAGCTGATTCCACTGCCCAGCTACAGGCTTTGATTGATCAGCTGGGAGAGGATAAGGTTTTAGAGCTACTGAAGTATAATACCTAATAGTTCATATTAAAACTCGCTTAATTTATCGAAACTTAAAACCACTTAACAATATATTGCTAACTAAAAAACGTTTAACAACCATTCTTAAAACTCTTAGTCAATAATACATTTAAAGGTTTTCGCAGACGTTCATGTTTATTTTGACAAAATCATCCCAATCTATCTGATCAGTTAAATACGTTCTATAGTAGTCCTCTACTCTACAGATTAAAGGCCTTTCATTATAGATATTGCAAAGATTACTTACTTCGTTAAAGTTTCGACAGACACCATCACCGCGATCTAAATAGACAGTTAACTCGCTTAAGTTAACACGGCGACAGCATTTGCCGCACGAGTTACAAGGAAAAGGGGTTATTTCTTCGAGTTGAATTTTGCTTGTAGCCATGACTTGGTACTCTCTGAATTGCCCATTTCGAATGGTAATTCTATATTACGTTTTTCAATCTCATTTTTTAAAACAATACTTCTATGGGACTCGCTTGTAGCTAGACTTAAGTTATCAGTTAGTAACTGTAATTCGTTTACATTTAGGTTAAATTCTAGCTTAGCTAGTTCCGCTGCATAGAGATTTATTTCTGCATTTGCTTCTTTCATAAAATCGAGACTAGTTTCATACTTATCTTTCATCGAATTCAGAAAATTCCAAAGCTTCTCCATCACTGGGCTATGGTCTAAAAAATATCCTGTCCCTACCGTAAAGAGGCCTATAAATAACGCACTCAAAAATGCCGCTATTTCAGTACCAAAGGGGATAGTGATAACTGTTACTAAATGTTGATTGATGGCTACGCCAATGATCGTTGAAACACTAGCTAAAATAATACGAGTAACCTCTCGCATTAGATCACCAAAAGCTAGTTTCTGTGGATTAAAAAACACCAGTTTCATGGCCTGAACTAAGTTATTCCATGACTCTCGAATTAACTTTCCTACCAGCTTCCCACTTGTAAAAACTATGTTTAATAGCGTTGTAGAGACACTGGCTAATATACCACCGATAAAGCTGTCCTTAAACGTGTTCACTACATCTTTGAAACGCAGCTTTACTCTCTCTAAAACAGCCGACAAGATATTCTTAATATCTTCCCAAAAAGCATCAAAAACAAATATGTCTTTATGATTTTGATAAACAGTTGGTAAAGCTTCTTTGAGCTCAAACCAAATCTCTGCCAATACTAGACCTATAGCTTGTCTAGCACCCATTGCAACTCCTTTATTCGCGGCAGCAGTAACCGTACCTTTGAAGAACTTACTGCTACTATAGTAAGCTTTCGCTACTTCTTTATTATAACTTTGTCTAGCTTGTTCATCTGCTTTGAGCATAGCGACAGTATCGACAGACTCCAACTCTTCAATATGCTTCTTTTCTTTACGGATTTTATCCGCAACCACTTGCTTTTTATGACGCTGCTCAGGAGTACTTTCAGGCATACTCTCAATCTTTTTTTCACTATTGCTTACAGATTCTTTTTTTGAGCTAATCATCTCAGGTAGCTCATCAACAAACTCTTGTATAGGTTTATTACTTTTTTTATTATTAATATATGCAATAGTAGAAGCGAAATTCGTATCTTTATTTGCTAGATTTATACCATCAATATCCGCCAAAACTCTACCAGCATCATAGTGTATCTCATGCGCCGAAATAACATGATCTAACTGTCGTTTCTCATCAACTCCCATACTAGTGCTTCTGTATCTATCTTCTAACTCTCCCGCCTGTTGAGTAGTTTTATCCTCTCTACCTTTTGCTATATAGTTTCTATCTTTATGATAAGAATCTGAGTCGTACTTTTCAATATTTTCATATTTTTCTTTTTCAGCATCTGTTGCCCAAACACCATTGCGAACATTATGGATAGTATCAACATCACCGCCTTTCTTATCTTCTAGTAACAGAAAATCTAAGCCGAAAGTTGTTACTAAACTATGTGTAACCGTTTTACCTACTTCACCTAACCAATCATATTCTGTGTTAGAGATTTTTTGCATAATAGCTTCCTCAATTTCATTAATACTCAGTCTTATAGATATAAAGCCATATTTAACACATAAAAAAAGAGTAAAGGAACAGCATAATTTGAAGCACCTCTACTCTTTTAAATTTGAACATCAACTAACTCAGTTCTAATAGTTTATCAAAACCCTAATCCCTGAATTGCTCAGCATTACGTTTTGATACTTCCACAACTTTTCTTATCTCAGTTTTATTCAAAATTTTAGCACCACTTTCATCGGTTTCAAACATAGGTATTCCATCTTCATTAACAACAGGCACACCATCATTTTCTTTTACTTTAAATAAAGGAGTAGTAATGATGTCTGTAAGAATTGCAGCGACAGCATAACCATTTTCTACCATTCTAACAATATTATCTTCTTGATCTAAGATATCGCCATGACCTCTACGCATTGCTATCTCAACAATTTTCAAATCTTCTAAGTAACTATTAAATATAGTACGTATACGATTTAAACATAAAGTTATTTTGCTAACGTACTGACATGTATCTTGTAAGTAATTACGAGAGATTTGAGCCTGCCTTTGAAAATCCCGCACTTCATCTCTAGTTTTTTGTGCTTTTGACAAAGCTTCTTCAGCATGCGATGCAAATGCCCAACCTGCAATCGCAAGTACTGGTGCCGCTACCACACCGCCCAAAATAGCCGCTCCACCTGCCATTCCTAAACCGCCTGCAGCTAAAGAACCACCACCTATGGCCGCCATTGTTGCATTGTAAGCTGCAACTCCTGAAAGTGCGGCGATAGGCGTACCTGTTGATGCAGCAGCTAGAGCCATTACACCCCCGTACACTGCATACGCCGCAGCTGTACCTCCTAATGCACCACCCGCTAGTTTACTAGCATAGGCAACAGAACCCATTGATAACCTTTCTATACGTTTGCGTTGATACTTTGGAACATTTACCTTTATATCTGTCTTACTAGCATCATTTAATTTGCCTAGCAGTTCTTCAGCAATGGTTTGAAATTCGTTAAAATCATTACCTATGTCTAACTGAAGTTCACCTAATTCTTCTAAATTCTGTTGGACCTGCTTATCGTCGATTTCTAAATCCCTTGCTGCTATATCGTAATCTCTTTTAGCCTTCTCGAGAATACTGTTAGCTTCAGACTTATCTTGAAAGCCATCGTATCCTTTTTTCGTACCAACGCCAGCTAATGCTACAGCTGCACCTACTAAAATAAACGGTAAAGGCATATCTTTTCTCCATAATTAGTTATTTAAATTTTTTGATTAATATTATTTTTTTAAATCTATATATTTAAATACTTTCAGATTAAACTGTTAAAAAGTAATCAAGAAAATAACTTTACATAATAAATTCCTAGTGTTTAAATTGCTCAACGCTATGATGGGAGTCTTCTATTACCTTTGTTATATTATTTTTGTTTAATATTTTAGAGCCGTCATCATTAGTTTCGAACTTAGGTATTCCATCTTGACCTATAATAGGTACACCATTATTCTCTTTAACCTTAAACAAAGGAGTAGTAATAATATCTGTAAGAAGTGCGGCTACGACATAGCCATTTTCTACCATTAAAACGATGTCTTTTTCTTTCTCCAAAATATCAAAATTACCTTCGCTTATTTCTGCTTCAACAGCTTTTAAGTATTTCAAATAATTATTGAAAACCTTACGAATACCGTTCAATCCTAAGATAATTCTACTAATATACTGGCGTGTATCTCTCAAATAACCACGAGATATATCAGTCTCTTTAACAAACTGTCTTACCTCTTCTCTTGTTTCTTTTGCTTTTGATAATGCCTCTTCAGCATGGGAAGCATATGCCCACCCTGCAATTGCAAGCGCTGGTGCCGCTATCACACCACCCAAGATCGCTGCTCCACCTGCCATTCCTAAACCGCCTGCAGCTAAAGAACCACCACCTATAGCTGCCATTGTCGCATTATAGGCTGCCACACCTGAAAGCGCAGAAATTGGTGCACCCGTTGATGCTGCTGCTAAAGCCATCACGCCTCCGTATACTGCATATCCTGCAACTGCACTACCACCAACTACTTTACCAGCGTAGGTAATAGAATCCATTGACAATCTTTCAATACGTTTTCGTTGGTACTTCGGAACATCTACCTTTATATCTGCCTTGCTAGCATCATTCAGTTTACCCAATAATTCTTCAGCGATCATTTGAAACTCATTGAAGTCTTTACCAATGTCTAACTGTAATGCTCCTAGCTCTTCTAACTTATCCTGTACACCTTTGTCCTCAGCCTCTAAATCGCTTGCTGCATTTTCATACTGTTTTTTAGCCCCTTCAATAATATTTTTCGCTTCAGCTTTGTCTTGATAGCCATCGTATCCTTTTTTCGTACCAACGCCAGCTAATGCTACAGCTGTACCCACTAAAATAAACGGTAAAGGCATATCTCTTATCCATAATTAGTTATTTAAATTTTTTACTAACATTAATCTCTGTAACTTATACCTTTAAATCTTTCAATTTATGCTGTTTCATATTGTTTGGACCGATAGCTACATACCATAATCCCTGATTATGTTTAATTCCTAAGCCTAGTCTAAACATAATGATTATAAACGTTTGTTTATACATAAAACAATAGGGCTGAGCTATAATGCGACACCAAATGTCGCACTATAGCTCAGCCCTATTACTCATTAAATCTAATTTGAAACCTTGCTTATATGATTAAAGGTTAATCCACAAGAATAGCTTTTTGCATTAGCAATTGGTTGTTTTGATAAAACTGTATGTCAGTGTTACCCAACACCGTAGCAGGTATACCTGTTAGCTCTGATAAATTATCAATTGGTACGACCACAGACTTCGCACCGTTATCAGAAAGCATAGTAATTTTATCTGCAAAGTTAATAGCTCGCTCCACAGCACCACCGACAGAAATATTCCCAAGTACAGCAAGTCCAGACTTAAGGTTCTTTTTATATAAAGCTGACACTATGGCTATGTACACAGCTGAGCCAATACCTGATGATATTGAAGCCCCTAGCATATTGGTGATCTGAATAGTTATATCGTAATTCTTAAGAGAATGCTGCTCATTTAGAATCGTTTTTTCATTGGCATTTATATACTGATAGGTGTTTTTGATATTATCTTTAACAACCGTACTATTAACTCCAGATATATACATCTTGCCTGATCCAGAGGTCACTACAGCCTCTATTCTAACCAAAGCTAAACTATCACCATCACTAGTACAGGTATAACAAACACCTGGTGGTAACGGTGTGTTTTCTATCAGATTCGAACCTTTCTCTTCTGGTAAACCAACAAAGTGCTCTTCTTGAGTTTCTTTGTCGATATAAGAAAAGTTAGTCTCCCAGAACTCCATACCACCAATACGTTTGAGCTGCTCCTTAACGCGTCGTCGCATTTCGAGTGCAATCTCTAGGTATTCTCGAACATCTTCTTTCGTATACTCCCCATCTGGATGCATTAGCTTGATAAAGCCAGATACAGTCTTTTTAACAGGCTTAGTATCACGCTGCTTAAGATGAGACCCTAATGAAAAGTAATCCTCTAGGACGTCTGTATAAGTCACTCTACGCAGGGACTTGAGCGCTTCTGAAAAATAATCCGTACTAAAGCCAAAGTTAGAGGTGAAATGATGAGGTGAAAACTTAATCATCTCCCAACCCGGAAGATAAAAATGGATACGATCCAAAAATGCTGTATCGTTATTCACCTCATCTGAAAGCGGACTAAATAAGTGAGAAGTCTGTAAGACGGTTTCCACTGGCTGGTTAATATTACCGTTGAAAATTATCGAGGCGACACCAGTAATTTCCCCTCCAGCACCAGCTCGTGAGAACGATCCTGACTCCATGTAATCTTTCATTAAAGGGATGGCATCTCGATCTTTGAAAATCTTATCTGTCGCTTCGTCAAAACAGATAGCATCCCATTGCCCTACTGACCCCACTTTATTTGTAGTTCCATGTACAAATAGCTTAGCAACTGTTCCTTGTCCACCAGATATCAATACTGCATAGGGTGTTAGCTCTTTAAATACAAATGATTTACCAGTCGATCTTGGCCCCAGCTCAATAAAGTTAAAGTTACTTTCAACCATTGGTAATAAACGAGATAACAATAACATTTTAATGCGCTCGCTTACGCCTTCTGCATTAGGCTCATAGCCACAGCTTCTCAATAAAACATCTAACCACTCACTTTTAGTAAACTCTTTACGCTTACTAATTATTTTACTATTATCAAATGTAGATAGCTGTATTGGCTTGATATTACTGATAACGAAAGGATAGATATTTTGGCCTATTTTAATATCAGAATCATATTCAACGTCGATGATTGCCCAGATGCCACCCATCAGCATTTTTTCATGTTCTGTAACTAGGCTATCTCGAATATTGCCATTTCTTATATTACTGTTTTGTAGACTAGCCCAGTACATATCTCTATTAGAATCCAACTCAACTGAAATCTTATCGATGATCTTGAAGCGACCCTTTTCTCGTATCTTAGAGTGTATTAAGGCGCTTTCTTCAGGATTCACGTAATGTTCGCTAAGAATTTTCTTAACGTTGCTCATCCCCTCTTTGATCTTTTCTTCATCATCAGTCGAGCAAGAGTTAGCAATTAAGTACTCTAATACAAAGACAGGTACATTAGCCCCTACCTTGACTGAGCGTACTAAGTCTTTTTTTACCACATAACCTTTAAAATGTTCTAAGAGTTTTTGGTCTAACTCATTTAAGACAAACATTGCCAATTCCTTGTTTTAACTCTTAGTAAATACCGCTAGGAAAATTAAAAGAAGCTCTAATAGTAATATCGATACTGATAATGAAGTATGAGCTTTTTAGAAAAGCCCACCCAAGTCGCGATCACTATTCTTTTTGACCACAACTCGATCAAGCTGCTGTTTCGTTACCGCATCAATGAGTTGCACCTCAATTTCGTTATGACCATCAAAGGTATACTCTTTACCGATCTCGCTGTTACTTTGAATGGCTATTACATCACTCTTATTGATCATGCTCTTATTAGCTGAAAATAACAGCATGACCTTTCGCTCTTGTGTGAACAGATCTACTTCACTTGCATTTGCTTTCAGTGCTATTCGATAGAGCTCTCCAGTGACGCTAAACAATTCACTTTTATTAGCAATAGATACCTCTAAATTCAATCCTTCGTCACTGTCTTTTGACCAACAAAAATATGGCGTTACCAGCTCTTGAGGCGCTAGCCCACCGTGAGCAAATCCATAAGTACTAGGCGTTTTGAAAGGACTCATACTTTTAGCAAAGTAAAGATAATTAAAGTTTTTGTAGCTCTTAGCTTTCTCAACAAACTTCTCTGCAAAATTATTATCTTGCTTGTGCACAGTCCACATATAACGTTCAGATATACTTGTGTCGCCTGTAGGCTTAATAACAATCTTATCAGCTTCAGTTAGAAGCCCAGTTAGTACAAAACCATGATCAGTAATGAGATAAACTTTTGCATAACCAATTTTTAGCAGCTGGTTGATTTTTTTACCAAAAAATTCGATGGACTCAGGGAAGTATTTTAGCGCTTTACTGTTGAGCTTATCTCCCATGTCGTCGATGTCTTTATAAGTACAAATTAGCACTCGCCCTGTCAAAGCTTCATCATTTACTTCATCTAGACGTATATAGTCGATACTGGTGTCAGAGTTTTTCGCTGTGAGATATTTTTCACGCTTACTCTGTATAGGCTCAACGGTTCCATCAGAGATATAAATATGGCTCATATTGTTTTCAGTGACAGAAGGCCAGTCAGCAAGGATATGTTTCCGTATTAATTTGCTGTCGCTGCCTAAGCTTTCGACCTTTATCGCTACCTGTTCAGCGATCTCATAAGCGACCCCATCACCTACGATGACTGCAATCTTACCGCTGTTTGAATCGATGATGTCTTGTAATATGCCAGTCTGATCTTCTTGATACTGATCGAAATACATAAACCATTTATCTAAAAATAATGCAACATAGCCTTTATACAACTCTTGAAAAGGATCAAGGACATCGTCTTGTTGCAAAAATTCAGTATATAGATTACGTATTGCTGTATCTAAAGGGCTGAAGTGGTCTTTATAGTAATCGACACATTCAGCAAAAGTATTTAGATAGGCAATATTTTTGGGCTCAAACTCTAGCAAGGTAATTATGTCTTTCCAAAAGGTAATTCCTACTGCTTGAGCCTGCTTGCTCTTATGGCGTTGTCTTAGTTTAGCTATCAGCTGAGACTTCTCTCCTTGCTCAAGCTTGTTGTTAGCCAACTTGTGACCTATTTGCTTTAGCCAATTATTATCTACCTGCCTAAAAGGGTGGTTTGGATCAACTCGCCATACATCCACGTTCGCATCTAACGTGTATTTAGCAAGGTAAGCTGCAAATGAATCACGATAGCTCATAGAGTCTAACCAAGTGCAGTACACTTCCATTAGTGTGCTATTACAGTTATTGGTCGCTAGACCATCTAACAAGGCCTTGACGACTTCATCAGCTAGTGTTTTGGCTGGCTTGTCCATATATTCTTGGCCAAGAAGATCGTTAACTTTACGATAAAAAGTTGTACGTATTTCCTGATCATACTTTTCTGTTTCATAACGCTTAGGATCATGAACGAAAGGAAGAAGTTCTTTTTTGAGATCAAATATCTCAGATGCACCTTTATGACTTAAATCCATCCAGTAAGTACGATCTTTCCCAACACTCACTTTAGCAGCAGCTATCAGGTCTTCTTTAGGTAGGTTGATATTGATATTCAAGGTTTCATGAACTTTATCACTGATATACTTTTGTAGATAGCGAATTTCAACACAACCATTGGTCTCACAATACTCACGTATAAAAGTAAGCTTACTCTTAGCTAGCTGAGTGTAGATCACAAACTTTTGATTCAATAGAGAGTTCTGCTGTAGCGCTTTTTCAATCTTATACTTAGCCTCTAGCTCACCCAATTCAGTATTGGTAAAATAAATCGTACTATCACTTCCTAAAGTTTTTAGTAAGAACTCAGCCTCACCGCTTTCATCAATGAATACTGCTACTGGATACTTTTCATGAATGCGTGATAAGTCTTTCTTAAACCAAGTGTCAATCATAATAAGACGTCCTTACCAGTCAGCATTGAGGTATTTTTTTAGTTGGCCAGCATTTAGCACATCGTAAGCCAGCATTTTCTTTTTCTGTAATGGTGCGATATTCTTACCTACGCCATCATCTAGGATTGGGTTATAACCCTCTTCTAGCAACTCATCAATCTTGCCCTTAAAAACCTCAATCTCTTTTAGCTGCTTAAAGATACGATCTTTTTCATTCTGAGCACTGGCACTCTCATTCTCAGCAAGATCACTCTGACGATTCTGTAAGGCACGTTCACGGTTCTCTATATAGACTGAGCGAAGACGCATCAAGTTATCACGGCTCCACTTATAGATAATGATATAGCACTCAAACCCCTGCTCTGGGCCACTGGTTAGGTGCCAGATAAATGGGGTAGCTGGTAACTGCTTAAAGAGTTTTAAATGATCAGACAGTTCTGCAAAAAAGTATTTATTGATATAGTCATTAAGTGGTCGCCCAAGTACCGAATCAAAACTAGAGTACTGTAATGCGTTCAAACCTTTGTCAAAAAACTTTTCTTCTATGCGATCTAATAGAATCTTCTCACCTGAATTAGGTACTAATGGAATAACGCCATCATCATCTTCCATTAGTATTTCACGTATTATATCTGCTAAAAACTCCATTGCTAACGTTTGCATACACTGCTTTGGTATTACATTGCTTCGCTTAAACCAGTACCATACGTTAATAGGGTTAACTTGATGACGAATACAGAATTCTTCTAAATCATTATTACTATGATATAGCGTAACAAAGCCCGAATTAATTTTAGCAACGTATTCCTCTGTGAACTCTGTAACTGGTAGCGAATTAATAAACTCCTTTACGTTATCAAGTTCGAATCCTATAGTATTTCTATCCTCAGCAATATATGCTTGACGTGCTTCTTCCAGCACTGGAAGCTCTCCAACACTTTTACCTTCTTTAGCAACTACCATTTCTTTATCATTTTTTGTTAGATCATATACTTCAAATATCTTTTCATTTATAACCACTTCATTAATTAATACCTGAGATAAAAGATGGTTCTCATAAGTTAAGTACGTTCGAAAAGAAGGCACCCATTCATTAATTCCGTTATAAAAAGACATTTTACGAAATTTGGAATCATAAATTTTGTAGCTATTAACTAACTCTATAATACCTATATTAGTGTTAGTAAGATTTTCAACAATCTCTTCAATTTCTCTGTCTGGTATAACAAAGGGAAGTCGCTCTACATCACCTACTTGTTTATTAACAGTAGGATTCAAACATTCGATAACATATTTGGAAAAAGGTGAATTAAAAAAAGCTAGGATATATGAGTTATTTTTATATTTATTAACTGGAAAAATAGCGCTACCACCTACATCAAAAATACAACCTTCAGGTAATAGCCGATATGAAGCACCTTTAGATCCTGATGCAGAATAAGTAACTCCTTCTTTGAAATACAAAGCTTCATTTTGTGGTCGTGATTTTTGTTTACCCTTCTCATCATTAAAGTTTTTTATTTCTTCGCCGTTATTTTTCCAGTTAACTTTAAGCCATAAATTACCAGACCATTTCTGAAACGGCCCACCTTTAGCGTAAGTAAGCCAAGATGTTCCATCGACTGCACTTTCTGAAGGAGCTAGCTCCCACCAGAACCTTAAGAACCTATTATTATCAGCTGTTTGAAGCCCCACACAATTTTTTAAAAGACTTTTAACAGAATCGCCTTTAAATTTCTCTCTAAATTCATCGGAAATCCAACTAATAAAAGGCCATGTTTTAATAGACTTTAGACTTGACTGTAAAATTTGATATATATGTTTATCTGGTTTTTCTAAGATATAATTGTTATAAATATCTTCAAATATTTTAGATTTCAAAGTATGGTTTTTATAGTTTTTTAAATCAAAAAACGTACTAGCTCCATTACCTTCTCCTTTTACTAAAACATACATTGCAACATCAACTTGTACATTTGTATTAGTAAAAACACCTCCCAAGCCTAGCTCCACCAACATATTAATGCTTGTCTTATTGAGTATAAACTCGCGTACAGATTCAAATGATTTAATATACATGAAAGTTAAAGGATGAAGCATTCCAATCACGCCATTATCATTCGTCAGCTCGTAACAACGTTTAATGAAGGTTGCATACAAGTTAGTACTAAAGTTATAAGGCTTCTTATAGTTATTATTGATGAACTCCTTCAAATCCGGTCCAAAGTCAGAACTATCCGTGTATGGCGGATTAGCAGTTGCCACATCATATTTAGTCGTCAATAGCTCAAGGAACGTAATAGCATCCTGAGTTTGACTGGTTAAAAAGGTGTCACTGCTTGTACGTGCATACTGCTCTACTGCTTCTGATAGATTCTTAAAGAAGGTTTCAGCAAAGCTCTGGTGCTCAGCTAAGTCTGCTGCTGCAAACAGATCATCATGAGCTCGCTCTTCAACAGCTCTTAGCTGCTCTTGTATTTGCTCATCAATTCTAACTAGAGAACCAAACTTATAAGCGTTCTGTAGATCACTCCAGACCTTCTCTATCAGCTCTTTTTGGTTTTTATCCAGTGTGTTACCTTGTTCAAATATTTGGCGGACATGATCATATTCAGGTAGATAGAAGTCTGATGAGACGACGTTATAGTTTATTTCACCAATACTGCTGCGCTTTTTCTTAGCTTTGATAAATAGACCTAGCTGGGCTAGCTGAATGGCTCGATCATCAAGATCAATGCCATGCAGATTATTTTCTATAATGAGCTTGGGTATATCACTTTCTTCATAGTCAGCGCCATAGTTTTCTATTTGATCGATATATAGCTCGTAGAAGAAGTCAAAGGCGTACAGTAAAAAGTTACCTGAGCCACACGCTGGGTCAATGATTTTCACTTCATGTAATGGCTTGGGAGTGCGAGTCTGAGTGGAAGGTGCGTTGGCAATTTTATGATTGTCTTTAATCTCAGAGCTTGGGTACATTTCGAGATACATTTTACCAAGTGAGTTCTCAACGAGAAACTGCACTACCCAGCGTGGCGTATAAACCTGCGATTGCAGTGAGACCTTATGGTATTCGGTTTTATCTTTACTGTCCTTGTGGGCTTGTTTCTTTTGGTTATTGTAGCTTTCATACATCCAACCTAAAACATCATCACTGTTCCAAATACCATCAACATATTCTTTAGTGATTTGTTCATCTTTCTCGACTGCATTGAATCGGTCAATGATATCGTTGAGACTGATAGTATCTGGTAATAATGCATAGGCGTACGCTTTACTATAGAGCGGTAGCGTCCCACCTAACTCATCAAAGGCAAACTTAATATAGTCTCGGATTCCTTCAAGCTCTTCATCACGCATGTGCGGATATATCTCTAACCACATTTTATGGCCAAGTGAGCGGTCTCCATGCTCTACTTGCTTGGTTAGTACTGGGGGAAACAAGTTAGCCGCTTCCATGACTTTGATAGCAGCTAGACGGTTAAACAGGGTAAAAGTTAGCTCATCTAAAAGCTTTTCACGACCACTCTCGTAGCTACCTGTCTCACTGATATGATTATCGAGCATAGCGATAAAACGTTCACGCTTAGCTTTAACCTCGTCAGGTAGGTTGGCAACTTTGTCGTCGTCCATTTGCTTGGTCTTGCCAAAGCCTAATCGAGCAAACTGTTTATCGAAAGAGGCTTCTATTAACTCTCTTATTTGCCCTACGTGATCAGCTAACTTCATTCCATTTCTACCTTAGTCTTGTATTTCTATTTCGAGTTCAATTTCATCTTCTGGCTTTGCACTCACTAGCGCGCTCAGTTGACCAGTTAAAAATGTCTTGTAGTCCTGCACAGTCATTACACGGCTAGGTATATTAAAAGCAACCTTGCGAGGTTTTTTAGGTGCAGGTGGTATGTGTTCATCGGAGTCATTCTCGTCATTATTATCTATATTAGTGACAAGTTCTGAGACGTCTGGCTGTGGTGGCAACTCTTTAATAAAGCCACTTCTTAAGATCAATAGATCATTGTCTTTTAGAGGTGCTTGAATAGTGTAATTCAAAATATCAGATAATGAATAACCACTATTTGAGCAGTTGGTACTATAGCCTAGAGTAGGTTCACCAACCACGCGTTTGTCAACGGCACTCTTTATTAAATCCAATTGTTGTAGGTTTAGCTTGTTAGGTTCAGCAGGATACTTTTGAAGCTCACGTTGTGCTTCATCCACTCTACCCTGAAGTGATCTATACTCGTGGCTCATTGCTTCTGAAGCCGTTTTAACGAGCTTATAGTAAGCATCCTTCACTACCTGTACTTGCTGTTGGAGTTCACCGAAGTTTCTGACTATATCTTGCTTAAATAGACGATCAAAATTCTGAGACGCGTCTTCGATATCGACGTTCTTACGTTCTGCCTTCGCAAGCTCTTGTTTGACATTATCAATAAACTGTTGGAAACCCTTTACTTTTGGCAGGTTGTTTTTGACAAACTTCTGTGTTTTTAGAATCGTCTTAATAGCATTACTAAACTCATCTTTATTACCTAAGAGCAATTCAACTTTATCAATATAGTTACTCTCTATCACCTTCCCAGAAAAAGGCTGTAATATAGTTTTTAGCTCAATTACTGCTGGGAACAGTTCTTCGAAATTTTCTTCAGTACTATGAAGGCTGTTAATAGCGCTAATAAAATATGTCGCCACAGCGCTGATACTTTCAGCTAAATCAAAGTCGTTAATGTTCCAGTCAACTTTCTTATCAATATAATCCTCAGCTGATAGTTCCATTAGTAACTGTACAGCTTGGCTCTTTTGTGTAGCCGTTAAATTAGCGGTAATCGACTTAAAAGAAGCAGACTTGAACTTAGTGGTATTAGTAAAGGCCTCATGCACTGCTTTCTGGTCATGTGAAAAGTAAGGTACGTCATTAAACTTAACAGTTAGGCGACCAGCTCGAAGCAAAGCTGCAAGCGCAGCCGCTAAAGTGCCATAGGTATAGCCCCATGGTGCTCCCGAAAAATCACTCTCTAAAGACTTGCCATCTATATAGCGCCCTTTAATTTTAGCATTCAGCTCTTCAACAACTTTAAGGTTATCACCGATAAAATTACCGTTTTTGTCAAAAAACTGAAAATCATTTGCCGTAAATAAATCGCTGACACTCTCCTTGTGTGCGCTAAAAATCTTAGGAATTAAGCTTTCAGACAGCTGGTTTGATAAACGCTTGGTAAAGATATTCTTCACTGCATCCCGTTGACTACTATTTATAACACTCTTGAAACCATCATTATCTAGCAGATCGTCATTGTACATATAAACTAGAGTAGCGTTGTAATAGGCGTCCTCGATTAGCCCTCTTAGCGCTCTTTGTTTTTCTTCTCGAATGATTTGAAACTGTCGAACAATTTGACGTTTATTAACATCTTTTTCGTTTGAGTACTTATCTTCAATATGCTTATAACGCTCAACCTCACCTATTAACTTATCAATTTTAGAAAAATCAGATGTTTTAGGAACTAAGGTAATGGTATCTTTTTGATATTGTGTATCAAGCTTCAACTGCTCGACGACATCCTGCCTATCCTCATTAATATTAAATAAACTATAAACAACAATTTTTAGCGCTTTATCATTGGATGCAACTAACTCTTCACCTGAGTCTGTTATTACATGAAACTTAAAAGAGTCGCTACCATCACTGTAAGATGCCACCGGATTAAATACTTTGTAATCAATTAAATGCTTAGTGAGCTCACGTTTTTTTCTAAACAACTCGATATCAAAGCTATTCATCTCCTCTAACATTTTACCTTCAAGATCAGAGGTGATCTTAAAGTTATTATTAGATGATAGTAGAACTTTCGCATCAAGCAATAGACCCAAAGCTGACTCAATTTTAGGCTTGTAGTCGTAATAGCTGGTTATATCTGAAATAAAGCTCTTGGTAATATTATCTAGGTTTGGTTCAACCACTTCGGAATCAGAGAGTAAATGTATGGTTTTTAGTAACTGTTCACCATCAATTTCGATATCACTATTTCTAAGTGTCTTCTTAGCTGTATCGTATTTATTAACTAGATCGATTGGTGGTGCAGTTTGAGCCTGATCACAAATCTCAAACCCTTGAGTAAAAGCATACAACTCTTTATCTCGCATCTGCTTGCGTAAGATATCAAACGTAGTAATAATCATCCCACGAGCAGCGACCTGTGTAGCTACTAAAGCATTTGAGCTGAATAGGAATTTTTGTAAAATATCAAATTGATACTTATGGAAAGGATAGTAAATCGCGAAGTCATCGGCTGACTCTGTTATCGTTGGAAATGAAGACTTTAGATTAGTAGCATCACTAATGAGACCTTCATTCTTTTTATAGTAAGCAATTAGGTCTGCATTAGCTTGCTCTGTTTTCTTTAGTAGGCGGCTACGAATGATAATGTCTACTTCGGTCGATTCAAGATGAATCTTGGTCTTAAAGCGATCCGTTACTTTTATTAAGTTACTTCGGCTTATGTTTGCGTTGTTAATAACGTCATCAAGCTTTTCTTGCGCAATAGCAATCGTCCAAACTTTATTACTAACACTTGAAAGCGCTTCACTAATACCCTCTAGGTCTAATAGTGTGAATTTTCTTTGACTAATAGCTTCACTGGCTTCATCAAAAATAAAAACCAAAGTCTCGTCAGAATCAAATTCAAAATAACTATTTAAAGCTTCTTTAAATTTACTGGCTGAGAAATCATCTATCGCAGCACTGTATATATTCTTGGTATCTTCATAATCACCTTCGCTATACCCCATCTCGATATAAGCTCTACGCATGACTCCAGCAACTCTGCGGTTACTTTTTTTAAGCTCATCCCAAGGCTCTGATTCAAGTCTCTGTACTATGGCTTTAAGCTCATCGAGCTTGCCATCAATCAAAAGATCAAACTCCATGTAGCCATAGATATCGTCTCTTAAACCTAAGTTTTTTAATAGATTGGCGAATAAGGTGAAAGCTAAACCACGTTCAGTATTCTGTTTTGCAACGTCCAAAAAAACCACACGGCTATTAATCTTGTCCAAATTACGAATTGAGTTCTCGATAAGGCTCGCGTCAGTTACACCTTTTAGTCTAGGTATAAAACGTTCTCTAGCAGGGGTACCATTAATGATAGGGTTATCGATAATATAACCTAGCATCTTTCCGAAATAAGACTTACCAGAGCCATAGAAGCCCGATAACCAAACCCCGGTCTCTTTGATATTTGATGTGAACTCATCAGAAAACTCACCTAAATGCTTACCAATCCCTTCAGTAACAATATAAGACTCAATTTCTTGCTGGATCTCTGCCTCTGACCGATCCTCAAGATCAATAACGTTCTTAATATCTTCATTAAGATCTAATACAAGTATGTCTTTTATAGTTGTCATGTTTTTTCCTTACATTACCAAAGTGCAGCGGTACTTAGATGCTGGCTTAAAGTTTAAAAAGTGAATATTGTCTTCAGAAATTGCTGATGGATAAAATATGACTAAAGGATGCTGAAGGCTCATGACATCTCTGTGTTCCATAATATTTACGTTTTCAATTCCAGTACCATAGAGGCAGCCGCTCCGTATTAAAAACGGTATCCTACCATTAGCACTAGCTGTTTTAATCGCTTTTATAATCAAGTCAAACAGGTCTTCTTCTGGATCATCTGATTTAAAAACAATGTGGCTAGGCTTCATGTCATTATAGTAAGCGGAGAAATCCTCCCAACCATCCCTATCAATAAAAGTAACAAGCAGTTTACTAATATCGATAAATTCTACTTTGAACTCAGATTGATCACCATAGTGCTGTCTGGCACCTGAGATATACTCTTGCTCTTTTTCTGGGAGGTAAGAGAACAAGATGCTGTTGCCACCATTAGCCTTTCTAACGATTTGATCACTATTTCTAAGTGCATCGTCTAAGCTTGCAAATCTGGCTTGATAGTTACCCGTATAAGACATCAATTACTCTCTCAATATCATCATTCAATTTAAATGCTAAGGCTTCACCATTAAAGCTCATATCAAACAATCCATTTTTTGACAGTTTCTTATATTTATGAATCAAGTCATTTTGTGAGATGAAGCTTAGCTTTGCTAACTCATTAGACAAAACACTACTACTTCCAGACGGATAAAATCTAGAAAAATACAGTGCTATCACTTGTAGTTCAGGCGATAAAGTGGCATATACAAAAACTCTTTTTCTACCTTTTTTTTCTAAGAATCCAAATTTAGCCATCAGGTTAAGATACTTATTGGCAATGATTTTTATCGTGCTCTCAGACCAGTCTACTGTCCCATTTTTATTTTTGAGCTCTACAACATATCCTAAAACGTCATCTGTATCGATGTGCACCCGACCTTCAAAATAATACTTAACAAACAGTCCCTTCGTTATCTCTCGAAAGAGTGGGTTTGTGGCTAAAAGCTGCCAATACAATATGAATGACATATCGGCTTTATTAAGGTCTTTACTAAATATTTTATAAAAAAACTGTTCATGCTCCTCACTAACGAAAGACAAGAAAGCTTTTTTGACGCCATGCTCAACTCTTGAAATACTCCTTTCAGTTCTAATCCCAAGCTCTCGCTTAACCAGCTCTATATCCATGGTGTCTGGATATAACTCAGCTTTAATCAGATTAGAGATCGTATCTAGCTCTTTAATACTTCCTATGATATTTATAGAAGTATCATATTGCTGTTCGTAGCTATAAGATTCAGAATCCATATGCACCTTCACTTATTATTAGAATTCTATAAACTTTGTTATGAAAACTGGATGTAGACAATAATTCGGCTCATATCTTAACAGCATCTTAGAAGGGAGCCTAATATATAGTCGCTGTTCCTTACTATTAAAGATTTAGAGTTTATCAGATAAGTAGTTCGGCACACCTAAGAAGTAGCCTTTCATCGTCATCCGATCAAAGCTATAGACATGTGCATGAGGTGCTTCCTTACACCGCCCTACTAGCGGTGCCTTTTGATCTGGCTTACCGTTAGCCAGCTCTATTACTCCAGAGCAAATTGGACAGACCGCAGTGAACTCTGTAATCCTTGCTATATTGAGCTTATCTTTGTTTCGGTACATCTCAATATCAGCATTATCATCATTAATATTAGCAAAGAACATAGGTGCTTTAATCACACGATGTTGAGGTAACGACTGTAACGGCATAAGAAAATATCGCCAGTTAAGATAAGCCACAGGAATAAATACTACAAAAACCATAGCTTGCCAAAGTTTAAAGCTAGGTAGATCACTTAATAATAAAAGGACTAGTATTGAGTATATGACAATAAAAACATCTAATAGTGCATTCAGCATTAGTAATAACATAAGCAATATTCCGCTTACACTCAGCATCTTCAGCTCACCTTTTCTGAAGAAAAGCCGAACAAGTAAAGAGAGCTTAATATCAGAAGTAGCTTTACGCTCGTAAGTAACAATACTTACATCTTCAGTGTCATCAACCTCCTCATCAGACTCTACAGCAGCAGATTCATCTATCCGTTCCTGCGCTACATCCTCATTTTCGATAACCTCAATATCCATCCATATTAATGTTTTATTTTTTGAACCACCCCCTGATGCTGAAGTGACAATGATCGGCTTATATCCTAGGTTTATAAATGCTCTTTTACAATCCGGTTGATCCTCAATAAATGCTGCCAGCGTAAGTTCAAGCTTGGATATTTTGACTGCATTTTTAGCAAGTTGACTGTCTACTCTTTTTTCATCAACATTTTTTGCTTTAGCATATATCTGTTGCCTTGACAGTTTCTCAGGCTCAAACTCCTCATCTGAATATGCAATTTTTCTCAGCTGCTCATTGACGATAGTCTGCAAATACTTATCCCAAAGGGTATCACGAGGATAATTTAACAGCTGATCATGCAACTCACTAAAGACTATTAAGTGCTTGTTTTTCATAGAAGTGTACCGGTTAAACCCCTGTTAAAACCCTAATAGCTAGCTGTTTTAAAACTCAATTCCACCTCATAGTTACCTCACTCCTAACCAACTAACAAGAGGATGGTAACTATGTCAATGTCAATCGCTGTTAATGAGAAAAAGCAAATCGTCAATGTTAAGCAAGTCGAGCGAGGGCTGGCTTGTATGTGTTTTTGCTTTGAATGCGCGGAGCCTGTAGTGGCTCGTAAAGGTGAAAAGAATGAGCATCATTTTGCGCATCTCAGCAATAAGGAAAGCTGCACTATTCATCCTGAAAGTATCCTACACAAGTTTGCTAAACAAGTCATTATGGAAGAGAGATATTTAACACTGCCATCACTACCTGACGACGAAAATAGTGAGGATAAAACTTGGGAGTTTGATCAGCTTATTGAAGAACAAGCTGTTGGCTGTATTCGACCTGATATAGTCGCAACCGTTGACGGGGAAATGATGTTTATTGAGGTTGCTGTGACTTCTTTCATCGATACTGATAAAGCGGATTTTATTAAGCAATTGGGTGTTAAGACTATTGAGATTAATTTGAGAGAAATCATCACGCAAGGTATTGAGTTGCCAAGTGAGGAAGCCAAAGATCATATTTTAGACTGTGTTAGTAATAAGCAGTGGATATTCCCAGCACCGAAGTCGCTCACAATACCAGTAGCCCCTACACCATTACCTGAGCCTATCTATAATTGCCAGAACAGTACTGATGAGAATAGCAACGGAAGCTTTGATAAAGGCTATACGATCTATCGCTTTACCATCAACCATGCTTGGGTAGATGTCAGAGTCTTCAATTCAGGCATGATATCTATTAAGTGTGTGACCTACAACCATGATGTCATTGAGATACTAAAGCAATGGCGTAACGAAGGCGGTGGTCAGTACAATCAAAAATATAAGTCATGGAATTACTTCAAACCATTTTCAGACACTGTCTTTCAGCGACTGCAAGAAATGGATATGACCCCTACTGCTTAAATATGATTCTACTTGATAATACGGAGAATAAAGCTATGACACTCACTACTACTTTACTAATTATAATACTGCTGATGTTAGCCGTGCTTATATGGGCTATACAGCGGATACAATTACAAAATAAGGCCTTGCTACAGAGTGAACGAGATGTTGCGCAAATTAGGAACGATATGCTTGAAAGAGAATCAGGCTTTCAACAGCAATTAGCAAAAGACATTAAAGAGGCTCAAAAGCGTTCCAACAATATGCAGCGCAATGTACTAAAAGGTCAAATTGGTGAGCAGTTCACACCCTTTATCACTGATTTTCCTTACAACCCTTCGGACTGCCGATTTATGGGTGAACCGATTGACTACGTCATCTTCCAAAACTTGCACGAATGCGCTGATGGCAACGTGCCTATCGAGGACGTGCATCTCATTATTGCAGAAGTTAAAACAGGAAATGCTAGGCTAAACCAACGACAGAAAATCATCAAGCAAGCCATCCAAAATGGCCAGGTTAGCTTTAAGGAGCTTAGAATAAAATACTGTGAAGATACGGAAGATATGCGTGTTCAAGTAAGCGTATAAATCAGTAAAACTATACGTTTTGACCCTTATTTAATTTTCTAGAATTTTTAATGCAGTTGGTAATAGATAAGACTAATTACTAGAAAAGTCTTTTTACTCAATCTCTAGAGACAGGATTAAATTATTGATTTATATGGTTTTTTTATTTTAAAATAGTCTGTAAATAGTCTTTTTATTGAAAAGACTATTTATAACTTCTATTGATTCCAAGTGCCTTTCTACAATATTTTTTCTAAAAATTCATTGCAATAAAAGCCGTTAGTTAATTCCATTGCTCTGTAGTTATAAAAAAACTAATCTTGATCCTAATGTTCTAGCAAACCTTAAAAAAGTCCAGAAACATAGAACCTCTGGACTCTTACTAGTAAGAAAAAAGTGTTACCTTATTTACTAATCTTACTTACATGTATTTCTTAGCATATATTATATTCACTAATACTTATCATTTTGACTTCATATCAATTTATATCTAGACAAATATACTTGGTATCAACATATTCTTCGATACCATATTTTGAACCCTCACGCCCTAAGCCAGATTCTTTAACACCACCAAACGGGGCTAGCTCTGTCGTTAGCATACCAGTATTGACACCAACCATACCTACTTCAAGTGCCTCAGCGACACGCCATACACGTCCGATATCTCGGCTATAAAAATAACCTGCCAAACCATATTCAGTGCAATTTGCTAGAGCAATACCTTCTTCATCTGTCTCAAATTTGAAAATGGGCGCGATAGGACCAAAAATCTCTTCATCGGCGACACGCATGTCATTGTTAACGTCGGTCAAAATAGTTGGTTCAAAAAAGTTGCGACCTGCCTCAACTCTTTGACCACCGCACAATACAGTGGCTCCTTTACTTTTAGCATCAGCGACTAGCGCTTCAGCGTTGTCTGCCGCAGACTGAGAGATTAAAGGACCTTGCATCACTCCTTCTTCCAAACCATTACCAATTTTTATAGCACGCACTTGCTCCGCCAATTTTTTGGTGAACTCTTCATAAATACCTGCTTGTACAAATAGACGATTGGCGCACACACAAGTTTGACCACTGTTACGGTACTTGCTTGTCATTGCGCCTATCACAGCAGCATCTATATCAGCATCATCAAAAACGATAAAAGGCGCATTACCTCCCAACTCTAACGACATTTTTTTGACAGTGTCGGCACACTGTTTCATTAAGATTTTCCCCACTCGAGTGGAGCCAGTAAAGCTGATTTTTTTAACCAGAGGGTTTGTAGTCATCTCTTCTCCGATAGCGATCGGGTCACCTGTGACGACACTATAAATACCGTCGGGGACGCCCGCTTTCTGAGCAAGATAAGCCATTGCTAATGCAGAGTAAGGTGTTTCCATTGCAGGCTTAACAATCATCGGACAGCCTGCTGCTAGCGCGGGGCCTGCTTTACGACTAATCATTGAATGCGGAAAGTTCCACGGGGTAATTGCTGCAGTTACTCCAACAGGTTGTTTAATCACTATCAAGCGCTTGTCTGGCATGTGTCCAGGGATAAAGTCACCGTAGATACGTTTTGCTTCTTCAGCAAACCATTCTAAATAATCCAGTCCACTTTGTATTTCACCTTTAGCTTCAGCTATGGGTTTGCCTTGCTCATGTGTCATTAATATAGCCAAATCCTCCATATTTTCGGCAATCAGCGTGTGCCAACGGCGTAAAATACTACTACGTTCTTTACCCGTTTTTTTCGACCAAGTTGACTGAGCTTTGTTTGCAGCTTCAATGGCACGGCGAGTCTCTTCAGCTCCCATCATTGGTACAGTACCAATCAACTCTCCTGTTGCAGGATTTAAAACCTCATGGGTTTCTTTATTGTCAGCATCACACCATATGCCATTGATAAAAGCTTGTTGTCTAAGCAAAGCATCGTTTTTTAATTGCATCTCTCTCTCCAACTGGTTTCTTTAGGATTATAATAATCCGCGTGCGGTCAGTACTTCACGGGCAATGCGAAAACACTCCACACCTTGTGGCACACCGCAATAGATCGCAATAGCATGTATAGCAGCACGTATTTCATCAACAGAGCAACCGTTATTGATCGCCCCATTTAAATGTAATTCCCATTCATGCATTTTTCCCAAAGCAGCAATCATGGTTAAATTCATTAATGAACGTGTTTTGGCATCAATCGCCTCATCACCCCATCCAAACCCCCAGCACCATTCGGTCATGGCTTCTTGAAATGGACGATTAAAGTCGTCGGCAGCCTGTAGGTTCTTTTCAACGTACTCGGCGCCCAAAGTAGCTTTACGCTGAGTAAGACCTAATTCAAATCGTTGTTTATCCATTATTATTCCCTTTTATTGTTTGTTGAGATAGAGCCCCATATGGCAAGCTTCATCAATATGTTTACGGCAGGCTTTGACTGCCGACTTGCTATCACCCTGAGCAATATTATCAACAATCTCTTGCAGATTATTTGGGCCTTTGACTGCGCGCTCTTGGGTAGATAAAGTCATAAATCGCAAACGACCGATACGGCCATTCAATCGCTCTGTCAATTCCCATGCGACCGTCATTCCAGCCGTCACGAATAAATGCTCGTAAAACGAATAAGAATGCGCAAGCGCCTCAACCACGTTTCCTGTATGTAAGTTATCTCGAATTTGGACTAAGTGGTTTTGTAATATCTCTACTAGCTCATGTGTCACTTGCTCGGCACAATAACGAACTGCTTCGCTCTCCAACATTGCACGTAGATGATAAATCTGGCGAATCTCATCACTCTCTAAAACAGCTACTGAAGAACCGCCTGCAGAAAAAGTCACCAAATGCTCGCTCTCTAAATGCCTTATACACTCTCGTACGACAGTGCGACTGACGCCCAACTGTTCACAAATGGTGCGCTCCACCAATCTTTGACCTGGTGCAAGCTGTCCAATCATGATAGCCAGTCGCAATTGCTCTAACGCTGTATCTTTTAAGGTTTTTGGTTTTTCTACTTTTTCTAACATAAAATCTCTGCTCTCTTAGATGTAAAAAATAAGTATAGCGAGTATGGTGCAAGAAATCAGTAACCTTGTACATCATATCATGGTATACCATAATATTTTTTTTCAAAAAAAGCTAGCATTTTATTTAATACCGTATTATGGTATACCAATGTTGTGAGGAACTATTTATTACTAAAAGGAAGTTATCATGCAAAAACCAGAGATTAGAAAAATTGTCACTTTTGAAGAAGAAACTTTGATTGAAGGCTATAAATCAGCCGCCACACCATTACGCATGTTTGCGGTCGCTGCAGTCATCACCAATCCGTGGGCGGGTCGTTATGCTGAAGATTTAAAACCTGGAATCCAAGCTTTCGCTCCTGTGTTGGGTAAACTGCTTACTGACAAAATTATCACCTTAGCAGGTGGTGCTGACAAGATTGAAGCTTATGGCAAAGCAGCTGTAGTAGGCCTAAATGGTGAAATCGAGCATGCCTCAGGTCTGATTCATACTTTACATTTCGGTAACTTTTATCGTGAAGCATTATCTGCCAATACGTATTTAGCATTTACAAACATACGTGGCACAGCTAATACCCCTATCATGGTTCCGCTGATGGACAAAGATGACGCTGGTCGCCGCTCACATTATTTGACAGTTCAATTTGCTATTCCTGATGCGCCTCGCGACGACGAAGTTGTGATTGTATTAGGTGGTGCAACAGGTGGTCGTCCACACCAACGTATTGGTGATCGTTATCAAGACCTAAAGGATCTCGGTCACGATTTGAATAACCCAGCCGCCGTTTAAGGAGCATCTACTGATGGAATGGTCACGCGAAATTTCTGACGGCATTGCTTATTACTCTAGTGGTAATCAAGACAGTAATAATAAAAATGACAAAACTACTCCCGTCGTTTTTGTTCATGGCGTAGGTTTGCGAGCAGAAAGCTGGTATCAGCAGATAGCAGCCTTTAGCGACCGTTATCGCTGTTATGCGATTGATATGCCGGGACATGGGGAAAGCGATTTACTACCCATTTCTACGCTAACGTTAGAGGACTTTGCAGCGGCGCTAATAAACTTTATTCAGAATATCGTCGGAGAGCCTGCCATTATCGTTGGGCATTCTTTAGGCGCGATGACAGCGTTACAAACTGCAGTTAGTTATCCTGAAATGGTAAGAGGTGTTGCTGCATTTAACGCTATCTATGATCGTCCAGACAGTGCCGCTCAAGATGTAAAAGCCCGTGCCGAATCGCTACTCAATGATGTTGATCAAAATGTGACCGATAAGCCGATTGCCAGATGGTTCGATGGTAATCCGCAATATGATAACGAAGCTAACTTGTGTCGATCATGGCTCAATGGCGGTAACCGTTTAGGATATGCAAAAGCGTATCAGATGTTTGCATACTTACGCGGTATACAAAAAGCAGAATTGCAAAACATCACGATACCTGTGTTATTGCTTACAGGCGAAATGGATGTAAATTCTAGCCCTAAAATGTCATTAACTATGGTAGATATATTACCCAATGCAAATGCTGTTATCGTACCGGGAGCTCGTCATATGGCACAAATGACACACGCTAACGCTGTTAATGCGGCATTGGCAAAATTTTTTACCCAATGCGATTTGTACCATACGGCTAATGCCTAATTTAAAAAAAGAGGTTCTCATGAAAAAACTTGATCCTAAAATGCTACGCAACGCCTTCGGCAGTTATATGACTGGGGTGACCGTGATTACAGCGGTGAGTAAAGATGGTACGCCTGTCGGTTTTACAGCCAACTCTTTTACATCGGTATCGCTTGATCCGCCATTACTGCTGGTTTGCCCAGCAAAATCTTTATCTACCTTTGATGTGTTTGCTAACTGTGAAAGCTTTGTTGTCAACATCTTAAGTGAAGACCAACAGGCCGTGTCGAACATATTTGCCAGCTCTAAAGAAGACCGTTTTAGTCAGATTGAGTGGCACAAAGATGAGCAAGGCAACCCTGTTATCGATGGTGCGCTCACGCATTTTTCTTGTAAAACCGAACGTAACCTCGACGCAGGTGACCACAATCTTTTGGTGGGAGAAGTACTGAATTTCTCTAACCGTGAAGGCCATGGTTTGGGTTATGCATCAGGCGGTTATTTTAGTTTGGCATTAGAGCGCGAAGCGGCAGACATCAGTACCCAAGAAAAACACGTCTGTGTTGGCGTCATTATCGAGCATAACGGTAAAGTGATTATCAACAAAAGCGAAGGTAAAGCCGTCTTACCCAATACGACAACCGATGACAATACCAACGCGGTCAGCGCCATCAAACAGTTTTTGACAGATAACGGTATAGATGCGCAATTGGGCGCTGTGTTTTCAATCTATGAGAATACCAAAACCAATACCAACTATATCTTTTACCGCGCCATTGCAAATTCGCCAGAGACCAAAGAGCTTGGTGAATACGTCGCAATCGATGATATTGAAAAACAAGATTTTGCGACCTCAGCCATGAATTCGATGATGACTCGCTACGCCGCAGAGAGCGAAAACGGTCTTTATGGTGTCTATGTCGGCCAAGAAGAGCAAGGTCGCGTCCACTAAATTTTATACATAAACGACACTTAAACAAACATGACTTGTAAATACAGTCAGTAAAAACAAATAGCAAAGGATATGCCTTATGAAATTCTCACTATTCCTACACATGGAACGCCTCGACGAATCACAATCTTATGAACAGCTCCATAATGATTTTATTGAGCTGGCAAAAATGGCCGACCAAGGCGGAATGCACGCTATCTGGACAGGCGAACACCATGGTATGGATTTTACCATCGCCCCCAACCCATTTTTAAATTTGATTGATCTATCCCATCACACCAAAAACGTGCGCTTAGGTACGGGTACAGTGATTGCACCCTTCTGGCATCCGATCAAATTGGCTGGCGAAGCTGCCATGACAGACATTATCACAGGCGGCAGATTGGATTTAGGTATCGCGCGCGGTGCTTATAATTTTGAATACGAGCGCTTGATGCCGGGTATGGATGCCATGGAAGCTGGCGGGCGCATGCGAGAGCTTGTCCCTGCCGTCCAAAAACTGTGGAAAGGCGACTATGCCCACGATGGCAAATACACCCAATTCCCATCGACCACCTCAGCGCCAAAACCGGTACAAAGTGGCGGCGTGCCTATGTGGATTGCAGCTCGTGACCCTCATAGCCATAACTTTGCAGTAGAAAACGGCTGCAATGTGCAAGTCACCCCACTGTGGCAAGGCATGACCGAAATTCAAAACCTCATGACGGCATTTAAAAATGCCAAAGCTGAGCATGGCGAAGGTAAGAACCCAAAAATCATGTTATTACAGCACGCTTATGTTGGTAGTGATGCCGATGATGTGGCGACAGCGGCAAAATCTATCAGCCGTTTTTACTGCTATTTTGGTGCATGGTTCAAAAACGAACGTCCAATTCGTCAAGGATTACTTGAGCCATTGAGCGAAGAAGAAATGGCAGCAATCGATATGTATGCGCCTGAAAAAATGTTAGAAAACATGCCAATAGGAACGCCTGAGCAAGTCATTGAAAAGCTTAAAGTCTATGAAGAATTGGGTTATGACGAATTTGCATTCTGGATCGACTCTAGTATGACGTATGAACAAAAACGCGACTCTTTACGCCGTTTTATTGATGATGTCATGCCTGCGTTTGCATAAATATTTTGAGTCTCTTACTCTAGTGCGGGCTAAACAGACAACCTAAAAAATTTGGAGAATCACCATGACCAAACCTCATTACCAGCTTTATATCAACGGTGAGTGGTGCGAAGGCAGTAACAACCAACGCTTGGACAGCTATAATCCTGCGACTGGCGAAGCATGGGCAACATTTGCCTGTGCCAGCCCTGAAGATGTTGAGCGCGCTGTGAGCGGGGCAAAAGCCGCCCTTAACAATCCTGAATGGGCAAAAATGACCGCCACTCAGCGTGGCAAGTTATTGTACCGCTTAGCTGAACTGATCGAAGAAAACGCTGAGAGACTTGGTGAGATCGAGACGACAGACAGCGGCAAACTGGCTCACGAAACGGTCGCTCAAACCCGCTATGTCAGTGACTATTACCGTTATTACGCGGGTCTTGCTGATAAAGTTGAAGGCGCGACGTTACCGATTGATAAGCCTGACATGCATGTCTTCACCACTCGTGAACCCATCGGTGTGGTCGCCGCTGTCGTACCGTGGAATGCCCAGATGTTCTTAACATCGACTAAGCTTGGCCCAGCCCTAGCGGCGGGCTGTACTATTATTTTAAAAGCATCAGAAGTCGCGCCTTGTCCTATGTTTGCGTTTGCTGAATTGATTGAGCAAGCAGGCTTCCCAAAAGGGGTGGTCTCTGTCATCACAGGGGATGCCGAAAACTGCGCGATTCCGCTGACCAGTCATCCTGATGTCGATAAAATTGCCTTTACAGGTGGGCCTGAAGCGGCGCGTCACGTGGTCAGAAACTCTGCCAATAGTTTTGCGGTCACAAGCTTAGAGCTTGGCGGCAAGTCTCCTATCATTGTCTTCGAAGATGCGGATTTAGAGAGTGCTGCTAACGGTTTGATCGCTGGCAACTTTGGCGCTTCTGGACAGTCTTGTGTGGCAGGCTCTCGCGGCTTCGTTCATCGCTCTATCTTGCCTGAAATCATCAAACGCGTAGAAGAAAAAGCCAAGGGTATTGTCATTGGCAATCCGCTAAATCCCGAGACACACGTTGGGCCTTTATGTACCAAAGCTCAAGTTGAGCGTATTAAAGATACACTAGAAAAATCTGTCGCCCAAGGCGCTACGATACGTTTTGGTGGTCACTCTCCTAAAGACGCTTCTTTGGCAGAAGGCAACTACTTTTGTCCAACACTAGTAGAATGTCCGAATACCGATATTGAAACCCAAACCATTGAGATGTTTGGTCCAGTCATGTCGCTAGTTGCGTTTGATACTGAAGAAGAAGCCATAGCTATGGCAAATAATAGTGTTTATGGTTTAGGCTCAGGTGTCTTCACCCAGAATTTAGCCCGGGCACACCGTGTTTCACAGCAAATTCACTCAGGGGTGTGTTGGATTAATACTTACCGTGCTATTTCTCCAATGGCCCCATTTGGGGGCTACAATCAGTCAGGCTATGGGCGTGAGGCCGGTAGCGAATCAATACTCGCCTACACACGTACAAAAACGACATGGATTAATATTTCGGCTGAACCGATGGCTAATCCTTTTATCATGCGATAAACAAGTACCGTAGGTAGTCAACTGCATTAAGTTTTAAGGAAAAAACTATGCCTATCCGCCCCCCCTTAAAAGAGTTGAATATAAAAACTCACGATAAAGGTTTTTATAAGGATTTTAATCGCTTTGTCACTATCACATCAAAAATCCTGGTTACGTTAATCGTAGTCTGGATTTTAAGTGACGTAGATCGTTCCGGCGCTATGCTAGATGCTATGAAAAATTGGTCGTATGCCAACCTCAATAGCTATTACACCTACTCTATCGCCTTTTATCTATTGGTTTGCCTGACGGTTATTTTATGGCCAGCATTTGGGCGCACTAAACTTGGCTCTGATCCTAATGGAAAACCTGAGTTCTCAAACTTCTCATGGTTTTCTATGATTTTTGGAGCAGGTATTGGTATTGGTGTATTAACATATAGTGCAGCCGAGCCAATTTGGCATTTAGCAAATAATCCAGATACTATTATGTCAAAAGAAATAATAATATCTGCTTTAAATGCCAACGGCTTAAAACTACCTCAAGGTGCTGATGTATTTTCGTTTTATCAAGATCAAGTCAATGCTAATACGTTAAATGCTATTGATGGTATCGTCATACCAAAGACAGAAGGTGCTTTAGATGCAGCTTTTCGCTACTCCTTTCTCCACTGGGGTATTAGCGCTTGGGCAACTTACAGTTTAGTTGGTATCTGTTTAGCGTTTTTTGCTTATTCCCGTGGTTTACCATTAACGATACGTTCCGCACTAACTCCTTTGTTTGGTAAGCATTTGGAAGGACCATTAGGTAATGTGATTGATATTGCTGCAGTAATTGCAACTTTATTTGGTATTGCTCAAACTATTGGTATAGGCTTGAGTTCTTTTGCCTCAGGATTGTATAGCATTACTGGTATCACATGGTTAGTAACTAATCCTGTTAATCCGGAGCCAACTACGGGAGCTTTATTAGTATCGCTGTTTGTGGTTATGTGCCTCTCGATAATATCGGCATTATCAGGTGTTGGACGTGGAATAAAATGGTTAAGTAATATTAATATGGTCTTGTCTTACTTACTATTAGCATTTTTCCTAATTTTCGGGGCATCTATGTTTGCCTTAGAAATGTTGGGTAAAGGTATTTTCACTTATGTCGTGCATTTACCCGCAATGGTTTTTACTGTATGGGACCCTAATTCCGAGTTAGGTAGCTGGCAAACAAGCTGGTCTATCTTTTACTGGGCATGGTGGATTGCATTTGCTCCATTTGTTGGTATGTTTTTAGCTCGTATTTCCAAGAATCGTACTATTCGTGAGTTTGGCTTGATCGGTGTTATAGCACCTAGCCTCACTTTATTTATTTGGTTCTCATTTATTGGTGGTACAGGTATTAACCTAGAGTTAAGTGGTGTGGCAGGTGGTAAAATATTTGACTCAGGATTGACCGCACAGCTGTTCGAGATTATTGGCTTTATGCTCGAACCAGTAACGGCAAATATGTTATCAGGCATGGTAGTGGTACTTTTACTAACCTATTTAGTAACTTCTGCAGATTCTGCATTATTAGTCGTTAATATGCTCAATTCTGCAGGTAAAGACAAAATTGAAAATGGGTCAAAGCATATTATCGTTTGGGGTATTGCTTTAACCGCCATAATTGCAGCGTTACTACTGGCTGGAGGGCTAAATGCTATTACCTCAGCTATGATTGTCGCAGCAATACCATTTTCGCTTATTATTATCTTAATGGCTATTAGCCTACTAAAAGCATTAATTTTAGACGGTATGCGATCAAGAGAAAAATAGTCAATGTATATGTAAAAAACACCAACTGTATCATGGATGTAGTTGGTGTCTTTTTACTTATCACTAGCTGTTATGCATAGCTTTAACTTCTTAGACGTCAAATTAGAGTTTCTTGAGTCCGCTGTTAAATTTAAAGTATAAATCCAATATAGCACTGAGACATAACCTGTAAAGCCTGAATCGACATCAGTCTGTCAGAGATTATTTTATTGAAGTTAAGTAGTCTGACTTAATGGGATTAAAGTCGTATAACAGATCAACTAATTGTTTTGCTTTGGACAAAAATTACACCGTCCTATCCTTAATACTAAGACTGTACGATAGATCTATGCTGAACGCTCTGCAATTTTAGTATTAATCCAATTAGCGATCTCGCTCGCTACCCACACTACCCTTACCTGTGTCAGCTGTACCTTCTTAGGAAACGTTGGATCGTAACGATCAGATTTTTCATTGACCATCTCGTAGATCGTAGAACGACTAAGACCGGTATAATGACCAACATCTTTAATACTCAGTAGCTGCGGTATATGATTGCATTGCTCGATTACTGGTTGTGTAGCGTTTAACTGTTCCATGGTGTTCTCCTTTATAAGTTAATGAGAGCGTTTCCTCTCATACAGTTACGGAGTCCCATATTTTTTTACGGCATCCCATGTAGTCCAGTGACTGGCCTTGTATGAAACAATAAAAGAAGGAGCTGAATGATCAGCTCCTTCTTATGTCGCATCTCTAGCCCGATGGTTTTAGCTCACTGCTGTCACGCTTTTTCGTAAGCCTTGCTCAATGCTGCTCACGTTCTGAGTGGCTAACCCATTCTGATAATTCCCTTGCTGAGTACTGCTCACATCCTCTGTCTCTACTGGATAAAACTCTTCAGCCAGATTGCAAGAGCTTGGTATTTGCGCACAATATATATTGGGGGAATGCATCAGCTAACATGGAATTGGATAAGGGAGCCTTCAAATCCACTTTGATCAGCATATTCAAGTCTCAGCCATACCCAATTCCATACTTTCACGACCTAATGCAATTTAAAATTAATAACCAGCTGCCAGATAGCTCATTGAACTGGATCAAAGATGACCTCCGTAACGCTCTGCATATTGCTTATTTAGTTCAAAGTATTTTTTATGATAAAACTATGGTCGGAGGTACTGAGTTAATTTCTCATATTTCGAATTATCTAAAATATGAGGTCATGCATTTCAACTATACCCCACTCACCTTACCGTATTATGCAAACCCCGTAGACGTAAACAATCATTCGTTAATTGGGCGTATAGAAACAATCAAATCCAGCTATTTTAGAAATCGTACTGATAGAGAAATCAAGTGGCTTAAGGGTGATGATAGTGATCAAATTGAATGGGCTTATAATTATCTGAGCTCAGACAAGAGAGATTATCTTATACTTCAGAAAGTATTCATACCCTCCTCTCTAGAGGACAAGTACAATTTAATCTTAGCAAGTCTTGATATCTTATCAAATGTAAAATACACATATGAGACTTCTACTCAAGATATAGATATGAGCGACCCTAAAATTGATCTTGAGTCAATAGCAGAAATATCATACAGAGCTAAAATTATAGAGAACATGAAAGACGCATGGGCTAAATTCTCAACGAGCAACAAAAACGAAGATTTAAGTGAAGTCAAGATATATAAGAAAAATCAAGATCAATTGGACTCTATCATGAAAGCTAAAGGAACGACTGCCAATAAGGTTATAAGCCAAATTATTGAAGATGAGTACAAAAAAACTTTCAATAAGGGCTAGATAACTTAGGTAGATAGAATTAATCGCTTAAGGATAGCTTTTGGTCAATAGTATGTTGAATATTTAATTTTATGTACACCTACATGTACACTATTAAAATAAAATAAAAAATTAACCATAAATATCAATATATTATATCAAATCAATGGCACCGACCACTGGTACCATATACGAAACCCTCGCAATCTATCGATTACGAGGGTTTTTTATTGCTTGCTGTTTAAAATTGGTTGTCCTATCAAAAAAAGACCACGCTAAATTGGCTTAGCGTGGTCTTTTTTAACAGTGAATAACAGTGAATAGTGTATTCAATGCTACTCGGCTTCATCTAGCAGCTTATTGACCGCATCTGCCATGTCATCATCTATGATGTTACCTTCTAAATAATCGACTAGCTGATGAATAGTAGTCAGATCCATTTCTCGAATACCCAAACTTGCCAGTTGCTTATTAATAGACGCCAAGCTCTCAGTATCTTCAGGATTATCCAATAACTGCTCATCAAAGCTATCACTGACAAACCAATACATTTTTTCTAACACGCTCTCTCTTCTCGTCAAGGTAGAATAATTATCGCCATGGATAAACAAATTAAAATGATAAGGTATTTCCACCTCATTGATAAAAAAAGTACGCTTACACTCTAGGGTATAGGCTTGTACTTGTTTCTCTTCAGCGCCTTCTGCATCACTTATATCTTCTGCAATCTCTTCTTTTACCAAGCCTTCTAATATTTCGTAACGCCCAACTTTGACTTTGTGATTATAAATAATACAAGCGTCCGCAATCGCATCAAAAATCACCGCACTGACATCTAAGGTATGGTCGTCGATATCATAAAACGCTTTTAAAAAAGGTAAGAACTCTGTTAGCTTGTCTTCTGGCACTTCGGTCAAAAACTGCTGCTCGTAAATGGTAATCATATCTTCAGGTGAATAGGTATTGGCGGTATTGGTCTCATTTCTGCCCGTAGGTTGCAAGGGTATCAGGTTATATGGATTATTATGGGTCATGCAGGACTGCCTTTTTATTGAGGTAAACGAAAATCTATGTCCTCTATTATCTCTTATTCAGCCACTTTTAGATATATGGTTTAGGCGCTCAAATTAACCAAAAAAAACCACTCTAAGTTACTTAGAGTGGTTTTTATGCAACCAATACTATCTCGGTTTATTTTAAAAATGAATGTTCGCTAATTGGCCATTTGTACTTTTGGTTGCTTACGAATGCTAGAGCCATCTTTACAACTGATGGTGATACCTGTGAAGCCAAACAGTATCGTAAGCAGCAGCGATAAATAACAGAAAAAGGCATAAGGCAAATATTCAAGTACCGGAACACCTAACGCTTGGCTGATAAATACCCCGCACACGCTCCACGGTACTAATGGATTGATAACCGTGCCCGCGTCTTCGATGGTACGCGATAGGTTTTTGGGGTGTAAATTCAAACGCTCAAAGGTCGGACGAAACGCAGTTCCTGATAATAAGATACTCAAATATTGCTCACCGATCAGCACGTTGATACTTAAAGCTGCCATTGCCGCGGCAAAAATAGCACGTCCTGAGCTTGTCAGCATATTACGAATACCTAACAATAACGCTGGTAAGATCCCCAAAGCACGTAATAAACCGCCCAAACTTAACGCCAATATCACGATAGTCTGAGTAAAGAACATACTTTGCATACCGCCACGTGAGATCATACCCGCCACTTCACCCAGCTCTAAATTTTCGGCGGGCGTATAACCAGCAAATAGATAACCGCCGAGCTGCCCAATACTTGGCGTGCTGTGCAGATAAGTAAGCACTAAAGCGGTCGCGATTGTACAAATGATGGTATAAATGGCATTGACTCGGCATAGTGCTAATACCACTAGCACGACAAATGGTAATACGGCATAACCATGGACTAAGCCGCTATCGACCAATTGTGATTGCAGTAAGGTCACTTGACCTAAATCACCCGTACCCGTCTGGCCAGAGAAATACCAAAATAGCCCAGCTGTAATGAGCCACGCCGGTACCGTGGTATACATCATATTGCGAATATGCTCGAACAAATCAATGCCGACGACAGAAGAGGCAAGCGTACAAGTATCTGACAACGGCGACATTTTATCGGCAAAAAAAGCACCTGAAACCACTGCACCAGCAGCAATAGCGACGTTGGCATCAAAGGCATTACTCATACCAATAAAGGCCACACCAAGTGTCGCGGCTGTGGTCAAACTACTGCCTAGAGCGACACCAATAATTGAGGTCAAAACAAAAGCCGAAATATAATAATACTGCGGTGAGATGAGATCAAAACCATAATACATAATGGTAGGAATAGCACCTGACATCATCAGCGCGGCGACCAGCAAACCAATAAAAAATAGTAAATAAATGGCACCAATACCACTGACAACACCCGATGACATCTGCCCCTGCATCTTCTCAAAGCTTAGACCTTTATACATACCAAGGCCTAATAAAACAACGATTGCAAGCATCAATGACAGATGCGGTACCCAGCCAAAGCCGATCATGGTCACACCCATAATCGCGATGACAACGCTGGCAATAATAAAAGCTACCTTGGGAGATAGCTCGGTAAGTACTTGTGGAGGCATAACACATCCTTATGGTGCCATCATATATACTCTGGCGTTAGGGTTGGTTTTGGGTGGGACAAGTTTAATTAGTTGCAAAGATTATTGCCAGTCTCATGACTTACCCAGTAGGCTATCGGTCTTGGCTGCCATGATAAAATCATTGTGATGCAGACCTTTAATGCTATGTGACCACCAAGTGACGGTGACCTTGCCCCACTCTACCAAAATACCCGGATGATGCCCTTCTGCTTCCGCAATGTCGGCAAGCTCATTGGCAAATGCCATCGCTGTGACAAAATTTTTGAATTTATACTGACGCTGTAATTGCTTAATGCCGTCGACTTCGATGAGCGACCAATCAGGAATTTGTTGTAATAGCTCGCGTGCTTCTGTGTCGTCGACGGTTGGAGCGCCGATACGGCAGGCTTCACAGCTGGCTTGTGATAATGTCGTCATGATAATATCCTTTTAAGTTAACTATTATTTTTTTAATACCGTTAGGTTTAATACAGTTACGTCCGTGTTAATACTGTTTTTACAGCATCACTTTTACCCCATCGTTATTTTAACGATGCTAAATTTTTTAATGTATTAAGAGTTTTTTGGTGCATAAGTTGGTTCAAACAAGCCAAGTGCCATTGCTTGTTTGACCTTGCCCATGATGTCGCTATCGACGATATCGAACAGCGCATCCAAATCATCAATGACATAATAAATCGGCTGAATATGGTCAATGCGATAAGGCGTACGCAGAACATCAAGCAAATCAAATGCGCGGTGTTCTGGCTGATTTTGAGGTTGCTGCTGATGGTGATGGTTGGATTGTTGCAATGTATCGCTACCATTAAGCGCATAAATCGTTTCAGAAGGGGAGCTCAAGATACCGCCGCCATAGATACGGCGATTGTCAGGGTGACTACCTACCAAGCCAAACTCGATGGTAAACCAATAAAGCCGTGCCAAAAACCACCTTTCTTCTTTACTGGCATCAAGACCCAGCTTGCCATAGGTCTCATTAAAAGCGGCAAAAGCAGGATGGGTCAGCAGCGGACAATGGCCAACGATTTCATGGAAAATATCAGGCTCTTCGATATAATCCATGTCTTCAAAGCGGCGAATAAAGGTCGCTACCGGAAAGCGTTTATTTGCTAAAAGTTTAAAAAACTTACCAAAGCTGATAAGCGCAGGAACGGCAGCGGTTTGCCAGCCGGTGGTGGCTTGCAGGATTTCGTCGATATCGTGGAGTTGCGGGATATGCGTCGATGGCAGATTTAGCTTTTCTAAGCCTTCTAGATAGGCTGAGCAAGCTCGATTGGGTATTTGCTTGGCTTGACGTGTAAGCAGCGCCTGCCACATGGCATTTTCATCGTCACTATAGTGGATATGACCCTGACTGTCTGGCTGATGCGAGAGGTAAGGTTGCTTCTCAGCGGTTGAATCGCTATGGCTAGCATCATCAGCGCCGAGAGCATTTGAAGACACACTCTTGGCACTGTGGGATTTTTGAATAGTATTGTTAGCTTGTAGGCGTTCCATGCCTGTGTTCCTTTTATTAGCGTTAGTACAGTCGCTTGTCGTCAGTAAATCCTCAATTTAGGTATTTTGGATTTACCATCGCAAGCAGTACTTTGCTGATTAAGGACAAGACAAATTCCTTTTGCCCTGCCCATTTATTATACTTATAAACGATTAAGCTAAAACTATGGCGTTTCAGTTTCTGGCTGACCAATCGCGCCGCGTCGGACTTGGTCACGCTCGATGGATTCAAACAAGGCTTTAAAGTTACCTTCACCAAAGCCTTCTTCATAATCGCCTTTACGCTGGATAAATTCGAAAAATACGGGGCTACCAAGGATGGTTTCAGAGAAAATCTGTAGCAATAAGCGTGGCGTACCGCCTTCTGTGGTACCGTCTAACAAGATGCCGCGCATTTGTAGTTCAGCGACATTCTCGCCGTGGTTTGGTAAGCGCTCATCCAGCATTTGGTAATAGGTATCATTTGGCGCTGTCATCAGCGGGATACCCATGTCTCTTAATTTGTCGATGCTAGATAATAAGTCATCACTCAATAGCGCGATATGCTGGATACCTTCGCCATTAAATTGCATCAAGTACTCTTCAATTTGCCCACCGCCCTGCTTTGATTCTTCGTTTAATGGAATACGAATTTTGCCGTCAGGCGCGGTCATCGCTTTACTGGTCAGACCCGTATACTCACCGGTGATATCAAAATAACGGATTTCGCGGAAGTTAAAGATACGCTCGTAGAAGTCGGCCCAATATGCCATGCGACCACGGTAGACATTATGAGTTAAATGATCGATAACCTTGAAGCCAAAGCCTTTTGGATGCTTGTCGACGCTCGGTAGGTATTCAAAATCGATATCATAGATAGAATTGCCATCGCTAAAGCGGTCAATGAGATAAATAAGCGAGCCGCCGATACCTTTAATCGCTGGTAGGCGCAGCTCCATCACCCCTGTAGGCACATCTACTGGTTCAGCACCGTTTTCGATAGCAAGCTCATACGCTTGCTGCGCATTTTTTACTCGAAAGCCCATGCTACAAGCGCCCGCGCCATGCTCACCTAAGAAATAGCTGCCATGGCTTTTTGGCTCACGGTTTAAAATAAGGTTGATATCGCCTTGGCGAAACAAGGCCACATCTTTTGAGCGGTGATTGGCAATATGAGTAAAGCCAAGGTTGCGAAATAGCGTTTCGACAAGCTCAGGCTCAGGTGAGACAAACTCAACGAAATCAAATCCTTGCAAGCCCATTGGGTTATCAAATAAATCTGCCTTTAACTCTGACATTGTCATCATCCTTAATTTCAATTGGTGGTATACATCACTAAAAATTAGCAAAAAATAAGTTTCATCAATCATTCCTATTGACGAGTGATTTATATTAGATTAGCTTGATTTATAAGACTAATCGTTTTTTTTGATTTATTTATCAGGTTTGCTTATGAATATCAGTATTCGCCAATTGAGCGCTTTTATCAGTGTGGCTGACAATGGCAGTTTTACCCGTGCCAGCGAGCAGATGCATTTGACCCAATCTGCCGTCAGTGGTTTGATTAAAGAATTGGAGTCCAGCCTTGGTATCGTGCTATTTGACCGCACCACCCGCCAGCTGTCATTATCCGTCGTTGGTCATCATTTATTGCCGCAAGCGCGGCGTATTTTAAATGAGATGCAGCTATTTGAAAATGAAGCCAGTAGCTTGACAAGTTTGGCGCAAGGTCAAGTCAGACTTGCGGTATCGCAATTTGCTGCCTCCTCCATGCCAGCCGTTATTGCTCGATTTGCTAAAGCATATCCGGATATCAGCGTGTCTTTACTTGATTGCTCAGCAGAAAATGTTTTAGAACATATTCAAAACATCGAGGTAGATTTGGGCGTCGGTACTGAGCGTGGTTTTACGGAGCCTGACGATGACATCAGCGCCGATTTGTTATATCAGCTGCCGTTTTGTGTGGTAATGCCAGATAACCATGCGCTGGCGCAAAAATCAGAAGTCATTTGGCAGGATTTGGTAGATACGCCTCTTATTACTTTACAAGGGCCATTTATCGAGCAAGTCACCGCTGAGCTTGATGAGGAAATCGCCAGCCATATTCAGCAGGCGCGCTATAAAGTCAACTTTATGTCGACCGCCCTTGAGATGACCCGCCAAGGTTTTGGCATTACCTTGTGCTTGCCTTATATGCCAGAGGTGATAGATTGGGTAAGCGCCAATGGTTTGCAGATGCGCCCGTTGGCACAGCCGGTTAAAATGCGCCGATTCTTTATTTATCAACGCTCATCACGCGCTTTATCGCCCGCCAGCATTGCTTTTAAGCAATTTTTGCAAACTTACTTTGCCAGCCACTTTGACGATTTGCAGCGTGTTTAAGGGCAATCAAAGCACTTATTATTTCAATTTAGCAAAGGCTGAAATCTGTCCAAAAAATTGCTAATAAACAAAAAAATGCGTTAATTAATCAGTATCGCTGAATCTAACATTGAGTTAATCGCCAAACTGGTTTATGCTTTTTAACGCCTTAACTCATCTCCCTTGTAAGGAAATAAAATGTTTGAACGTATCGATTATTATGCCGGTGACCCGATTTTAGGATTGATGGACAAATTTGCCGCTGACACCAATCCAGATAAAGTAAATTTGGGTGTGGGCGTTTATTATGATGAGGATGGCAAATTGCCTGTCCTTGAGTGTGTCAAAACAGCGGAGCAGCGCATTGCTGACCCTATCTCTCCTCGTCCGTACTTGCCAATGGCAGGATTACCAGGACACCGTAAAGGTTGCCAGGAATTGCTGTTTGGTAAAAACGCGCAAATCTTACAAGACGGTTTGGTAGCAACCATCGCCACTATCGGTGGTTCTGGCGCATTAAAAGTCGGCGCAGAGTTTATCCATGAATGGTTCCCACAATCCAAATGCTACGTCAGCGACCCAACGTGGGGCAATCACATTGCTATCTTTGAAGGCTCTGACGTCGAGGTCGGTAAATATCCGTACTACGACAAAGCAACCAGCAGTGTTAAGTTTGATGAAATGATTGCATTTTTTGAAACTTTGAATAAAAACGATGTTGTCTTGCTGCACCCTTGCTGCCATAACCCAACCGGTATGGATTTGACTCGTGAACAGTGGGATACCGCGCTAACTGTTATTAAAGAGCGTGAATTGATTCCATTTATGGACATCGCCTACCAAGGCTTTGGTAAAGACATGGACAGCGACGCTTACGCGATTCGTAAAGCAGTTGAGATAGGTCTACCCGTATTTGTCAGTAACTCATTCTCTAAAAACTTATCGCTATACGGTGAGCGTGTCGGCGGTCTGTCGGTCGTGTGCCCAAGCACTGACGAAGCGGAGCGCGTCTTTGGTCAGCTAAATGCAACCGTGCGTCGCATCTACTCAAGCCCACCATCACATGGCGGCCGCGTGGTCGATATCGTCATGAACGACGAAGCGCTACATGAGCAATGGGTTGGCGAAGTTTATGCCATGCGTGACCGTATCAAAGCCATGCGCTTAAAGCTCAAATCGGTCTTAGAAGAAAAAGTCCCCGGCCGTGACTTCGATTATTTAACTGAGCAAAACGGCATGTTTAGCTTTACCGGTCTGACGCCTGAACAAGTTGAAAAACTCCAAAGCAAATATGGTATCTACATGGTTTCAAACTCACGTATGTGTGTGGCGGGCTTAAACAGCAGTAATATCGATTATGTTGCCAATGCCATGGCTGACGTTTTAAAAGACTAACTCTCTAGCGTAATTTAAAAAAAACATGTGATTAAAAAGGTTGAGTTATGACTCAGCCTTTTTTTATGTCTGCCACTTTCTAAAAAACTGTATAAAAAACACTGCACAAAAAACCTTGCAATCTATTTGGCTATAAATTACATTATACGTAAATAGTTAATTATAACGTAATTCAATACACGCTTTAGCAAGGAGCACCTCATGTCAACGATTGACAAAAACCTCACCTCATTTATCGATATTGCCGCTGATTCTGACTTCTCTATTCATAACCTGCCTTATGGTATTTTTAGTGATGCTAAAGACGTTACTGGTAATAACAATCGTCGCGCAGGTGTTGCTATTGGCGAGCACGTTTTAGACTTATCAATACTCGAAGCAGAAGGTTTATTAAGTTTGGCAGGCGGCCCCTATTTTGATCAGCCAACCCTAAACGCTTTTATTGATTCTGGTCGCGGCAACTGGACCAAGGCGCGCAGCACCATTCAAACCTTATTGTCTGCTGATAGTGACACACTGCGCGACAACAAAGACTTGCAGGCAAAAGCGCTGTTTAAGCAAGCAGACGTCACCATGCATCTGCCTGTTCACGTACCAGGTTTTACCGATTTTTACTCATCTAAAGAACACGCGACCAACGTCGGTATCATGTTCCGTGACCCAAAGAACGCTCTACTAGCTAACTGGACTGAAATGCCCGTCGGTTATAATGGCCGCGCTAGCACTGTCATCGTTAGTGGCACCGATGTAATACGCCCATCAGGCCAGCTAAAACCCAATCCTGACGAACGTCCTATTTTCTCACCTTGTAAGCGTCTAGATTTTGAGCTTGAAACCGCGTTTGTCGTGGGTCGCGGCAATGATATCGGTCAACCGATCGCAGTCGATGCAGCCGCGGATCATATCTTTGGCATGGTTTTGCTCAACGATTGGTCAGCTCGCGACATTCAAAAATGGGAATACGTACCTTTAGGCCCCTTTAATGCCAAGACCTTTGCCTCTGAGGTATCTCCTTGGATTGTGACCATGGATGCGTTAGCACCTTTTAAGACTGCATGCCCAACGCAAGAACCAAAACCACTGGCTTATCTCAATGAAAAAGACAGTAACAATAGCTTTGATATCAATTTATCAGTCGAGCTGTTGCCTGAGAATAGCGATGAAGCAACGGTAGTTTGTGAGACCAACTTTAAATATATGTATTGGTCAATGGCGCAGCAGCTCACCCACCACACCATCACTGGTTGTAAAGTAGAAGTCGGCGACATGATGGGCTCAGGGACGATTTCGGGACCGACGCCAGACTCTTATGGCTCAATGTTAGAGATTGCTTGGAATGCCACCAAACCCGTCACTTTAAAAGGCGGCGAAACGCGCAGCTTTATCGAAGATGGCGATACTGTGATTATGAAAGGCTATAGCGAAAAAGACGGCATTCGTGTTGGCTTTGGTGAAGTACGCGGCAAAGTACTGCCTGCGCTTAGCTTTGATTTTGACAAATAGGCCTATTTCATAAAGTAATTACAAATCAGACAAGCGTAAAAAAATTACTTAGGCTGTTAGACAATTATCACCACTTAGTTTAGCGAAGTGCTGGCAGCCAATTAAGTTGGACGCTTTATCAAAAGGAGTTTGATATGAGTTTTAAAATTGAAAAAATCCATCACGTGGCCTATCGCTGCAAGGATGCTAAAGAAACCGTTGAATGGTATAAAAAATATCTCAATATGGATTTTATCTTAGCATTCGCTGAGGACCATGTCCCCTCGACCAAAGCCTTTGACCCTTATATGCATGTATTTTTAGATGCCGGTAATGGCAATGTCTTGGCGTTTTTTGAAGTACCCAATCAGCCTGAAATGGGCTTTGACCCCAATACACCAAACTGGGTGCAACACTTAGCCATGAAGGTAAAAGACCGGGATGCCTTAATCGCGGCAAAAAAGCATTTAGAAGAAAATGGCATCGACGTAGTCGGCGTGACCAATCACGGTATTTTTCATTCTATCTATTTCTTTGATCCTAATGGCCATCGTATGGAACTTACCTACGATGATAGTACCTCAGAAGAAAAAGTCTCGATGATTACAGAAGAGATAAAACATGAGATGCTAGATGAATGGTCGCGCACCAAACGTGCGCCCGTTCATACGCAGTTTTTACATGCAGAAGAACTCGCTGAAGCAAGAGACGTGGCGCCCGTTGGTGAGTAACAGCGTCAATTTATGCAATAGTTAAAACTTACTTTATTCAGTAGTTAAGTTAAATAGCAAGTTTTGACTAGGCTATTTGATAGCGTCTTGCAATGGCTAGTATCTGCTCAACCACGTTATGTTGCTCACTCATTGGTAACTGCTCGGTGGTACCAATGATGGTAATGGCATATTCTAATGGCATATCATCAGTAGATAGTTTGTCATTAGCAGATAGTTGATTATTGCTAAGCGGCTGATTAGTGGTCGAGGTGTTGATTTCTAGTTGCGGCACAAGCACTGGAATGGTAATGGCATTAATCCCCATTAACATATCGCCGGTAACTGTGGCATAGCCTTGGGTAAGAATGTTGGCGCGCAACTGGTTAAAATTCTGCCATTGCTCTACGATAGTGTCTTTATCATTTGTCTGCCATTCAGCGATAACCAATGGCTTAATAATCGTTTCTGGCTGATAACTGGCAAACAGCTGCCCTGTCGCTGATGTCGTCAATGGCATACGCGAGCCAATACGAGTGATGATACTAATCGGGCTGTCTGGCTCAACCGATTGAATAATAATCGGACCTTCGCTAAACCATTTGGCAATCTGTACCGCGCAGTTTACCGTGTCTTTAATCTCTGTTGCCACATGCGTCAGGCGCTCTAATAGGTTGTGTTGATTGAAGTCCGCATGCCCAAGCGAATTTCCTCGAGCGCCAAGCCCATAACGCCCATCACTGAGCTTACGTGCATAATTTTTACGAATAAGACTGACCAAGTAGCGATGACACTTTGCCGGATGCATCTGTACAGCTTGAGCGATGTCTTTTAGCATCATAGGTTCGTTGTGATTGATTAGAACGTCTAATACTGACAATCCAATTTCAAGTGACTGCACGCCACCTTGGTTTTTATTGCTAGTAGGATTGTCTGTCAGGTTTTCAGATACGGGCATGTTTTGCTCAATTAATTATTTACTTTATCAATAATTATACCCATTTATATAACCAACAAGACAACATAATAAAAGGAATAAATAATGATGACACTTTATGGCTATTTTCGCAGCAGTACGTCTTACCGTACGCGTATCGCGATGAACCTAAAAGGCTTAGATTATGACTATATTGCGGTTAATTTGGCACAAGATGAACAATTAAAAAGCGAATTTTTAGCACTTAATCCTCAAGGGTTGGTGCCTGTTTTACAAGCCGATGATTTGCTGTTATTTCAAAGTCCGGCTATTTTAGAGTGGTTGGAAGAGGTTTATCCTAAAAATCCATTATTGCCTAAAGACGCTGCGGGGCGCATGCAAGTACGGGCGTTAAGCGCAATGATTGGTTGTGATATTCATCCGCTTAATAACCGCCGTGTTTTACAATATTTACGCAATGAGCTGTCGGTAGATGAGGCTGAGGTCATAAAATGGTGTAATCGCTGGATAAGTGAGGGTTTTGCTGCGTTAGAAAAACGCTTGGTCGCTGACAAAACTCGCGGGAAATTTTGCTACGGCGACAGCCCGACCTTTGCAGATTGTTATTTAATCCCGCAAGTCTCTTCGGCGCGGCGTTTTGAAGTGGACTTAAATCCTTATCCAAATATTGTCCAAATCGACGCCCATTGCCGTACGCTAAAAGCCTTTGCTGACGCCGACCCTATGCAGCAACCTGATGCACCAAATGCTTAGCCTTAGAGAAACAACCTCTAAAAAAGGACTGCCCTTAATTTAGAGGTTATTAAATAGAGATAGCTTTCTATTTATATCACTGCTCAAATTTTCATCTCTTTTCGCGTGACCTCCACTATCTTAATAGGTACCGCACATAGCCATGACATGCCGCCACTACAATAAAAGCAGCCATTTTTAAATGACACGATATAGGCGGTAAAATCATTACCACATTGATCCTTTATCGCCTCCTCATCACTTTCATCATCGACTGCACACCATACTCGCTTATAACCTCGTTTAAGTAGCGCGCGGGTTAAATCGCTCCCTTTTAGCTCATTATTCATACCAAGCTCCTTAGCTATCCTGCTTTAGCATTACTCAATCCATAAGAATGACGCGAGCTCTAACAACCTCCTATTTTATTAAAAACAATACAACATGGGTCGTTAAATTAATTAACAACTCTTTATTTTTATAGAAACTCTAGTGTAGAACTTTAGTAGCAAAACTGTAACATAGAAAGCAGCATTCCCGACAGACGGTAGGTATTTAAGGACAAGCGGTATAAATTTATAATTTTTACAAGAGGCGCTTTATTCAAGGATAAGTAAAATAATGAGCCCAAAATTAAGCTCAGTCTTTTATAACTTTTATAAGCGATAGAGGCTAAAACTCATAATAAAATCAGGTAAAATAGTGGTTATGACCGCTCTTATTCAACCTACCCCTCGTAAAATTATTCATATCGATATGGATGCTTTTTATGCCAGTGTGGAACAACGCGACTTTCCTGAACTACGCGGCAAGCCCTTAGTCGTTGGCGGAGATCCAAATGGTCGCGGCGTGGTTGCGGCGGCAAGCTATGAGGTGCGTCAGTTTGGTGTACGCTCCGCCATGTCATGTTATGAGGCACGTAAACGTTGCCCAGATGTCATATTTGTGCAGCCGCGTTTTGATGTCTACCGCGCGGTCAGTCAAGATATTCGCCGTATTATGCACAGTTTAACGCCGCAGGTTGAGCCATTATCGTTAGATGAGGCCTATCTTGATGTGACAGGATTGAGCGTACATCAAGGCTCAGCCACGCTAATGGCAAATTGGCTACGGGCACAGATTTTAGTGCAGACGGGGCTTAATGCGTCTGCAGGCGTGTCATTTAATAAAATGCTCGCCAAGATTGCCTCTGATATTAACAAACCTAATGGTACGGCAGTTATCACGCCAGCGGAGGCCGACGCCTTTATTAGCGCGTTGCCCATTGAGCGTTTTCACGGTATTGGTAAAGCGACTGCTCGGCGCTTGCATGCGATGGGTATCAGTAATGGCGCTGATCTACGACGCACGCCCGCGGCACTATTGGTCAATGAATTTGGCAAGCGCGGTCAGTTTTATCACGACATCGCTCATGGCCGTGACGAACGCCCCGTTAAATCACAGCGTACGCACAAGTCGGTTGGCTCTGAGACGACTTTTAGGGATAATTTGAATCACGATGACGAGCTACGCAGACAAATCTATGAGCAAAATACCGACGCCTTTAATCAGTTACGCAAAAAACAGCTCATCGCCTATACCATTACCCTTAAAATAAAATACGCTGACTTTACTCAGGTTACGCGCTCACATACCTTATCTACCGCTTTTGATAGTGCCGAATCTGCCCATTACTGGCTTGATAAGTTGTTTTCAGATATTCCGCGCTTACTACCTATTAGGCTTGTCGGGGTGACGTTTTCTTCATTGATGCCTGCTACCCAAATTTTGCCACAGTTAGATTTGTTTGAATAATGGCACTTTACTTGACTTGCAAAGATAAAGATAAATTTTAAGGACTCAATAACTATTACTTAGGCTATTTAATTTATTTTCAGCTTTAATATGAACGGTAGCAGCTGAGGAAAACGTTCTTTCATATCTGCATTTCTGCTACAATTACCGCAAAATCTCCATCTACTGAAAGACTAACTATGACTGATTCTCAACCTGTAAACTTAGATACGACTTGCACCGATACTGCTGACAAAAATCTTGACAAGAGCAGCGTTAAAAACACTAATAAGATGCTAGATAAAAATGCTGAAACTTTAGAATATCTAAGTGTTGATGATTATGATTATGAACTGCCGGACAGCTTAATTGCCCGTTATCCTTTAGCGCAGCGTTCGGCGTCAAAATTACTATATTTAGCCACTAATCAGCAGAAAGATAGCGACAGCCAGATTATAGACAAACAATTCTCTGAGCTGCCCGATCTGCTAAATGCGGGCGATTTAATTGTCTTTAACGACACCAAAGTCATGAAAGCGCGCTTGTTCGGGCAAAAAGACACGGGCGGTAAGATCGAAGTGCTGATTGAGCGTTTGGTTAACATTTCAGATTTAGATAGCACAGTCTTACAGCTAGAAACGACAGATGGCAAGAGCATTGACCAAGAGCATATCGCCCTTTGTCATGTTAAAGCCAGTAAAGCACCTAAGCTTGGGCAACGGCTAGAGATTGCTGATGGTCATATGCAGGCTGTGGTCATAGGTCGTCAAGAAAACTTATTTATCTTAGCTTTTGAAGCGCTGATTTTGCCAGATTTAGAGCGTTATGGTGAGCTGCCTATTCCGCCCTACTTTGAGCGCCACGCCGATGCGACTGACAATACCCGTTATCAGACCGTTTTTCATGATCCAGCCAAACTTGCCAGCGTTGCTGCACCGACGGCCAGCTTGCATTTTGATAAATTCGTCCTAGATAAGCTGGCTGCTAAAGGCATTCATACTGCTTTTGTTACCTTGCATGTAGGGGCTGGTACGTTTGCGCCAGTCAAAACCGACAACTTACTCAATCACACCATGCATAGCGAATACGCTCATCTGCCTCAAGTTACTGCCGACCTCATCAACCAAACCCATGCTAATGGCAAACAGGTGATTGCAATAGGCACGACAGTGACGCGCGTCCTTGAGACCGCTTATCAAAAAACAGCGGTTAATGGACAAGCGCTTTCTAGCTGGGCGGGCGATACTGATATCTTTATTTATCCTGGGTTCAGATTTGGTGTGATAGATAAACTGCTTACGAATTTTCATTTGCCAAAGTCTACGTTACTCATGTTAGTGTCTGCATTTGCAGGTAAAGCCCCGATTGAACAAGCTTACCAACATGCCATTAATAACTACTATCGATTTTTTAGCTACGGCGACGCCATGTTACTTGATAAAAAAATAAAAGCGTAAGCGCAAACACTAAACAAACAATAAATATATTGTTTATAACGGCGGCGAAATAAACTGGTAAACTAAACGCTATTTTGTTATAACAACATAGTTAATACTTATTTTTAAAGGGCTGCATATGTCTTGTCATTTACCTCATCGCCTGACTACGATACATCGCTCAGTATCAATGGCGCTGCTTTATTCAATCAGTTATGCCGCCCTTATATCTAACGCCCAAGCGGCTACCATGGGTAAGACTGTCATTACCTCAGCTCAGCATGAACCTTTATCAGCCAGTATTGTTGTTAATGACATTCAAACCCCTGATTTCTCCGCGAGTTTAGCTGACCCTACCCTTTATCAGCAAATGGGTTTGACTCCAACAGATTCAATGACGGTTCGTTTTCAGCCTACTTCAGCTACCAGTGGGCAGGTCTTTATTACGACCACAAAACCTGTCTCTAAACCTTTTGCCGATATAGTGCTAACCATTAATGATGGTGCGCAGCGTAGCGTTATCCCTAAAACATTGCTTATGCCGCTCGATGGCAGCTTGTCCATCAATCCTTCAAAAAATAGTGTGACAGCAGCAAGCAAACTTAATCTACCGACTGTTTCTCCTACTAACGCGCAACCATTAACAGTGAGAAAAGGCAATCCGCCTCCATTATTACCCGTCTCTAAGACTCCACCCACTCAATTGCTGGCTTCAAAGCCAAGAGCTATAGAAACCTCTGTCCCTAGCATTCAACTACCGAGCAGCCAAGCCTCGGCATCTCAAGTTAGTAATAGTCAGGCGCTTACAGCAACCAGTTTATCGCCAGTCAGAACGATGACGCAAAATAACGCAACGACTTCTCCTGTCAATCGTTTGAATAATCATACCGATATAAATAAAGCGCTTACAAACAAAAATGTAGCTATGCAGACAAACACCACGCCAAACCCAACTGGTGCTTTAGACAACCATAAAACTGCGCCAATGAATGAGCAAATATTTGATATTCTAAATGTAAAAATTACTCGTCAAATACAGCTTAAGAATAATAAAAACAACGATATTAGTAATAATGCCGTCATGGTCACTGCACCTACTACAGCCACGCCTTATAGCAATGTAGCAACCGATAAAAACAATACTGATAATATAATGACTACGACTACTCTTTTAAATAAAGCACCGTCTAGGGACGTTTCTTACAGTAATGCTTCCACAAACCAAATCGCATCAAAACCTAATATCCTGACAACTGAGCCTTCTATAAAAACGGTCTCTTTAGGCTTAGTAAATACCGCAGCGAATAATGATAATAACTCCAAGATTACCTATACGGTACAACGCAACGATAACTTATGGGTTATTGCCCAGCAAATCGCAGAAAAAAACAATCTTGACGTTCAAACCGTGATGAGTGAGATTCAAGCGCAAAATCCGAAAGCTTTTATTAATAAAAACGCCGATCAACTAAAAGCTGATGCCGAGTTAAGCCTACCTAATTATGATGTGATGCCAACACAGAAGAAGTTGCAAGAAGCCATTAGTACTCAAAAACAGTATTATAGCCAAGCAAATACACCTACTACCAAAAAATCTGCTGCGCTAAAACCTGCCCCTAAAGCAGCAAATGAGAAACCCATAACCAAGAAAACGCAGATATTACCAGCCGCCCAGTTTTCCGTGCTCGCTCCTGGTTATGACGGTAGCGCCGATGGCACTAAAACTAAAAAAGGTGTGACGACGGGCAATGGGCTTAGTACAGATGTGTTAGATATTCTTAAATCTTCTAGAAAAAGTACCGCAGACCAAGCGCAGCGTTTATCAAAGGCCAACAGTACGCTTGGCAGCTATACTAAAAAACTGCAATTACAAAACCAAAAACTGGCGGAGCTACAAGCTCGTCTCGAAAAATTACGCAATCAATAATTACCTAGCCGATCAGTGCCGTATGCTGCAACCATGATCGTAGGTATAGGAGTAACTATGGACAATATGCTATATATTATCGCTGGATTGGTATGTATTGTACTAATAGCAGTCTTGGTAATGCGCAAGAACAAAGCGCAAAAACCACCAGCACAGCAAAGTATCAAAGCAGATAAAGCAGATAAATCTGCAACTTTACCGAAACATACTGCCGTTAAAGGTACTAATACTCAAGCTAATGTCAATAGTGATAAGCGATTTGATCATATTGAGATAGCACAGCGTTTTATGGAGCAACAGCGCTATGATAAAGCCATTGAAACTCTCAATCGTGGTCTCGCTGAAAAGCCAAATGATAGCCAGCTAACTCTAAAGCTTCTAGCAGTATACGCAACAATAGACGAGTCTGATAACTTTAATAAAGTCTATGATTCCATTAAAACGCATGGTGATGCCAAAAGCATCGCTCAGGCTGATGACTTAAAAGCATTGCTGACGGAAGAACAAAACCAAGCGGCTGAACGTGCCTTACCTGCTGATAACAATCTAGATACTGGCTTTGAAAGTATCGATTTTGATTTGCCGGCGAAAAAAATCGAAAATACCGATCCAATTATTGATCCTAGTCTTAATGAACAAGCAGCTAATCGTCAAGAATATAAAAACGATTTAACCGCTAGCTCAGACAGCGCATTAGCAAATTCTAATGATTTTGATAATAATACGCAAGATTTTGCCCTCAGTTTAGATGACTTAGAACAAGATATTGATGAGCCAGCTGCTACTAGTGCCGCACCTGTCATTGAGCTAGATATTGCCGATGAGGAAAGCTTATCAACATCGACGGTCAGCGGCGCAAATGACAACAATAGCGATAGTGAGCTGGATTTTGACTTCGACTTAGCAGAACAGGATAATACTGCGTCGGAAACTAATACTTCTTTGTCTAAAAATGATTTAAACAACGCTGATGATGAAATAACATTAAATCATGAAGATTTTGTCTTAGACTTAGCAGACTTAGAGCTTGATACAAGCGAAGCTAATGTGAATCTTAATAATGAGTCTATGACAGACGTCAGCTCATTAGAAGATGATTTTGCTTTATCTCTTGATATTTTAGATGATAATAACGACACACCAGTTGAAGTACAATCATCATCAGATGAAACTTCTGCTGTTATTGATGATAGCTTGAATGATTTTGATGAATTTGACAACTTTGTTCTTGAAGACCATCCATCAGAGAATAACCGTGTTTTGGAAAGCAATGGCATCGACGAGATTAGTTTCGAAGATGTGGATACGACAGACAATCAAACAAATGAGACAATAGCTTCTAGTAACGCGCCAACTACTGACAGGTTCGATGACAATACTTTAATCGATGATGATTTTGACTTCGACTCTTTAGCAAGCGCTCCAACAGCGACGACACCGGTCGAGGTTAAAAACGATTATGATGTCAGTAGTGATGTCAATAGCACTGATATGCTAGATAACGCTACTATTGAGACTGAAGTTGAAGCCACAGAGGACTTTTCATCACGTTTTGCGGCGGACTTTGATTTTGTTAAAACCTTAGATAGCAATCAAGTCACCTTAGACTTAGCCAGTCAATACGTACAATTGGGTGAATATGATAGCGCCAAACGTTTACTGACTGAGGTCATTAACCAAGGTAATAGCGAGCAGCAGAGCCAAGCGCAAGCACTACTAGATCGCACTGCATAAAAAGTAGCGTTTTCTTCTATCAGCAAGTATTCTATTAATGTAAGAGTACTTGCTGATTTTTTTTGCAGTTAGCTTTTCTACTATTTAACGTGCTAAATTACTCGTATTATCATTACTTTCTCCACCACTCCTTGATTGTAACCATACTATGCCCTCTTCCGCTATGAAAAGAACACTCTCCACACCTACTCAACTCATTTACGCTGGCGGCACTTTTGGCAGTTATGGACGTCCATTAACGCCATTATCAGCAGACGTTTTTTTGCCGACGTTGCAACAACTATTGGCTGAACACAGTGCAGCTACGCACCTAGCGCCCGTATCTTGGCTAGAAAACGGTCTAATTAAAGACAGTAGCCAACTTACTCCTAACGATTTTATTCATTTTTATCGGCTGCTACTATCGGCTTATGCACAAGGCCATAAACGCTTTGTCTTAATTACTGGTACAGATACCTTGAGTTATTTAGGGGCTTTTTTGGCTGAAGCTTTTGCGGGCAGCGATGTTTGCGTTGTCGTCACGGGTAGCATGCGCCCCTTACTCGATAGTGAGGTGCTGGATGCTTATACGATTGACGCCCATAGCGACGCTTGGGACAACCTCACTGACGCATTAAAACTGGCGGCAGCTGGTGAGTCAGGCGTGAGAATTAGCTTTGGTGGCGAATCATGGCCTGCGCAAACCGTGCAAAAAATTCATAGTCATGATTTTATGGCGTTTACCGGTCACTCACGAGCGGCATATCCGGCCAATAGTTATATCAAAAACTTACCAGATACCCGCCGCCAGCATTGGCTAGATGATCAGCAAGCACTGGTCAGCACTGTCAAAGCTCGGGCGGAGCAAGCACACGTTCACGCTTTATATTGTTTGCCAAATGATATGGACGTTTTAAACAATCAGCTACGCGCCTTATTATCACAGCCGCCTTGTGGCATTATTTTATTAGGTTTTGGCTCTGGTAATGTACCTTACTCGCCAGCTTTAGCAGAAATATTGCAACTGGTTTATGAAAAAGGTCACATGGTGATATGTGCCAGTCAATGCCCGTTTGGCGGCGTTAGTGACACTTATGCGGCGGGCAGTTGGCAATACGATTATCATGTCATTGCCGGCGGACGCTTAACCATTCCCGCAATTTATGCGCGCTTGCTATGGCTATTGCTGCGTTATGATACTCCGGCCAGACGGCGTCAACGTTGGTTAAATAATGTCAATCAGGCCAGTACTACTATCAAGAAGCGCTAAATAACTATTCACTGTTTATCACTCTATAAGCTTTAACATGACAATACCTGAGATCGAAAACATCAAAAATGACAACATTAAAACTCAAACCGCAACTGAAAACCAAGCAACTTATACCTTAGCCATTGCCATCGAGTTTTTAGGTACAAATTATCATGGTTGGCAACGACAACGAGAAGTACTTGGCGTCCAAGAAGCGTTAGAAACCGCTATCAGTAAGGTCGCCAATGAGCCAGTAGAAGTAGTGGCAGCGGGGCGTACGGATTCAAGCGTCCATGCCAGCAACATGATTGCGCATTTTGTCACTCATGCTTATCGCCCTACCCATAACTGGCTACGCGGCATCAATAGCTTATTACCCGATGATATTGCTCTGCGCTGGATACAACCGATGCCCGGTGACTTTCATGCGCGCTTTGGTGCTATTGCCCGCCGTTATCGCTATATCACCCTCAATCAAGCCCAGCGCCCTGCTATCTTAAATCATCAAGTGACTCACATTTATGAGCCGCTAGATTTGGCCGCGATGCAATTAGCGGCGGCTGATATTGCCGGTACTCATGATTTTAGTAGCTACCGCGCTGCCGCTTGCCAGTCCAATCAGCCTATTCGCCATGTCAGTCACGCCAGACTATTTGCGCATGGGCAGTTTATCGTTTTTGATATCCAAGCAGATGGATTTTTACATCATATGGTGCGCAATCTGATGGGCACCCTCTACGCTATCGGCCGACATGAGTTGCCGCCAGCCGCCTTTTTAGATATTTTAGCCAAAAAAGACCGTAGCATTGCTCCGCCGACCGCTTCTGGTGACGGCCTGTATTTTATCAATGCCTACTATCCTGAACGCTTTCAACAGTTATTGCCACACGCGCCTTTGACGCCTGTTTGGCTTAACCTGCCTGATTAAATAATGAGCGAACATCGTTAATACAAACAGACATACATATCACTTACAAGCTGTCAAGTAAAAATCAGGTTCTGTATTGCTTTAATCCGCTAACTTGCGTATAATATGGTCTTATTTTTAATTGATTGATAGATAAAAAATTATGGCAAAAGACGATATTATTGAATTTGAAGGCGAAGTCATCGACACCCTTCCAAATACGTTATTTAAAGTTCGCCTAGAAAACGGACACGAAATCATTGCGCACATTTCAGGTAAGATGCGTAAACACTATATCCGCATTTTAACTGGCGATAAAGTTAAGGTTGAGATGACGCCTTACGACCTATCAAAAGGTCGCATTACTTACCGTGGTAAAAACTAAATTTTTATTACCTAAAGTGGTTATAACTGCATTGATGTAAATGCTTGAGTGGTTTAACTGATAATAATAATGATATTGCTAACCTACTCATTATTACCTAGCGAATTTTAGTGTTCTAATATCAGTTTTTTGCTTTTACCATAAAAAATACCGCTATTGTAGCGGTATTTTTTTGTCTTCATTTTAAGGAGTAGGCTTCAAAGTCTAATTATTCTATACATAACAACTTCTTATTTAAACTCGACCGTGGCACCATCTTGAATCACACCTAACAGAGCTAAAGCATCCCAGTTGGTCAGGCGGATACAGCCAGCTGATGCTTGACGGCTAATACGCGCAGGATCTGGCGAGCCATGAATACCATAAGAAGGCTTACTCAGCCCTATCCATACCAGACCGACCGGATTGTTTGGGCCTGGCGGAATGATAGACTTACTGCCATCGTCTCCCGTGTAGGTGTAATTAGGCTCATGTACTTTTACTTCTACCGTATGCGTACCGGTTGGTGATGGCGTTGCAGTACTACCTACCGTGGTCGGATAACTGGCAATTAAGTTATTTTTATCGTCATAAGCATATAACGTTTTGGTTGCTTTATCAGCAACGACACGGCTCACAGGCTTGGTATTAGGATTTCCCGGGTTATAAACAGTAATGGTTTCGCCGGCGCTAAATTTAGCATTAGGATTGAGCGCTTTAAGATATTTTTCGCTCATATGGAACTTTTCTGCTAAGCCTTCCGTCACGCTTTCATAATACATGCCATCGAGCTTGGCTTTGGCTTCTGCGCCAGCGGGAATAGTGGTGGTTTTGATATTGACGTCTGCTTCGCTCAGCTGATAACGAACCAATACTGGCTGTGTCGTTAGTTTTTCATTTTTAGTCAATGCTTGCCAAGTCTCGTTATTTAAATTATCAGTTACCGTCAAGCCATTGGCTTTTTGAAACGCTTGCATGGCTTTGATGGTGTTCTTACCCCAATAGCCATCGACAGAGCCTACGCCATTTTGGTTCCAGTTTAATAGAGCTTGCAGCTTGGTAGTAGTATCACGATCTCTCTTCATTCCTTGTTTCCAAGTAGCACTATTTACCTTTTGCGCCTGCACTGGCAGATTTTCAGTTGTATATTTAATCGTTGGTAAGTACTTATTTAATGACGTCGCTGCTTTACTATTACCGGTAAATTTTTGACTGACGCCGTTGGTTACTGGGCTAACATCTTTAATATTGTCAGTTTTAGTATGGTCAGTGGCAGCAAAGCTTGGACTCATCACCAAAGCCGCCGATAAACCCAATGCTCTTAATGCGCTAGTAATTTTCGTTAATTGATACATGTAAAACTCCTAGAATTATTATTGATGTTATTTTTATTAGAATTTAATGAGAAATTGACTATCAAGACCCTTTGTTTATAAATATTTTATTTAGGGCTTAATGGTTTTTAAATTATTACGATATCAGACAAAAATAGTGCAGATAAACAATAACTACTTTAATGAGCTATTTATAGTGACAGATTGGTGTGTGAGGATATAACAGCTTTATGTTAATTAAACCTATGTCCTGCGGTAGCTGTGTTAAAAAAAGACTTTTTTTGCGACTATCTGGGTAAGTCTGTTACGGTGCATAAATGAGCCATATAGACATAAAAAAACCCATAACTTGCTTAGTAAATTATGGGTATATCGTTCTTATGATTTAGAAATAACTAGGATGTAGAAATATCAGCTTCTATTAAAGCGGTATTCATTAGGCCAATTTCGCCAAAACCGCCTGCCCCATCTCTTTACAGCCTACTTGTTTAAGCACCGTCTCACTACGATCGAGAATATCAATGGTACGTAAGCCATCGTCAAGCACTTCACTGACCGCTTGCTCAATCGCTTGCGCGGCAGCTTCTTGTTTAAAGGTATACCGCAGCATCATCGCCACCGATAAAATGGTCGCCAATGGATTGGCTTTATCTTGACCGGCGATATCAGGCGCTGAACCGTGGCAAGGCTCATACATCCCTTTGCCCGCCTCATCTAGACTCGCCGATGGTAGCATGCCGATAGAGCCGGTCAGCATCGCCGCTTCATCAGATAAAATATCACCAAACATGTTGCCCGTGACCATGACATCAAACTGCTTAGGGTCTTTGATCAGCTGCATACAAGCATTGTCCGCATACATATGCGATAACGCTACGTCATTATAATCCGCTTGCTGCATCTCAATCATCGTCTGTTTCCACAGCTCGGTGACTTCTAAAACATTGGCTTTATCGATTGAGCAAACCTTGGCGGGCGTACCGGCTGCTTGTGCGCGGGTTTTTGCCAACTCAAAAGCAACTCTACCGATACGTTGAATTTCACTGGTGCTATAAACCATGGTGTTATAGCCTTGCTGCTCGCCATTTTCTAGGGTACGAATACCGCGCGGCTCGCCAAAATAAATACCGCCAGTCAATTCACGAACGATTAACAAGTCCAAACCTGAGATAATTTCAGGCTTGATGCTTGAAGCATTAGCAAGCTGCGGATAAAGTTTTGCCACGCGCAGATTGGCAAACAAACCAAGCTCGCTACGAATTTTCAGCAGACCACGTTCAGGACGTTTGCTACGTTCGATACCATCCCATTTAGGACCACCAACCGCACCCAATAACACGGCATCCGCTACGCGCGCCCGTTGGAGCGTTTCTTCTGGTAGCGGTTCACCCGTTGCATCAACCGCCACACCGCCAATTAATCCAGATTCTAGGGTCAAACCTAAAGCGAACTTATCATTGACAGCATTTAGCACATCAATAGCTTGAGTCATGATTTCAGGGCCGATGCCATCGCCTGCTAATGTTAAAATCGTTGCCATACTAATCCTTGTGGGTAAATGGGGAAGTAAGTTGTTGTTTATGGTATTGCTATTTATGGTATTGCTAGCAGGCTTAGATAGCCTGTTAAAAAACGACTTCTTGGGCAATGAGCTGCGCAAGAAGTCAGGGTCTATCGTCGATAGTTAGTACCGTTTTCTATTCAATTTTATCTAGCCTGCTTTGGTTTTCACTTTATTTTTCGCTGCTGATGGCGTTTGAGCAGGCGCAGCTTTAACCACACGCGTTTCCACAAACTCTCCTTGGTGCTCAGCCCCCATCTCTTTACAAAAACGGCGCTTTACGCTGTTGCCTTGATAAAGATCGACACATAATGGCTCTGGAGAAGCCGTTTCTAACAAGCTACCTGAATTTGCGCCAGATTTTTTTTGGTAAGCACGCAGCTGATACGTACCTTCTTCCATAAAGTCGTGAATCATCGCAAAACGCTCGACGTAGCCCAAATTATTTTCTGGATAAAAATTAATCTGCACTTCGCGCTTCGCAGGTGTGACTCGCGCATAATAATTGGTAAGCCCAGGCATAGCAGACGCGGATAAGGGGACAATTTTAATGGCGTTTTTATGGCTCAGCGGCGTCATATCCATCGCAATGGGCGCGGAGACCTGCTTATTGCCCGCCCGACTTTTGCCATTTGCCTCTTGTGTCTTGACTAGCATAGCGGGATTGATCGGCTCATGAGTCTCACTGCTTATAATGCGTGTCTGATCAATGCGCGCTATTTCACAATGATACGTTCCCACGCAGGCGATATTTACTTCACCAGTGATGGGTTTTATTTTGCCTGTCCACGCTTTGGCATTCTCTGCCGAGTCTATCTGTTGATAACCCGTCAACAATTGACAGCCAGATAATAATAAGCTTGCGGCAAGAGCCGTGCCTGTCCATACAGCAAAACGTGTTTTATTCATAATGGCGTCTACTATTTATAAGGAAGAAAATACAATAAGGTAAAAAATAGATTGCCATTCATTTTAGCCACTTAATGCCCATAACTCAACGCTGTATTAGCGCTGAGCTCTTTTTTATGTCGATTAAAATGTTCATATGAAGCGTTTTTATCAAAGACTAAGCTCTAACCTCATTGAATATCCAAGGTGTTTTTCGCATCATCTTATGCTCATATTCTTTGATAGCATCGCTTTGCTGCAAAGTCAGTCCGATATCATCAAGACCATTGAGCAAACAATGCTTACGAAACTCATCGACCTCAAAAGCGTACTCTTCTCCGGTTGGGGTGATGACCACTTGGCGCTCAAGATCGGCGGTTAATTCATAGCCTTCATTGGCAAGCGTCGCTTTCATCAAAGTATCGACGATGGCTTCGTCTAAAACGATTGGGAGCATGCCGTTTTTAAAGCAGTTATTATAAAAAATATCGGCAAAGCTTGGTGCAATAATCGTACGAAAGCCATACTCCGACAGTGCCCAAGGCGCATGCTCACGGCTCGAGCCACAGCCAAAGTTTCTACGTGCCAGCAATATGGTAGCGCCCTGATAGCGCGGCTTGTTCAGGACAAAATCTGGGTTAATCACACGAGTGCTACTGTCTTGACCCGGATAACCTTCGTCAAGATAACGCCAGTCGTCAAATAAATTGACGCCAAAACCGGTACGCTTAATGGATTTTAAAAACTGCTTGGCAATAATTTGATCGGTATCGACGTTTGCGCGATCGAGCGGACAAACGATACCCGTTTGAGTGTTATAAGCTTGCATAAGTTTTCCTATCAAATATATTTATTATTGATAAATAAAGCACAAAATCAAAAGTTAAAACGTACGCACATCGACAAAGTGACCGGCCAATGCTGCTGCTGCTGCCATTGCTGGGCTGACCAAATGCGTACGACCACCATTGCCCTGACGACCTTCAAAGTTACGGTTGGAGGTTGAGGCGCAATGCTCCCCTGGCTCTAGCTTATCGGCATTCATTGCCAAACACATCGAACAACCCGGCTCGCGCCATTCAAATCCAGCATCCGTGAACAAAGCATCCAAACCTTCTGCTTCTGCCTGCAATTTCACTTGCCCAGAACCTGCTACCACGATCGCTTCTTTAATATTATCGGCAACTTTCCGGCCTTTAATCACCGCTGCGGCATCACGTAAATCCTCGATACGTGAGTTGGTGCATGAGCCAATAAAAATACGATCAAGCTGGATATCGGTAATTTTTTGCCCAGCGTCTAAACCCATATAGGTATAAGCGCGTAACCAACCTTCTTCTTGCGCTGCATCAACCGCCTGATCAGGCGTTGGTACTGATTGAGTAATATCCACAACCATTTCAGGTGAGGTGCCCCAAGAAACCTGCGGCGCAATCTCGCTACCATCAATCTCAATCACGCTATCAAATACCGCATTAGCATCTGAATACAGGGTGCGCCAATAAGCTTCCGCTTGCTCCCACTGCTCCTCGGTTGGCGCATAAGGACGACCTTTGACATACTCAATCGTCGTATCATCGACAGCAACCATGCCGACGCGTGCACCCGCTTCAATCGCCATATTACAGACGGTCATTCGACCTTCCATGCTCATGTCTTCAAATACTTGCCCTGCAAACTCAATGGCGTATCCTGTCCCGCCTGCGGTGCCAATTTTGGCAATGATAGCAAGTACCACATCTTTTGAGGTCACGCCAGCGCCAAGCTTACCAGTGACTCGGATTTGCATGTTTTTTGATTTCTTTTGAATCAAACACTGAGTGGCTAGTACATGCTCAACTTCTGAAGTTCCGATACCATGCGCTAAGCAGCCAAGAGCGCCATGGGTAGCGGTATGCGAATCACCGCAAACCACCGTCATACCAGGCAAGACCAAGCCTTGCTCAGGACCGACTACGTGCAAGATACCTTGACGCGCATCATTAATGGTAAATTCAGCAATATCAAACTTGCTACAGTTTTCATCCAAGGTCAGCACTTGCAGGCGCGATACTTTGTCTTTAATACCAGACACACCCTCTAAGCGCTCTTTGGTCACTGTTGGCACGTTGTGGTCGGGGCTTGCGATATTAGCCGACAGACGCCACGGCTCCCGATTGGCAAGCTCTAAACCTTCAAAGGCTTGCGGACTTGTCACTTCGTGCAGCAAATGGCGGTCGATATAAATTAGGCTCGAACCATCATCACGCTTGGTGACTTCGTGAGCATTCCAAAGTTTGTCATATAACGTTTGACCGGCCATGTTGCTATCCTTTTATTTACTAATGACTAAATGGCTTATTACTTTATTAATGAAAGTATGACTTAATCTATTTGCTGGCGCATTTTAAGTTGCTGTTTACATCTAATATTTAATTAACCAGAGATTTTATAAAAGCAAATATTTTATAATAATGACTATTTATGATGCTAAACGCCTGGTAAAACAAGTAATACGCCGTCAAAAATGCGCTGAACAGAATAAATATGTCACAATACGTCTTGATGTCTTGTGATTATAGCAGGCTAATCCTATAATAATAATTGATGATTTTTACATAGTCACAAACTTTTATTTCTAATTCATTTTGATTAGGCCAGCCAACTTTTAATTATAGCTCGCTACTAGCTAAGGACATCGGTGTGAATACCACAAATTTGACGACATTCGTCACGGTTATGCAAACAGGCAGCATTTCAGGTGCCGCAGAAAAGCTGTTTATCACTCAGCCTGCGGTCAGTAAACGTATTAAGAACTTAGAAGACGAATTTAACATCACCCTATTTGATACAGTCGGACGCGGTATTGTACCGACGCAAGCGGCCAGTGAGATGTTGCCTCATGCCAAACGCTGGCTTGAAGATTATGAAAACTTTAAAATCAATCTCCAGCATTCGCAGCATATTGTCTCGGGCAAACTCGTTATCGGCACCAGCCACCATATTGGCTTGCACCATCTAGCCCCTGTGCTCAAGCATTTTATCCAAGCCTATCCTGCCGTGCAGTTAGAAGTGCATTTTGTCGATTCAGAAACGGCTCATAAAGCCGTGCTCGATGGCGATTTGTCACTCGCATTTTTAACCTTGCCGCCCGTCTATGATAAACGCTTAACCTATCATACCTTGTGGTCAGATCCTCTTTACTTTATGACCGGCACGTTATCACCTTTGGCGACCAAGTCCAATGTGACGCTCGAGCAATTGGCGCGCTACCCTGCTATCTTACCGTCTGCCAATACCTTTACTAGCCAGATTACCTTAGCGGAATTTGCCAAACACAATCTAAAACCTTATGCCACTATGAGCACTAATCCTTTAGAATCAATCCGCATGCTGGTTTCTGTCGGACTTGGTTGGTCAGTATTGCCGCAAACTATGGTCAGTCAGGATTTGGAACGTATCGATATGGCCGATAATATCGAATTACAGCGTTATTTGGGCGTGGTCATTAATCCAAAACTCACCCAATCTAGTAGCGTAACGGCTTTACTAGATTTGCTTGCGCCAATTGACTAAAGCTTTGGCAAGCGATTATATATTATTCGCTAATCAAGATATTTATTTGATAAATAGGCGCGTTCGCATTTGTGTGACTCATACGTTATAATACGTCTGACGTTGTTTAGATAACATAATTTTACCTAAAACTCACTGATAATCATATATTGAAGACTTCTAGTAATATATGATAGTAAGCAGTAGGTTTGATGGTTTTAAATGATTGGTTATATAAGCGGCTGATGTTTATAAATGATGATTTGATGCGAGCGAGTGAGAAGATAAGATTGCGTTACAAGTTTGCCGTTTGCATTTCATCACAACTTTGTAGGTATCAACCCATAACCACACCAATCATATAAAACTAACAGCAGATTTTGAATAAAAGCCATTATGTCCTACTTAATGGCTTTTTTCGTCTTTAGATTTTTTATCTTGAAATACGTTGAGATAGGGTTTTTAAGCAGCGTCTTATAAGACTCAATTTTTCTCGTTAAAAATAATGACAGCTAACTATGTTGGTTAAGGACAGTTTATATGAACGGAGTTTCTAGTGGCGTGCTGATATCACTTGGCGCCTATTTCTTAGTGATGATTGGGATTGGCGTGTATGCTTATTTTAAGCAAGCCAATGATACTGAAGGCTATATGCTGGGTGGACGTAGCCTAGGTCCTGCAGTCACCGCCTTATCAGCAGGTGCATCGGATATGTCGGGTTGGTTGCTCCTTGGGTTGCCCGGTGCGATGTACGCTGACGGTGTGGTCAGCGCTTGGATTGCCATTGGTTTGACCTTGGGTGCTTTTTTAAACTATATCATCGTGGCACCGCGTCTTCGCGTTTATACCGAAGTCGCTGACAACGCCATCACTTTACCTGATTATTTCGCTAACCGCTTTGAGGACAAATCACATTTACTGCGGGTTATCTCAGCCGTGGTTATTATCTTATTCTTTACCGTCTATACCGCCGCAAGCTTGGTCGGTGGCGGTAAGCTCTTTGAAAGCTCGCTCAACCTTTCTTACAGTACAGGTCTGTGGGTGACCGCTGGCGTCGTCGTCGCTTACACGCTATTTGGTGGTTTCCTAGCCGTATCAATGACCGACTTTGTGCAAGGTATTATCATGCTCTTTGCCATGGTGATTGTCCCTATCGTTGCTTTGACTGACCTTGGTGGCGTAAGCGCAACGACCAATGCTATCAGAGCCATCGATCCAAGCATGCTCGATATCACGAGTGGCATGACAGCTTTAGGTATTATCTCCTTACTCGCTTGGGGCCTTGGTTATTTTGGTCAGCCGCATATTATCGTACGTTTTATGGCGATTCGTTCAGTGAAAGATGTGCCAACAGCACGTAATATCGGTATGAGCTGGATGATTATCAGCCTGATCGGTGCTTGTGTTACGGGTATCGCGGGCCGCGCCTATGTGCAAAAAACGGCGATGACGCTAGATGACCCTGAAACCATCTTTTTGGTATTCACGCAATTTTTGTTCCACCCACTTGTTTCAGGTTTCTTATTAGCGGCCATTTTAGCCGCAATTATGAGTACCATATCATCACAACTACTCGTGGTATCAAGCTCATTGACCAAAGACGTATATAAGCTTTTCTTTGATAGAGACGCTCCAGAAGCGCGTCAAGTATTGGTCGGACGTATCTCAGTTATTGTGGTGGCCGTTGTCGCTATTTTGCTGGCGTCTAATCCAGAAAGCTCGGTATTGAACTTAGTTTCTAATGCTTGGGCAGGGTTTGGTGCGGCATTTGGACCTTTGGTTATTTTCAGTCTGACATGGCGCGGCATGAACCGCAATGGCGCGGTCGCCGGTATGGTGGTTGGGGCATTGACCGTTATCCTGTGGGTCTATGGCCCGTTCGAGATGAATGGAGTGGCACTAAACAGTTGGTTATACGCTATCGTTCCAGGGTTTATATTAAGTACTATCGCTATCTTTGCTGTCAGTATCATGACTGGTGGTCCAAGACCATCAGTATCTGCGAAGTATAAAGAGATGGAAATGAACCTTAATAAATAAGTATTTTTTATCCATTATTGTATGATGGAAAAACCTCGCTATAATTAGCGAGGTTTTTTAGTATCAACGTTTTATATGTATTTTATTAAAAAGTCTTTGTTAGTAGTACCGTTGCTGATTTTTCATCACGATCATCATAATAAGCAAAGTTACTAGAGGTGGTCTCATAATCAAATACCAGTCTTGGTGTTAAGCCAAGTACGGTAAAATCGCGCTTCCATACTTGCAGACCTAGCGAGGTGGTTTTGTCTTTTCTTCTTGAGCCAGGCTCTCCGCCTACTGCATTATAATAGCCTTTCCAAGCACCACTACCTGCTGGATAGGCATCAGCAGGATCCCCGTACTTTTTGATGCCGTAACCTACTGACGCGAGTGTTGAGATACCGCGTTTCCACTCACGCCCCCAGCCACCATTAATTGAGTTACGGTCGTAACTGATAATGCTTGATTTAGGCACATCATTTTGATAATTACCTAAACCGCCATAAAAGTATTCTTTTGCGTCTTTAATATAAAACGCATTTAGGCCAAGAAATCGACCATCTGTTTCACGGTTCTTATTGTCATCGTCTTCAAAGGTTTCATTGGATAAGATACCTGTTGCAGATAGCTTGAGCTTAGGTTTTACCCAGCGCGAGCCACTCACGGTCATGCCTTTACGCAAGCTGTAGGCTTCTTCATCATAATAACGTTTGGTCACAAATGGTGTCAGTGAGACATCATTTTTGGCGTCATCATAACCGACGCCAGCGGAAGCGGTAAATAGATAATCGTTATAATCAGTCTCATCCCAATACCCTTTTAAGGAGGCATTGCCGCCTACAGTCGCATAAAAGTTTTCTGGTAAATTAAAGCGCTTATTTGCGCTACCAGATACTTGAATACCGTTGGCTGACTTTTGCTCTATCGAGCGTCCTAAGTTAGATTGGATAGATTTAGAGGGTGCATCATTAATATTACTATCTCTCACATAGCTGGCAGAGGCATTAAACTGCCATTTCTCTGAACTATTAATTTGAGCTAACGAGTTTTGAACTCTCGCCATGACAGGGGCTGGTAAATCAACCGACTGAAGTTTTAGAAATTGCTCTTTTGCAGCGGCATACTGCTTATCTGCTTGCATGGCAATTGCCATATTTAAACGTACGGGATGGAAATCTGGATCTGCTGCTAACATCTCACGATAGATTTCAATGGCTTGTTTGTTTTTAGCTTCACTGCGATATATTAAGGCGTCAGCAAACTTAATGAGCATAGGATCATTGGTTTCCAACGCTTTATAGTGCGGCAATATCTGTTTAACTGTCACCATATCTTGCGCAGCTAAAGCATCATTTAAGAACTTGCTAAACGCGGCTGGATTGGCTTTTAAAGCTTCTAAATTATAAGCAGTAGCGGTAGCGAGTTGCTGACGACTTCTAATAGCACGTTGTGCTTCTGTGTCAGTGACAGTGGTTGAAGGAGCCGTAGGGTCTGCCACGGAAGTTTGACTCTCGCGCCTTAAAAGTTCATCAGCTTGGTTAAGCTCAGGCTCTATCTCTGGTAAATCCTCTGGCGCAGCCATTGATGGGAGAGAAAATGCCATCATCGATAGCAAAACAGAAGCAGCGAGAGGGTTGCGCATATATTGATTATTCATGGGTATCCTTACCTCAGTACGATTACTAATTTTCTAAACATTTTTCCAACTTTGATTATCCTAAGGGATTTTAAACGTTTAAGCGAGAAAAAAAGCGCCCTAGGACGCTTTTTTGTTTGTTTTATACAGTCATATTACTTTATTGCTTTTCGGCACCAAAGGTTCCTTGGAAAGTTGTACCAGTTCCTGGCGTAGTTCCAGTTCCAGGTACGCTACCAGGTTGTGCTTCTTGGTAAATACCACCTAAGAACTTAGCATCTTCACCATAGAAACCACCTGAGGTTGCAATATTATCTTTACTACCAGCAAAAGTATTTCCACTGATATCAGCACTAATACCAATATTTTTATTAATATCAGCAAACTTTAATGTCCCTGTTAATGAATCGTTCACAAAATCAACATTAAAATCAGATGTACCATTAACCACTGGAGTATTTAGCGCGCCTGAACCTAAATGTAGATTGTCCATATAGGTTGCAACACCCGCGTACTGAACTTTACCTTCTGTAGGCATGTTCTCAGTTGCTTCACCCATGACGTAAACATTGGTATAGCGTGATTTTACTCCACCAAATGACCCTTCTTTACGCATGTCACCATACACATGACCGATTTGCATTTGCGAGTCGAAGTTCTTATAAACAGACTGGTAATCGTATTTTAAATCAATCTTACCAAGAATAGATTCAACTTTACCAAAGGTCGCTGTACTCGTATCTTTAGATTTTTTGAAACCATCATCGAGTGATATATCATCAGATTTTACCAGTGTCAGTTTCGACGCTTGTCCGAACTTACCTGGTTTAGTGATATCTAGACGACCAACAAGTTGGTTGTAATTCGGTAGATTATCTGTATTAGTATCAACAATCATTACTGGATTGGTATCTTCACCAGAACCTGTGGTGGTATTGAATGTATCGTTATCCCTTACAAATTGACGATAACCAATAGCATTTTCTGTTCCAGTTCCCGCTACACTGCTGATGGTGTTACTCATAACACCTGTTATGGCTTTAGGTGTTGGCGTTGGTTCAGAACTAGAACCTGCTTTAGTGGCACCATAAGTTCCTTTACCATCAGCAACTTGATATACACCGCCTAATAGCTTGGCATCTTCACCATAGAAACCACCTTTAGTATCAACACCATTCCAACTGCCTGCAAAGGTATTGCCGCTGATTTCGGCTTTAATCTTTTTCTCGCTAACATTAGAACCATCAAATGATAACGTGCCATCTAATTGGCTATCAACGAAGTCAACTTTAAAATCCGAAGTCCCTATGATTGGGTCATGACCAATAATTTCCTCTTTACTATTACCGATGTAGCTAGCCACACCTTTATAGTTCACTTTACCATCATTGATTTTGTTATCAATGTTGTATTGTGAGAGAGTCTTCATGTACTGCATATCGTCGATATTTGTACTGTTACCCTGTACATATACGTTCGATAACTTAGATAGTTGGATTACATTGGCTAGGCCTTTAAGGTCTCCATATACATGACCAATCTGCATCTGCTCATCAAAGTTCTTATAAGTTGACGTATAATTTAATTTATTATTAAGTATACCGCCAATTTGCTTAAGTTCACTCTTTTTGAAACCATCTTCATAGTCTTGGTCAGATGCATTTCTCAGTTCCACGTTCACAGAGTTCTTAAAATATTTTGAGCCGGTCTGGTTCAAAAGCGCAGTGTAAGTATCATAGCTATTAGAAGTATTTTCACTTATGCTTGAGTTATTACTATCTGCAATACTATTTTGGAAACCAGTGACTGTTGCATTTACTGGTGCTTTTGGATTGGTTGGAGCTGGCGGTAGCTGCTGCGCGGCTTCAAGAGCATCTTCTGCTGCTTTTGCTCTAGCCTCAGCATCTAATTTCGCCGTTTCAGCCTCATCAGCGCGTTTTTTAGCCTCTGCCGCCTGCGCTTTAGCATCAGCCACTTGTTGATTGGCTTCTGTTACTTTCTTGTCGGCTTCCGCTTTAGCGTCACCAACGGCTTTGTCGGCCGCCGCTTTGGCTTTTAGGGCAGCATCTTCTGCAGCAGCTTGGGCTTGTTCAGCAGCAAGGCGTGCGGTCTCTGCGGTGGCAGCCGCTGCTAGAGCAGCCGCTTCGGCGGCTTCTGCCGCTTCCGCTCTTGCTAAGGCGGCAGCAAGACCACCGTCTCCGGTACCGGCATTGGCCAAGGCTTCTTCTGCTTTTGCTAAGGCTTCTTGGGCTTTAACGGCATCCGCTTGGGCTTTGTCAGCAGCCGCTTTGGCAGCAGCGGCTTGAGCGTTGGCGCTGTCTTTGTCAGCATTGGCTTTGGCCGCCTCTGCTTGTGCTTTGGCAGCGGCTTGCTCTGCGGCGGTTTGTTTGTCGCTCTTCGCGCCATAGGTACCTTGGGCATCATTACCAGCGTAAACCCCGCCTAGGTACTGGGCATCACCGCCGAAGAATTCACCTTCAGTGAGATAGCCGCCGTTATCGTCTGCACTACCTGAGAATTTGTTGCCGTTGATACCGGCGGTGAGACCAATCTTACCGGCTTTATCAAAGCTAAGATCACCTTTTACGTTTTTAGCAACGAAGTCGGCCGTAAAGACGGAGGTGCCAAACTCGATGGCATTGCCAATGCCAAGCTTGCGATAGGTGGCATCCCCTGTGTAACCAACCTTACCTTCTGTTGGCATGTTGGCCGCTTGGGTGGCATTACCGACGACAGCAGCACCGTTAACGGGTAGCTCAAGACCACTAAAGGTCGCGGTACCATCAATATGGCCGATGCGCATGTCATCGCCAAAGTCTTTATAGGTTGAGGTATAAGCCAGTGGTAGTTCTTGACCGAGTGCCGCAACAATGGTGTTGTCTTTATGGGCTTTAAAGCCGTTTGAGTCTGCAACAGCTGTGTCGCTATCACCTGAGGTGGTGATGGTGAGTGCGCCTAGTAGGCCTGGTGTGCCGTCTGGGTTTTGAGAGGCAATGTCTGCGCGGGCAACGACGCTGTTGTCATCTGCGCTAAAGTCACGGGTGGTGGCGTTATAGACTTTGTTTAAGGGAACCACATTAACATTGAGTGTCTGAACGCCAGACTTAGCGGCTTCAGGTGCGTTTTTGATTTGAGAGGCAGCTAAGGCAGCTTCGGCGGCCTGTTGGGCAGCTTGGGCAGCAGTGACTTGGGCCTCGGCTGCGGCTTGCGCTGCGGCTTGTGCTTGCTGTGCTTCTGTGGCTTTAGCGTTCGCTGCATCAAGGGCAGCTTGGCGACGATCCACTTCTGCTTGTAGGGCTTCGGTGTTGCCACCGCCATTTGCTAAGGCGGCATCTAGTGCTTCTTGGGCGGCAGCCAGTTCTTCTTGGGCAGTCGCAAGCTCACTTTTGGCTTTATCCGCTTCTTTTTGTGCAGCGGTGGCCTTGGCTTTTTCATCTGCAGCCAACTTATTAGCAGCATCTGCGTCTGACTGAGCTTGCAAAGCATCTTGCTCAGCAGCTTCAGCTCTTGCAATCGCCTCATCTCGTGCAGTTTCAGCTTTAGCCTTAGCTACTAACGCTTCATCTTTAGCCTTGTCGGATTCAACTTTGGCTGCCAACGCTTCATCTTTGGCTTTCTCTGCAGCCGCTTTGGCTACTTCAGCTTTTTCTTTAGCTGCTTTTTGTTCAGCAGCATCGCCTCTGGCTTTGTCTGCAGCTACTTGCGCTGCAGTGGCTGCATTTTCTGCAGCCGCTTGAGCTAACAATGCAGCCTCTTCAGCAGCTTTTGCAGTCTCTGCGGCGGCTTCTGCTGCCGCTTGAGCGGCTTCTGCGGCGGCGGCCTGCGCTAATGCTGCAGCCAGTTGATCTTCGCCATTACCAGCATTAGCCAAGTTCTCTTCTGCTTTTACCAAGGCTTCTTGAGCTTTAATGGCATCCGCTTGGGCTTTGTCAGCAGCCGCTTTGGCAGCAGCGGCTTGAGCGTTGGCGCTGTCTTTGTCAGCATTGGCTTTGGCCGCCTCTGCTTGTGCTTTGGCAGCGGCTTGCTCTGCGGCGGTTTGTTTGTCGCTCTTCGCGCCATAGGTACCTTGGGCATCATTACCAGCGTAAACCCCGCCTAGGTATTGAGCGTCGCCACCAAAGAAGCCACCTTCGGTGCTGTAACCGGCATTGTCAGCGGCCGATCCTGAGAATTGGTTGCCATTAATACCGGCGGTTAAACCAATCTTACCGGCGTTGGCAAAGCTTAAGTCGCCTTTTACGTTTTTAGCAACAAAGTCGGCGGTGAATACAGATTTGCCAAACTCGATGTCATTACCAATGCCAAGCTTGCGGTAAGTGGCGTCCCCTGTGTAACCTACGGTGCCCTCTTTCGGCATGTTAGCCGCTTGGGTGGCATTACCGATGACGGCGACACCATTGACGGGTAAGGTTTTGTTCAATAGAGCAACTTCAGCAGAGCCGTCAATGTGGCCGATGCGCATGTCATCGCCAAAGTCTTTATAGGTTGAGGTGTAGGTTAAAGGCAGTGTTTGACCAATGGCGGCAACCACGATGTTGGTGTTATCTTCATGGGCTTTAAAGCCATTAGCCACTTCAGTGTCCCCTTCACCTGAGAGGGTGATTGGAACCAGTGGTAGTAAGCCTGCTGTACCATCTGGGTTCTGTGAGGCAATATCAGCACGAGCATCCACGGCAGAGCCGTCTTCATTGACGGTAAAGTCGCGGGTGGTGGTGTTAAACAATCCAAGTGAGCCGGCGTTAATGTTTAAGGATTGAACTCCCGATTTCTTCGCTTCAGGGGCGTTCTTAATCTGCGAGGCTGCTAAGGCGTCTTTGGCGGCTTGCGCGGCTTGGTTGGCGGCTGCTATTTGAGCTTCTGCGGCAGCTGTCGCGGCAGCTTGTGCTTGCTCGGCGGCGCTAATTTGGGCGTTAGCTGCATCAAGGGCCGCTTTGCGACGATCTACTTCGGCTTGTAAGGCGGCGGTGTTGCCATTGCCTGATGCTAGAGCGTCTGCCAATGCTTTTTCGGCGGCAGCTAACTGATCTTGTGCGGTGAGTAATTCATCTTTGGCTTTGTCTGCTTCTGCTTGGGCAGTGGCCGCTTTTTGTTTCTCAAGCTCGGCTTGTTTATTAGCTTTGACTGCATCTGACTGAGCTTGTAATGCATCTTGCTCTGCTTTATGCTTTGCTTGCAATGCTTCGGCGGCTTTTTCGGCTTCTAGTCTAGCAGCAGCCTCAGCTGTTTCTACCCGTATTTGAGCAGCAGCGGCATCTTTAACGGCCTTATCAGCGCGCGCCTTAGCATCTGCGGCTTCTTTTTGTGCAGCCGTAATTTCTTTTTCTGAGGCAGTTTTGACCGCTTCAAGTTTAGCTGCGGCTTCTTTAGCAGCAGCTGCTGCTGCATCTGCAGCTGCCTTCGCTGCCGCTTTTGCCGCTACAATTGCTTGTGCTTCTGCAGTTTTAATCGCTTCTTTTGCCGCTGCTGCTTCTTTTTTAGCGACAGCAAGTTGACTGGCTGACGCCTCTTTTAGAGCTGCAATCTTTTTATCAGCCTCTTCCTTTGCGGTCGCAACGGCTTTAATGGCGGCGGCGGCCTTTTCTTCTGCTATTTTAACTTTGTCCTGAGCTTTTTTAGTCTCACCTTCAGCTGCTTTCGTTTTAGCTTCGGCTGCTTTCTTTTCTGACTCAGCTTTTGCAGCTTTGGCTTCGGCTGCTTCCTTTGCTGCTACTTCAGCTTTCAGTGACTCCGCTATTTCATTGGCGCGAGCTTCAGCAGCCTTTACCTTTTCTTCAGCGGTTTTCACCTTTGCTACGGCATCCTTAGCCGCTTCTTCTTTCGCCGCTTTAATTTTGCCTTCAGCTTCTTTTGCGGCTGCTTCAATTTTTGCTACCGCTTCCACTCTTGCAGCTTCTGCAGCAGCTTTTGCCTGTAACGCCTCTGCTCTTGCTGCATCAATTGCTGTCTTTGATGCCGCTGCTGCCTTTTCTGATTCTTGTCCAAATTTTAATTCTGCCGCTTTAAGCGCCTCTTCTGCTGCCTTAGTTTTTGCTTCTGCTACTTTAAGGGCTTCTTCTGCTGCTTTGGTTTTAGCCTCAGCCGCTTTAATAGCTTTTTCAGACTCAGTTATATTACCCGCTCCACCTCCCGTATCAGTACCCGGCAACACAGGTGTTGGTTTCGGTGTGATATTACCATCTCCATCACTAGTCGCACATGACGCTACAATAATAGCACTTAAGAGAACTACACTGGCTTTGAGTGGTGTATTTAGTTTTTTTGCTGTTTTTGCAGCTGATATTGAATGACAGTTAGGCGACATTCGTCTTCCTCCATGAAGAGTTTATGATATTCCGTTACATTGTTAACAAGAAGCAACTTTAATCTGGTTGCATGCATACATAAACAAATCCTATAAATAAAGTCAAACAGTACTAATGAAATATTGTTTATTGAAATATTTAGTTACTAATTAATTCTAATTGGAAAATATATACACTTATATAGAGAGGAACTGTATCAATATATGCATGAAGGAATATAGAGCACTTCTATCTATACGTGGTCATCAGAATAAAAATAACTATAGTCCTCGTTGATATCTCTTTTCATTCGTTGTATTTTTTAGGAAAATTACGACAAATATCGTTTATATGAAGCAAAATAAGTACTTTCTGGGCTCTTATAATGGAATTTAGATTATTTTAGAGAAATTAAGAATGATTAGAAATTATAATAACCTCTCATCAATAAAATATTGATGAGGAAATTTTTGAGAATATGAGTATTTTTCGTTATGGAAATTTTGATATTTATTGATTTTTTTAAAATAGATAAATAAAATTCTTCTAGATTCTTTCTAGATATCATTTAATATAATGGAATTAAGTTTAGTATCTATTCATACCTATTTATGAATTCAAGTTATATATTTATCTCTCTATAGATTTTTGTTTAACTAATTTCTTCTTCCTTTTTTTCTTGATTGATTTTTTATTATGTTTTATTGAAATTTTATAGACACAGAATGCTATACAACAAAAAAGCGCCCGAAGGCGCTTTTTTTATTCTGAACTAATAGGCTAATTTACTGCTTTTCGGCACCAAAGGTACCTTGGAATTTAGTGCCAGTCCCAGGACCAGCACCCTTACCACCGCTAGTGCCCTCTAAAGTTGATGCGTCTTGATAGATACCACCTAAGAACTGTGCATCCGGACCATAGAAACCACCTGCAGTATCTATACCATTCTGATTACCAGCAAAGGTATTGCCATCAATAGTCGCATTAATATCTATCTTACCGGCTGGGTTGTATTTAAAATCACCTTCAAAGCTTAGCTTACCTTCGACTGAATTATTGACAAAATCAACATCAAAGACTGAACTACCATCAACAGGCTTGAAAGCACCTGTATCACCTAAGTGGATATTCTCCATATAGGTTGCATTACCTTCGTATGTTACTTTACCTTCATTAACTCCTTTTAAGAAGTCAATGTCTGCTTGATTTGTTAAATGGCCTTGAACATACACGTTAGCGACACGTGATACATCTTTATTTAATAATGATGAATTTAACACACCGTAGACGTGACCAACCTGCATTTGCTCGCCAAAATTTTCATATACAGCGTTGTATTTAAAGTCAGGGTTTCCATCAATAAACCCTAAACCAGCATCGACCTTAACTGTTGCAGGCTCAGTAGTGATTAAGTTAACGGCAATAGGCGCTTTAACACTAGCAGGCTGCACCATGTCACCACGAACGACACCTTTATCAAAGCTTGTAAAGTTATCACCTTTACGATTATCTTTGGGGACTTCTGAACCATTCTTAGTTTCTGTCTCAGTGAAGTCTGATGCATCATCACGAATGGCTACATAGCCAATAGCATCTTCAAACTTTTTAAGATTTGAAGAGTTTGCTTCCAAACTACTCATAGCCGTAGACTGGAAACCTGTCATATTAGGATCAGCAGGCTTAATATCTGGATTGACAGGCGTTGGATCAACTGTTACCACTAAATCAGCTGCTGTTCCATCTTTCTCTGCACCAAAGGTACCTTGCGAACCGTTGCCTTCATAGATACCGCCGATAAAGTTGGCGTCTTTACCGTAGAAAGCACCATTAGTGTTGTAACCATTCTTCTCACCAGAGAATTCATTATCTTCTATGTCTTCCCCGCCAATATTAGCTGAAAGAATAATATCTTCTGTCTTATCGAACTTAAGCGTACCATCCACTTTTTTAGCAACAAAGTCAGCGGTGAACTCAGAACTACCGTATTTAACCGCATTATCTACACCAACTTTACGGTTGGTGGCATCACCAGCATATTCGAACTTACCATCTGTAGGTAGCGTTGCTGTTTTATTACCAACTACCGCAATGCCATCTACAGGAACTGTGATCGCACCACCACCAGCAGTAACTGCACCATCTATATGGGCAATACGCATCGCACCATCACCGAAATCTTTATAAGTTGCAGTATAAGCTAAATCACCTGCTGCCAATACATTGCCAGTACCTTTGTGAGCTTTAAAGCCATTTTCTGTTTCAGCATCATTATCGCCTGAAACTTTAATCGCTACAGGGACTAGAGGAAGACCTACAAGCGCTAAGTCAGCACGGGCATCGACATCTGATGTGCTACGAATAGCAAAGTCACGGGTCGTGGTTGTTTTAACACCTATCTCTTCGCTTAATGCAGTAGCGTCAACAGATAGATGTTGCACACCTGTTTGCTCAGCTTCAGCTGCAGATACCCACTTTGGCATACTGTCTAGCTGAGCTTGCAAATCTTGCACTTTCTTTTCGGCTGCCGCTGCTGCTACTGCCGCTGCTTTTTCTCTATCCTCTGCCGCTTTAAGTTTTTCTTTAGCATCTGCTACTTTTTCATTAGCTTCGATTTTAGCATCGCCAATGGCTTTATCTGCATCAGTCTTCGCTTTCAATGCATCTTTTTCGGCTTTAATTTTTTCATCTTGAGCTATCTTAACTTTGGCTGCTGCTGCTTCAACTTCTTTTTGCGCGTCATCTACCGCTTTTTGGATAGCAATCTGTGCATTTTTTTCAGCTTCTTTTAGTGCTGCTTCAGCTCGTTCCGCTCTGTCTAATGCCTCTTGCAGTGCTTTATCATCACCTGCATTACCTGCATTGTCAGCAGCAGCTTGTGCTCTTTCTGCATCTTTTTTGGCTTTTGTAGCCGCTGCTTGCGCATCAGCTAATGCTTTATTAGCTGCAGCAGCCTTATCCGCTGATTCATTGGCTACTTTATCAGCTTGAATTTGCTTGTCACTCTTCGCACCATAAGTGCCCTGAGCGCCATTGCCTTCGTAAACACCGCCTAGATATTGAGCATCACCACCGAAGAATCCACCTTCGGTATTATAACCAGCGTTATCTGCTGCTTTGCCCGAGAATTGGTTACCTGTGATACCAGCGGTTAGACCAATCTTACCGGCTTTAGCGAAGGTGAGATCGCCTTTGACGTTTTTAGCAACAAAGTCTGCGGTGAATACGGATGAACCGAACTCAATAGCATTACCAATACCAAGCTTGCGATAGGTTGCGTCACCGGTGTAGCCTACTTTACCTTCGGTTGGCATGCTGGCTGCTTGAGTTGCATTACCAATCACAGCTACACCATTTACTGGTAGCTGATTTGCACCCAAGGCTGCTGCACCATCGATGTGACCGATGCGTAGGTCATTGCCATAGTCTTTATATACTGAAATATAAGTCAGCGGTAAGACGCCAAGACCCGTTGTGATGTCTATGCGATCGTCGTGAGATTTAAAACCATTTTGTAAATCAGTGTCATCTTTGCCAGAGGTTGTAATATTAACAATTGGTAATAAATCACCTGAAGCGCTGTCGGCTCGGGCTTCAATACTGCTATCTGTCGATTTAAAATCGCGTGTAGTAACTGTAAAAGCACTTTCTATTCCAGCAGCTTTCGGATCGATATTTAATGATTGTACACCAGACTTAGCTGTTTCAGGAGCATTTTTAATCTCTGCTGCTGCTGCTGCATCTTGGGCAATTTTTTGGGCAGCTTGGGCAGCATTCTGTGCAGTTTCAGCGTCAGCTTGCGCCTCTTTTGCTAGCTTAGCTTTTTCATCAGCTATTTTTTGCAGTTCTTCTTTATTACCGCCTCCTCCACTTGCTAAAGCATCCTCTAAAGCATCCTCTGCTTCCTTTTTAGCCTTTTCAGCGGCAGCGATGGCAGCATCAGATTCTTTTTTAGCTTCAAGTGCAGCTTTTTCAGCAGCAACAAGTGCAGCTTCAGCTTTTTCTTTCGCTGCAACAGCGGCATCTGCTTCAGCTTTAGCTTTTTCGGCTTTTTCTTTTTCAGCTTTTAGTTGTGCATCAATCACACTTTGTGATGGACTAAAGATATCTTCAAGGTTATACGAAGGATCATCAGTCGTATTACAGGCTGCGAGAATCATTGATGTTAAAAGGACAGCGCTGGCTTTGAGCGGGGTTTTGAATTTTTTAGCTGTCGATACAGCTTCAATTGAATGACGGTTAGGTGACATTCGTCTTCCTCCATGGATGATTGATAGATATTCCTTTATCTACTACTGGTACAACTAGTATTTAGATAAGAGCTATAGATAACCAAATTTAGTTTACAAAGTCAATTTATAACAGCTGACAGCAGTTGATAAAAATGACGCAAACGTTCATTTGTGACATATTAAACAGTTTTATGAGCAACAACTCATTACCCAATATGATAGTAGTACTTAATAAGGCTTACCCAACTGAACAGTCAGATAAGCATTTTAAAAAATTTTTAATGAATACTATCTTACTGGCTTTGGTAAGACAGTTTCACACCAGCGATATAGCCATCATTGTCTTCCGCTTTACTAACGATACTGCCGTTAGGTAGCTGTCCCGTTGCATCACCAAATTTAAGGTATTTGCCGCCAACAGATACGGCCCATTCAGGAGTGACATTATATTTCACACCACCACCAATACTATAGAAGCCTTCAATGGTACCTAACGAGCTTACAGGATCGCCTGCCCCAGAATCATAGCCAACCACCACTGATCCAGCCAGCTTTTCGTTAAAACGTTTGGCTAAACCAACGTCCACTTTCCATTGATCTTTTTCGTAAGATAATAACGGAAGCCCTTCTGGCGCTGCAGCTTTAGAGTAGGCATTGTAAAGTGGTGGTACGATAGTAAAATCACTCCAAGGCACCCAGCGTACGTCCAACGTACCTAATAATTGATATTTTTCACTAAGACCCGTTTCAATATTTAGGTTCACTGATTCAGGCGTGGTTACAGTAGCAGTAGTCGTAGCGTACTCACCAATAGACTGCCCGAGCGCAGAATTTGGATCAATCCCAAGCTTCTCTAATGCTGCACCTTTTAAGGGTGAGCCTAATAAAGGAACTCTTTCTGCGATATCAGTCTTATGCTCAATTTCAGAGCGATAGGTTAAAGCAGCTTTTAATGCGATCTCAGGTTTGCTATAAGCAAGGCCAGCTACCCAGCCGTAGTCGGTATCGGCATTGACATTAGCGTCGTAGCCAGTCAGTGGGCCATAAGCTTGACCACGTAGATGCACATCTGCTTTTGCTTTCTGCATAACTGGGCCGCCATAGACCTGGAAGCCATTAGATTTAAAGCCAATTAAACCTGTCCACGTTTCCGTATGTACGCTCACGTTAGTATTTTTATTATAGTTTGGATCAAGCACTGAAGAGTTTATAACTTCATTAGGAACAGACGTTCCCGTTGATGAATCAGCAATGGTTTGCTTACCTGCTTTAGAGACAAAGGTATTATCACCTGAATACTCTACTTCTGCACCGAAAGGCTCATCATAGAACACACCTATGCTAACAATATCATTGACATCAGTCTTTACACCGTAGCGCATGAAGTTATAAGAGTCAGGTGTGGCGTTTCCAGTTGATACACCTTTTTCGTATGCCGCTTCAGTTGAAGTAATACCATTACGAATCTCTCCAGTTGGAGTAACGATAGCGCCGGCATTGTCATGAGCAGAAACTTTGGTATCGATATAAGCAAAATCAACTTCTGCATAGGTTCCGGGATTAAAAAAGCCTTTGATATCTTGACCAGAACGATCAAGACCAGCAGCTTGCGTCAATGATGCAGCCGACAGAGTAATAAGAGCGAGAGTAAGTTTAGAGATAGGGAATTTTTGAGACACTTGATATCCTCCATGAATATAATAACTGGCAAATAGCTTAATCATGACATGTCTTATATCAATAATTTCAGCTGATGCGATGCAATCCTTTGCCAAACGACTTTGAACCAAATTTCTGGAAATAACAAACGATTACTCGTTATTACTTCTCCTTCATATCTGACATTACAGCTATGTAAGATAACGTAATCGACTTAAGTATCATAATTAAAGTTGAGTCTTATAGCAACTACCTTTTTAAACTTTGATTGAACGTCGTAGATATTAACTAATATAAGCTAGAGAATCTCAATTTAGAGATTCTCTTATATATATGATAATAATAGGTTTTTATTAAACAATTCTTGTTAAATGTGAATATAGTAGAGGGGTATAATATTGCCATATCCAATATTTAAACGCAGAAAAAAGCAAAGCAGCCTCAAAGGTTGCTTTGCTTTTACAAACATTAATCTTATTAATTAAAGATAGAAAGTATAATTACTTACCTTGATAAGACAATTTCATACCAAGGATATAACCATCATTATCTTGGAAGTCACCAACCAATTTTTGAGTTGGCAGCTGACCTTTGGCATCACCGAACCATAAGTATTTACCGCCGGCTGATACCGCCCATTCAGGAGTCACGTTATATTTAGCACCAAGACCTACACTGTAGTAGCCATCGATAGGTCCGAGTGATGTTGTTGGATCACCAGCGCCGCTATCCCAACCAACGGTACCACTAACGGCCAATGCAGGAGCAACACGTTTAGCAAGACCTAGCTCTACTTGCCATTGATCATCACCGTATTCTACTAGTGCTAAACCATCGGGACCATAAGCAGGGTTATTCTTACTAACGGCATTGTATAATGGGGGTACGATTGAGAAATCACCCCAAGGTACCCAGCGCACTTTTGCCGTGGCTAGAGTTGTTGGGTTAATACCTGTTTGAAAATCAAAGTTAACTGATTTTGGCGTAGTAATTTCCATTTTATTTGTTTGAGTTGCAGCGGCTGGATTTCCTGCTAGTGTCCCAGCCAAAGGATAAGTTTCAGTTATATCCATACTATGATCAATTTCAGAACGATAGGTTAAAGCGGCTTTTAGAGCAATTTCTGGCTTGCTATATGACATGCCCGCAATCCAGCCGTAATCTTGATCAGGATTGATATTTGATGTATAGCCTGTAGCAGGACCATAAGCAAGCCCTCGCAGCCTTACTTCGGATTCTATACGTTGAGCGACTGGGCCGCCATAAACCTGAAACTCTTTATTAGAACCAAATTTTGCACCTAAAATAGCCGTAATATTGTTACTACGAACTTCAACCTTAGTGTTTTCACCTGCTGTATTATATTCTCCATTTACAATACCAACTGCTGGCGCTAATGCTGTTAATGCAGCTTGTTCTTGAGCTGTTAAAGTACCACCCTGTGCTATTTTTCCTTGGAGAGCGTTAACTGTACCTTGAGCTTGAGCAAAGCTTGTTATCCCTAGCGGAGAATTTGGACCTATAGCGCCTCCAGAAATTGCAGTGATCGTAGCTTCACGATTATCTCCCTCCTGAGCGACAAAGTTTCCTTTGGTATATTCTGCTGCTGCGCCAAAAGGTTCATCGTATAAAATACCAACACTAAACGTGTCATTAATATCGGTCTTTACACCATAACGGAAAAAATCATAGGACTCAGCGATATCACCAGTATCACTGCCTTCTACATAGGTATTACTGGTAGGAATAATGTTAGCACTATCTTTACCACTAACATCAGCATCGATATAAGTATAGACAGCTTCAGCATAAGTACCATCTTGTAGAAATGCTGTGACATCTTGACCAGAACGGTCAAGACCTGCTGCATTTGTAATGCTAGCAATTGAAAGAGTAGCTATCGCTACAGTAAGGGTTTTTAAATGAAAAGTAGCGCGCATTGTATGTCTCCAAACATCCTCGTTGTTTAATCGTTGTAATAATCAAAATTTAGCATTGTTACGCGAAATATAATGTTATGTAAACGATGTCCTGAAATGAATAGTAATGACTTTTCAATACTAAAACAACAATTAAAATGCTTTATTTCATACTAATGACTGTACAGTACAAATTATTACAAAAAGTTTAATAAACAATAGTTTACCTAATTATT
>NZ_CAJHAT010000005.1:0-260984 GCF_904846465.1 Psychrobacter pulmonis
TTATTTGAAAAATGGAAAAGTTACCTTTTATATTTCTATTTATTTTATTAAAAACATAAAAAAAAACGACCCATTAAGGATCGTTTTTTTTGTGCAAATTTATAGCCTACATTAATGATAGCAATCTTAGTTAAAATATTATTTAGCTTGATAAGATAGTTTTAAGCCAAGTGCAAAACCGTCATTATCTTCAAACTTACTGACTACTTGTTTGGTTGGAATTTGGCCATCTGCATCACCGAACCATAAATACTTACCGCCAGCAGATACTGCCCAGTTTTCAGTGATATCATATTTACCACCTAAACCAACGCTATAGTAGCCTTCGATTGGACCGAGTGAAGTAACAGGGTTGCCTGCGCCACTATCCCAACCAACAGTACCGCTTACCGCAAACTTCGGTGCTAGACGTTTTGCAAGGCCTAACTCTACTTGCCATTGATCCTTGTCGTAGCTTACCAATGCAAGACCTTTATCATCTTTTGTTGAAACCTTACTTACATCATTATATAACGAAGGTACGATAGCAAAATCGCTCCAAGGTACCCAGCGAACTTTGGCAGTTGCTAAAGTCGTTGGATTAATACCTGTTTGAAAGTCGAAGTTCACTGACTCTGGCGTATTGATTTCGATATCAGAATATCTGGTAGTCGATAGAGGTAAACCTACGGTAGCGCCTGCAGCGGTAGCTAAAGGAAAAGTCTCAAAAGCTTTTGCGTTATGCTTGATTTCTGAACGATAAGTCAAAGCAGCTTTTAAGGCGATTTCTGGCTTACTATAAGCCATGCCAGCAAGCCAGCCATAGTCTTGGTCTTTACTAATATGGGTAGTGTAGCCTTTCGCTGAGCTGTATGCATCGCCACGCAATTTCACGTCTGCTCTTACACGTTGAGCAACTGGACCGCCGTACACTTGAAATTCTTTATTAGTACCAAACTTAGCACCAAGAATACCGGTAATACTTTCTGTGCGTACTTCAACTTGTGTCGCTTCGCCTGCAACTGCTGCCAATCCTTTTGCAGCTTCTAAACCAATTAACTGACCTTGTGCAGCTTTGAGTTCTTCAGCTGACAAGCCACCTGGATTACCTGGAGCAAGAGCACCTTGCAATTGCGGTATTAAGACAGAATCTACATACGCTTCGGTCAGATTAGGATTTTTTGTAAAGTCTTGAATAATGGCATCTGCATCAGTGTTAGTGATGAAATCGTTTTTACCAGTATAGTCAGCTGCAGCACCAAATGGTTCATCATATAAGATACCAATACTAAAGGTGTCGTTGATATCCGTTTTTACACCATAACGGAAGAAGTCATAGTCTTCTGCGATGTCATCAATTTTATTACCTGAAGAGTCTTTACCACTAACATCAGCATCGATATAGGTATAAACGGTTTCGGCATAGGTACCATCTTGCAAAAACGCGGTGATATCTTGACCTGAACGATCAAGACCTGCCGCACTAGCGATACTAGCTGCAGAAAGAGCAGCCAAAGCTACCGTTAGAGTCTTTAGATTGAAATTTGCGCCCATTGTGTATCTCCAAACATCCACATTGTTTTACCGCTACACCGAACTTTGTTAGGTAGACAGTATCTAAGGTGAAGGATACTAATGTGTTTTTTACATGAAAACAACCGAAAAATACATTATTTCTGCAATATGACTGAATAGTCAGCGAACCGTATATTTATGCCAAAATTTGCATATAAATATTCAATAAATACTATGCCATTATTTATTGTCTATATTGAGAATATCTTATTGTTAATAATGTGGTGGTCTATCCGCCATAACATCAAAAGGCGCTACACCGCCATCCCCATCTTGGTTTTGTACTTGCTTATAGATAAACTGTAGTTGGCGCTGCAAGGTTTGGATATCTCTATCTTGGCGCGTAATAACCTCATCAAGCCTCTCGACGGTAACTTCAAGGTGAGAGAGGTTCATTTGCAATTCAATAACCTGTGCTTGTAAGTCTGCTTGGCTATCTGCCAGCTGAGCTTGTTGATTAGAAGCGTTTTTTTCTATCGAATTTGGTTGGTTCATATTTTTCTCAATAGTAGTTCTCAATAATAGATAGTATGGTTATTCTCTTTATTAAATCTCAGACCTAACCATTTAAAATAGACTTGATAAAATAGTGTTTATAAAGACATTTACGCATACTACAGTTAGGTGGCAGCATGTTATACTGCTAGGAATTTTGCAACAACCTCTACCTCACTATTATATAAGCTTAAGATATTCTATGGCATTGATACATTTAAAAGATATTCACTTAGCCTTTGGCGTGGCTCCTATTCTCGATGGCATCGATTTTTCAATCAATGCAGGCGAGCGCGTTTGTTTGATTGGCCGTAATGGCGAAGGCAAATCTACTTTATTTAAACTGATAAATGGCTCATTGCAGCCTGACAGCGGCGAGATTATCAAAAATAGCAGCATGCGTGTCGCGATGCTAGAACAAGACGTTCCTGAAACCAGCGGACGTATCTTGGACATCGTGATGGGCGGTAGCCGCCACACCGCTGATTTGCTCATTAACTATAATAAGCAAGTCGATATGTGTGCCAATGGCGATATGGACGCTTGCGAGCATATGGCGACCTTGCAACACGATATCGATGCGGTACATGGCTGGGATTTAGAGCGTGATGCAACCCGTCTGATTACAACCATGGGACTCGACCCTGAAGCCGACCTGTCTTCATTGTCTGGTGGTCGTAAACGCCGTGTGTTACTGGCGCGTGCACTAGTCACCAAGCCTGATGTGCTATTACTCGATGAGCCAACCAACCATTTGGACGTTGAAAGCATCGAATGGTTGGAGCGCTTTTTACTCGACTGGCAAGGTCTGACGTTATTGTTCGTGACGCACGATAGAGCATTTGTCAACAAGCTCGCCACCCGTATCGTTGAGCTTGATCGTGGTCAATTGACCAGCTATGACGTCACCCAAGGCGCTAAAGGTTATGCGCGTTATCAAGAATTAAAAGAGCAGCAGCTACTCGCTGAAGAAAAAAACAATGCTAATTTTGATAAAAAATTGGCACAAGAAGAAGTTTGGATTCGCCAAGGTATCAAAGCGCGTCGTACCCGTAACGAGGGCCGTGTCCGTGAGCTAAAAGCTCTGCGCGAAGAGCGTAAAGGCCGCCGCGAGCAAGTCGGTAACGTCAATATCACCATGGGTGAAGGCGAGAAAAGCGGCAAGCTGGTTTGTAAAGTTAAGAACCTGCATCTGGAATATGATGGCAACGTCTTGGTCGACAACTTTAGCACCATGATTATGCGCGGTGACAAAATCGGTATCGTAGGTCCCAACGGCGCGGGTAAAACCACGCTGATTAAAGCCCTACTCGATATGTCTGATGATGAAGTCACCAAAACAGGCACGGTCGAGCTTGGCACTAATTTACAAATTGCCTTTTTCGATCAGCTGCGTGACCAGTTAGATCTAGAAGCCAGCGTGGCGCAAAACGTCTCTGAAGGTTCTGACTTCGTCGAAGTTGGCGGGCGCAAAACGCACATCATGAGCTATCTGCAAGATTTCTTATTTGCTCCAGAGCGTGCGCGTACGCCTGTTAAAGCATTATCAGGTGGTGAGCGTAATCGCGTACTACTTGCCAAGCAATTATTAAAGCCTGCCAATATTTTGGTACTCGATGAGCCAACCAACGACTTGGATATGGCCACCCTTGAGCTATTAGAAGAGTCGGTTGCCAGCTTCAACGGTACTATCTTGCTGATTAGCCATGACCGCTCATTTATGGACAACGTCGTTACCTCTACTTGGGTATTTGACACGGATGAAGATGGTAATGGCATTGTCAAAGAATATGTCGGCGGCTATCAAGAATACTTGGTACAAAAAAACCGTGAAGAAGAAGCGAAAGCTAAGAATGCTAAATCGTCTAACGATAATGCTGCTAGTAGCAAAGCTAACAATAAAACTACGGTCGCAGCAAAGTCTAATACCGCTGCCAAAAAGCTTAACTATAATGAACAGCGTGAACTCGATAATTTGCCAAAAGAAATCGCTGCGTTAGAAGCTGAGCAAACGGAGCTGGAAGAAAAGCTGGCTGATGGTTCTTGGTTTACGAAAGATATGGACGCCGCTACGGCTGCCAGTGAGCGTTTATTGGCTATTGAAGATGAGATGATGACTAAGCTTGAGCGCTGGCATACACTTGAGAGTTGATATTGTCTAGCGCTATTTATCACCGCATAACCTTATATCGAAAATGGTTAAGGGTTATAAATAGCTTACGACCACTTACAACCGTGTAATGTGCGGAAAGTTAGTGAACATTGTCTTGATTTCAAGTATCATTCCCTATTGCTGAATACCCTTATTAATTATAAGGTCATTATTCATAATAGTCTTGTTGATAAAAAAGCGTACTTTAAGGTAGGTTAAATATTGATAATTAAGCAGTTTTAGACTAATTATCTTGTTTAACACTGAAGTACGCTTTCTCAAGGCTGCTTTATTTTTAACACAATAATTTATTTTATGACCGAAATAGCTTAGAATAGCAACAATTAGCAAAATTAGGCACAGCTAACGTGGCTTGATAATTGTCATTTTTCTAAGCCACAAACCCAGTGTGGGATAATCCCATTTCATTCACCTGGAGGAAGTATTAATGAGCCATGCCGAAGGCGTTAACGTACAACGTCGTAGAGTTCTTATTGCCTCGACTGCCGTCATTGGTGCAGCTGGGGTAGCTGCTGTGGCGACACCTTTTGTCCGTTCTTGGACTCCGAGCGCAAAAGCCGAGGCTGCAGGTGCTGCAGTGACCCAAGATATTGGTTCTATCGAAGCAGGACAGATGATTGTCGTCAAATATCGGGGCAAACCTATCTTTGTGGTCAAGCGCACTGAAGAGATGCTGACTACGTTAGAATCAGTGAAGCCATTACTGTCAGACCCTGATTCAGATGAGTCGCTACAACCAGAATATTGTAAAAACCCTGAGCGCTCTTTATCACCAGAAGTCTTGGTGGTAGAAGGCGTCTGTACACATTTAGGCTGTGCACCAAACTACCGTCCTGATGTGGGCGCAGCTGATTTAGGCGGTAATGACTGGTACGGTGGATTTTTCTGCCCATGTCATGGCTCTAAATACGATTTATCGGGTCGTGTTTATAGTGGTGTCCCTGCACCGCTTAACTTACCAATCCCAGAGTACAGCATGGATGGTACTATCTTGACGATTGGGGAGGCTTAATATGAGCATGGGTAAAAAGTTAATGCATTGGGTAGACGCGCGCTTTCCTGCGACTGAAACCTATGAATATCATATGTCAAAGTACTATGCACCAAAGAACTTTAACTTTTGGTACTTCTTTGGTGTGTTATCAATGGTGGTATTGGTTAACCAGCTAGTGACTGGTATTTGGCTAACGATGATGTACAACCCAAGTGCCGAAGGGGCATTTGCGTCTGTTGAATATATCATGCGTGATGTCAAAGGTGGTTGGCTCATCCGTTATATGCACTCGACGGGCGCATCTGCGTTCTTCGTCGTCGTATATTTGCATATGTTCCGCGCCTTGCTATACGGTTCATACCAAAAACCGCGTGAGCTTATTTGGCTTATCGGTATGGGTATTTACCTAGCATTAATGGCAGAAGGTTTCTTCGGTTACCTACTCCCTTGGGGCAACATGTCATTCTGGGGTGCTCAGGTTATTCTAAACTTACCTGCGGCTCTACCTGTCATTGGTGACGGTCTTGCTGAATGGGTACGTGGTGACTATATCATCTCAGGTATTACCTTAAACCGCTTCTTTGCTTTGCATGTGGTTGCTATTCCGCTTGTCCTTGTCGGCTTAGTGTTTATGCATTTAGTGGCGCTGCATCACGTTGGTTCAAACAACCCTGATGGCATCGACATTAAGAAGCTAAAAGATAAGAATGGCGTACCATTAGACGGTATTGAATTCCATCCATACTACACTGTGCATGATATGGTGGGTATTGTTGTCTTCTTTATCTTGTTCTTTGCAGTGGTGTTCTTCTTCCCAGAAGGCGGCGGTTTCTTCCTTGAGCCACCAAACTTTGAAGCAGCGAACTCGCTAAAAACACCAGAGCATATTGCGCCAGTATGGTACTACACACCTTTCTATGCCATCTTACGTGCAGTTCCTGATAAGCTTGGTGGTGTTATTGCGATGGGTGGTGCGATTGCCGTACTGTTCTTAATTCCATGGCTCGATAGATCTCCAGTACGCTCGATACGTTATAAAGGCATCTTGTCTAAGATTGCGCTTACTATCTTTGCGATTAGCTTTGTGGTACTAGGCTACTTGGGTGCAACACCTGCAACCCCAACGGCGACTATCATGTCACGTATATTCACAGTTCTATATTTCTTGTTCTTCTTATTGATGCCGTTTTACACTGCCATTGAGAAGTGTAAACAGCCACCAGAACGCGTTACCGGAGGTCACTAATGAGCACGCTAATTAAATCCCTAGCTGGTCTAGGCTTAGGCGCGGCATTAACCTTGACTGCTGGTAGCGCACTGGCAGCAGGCGGCGGTGGCTGCGGTACTTTCACCAATGCTGACGGTGTGGTAGAACACCTAGCTTGTAGCACAGCCCCTATTGATTTTACCAATAAAGGCTCGCTACAAAACGGCGCGAAAATATTTATGAACTACTGTGCCGGTTGTCACTCCGCACAGTATGTTCGCCACTCGCGCATTGCTAAAGATTTAGAGATACCACCTGAGCTGGTCGAGAAGTATTTGATGGTCACCACCGATCAAATCGGTGACCATATCAATGCTGAAATCGATCCTGAAGTCCAAGCATCATGGTTTGGTGCGGCACCTCCGGACTTGTCACTTGAAACAAGACTACGCGGTGATGACTGGGTTTATACGTATTTGCTATCATTCTATGAAGATCCAAGCCGTCCTTGGGGCGCTAATAACTTAGTGCTCGCCAACGCTGCGATGCCGCACGTCTTGCATAATATGCAAGAAGAGCTGAGTGCCGATGAGTTTGAATCTGAGGTTGGTGACTTGGTTAACTTCATGGCGTGGATGGCTGAACCTGTTCGTCATGACCGCCAAGTGATTGGTTTCTTTGTGATTTTATTCTTATTAGTACTGCTCATTCCAGTTTACTTATTGAACAAAGAGTTTTGGAAAGACGTAAAATAATAAAGCAATAAAGATCCAAAGTTAATCTAAAAAATAAGCACTACTTCGGTAGTGCTTTTTTATGTCTGCATAAATGGTTAATTATAAAATCTTCTGTTAAAAAATCCCTTATGAGCAATGTTTACGTACGCTACCTTGATAAACGCAGCGACATTGTTTACGATAATAGGCTTTACTAATACATTAGGCTTCCATGATTGATGCGAATGACATTCCAAGTAGTCAGCTGATTTTATACGCTGACGATGGCTACAACAGCCATGTGGCTCGCCTATTGCTTGAAGAAAAAAAGCTTGCCTATTATTTATCGCGGCTACATTCTGAGCGTCCGGAAGACTTGACCGAGCTCAATCCTTATCACACTTTGCCTGTTTTGCAACAGCGTGAGATTGCGCTATATGAGATTAACGTTATCTTCGAATACCTTGAGGAGCGTTATCATGCCAATAAACTACTGCCAGATACGCCGCAAGAGCGCGCCCAGTTTCGTCAATTGGCTTGGCGTATACAACATGATTGGTTGGTGCTCGGCAAACGATTGCTGTTGCATCCGGACAGTTTTAACAAAGCGCAAGCAGCCTTGGCGAAAAAGCAGCTAAGCGACTCCTTGATTACTTTGTCGCCTTTATTCGCTCATAAGCCTTACTTTATGGCCGACGAGTTTGGTTGGTGCGACGTGCTATTAGCCCCGCTGTTATGGCGATTGGAAGAGATGGGTATTGAGCTACCGTGTGCTATCAGCCGCCCTCTATTCGACTATCAAAAACGGGTCTTTGAACGTGACAGCTTTCAAAAAAGCGTGCGTTAATTAGACAACCGCTGATGACTCCCCTAAAATAGACTTTGATATAGAATAGCGATATAGTGAATGATTTTTCTATAACCACGACTTTATCGCAAACGAGATAGTATTTAATAATAATGCATAAGGAAACCGAAAAATGAGCGAAGAAACCACCTCTATTACCCCAACACGTCCCTATATGGTGCGCGCGCTATATCAATGGATAGAGGACAATGCGCTCACCCCATACCTGATGGTAGATGCTACTGCTGACAATGTACAAGTCCCTAAAGAGCATGTCCAAGACGGACGTATCGTGCTCAACATTGCTAGCCGCGCAACCGGTAATATGAGCATGGAAAATGATTATATTCATTTTAGTGCGCGCTTTGGTGGTGTCTCGCAAGAGATTTGGGTACCATTGACGGCGGTAATGGGGATTTATGCCAAAGAAAATTCGCAAGGGATGTTTTTTGACCCTAATGAATACGATGATTATGTCCCTGAAGAAGATGCAGCGACTACCTTTAAGAAAAGTGCCGCTGCCCCGAAACCTAAGCGCGATAATAAAGCCGGGTTAAAAGTTTTAAAATAATTGCGTTAAAAAATCGATTTTGAAATAGCCAAAAGAGTTAGCCATAAAAAAGCCAGTCATATTCAATATACTGGCTTTTTTTATGGTCAGTCCAAAATACTAACAGACTAAAAAACACTTAATCTCTTGGCGTTTAAGTGCTTGATGATTAGGTTCTTGGCAGCGTCACACCGCGCTGACCTTGGTATTTACCGCCACGGTCTTTATAACTGGTCTCACAAACGTCATCGGCATCACTTTGGAAAAACAGCATTTGTGCCACGCCCTCGCCCGCATAAATACGCGCAGGCAAGTTGGTGGTATTACTAAACTCTAACGTCACATGCCCTTCCCACTCAGGCTCAAGTGGTGTGACGTTGACGATAATACCGCAGCGTGCATAGGTCGATTTACCAAGACAAATTGTCAGCACATCACGCGGAATACGAAAATACTCCATTGTGCGCGCCAAAGCAAACGAATTTGGCGGAATGATGCATTCGTCACCGATGACATCAATAAAACTTTTTTCATCGAAGTTTTTTGGGTCTACAATCACTGAATGCACGTTGGTAAAAACTTTAAACTCAGGGGCACAGCGCACATCATAACCATAGCTTGAGGTGCCATAACTGACCAAACGCTCGCCTGCATCATTAAAGCGTACTTGACCTGGCTCATATGGTTCAATCATGCCATGTTCTTCGGCCATTTTACGAATCCAGCGGTCAGACTTGATAGACATTGTTGTTCCTTAAAAAATTTTCAATAGCCAATTTTTAATAGCCATTGCGATAATAGATTTTTGGTAGCGACGATTATACGGAATTGACGGCGCAATTTATAGAGCGGCAACGACTTTAAAATTAAACCTGCTATTTATAAATGCATAATAGGCGCTCATCAGTTACCATTTAGCAAAATGATCTTCCGCCAACCCCATTACCTTATCAAGCTCAATCACCTCATCTGCTAGCCGTATCTCACCACTATAAAAACCCAGCCATTGCTCAAAAATACTGGCAAGCACACCGAAGTTATCGGTCTTTTTATAAACAGTAATCGGCGTAAAGGTTAAATCAATATCAACCTTACTCCAGCCGAGGTTCTGATGATAAATACGCCAAGTATGCTGCGCGGCTGCATCCAAATCTTGACGTATAAACATCACAGGCGGCAAATACACTATCTGCCCATCAAGCCAGCAAGCATTTTCACTAGCGCCAGTTTCGTTGACGCCCATCGATAAGTTTAAGGTGAAATGACGGCCATCGGGCAAGTAGCTATTAATACAAGTCCAAAACCAATTGGTCTTGTGGCGCATATAGCCAAGCGTCCAATCTAGGTTGGCAATAGTGGTGTCAGTAAAGTCGATTTGCTTGGCTTTAGCATCAGGAACAGTAATATTAGATGTTGAATGAGATTTAATAAGTAGATGTCCAGATATTGCTGTCAGCGGCTCTTTTTGGGTAAAGGTCCAACCGCGTCTGCCCGTTGGTGTACAGATAGCTAGTGGCTGTGATTGTCTTGCTAAGGTTGCATTGAGTGCAAGGTTTTGACTATCTAGCACAACGTTAATCTGGGAAGGCGTAAAATCCAATGTTACGGTCAGCTTGTCATGAGTAAATGCCATTTGACCCTGATAACAATCGCCTTCTAATAAGGTCTGCCGCGTCAAAGGTTGCAAGGCTTCGCAAACTTCTAGCTCACTAGTTTCATCATTATAGAGATACACGAAGGCGCTGGTCGCAAGCTTAATCGTCGCCATTGCTAGGCAAACTCGATAAGGCGGCTCGATAATTTGGATAAAGCAAAATTGGTTGGCTTTAAGCGCTTTGCGCCAGTTTGGCAGCGCTTTTTGCGAGATAAGATGGCTATGATAGTCAAGATAGTTGATGCGCTTAACGTTAGCAAAAACGCCAAAGTTAGGTTGAGCGTTTTGAATAAGCTGGTCAATCTCAACTGCTTTCAAGTGATTAGTGATAGGTTGATGATTATTATTTTGCTTCATGGTTAAGGCATCCTAGCCAAAATTCATTACGAGACTACCTGTCCTTGGTAGTTGACTGTACTGCTAACTATTCTTCTTTTTGCTTGTCCTGAGGCAGCCCAAACGGCTTCACTAATAGCTTTAATCTCTATCATCGTCAAACCATCTATAAGCTCTTCTGTCACATTGACTACTGCAAAAGAACTTATTCCAAACGGATGCTTAGGAAATTTAAGCAATAAATCAGTAATTGCTTGTACTGCGGATAAAAAATCAGCAATCACCATGCGGCGATTGCTAAAAGCCGCATTAACCTGATGGCGTTTGCTACTGCCATCTTTATAGTAGCAAACAGCGCTTACTTGATTATTCGACAGCTCAATCACGTATATCGGCGGACGAAATAGCTTTAGGAGCCGATATTGCTTGGGGATATTGTCTAAATGACGTTGATAAGTCGATAAGCTCACAATACTTCCCTTTTGAAATTCAAAGTCACTTAGATTTTAATGTTTTATATGCTTAGGCTATTTTACTAACTTTAGAAGCCATTAAAAACTATTAGAAAATCCGCTTATCATCGACAGGTTTGGCAAATTTATTGATATTGGCTTCGATATTTTTCGCAATGCTTAGATAATACGGCGCAAATTCATCATCGGCCAACACGCTCGGCTCACCTTTATCCACTTGGGCGCGAATACCACTAGCAAGCGGCAACTGACCCAAGAGTGGCACATGGTATTGCTCAGCGATTTTTTCGCCGCCACCCGTACCAAAAATCGCTTCGGTGTGGTTACAGTTGCTACAGGTATGCAGCGCCATATTTTCAACCACGCCAAGTACTGGAATATTGGTTTTATTAAACATCTCGATGCCCTTTTGCGCATCAAGTAAGGCAATATGCTGCGGCGTCGTCACAATCACCGCGCCCGTTACCGGAATGCGCTGCGCCAATGTCAGCTGAATATCGCCAGTACCAGGCGGCATATCGATGACTAAGTAATCGAGCTGCGGCCAATTGGTTTGATTATAGAGCTGCATTAAGGCGCCAGTGGCTTTTGGTCCGCGCCACGCCACAGGTGTATTGTCGCTATCGAGCAAACTACCAATCGATAGCATTGCCAAACCATGCGCTTCAATAGGTACAAACTGCTCGTTTTCCAGCTCAGGTTTGACTTTGTCCACGCCCAGCATCGTCGGCATACTTGGTCCGTAAATATCAGCGTCTAGCACGCCAACCCGATTGCCTGACTTCTGTAATGCTAAGGCGATATTAACGGTAGTGGTTGATTTACCAACGCCGCCTTTACCCGAAGCGACGACGATAATATGGCGGATACGTGGATGCGCCGTTAAGGATGCTTGTGTCGGCGCTGCTTTCGTAATCGGCGGTTCGGACTGATTGCTACTATTTGTATTTGCAGAAGGTTTGGCCTGCTTTTCCATCGCGTTAGTGGTTTTTGGCATGGCTTTTGGTAGGCTTGACCCCGCGCCTTTTGCAGGTGCTGGCAGGCGCACATTCATATGAATCACTCTGATGCCATGCGGATGCAGTAGGTTGCCAAGCTCTTGCTGAATGGTCTCAGGATCGCTATCTTGCGGCAGACGCAAATCCAAAGTCAGCTCATCGCCATCGCGCTCTAGACCTGTGACCATAGTCGCAAGACTGCTATTACCTAAATGGTAATTGAGTAAAACCTGATCAACGGCGCTATCACGAGCCGCTTGTTGCTGCGGAGATTCGGATTTCGAAGATGCTCTTTTTTTTATAAAATTAAACATAGCTACCTCTACTACCTATATCGATGGTTAAATTTGGCAAAAACGATGAATCTTTTTAAACAATAGCTGTTTGAAATTGTTTAAAAGAACTCTTAGCTAAAACTTTAGCCCATAAAACTTTTGCCAAATGCTTTTATATAGATACAGTGTAGCTTAATGGGCGCTATAAAAAAACCACACTGTCAGTAGGTATGAGGGTCAAAATTGGTGTTATTTTTTTATTTAAGCGGTCTTATGTATATGACCGTTTATTAAACAAACTAACCAATCGGTAAAAATTTAGAAGCGATGAATAAATAAATCAGCACGCCCGACGCATCACTGATTGAAGTAATCAAAGGCGCACTGGCGGTTGCAGGGTCAAAACCGAGTTTATTGAGTATAAAAGGCAGACTCATACCAATGACACTACCAATCATAACGACGCACAGCATACTTAGCGCCAGAACCAAAGAGACGGTCGCGTCACCACGCACATAGCCAATAAGGGCAATGGCAACGGCCATCGTCGCCCCGAGCAGCAGGGCAACTAAGGCTTCGCGGCCAAGTAGCGAAAACCAATCACGCATCACCACATCACCCGTTGCTAAAGCACGTACCATTAAAGTCGCTGATTGCGAGCCGGCATTACCGCCACTATCAACCAGTAAAGGCAAGAAAAATACCAATACTAAGTTTGCCGCAATGACGTCTTCGAAGTTAGCGATACTTAGCCCCGACAGCAAGTTGCCAAATACTAAAAACACCAGCCAAAAAACCCGCTTACGATAGAGAACGGTAATACTGACGTCTTTTAAGCGCCCGACCATGGTTGAGACACCGCCTGACTTATGAAAGTCATCGGTGGCTTCATCGCTTGCCACGTCCATCGCATCATCATGGGTGACGATACCAACCAACGCCCCACTGGCATCGGTAATGGGTAGGGAAATTAAGTCATAACGGGCAACAGTTTTCGCAACGTCCTCTTGATCATCGTTGACATCAGAAGAGATGACCGAGCTGACCATGATGTCTTTAATCAGCTGCTCAGGCGATGATAAAATAAGCACCCTTAATGACACCACGCCCAAGAGCTTACGCGCGTCATCAATCACATAAGCGTGATAAATAGTTTCGGCATCAGGCGCTTCTAAACGTAGCGCATCCAAGGCTTCGGCGACAGTCATCTCAGCCCCTAACGTCGCATAATCGGAGCTCATCAAGGCACCAGCCGTGCCTTCTTCATAAGCGGATAGACGGCGAATATCCTCACGCTTTGCCTGCGCTAAGGCAGGTAATAGCACGTCGCGTTGGTCTTGACTCAGGCGCTTATACAAATCAGTTCGTTCATCAGATGGCATCTCGCCGACTATCTTGGCTAAAATAGCGCGCGGAAAGACATAAGCGAGTGCCACTTGACTATCAGGATCCAAATAAGCAAATATCGTCGAGCGATTGGGTAAATGCGCAAGGAGCTGCCAAGCGAGTTTGGGTTCAATTAATGCCAATAAATCGGCTATATCGATAGGACGCAGATCTTGAATCTCTTCAATCGCTTGCTCATACTGCTGCTGCTCAATAGCACGGCTTATTTTTTCGGCATAGGTCAACGCCAAGTCTTTATTATTCATCGCTTTTACTCCGTGCAGCGCAAAATGGGGCAACAGACGCTCATAAAAAAGAGCCAATATTATTGGCTCAAATTAACATAAAATCAAATGCTAAAGGATTGGTGTTTTATTAGCAAGCGAATGATGCTTAAACCAAGCAAACACTTCACAAAGTCGGATATTCATTTACTAATCGCTTTTGACGCACTCATTGCATAATGCTCACCGGCGTTTTTTCTTGTAACTCCTCAAAACTCACTCCTTCTGCCAGCTCAACCAATTTTAGACCGTTGTCAGTGACGTCTAATACGGCAAGCTCGGTGATAATACGATCGACCACCCCTTTACCCGTTAGTGGCAGCTCACAGTCGGCAAGGATTTTTGGCTCGCCATGTTTATTGACCTGTTCCATCAGCACAATCACTCGCTGCACGCCAGCCACCAAATCCATCGCGCCGCCCATGCCTTTGACCATTTTTTTCGGAATCATCCAGTTAGCCAAATCGCCGTTTTCTGACACTTCCATCGCGCCCAATATCGCCAGATTGACATGACCGCCACGAATCATCGCAAACGACTCTGAGCTACTAAAATAGCTGGCACCCGGTTCGGTGGTGACGGTTTGCTTGCCCGCATTAATCAAATCCGCATCGACATTTTCTGCCGTTGGAAACTCACCGATACCGAGTAAACCGTTTTCAGACTGAAGCCAAACATCGACGCCTTCAGGGATATAGTTGGCTACTAAGGTCGGCAATCCGATTCCTAAATTAACATAATAGCCATCTTTTAACTCTTGCGCGGCGCGCTGTGCCATCTGCTCTCTTGTCCATGCCATGATAATTTCCTTATTGTTTACAAAGCCTATTGTTATTTTTTCATTAAAACCATTAAATAATCTTTCATTTAAGCGCTTGTAGTGGCTGCTTTGGTAGTAGTTTTTTCAATACGTTTTTCGGGATTATCATTTAAGACAATACGCTGGACAAAAATACCCGGTAGATGAATCTCATCGGGGTTTAGCTGCCCTATCTCTACGATTTCTTCGACTTCCACAACTGTAACTTTACCCGCCATCGCGCAATCTGGATTAAAATTACGCGCCGTTTTATTAAAGATTAAGTTGCCGGCTCTGTCAGCCTTTTGTGCTTTAATTAGTGCCACATCTGCCCGCAAAGTATGCTCAAGTACATAGGTGCGACCATCAAACTCGCGCGTTTCCTTGCCTTCAGCTACTTGTGTGCCAACGCCAGTTGCGGTATAAAACGCTGGAATACCAGCGCCGCCTGAACGCAGTTTTTCCGCTAACGTTCCCTGCGGCGTTAGCTCAACCTCTAGCTCGCCTGACAGATATTGGCGCTCAAACTCTTTATTTTCACCGACATACGATGAAATCATTTTTTTGATTTGGCGCGTTTGTAATAGTAAGCCTAAACCAAAATCATCGACACCGGCGTTATTACTGATACAGGTTAAATCCTTGACCCCACTATCACGTAATGCTTCAATCAGCGCTTCAGGAATACCGCACAGTCCAAACCCTCCAATAGCGAGAGTTTGCCCGTCACTGACGATACCTTTTAACGCTTCTGCAGCGCTGCTGTATACTTTTGATTGACTCATGCTCATCTCCTTGCAAGTCACATTATTTTTTATATAGGTAATGTCTCATCGTTTATATAAGACAATACATTATGTATCGATATAACTAAATTACACTCTCTTTGCTAACTTAGCATATTATTATCCTAGCGACCAGATAACAATCTTAAAATACTTATATGCTAAATCCTTGAGTAACTGCGTAGCTGCCTGCGTGATTAAGCATCGATTTAATTACCAAGGTAATATCACAAAATCGGCCGAATTACGGTATCATAGGCGCACTTTTTTAATTCTTCTCTTTTTTAGAGTTATTGGACGTTTTAAGTGTTAATAATTTAGCATTGATAATACGGTGCTGACTCCTCATAAAGTGCTCGAGACGTTTGAAAATCAACCCGTTTATATAAAAATATAGGTGACAAAAGTGCGTGAGATTCTAGTAACCAGTGCTCTTCCTTATGCCAATGGCTATATCCATTTGGGGCATCTTGTAGAATATATTCAGACCGACATTTGGGTACGTGCGATGAAAGCACAAGGCCATCAGGTCACCTATGTCTGCGCTGATGATGCACACGGTACGGCGATTATGCTCAAAGCAGAAGCCAATGGCGTCACCCCAGAAGAGCAAATCGCCTCGGTAAAAGCCTCACATGAAGCCGATTTTGCCAAATTTTTGATTGACTTTGATAATTATCACAGCACCCATTCAGAAGAAAACAAGCATTTCTCTGAGCTGATTTATCGTCGCCTTAATAGCGCCGGACATATCAGTACAAAGGACGTCAAACAGCTTTTTGACCCTGAAAAGCAGCTGTTTTTAGCCGATCGTTTTGTCAAAGGAGAGTGTCCTGAATGCGGTGCGCTTGACCAATATGGCGATAACTGTGAAGCGTGCGGTACCACTTATGATGCGACCGACCTTATCAATCCGCATTCAACGCTATCTAATGCGACGCCCGTGCTTAAAACTTCTAAGCATTATTTCTTTGATTTGCCTGAGTTTGAGCAATTCTTAAAAGATTGGACGCGCAGCGAAAATCGCTTGCAAGTCTCCGTCGCCAATAAACTGCAAGAATGGTTTGACGCGGGTCTGACCAGCTGGGATATCTCGCGTGATGCGCCGTATTTTGGTTTTCAAATTCCAGATACCCCAAGCGATGAGCCAGAAAAATACTTTTATGTCTGGCTAGATGCGCCAGTCGGATATATGGCAAGCTTTAAAAACCTATGTGATAAGCGCGAAGGAAGCGATCAAGCGCTTGATTTTGACCGTTATTGGATGCAAGAAAACGAGCATAAAACCGAGGTGTATCATTTTATCGGTAAAGACATCGTCTATTTCCATGCGCTATTTTGGCCAGCGATGCTAGCCGGTAGTGAGTTCCGTACGCCGACTGGTGTCTTTGCCCACGGTTTCTTGATGGTCAATGGCGAAAAAATGAGTAAGTCACGCGGCACCTTTATCAAGGCCGAAACTTACGCGGAACACTTACATCCTGAATACTTACGTTATTATTTCGCCAGCAAACTGTCTGACAAAGTTGAGGATATCAACCTTGATTTAGAAGACTTTATGCAAAAGGTCAACTCTGACTTGGTGGGTAAAGTGGTTAATATCGCCAGTCGCAGTGCCGGTTTTATCGTGAAGAAATACGACGGTATGCTGTCGGACGTTTGCGTAGAATCAGAATTATTAGAAGATATTACCAAAACCGGTGATGAGATTGCGGCCGCTTATGAAAACCGTGAATTCTCGCGTGCGATGCGCTTAATCATGCAGTGTGCCGATAAGGCCAATGAATATATCGACGAGAAAAAACCTTGGTCGCTTGCCAAGCAAGAAGGGTCTGAGCAAGAAGTGCAAGACGTCTGCTCGGTGGCGATTAATATCTTCCGCCAATTGATGGTTTATTTGGCGCCAGTATTACCTGAGCTGACTGCCAATGCCAAAGAATTCTTAAATATTGACGATTTAAGCTTTGCTAGCCGAAATCAATGGCTACTTGGTCATAAAATCAATAAATTTAAACCTTTAATGCAGCGTATCGAAGAAAAAGACGTTGCGGCAATGGTTGAAGACTCAAAGGCCTCATTGGCGCAAGCAGAAGCCCCTACTACTAGCAGCAATAATAATTTAGATAATAAAACAGCAGTATTAAACACCCAGCCAGTACCAGCAGCTAATACTGACAGTGAAGCTGGGCAAGCGGACTATATTGGTATTGAAGACTTTGCCAAAGTTGAGATGAAAGTGGCGCACGTCTTAGCCTGTAATTATGTCGAAGGTGCGGATAAGCTTTTACAATTTACCTTGGACGTTGGCGAAGACAAACCGCGTAATGTCTTTAGCGGTATCCGTAAGTTTTATGAACCTGAGCAATTACTCGATAAAAAGGTGATTTGCGTCACCAATCTTGCGCCGCGTAAGATGAAATTTGGCATCTCAGAAGGTATGGTATTATCGACTGGCAACCCGAAAACACAGCTAACGGTGGTTACTTTACCGGACAACTGCGTGATTGGTGATGTGTTGGCTTAACTGCGGTTGTACTTATATAATAAAAAAGATGCTTTCGTGGCATCTTTTTTTGCCCAAAATTCATTGGTGACAAAATAAAAAGAGCATGGGCAAAAAATAAAAATATAGACAAAAATCCATCTTTACTAACCTTTATAAAATGAATGACAAATGCGTTTTATTTTCTTATTGCCATAAGTTACATTACTGTCATAATATGGACGTAATCATCAAGGGATTGATTACCTTTATGTTCGCCCGTTATCTCATCATGCACATAATATTGACTCGGGTAACCTGCACTCTTTAACCTATGAGCCAAAATAAAATGACCTTTGCCACTACTTTACGCCTTAGCCTGTGCGGCGCTGCTATTAGCGCGGCGCTTGGTTTAACCGCTTGCTCTAATAATGCGACCGACCCTGCCGTCAACGCTGATGATAGCGCGAATAACGACAAGCCTGCCAAAACCTTGGCCATCACGCAAATTGTCGAGCATCCTTCTTTAGATGAGATGCGCCGCGGTATTATTGATGAGCTGGCGGACAACGGCTACGCAGAAGGGCAAAACCTAACCGTTAATTTTCAAAGTGCGCAAGGGAATACCGCAACGGCTGGGCAAATTGCCAAACAGTTCGCCGGTGACAATCCAGATGCTATCGTTGCTATCTCAACACCTTCTGCGCAATCTGTAGTTGCTTCGACAAAAACTGTTCCCGTTATTTATACCGCCATTTCAGACCCTGTGGCAGCCAAGCTAATTGACGAAAATGACGTGCCTATCCAAACCAATGTGACTGGTTTGTCGAGCGAATTACCTATTGAACCGCAGTTAGACAATATTCAAAAAATTGTCCCTAATGTGAAAACCATTGGTTATGTTTATAGCCCAGGCGAAGCCAATTCAGTAGTGGTTCTTAAACAACTGGAAAAAGCAGCACCAGCACGCGGACTTAAGATATTGGGCGTTACTGCCAATCGCCCTACCGACGTTGCAATGGCGACTCGTAGTCTGGCAGGCAAGGTAGAGGTTATTTATACCTCATTGGATAACAATGTGGTTTCGGCTTTTGAAGCAATGGCAAATGCGGCTAATGAACTTGATATCCCAGTTATTGCCTCAGATGAGTTTAGCGTCAGACGCGGTGCGACGGCGGCACTTGGTGTCAATGATTATGACTTTGGCCGTACTACAGGCAAAATGGTGTACCGGGTATTAAACGGTGAAGCGACCAAAGATATCGCACCGCAAGTGATGAATACCTTAACGCTATACGTCAGCCCAAAACACGCCGCGGAACAAGGTACTAGCCTATCGGCAGACTTACTTAAAAACGCCATCAATGTCGACAAAGAAGCACAAAAGGCCAGTAAATAGTCACTAATAAATAGTTGCGTCTCAATAGTAAAGAATAAATGGATGGTAATTAATAATCAGCTATACAACGGATTACACAATCAGCTAGGATAATGGCTGGCAGCGCTACCCTTTTTTATCTTTTATATAATGTACGGACACATTATTATTTTCAGGAGTCAGACCCATGTTGTATCAAAATCGTTTTGCCAAGGCTTTATTATGGGGCGGTGTTTGCACCGCTATCTTGACCGGCTGTAACCAGCCAGCACAAGATGCCAACACCACTGACGGCGCTACAACGGGCGGCGATGCCAAAGCTGCCATGAAAACGGTCGCTATTACCGCCATCGTTGAACATCCAGCACTCGATGATGTGCGTAAAGGCGTTATCGACGAGTTAAGTGACGCCGGCTTTAAAGAAGGCGAAAATTTAACCATCAACTTCCAAAGTGCCCAAGGTAATACCGCCACTGCCGGTCAGATTGCCAAGCAATTCGTCGCTGATGCACCAGATGTCATCGTAGCGATTGCCACGCCATCGGCTCAGTCTGTAGCCGCTTCTACCAGCAGCATTCCTATGGTGTTCTCAGCGGTCACCGACCCTGTTGCAGCAAAACTGGTACCGAAACTTGATGGCTCTGGCACCAACGTTACTGGCGCCTCTGATGCCCTTCCTTATGCCCCGCAAATCGATTTGATGCGTCAAATTATTCCAAGTCTAAAAAACGTCGGTTATGTCTATAGCCCAGGTGAGGTGAACTCAACCATCGTTTTAAAAGCGCTAAAAGAGAATCTGACCCCGCTTGGTATTAACGTTCACGAAGCGCCTGCGCAGCGTAGTAACGATATTGCGATGGCCGCTCGTAGCCTTGAAGGTAAAGTCGATATGATTTATACCTCAACGGATAATAACGTGGTTTCAGCATACGAATCACTGTACCAAATCGCTAAAGAAAGTAAGATTCCACTAATTGCCTCTGATACCAGTTCGGTTGAGCGCGGTGCCGTTGCAGCCTTAGGGGTAAACTATTACGATTTGGGCCGCGAGACTGGTAAAATCGTTACGCGTATCTTAAACGGTGAAAAAGCAGGCGAAATCCCTGTTTATACGCCGCAATCGCTTGATTTACATGTCAGTCCAAAGAATGCGCAAGCCGAAGGCATCACGCTACCACAAGCCGTTATCGATAAAGCAAAAGTAGTGTTAGAATAACTGCCGCTTTTAACTCTAATTTAAACGGTAGTTTTTATCAATTATCGTCTAGGTTAATTGGATATGGCTATTTTGATATGGCTATATAGGTAGCGCAGACAAACCCAGCTCTCAGTCAGTAGGCTGGGCTTGTTTTTTCAAGGCTTTAAATAAGCAAGACTTAGGGTTATTAATAGTAATTATAAGTTTTGCTTGACCCTAACTGCAGATACCCCTATCTGTTAAATTCACCGCTTAGTCGTTTAAGCAAAGTTGGCTGATTGATAGCGCGATATGTCGCCTATCTCAATTATCTCGCCATCATTTATTAAACGCTGGGTTATGACTTACTGATCTCTTATGTCTTTAATTGCTTTTTTTGGTGCGCTTGAAAGTGGTCTGATTTATGGCCTAGTGGCGCTCGGCGTCCTTATCTCATTTCGTACCCTCGACTTTCCGGATTTGACCGCTGACGGTAGTTTTCCGTTGGGCGGCGCTGTCGCGGGTATTTCTATCATCGCTGGTGTGAATCCTTGGCTGGCTTGTGCCTTTGGTATGCTAGCGGGGTCAGTTGCGGGTATCGTCACCGCATGGCTACACGTTAAACTGGGCATTTTACAGCTGCTTGCCAGTATCCTTGTGATGGTTGCTTTATACTCTGTCAACCTACGGATTATGGGTGCGCCAAACTTACCATTATTAGGTGAAACGACAGTATTTAGCACCTTGGTCAGTGATGGCAATGGTTACTGGATGCGCTGCCTTATTATTGGTGTCGTTGTGCTACTGGCCATGTTGTTTTTAAACTGGTTTTATAGTACCGAAACGGGCTTATCGATGCGGGCGACTGGCTCAAACCTACGTATGGCACAAGCGCAAGGTATCAACACCTCATGGATGACCATCATTGGTATGGCAATCTCCAACGGTTTAATTGCGTTAGCGGGCGCATTATTTGTGCAGACGCAAGGTGGCGCTGATATCTCGATCGGTATCGGGACGATTGTTATTGGTTTGGCAGCGGTTATCATCGGCGAGACCATTATTCCAGCTAAGCGTATTTGGCTGATTACCTTTGCGGTGGTCGTTGGTGCGGTGCTTTATAAGCTCTTTATTCAAGTGGCTCTATCAAGCAATACGCTACGTAGTATCGGATTTGGTCCACAAGATTTAAACTTGATTACCGCGCTACTCGTGGTCTTGGCCTTAGTATTACCAAAAGCTAAAAATAAATTTTTAAGTCGTAAAGTTCGGGCTTAATGTCAATGTGCAACCATAAGGAATTATAATTATGATGCAAGCTACAGATTTGCGGTTGACCTTTAATCCTGGAACGCCCATTGAAAACCCTGCCCTACGCGGTATCAATCTGAATATCGCCGATGGTGAATTTGTCACCGTCATCGGTACCAATGGCGCAGGCAAATCGACCTTTTTAAATGCGGTCAGTGGCACCACGCGCGTCGATAGCGGTTCAATCTTGTTAAATGGTATCGATGTCACCAAAAAAACCGCGCACCAACGCGCTCATTGGGTCGCTCGCGTATTCCAAGACCCGATGGCGGGAACTTGTGAGGCGCTAACTATCGAAGAAAACATGGCGCTTGCCTATAAGCGCGGCGGCAAACGTGGTTTGAACTTTGCGCTTAATCAAAATAACCGTGACTTATTTCGTGAGAAATTATCAGTATTAAAGTTGGGTCTAGAAAATCGTCTGACCGACCGTATGGGACTGTTATCTGGTGGTCAACGTCAAGCGGTTAGTCTGCTGATGGCCTCATTGCAGCCGTCTAAGATTCTACTACTTGATGAGCATACGGCGGCCCTTGACCCTAAAACGGCGGCGTTTGTTTTAGAGTTGACTGATAAAATCGTTACCGACAATCAGCTGACAACGATGATGGTCACGCACTCAATGCAGCAGGCTCTAGCTCATGGTACGCGTACTGTGATGCTTCATCAAGGTCAGGTGGTATTAGACGTATCTGGCGATATCCGTAAAGGCATGAACGTGCATGATTTACTGGATATGTTTGAGCAGACACGCGGTGAAAAGGTCGAAGATGACAGTTTGATATTAAGCTAACTCATTTCGCAAAATATTTTGAATTTAAAAATAAAACGCCTTCTCATTAGGCGTTTTTTTATGGCTGTTTTATTTATTGAGAATCAAGCATGACCAACTTTTGAATCAGCTCACTAACATGCTGTGCTTGCATTTTCTTCATCACCTGTGAGCGATGTACCTCTACTGTTCGTACCGAGATATCTAAATGGTCGGCGATATTTTTATTCAGATTGCCTTGCATCAACTCATGAGCGACCTGTTTTTCTTTCTCGGTTAGCTGCGCATAGAGTTTTTTGATCCCATAAAGCTGAGCACGCTTGAGTGTTAATACTTGCGCACGCTCAAGCGCTTCTTGGAGACGGTGACTATTAATCGGTTTCTCTAAATAATCGGCGGCGCCTAGTTTGAGCATGTTAACCGCATCAGCAATCTCACCTTGACCAGTTAATGCAATAAGCGCAATGGGGCTTTCATGTTGATTAAGCTGCGCTTGTAGTGCTTGACCGCTCATTGCTGGCATCATTAAATCACTGACGATCACCGCGGGATAATAGATATCAACTTGCTGCAAAAAAGTCAGGGCACTTGACCACACTTGGGTCGGCAATCCTAAGCTGCTAATTAAAAAATTACAGGAATTACGCACGCTTTCTTCATCGTCGATGATATGAACCAGTAGAAGTTCATTATTGCTATTAATTGGCGTTTGCCATTCTGAGTGCTTAACTGAATTATGCTGAGCATTCATACGCAACCTTATGATTAAGTTTATTTGCAGATTTTATAAATACTTGGATTTACATAGCTCTGTTTTTATTATCTTATCTCTCAACATCATCTGCCAAATGCAGCGGCAGATAAAAAGACACTTGCGCACCTACCCTGTTTGCTAATGGATGAGTGTTTTCCGTTTTTATCAAGCGCACTTTACCATTTAACGACCGCTTTAAGCGTTGCTGATAACCGCCTAACGCTTGAATAGTATTAAGCTCCTGCTGCACTTCGATATTGCCAAGCTGCATCATACCGCCAAGCGGCTTGCATAGACGCTGACATATCATCAGCCCCAAGCCTAAACCATTTTCTTTGGTCGATTTGGTGGCGTATTTATTAGTCAGACGCTGTTGTGATTGACCCTCAACTAACTGCTGATTACCCTCTAACGGTTTATGGTCAAGCAACTGCGCCTCATCAAAACCGCCTGCATCATCGGTTATATGCAATACGATATAAGATTTACCATTATAATCTTTTGCCTGACAACGTAACATTATCTGTGTCGCCCCCTGCTGCTGAGCATTGAGCATACTATTCATCAATAACTGGTCAAGAACTAGGCTTGGCAATTGCAAAGACTGGTAGTCACTCGCTAACCAAAAGCCAATACTTGAGGCTTTTTCACCAAGTAGCAATATACACTGCTCATAGGTGGTGGCGATATCCAATTGAACGTTTTTCGGCTGAGAGCGCCCTGCCCAGTGCCGAATATTACTGATAACAGCCGCGACCCGCTCGGTTTCATTGACAATTTGCTGCAGCGCAGTTTCTGTCGCTTGTTTGTCAGTCAGAGACTTTTCTACCGCATGCAGACTATTTACAGAGTTGTTATCCAACCCTGTCCATTCTTGACTGTTTTGACTGCGAATCAGTAATCCTTGGGCATAATTTTGAATGGTCGCCAGCGGCTGATTGATTTCATGGGCGATTGAACCACTCATCTCACCGATGACAGCGAAGCGTTCTGATTGATGTAGCTGCTGGTCATAATCACGAATCAATCGATTTTGCAGGGTTATTTTTTGCCGCCGTCGCCATGCCAGCCAACTCATCCACGCATAATTTACTGTTGATATCAAAATAATTAAAACAATAACTGCCATCCACAATCGATGCGCCTTTACCCATTCAACCATATGCGCGCCCAGCTGCTTTTGGGCGGGATGACGGTTCATATCATAGAGGATACGCTCAGCATTACTACTCGATTCGGGTGGTAGCCAGCCCTGATTTATTCCTAACAACGCTTGCTCTGATTGACTTGTACCAAATAGATTTTGATTAATCTGTCGCACCAAAGCATTTGGCGCTTGCTCGGTCGCCGCCAATGTCCAATTTGGATATATAGGCGTTGAAGATTGACAGCTAGAAGCGGTCGCCACAGGGTGAATAAGGCGGTATTGTTTTTCGCTAACTTTCCCTTGCCGCGCCATCTCTTCCATCAAGCAAAGTGGCGCTATTGCTGCGTCTACACTGCCACTGGCCAATGCATGTAAGGTGCGCTCAATAGGATAGCCGACAAACTGGGTCTGATAACGGTTGGACGGCACGCCGTTTTGTTGTAATAAATGCGCGACCAATAGATAGCCACCAAAAGCCTCGGCATCGACGGCAGCAATTTTACGCTGCTGCAAATCTTGCAGCTGATAAATGCCGCTGTCTGCCTTTACCCAAAGTGCACTGGCCACTTCTTCCATGGCGCTAGGTTCTTTTAACGGACTACCCTGACTGAGCTTATTAAATTCATTGGCTAGATTAACCGTTGCGGAAAACTGCTTATCAGCGGTTTTACTGAAACCTTTTTCATTAAAGTTTTTACCATTGATATCAGCAGGCGCAGTTAATTTAGCTGGCGCCGTATCGGCTTGCAAGGTCGCAAGCCAGCGCCAATGGGTGGTATTCATTTTAATCAGCTGTACTTGTGGACCAAGCACCAAGGCAAACTGCTGCGCCTCAATTTCCTGCTGCCAATTCTCTAACGCCAGCGGCACCAAGACCACTGTGTCCTCTTGTAGCTGCTCGTTAAGCTGATTAAGCCAAGGTTGCCAGCGTTCTTGCGCAACCGTTTCGCCTTGCGGCGCCAGCACGCCTAAATAGTAAGTTTGCGCATTGGCACTGGCTAGCGTTAACCAAGTAAAGGACGCTACCACGACAAGAAAATAAGCGTTCAAGCTAGCTCAGACTTTAGACCTTTTAACCATAAACCTAGCCTTACAGTTGAGCTATCAAACCTTCATTTTAAATGAAAACCATAATTATAATGTGGTTTTCCACAATACCGCAATGTTACACGCTCCTTTATACTGAATGACAATCGTGTAACTTTTCATTCACTAAGCTTAAATCCTAAATGCTTCATAGGGATATCTAACAATCCTCATAGAATGTATATGACGAATGAGAAGCTTAGTAAAGATATCTTATGGAGGGCGGGCTTATGAAAAAATGGCCATTAATCATTATTATGGCAGCCATTGTCGGGCTGATTTTGGCGTTTATCATTGGGCAAATACTACCTAAGATGCGCACAACTAGTAGTGACATCGAGGTCAATATCACTGGCCCTGCGCTTATTAAACAAGGGCAATACGTCGCGCGTACTGCTGATTGTGTCGCCTGCCATACGATGCTTGAAGGTGAAACTTATGCTGGCGGCCTGCCTATGCTGACGCCGCTAGGTGCCATTTATTCAACCAATATTACCCCTGATAAAGAAACTGGTATTGGTCAATATACGTTTAGCGACTTTAAAAATGCCGTCAAGCATGGCGTGCGCCGTGATAATAAAGCGCTATATCCTGCGATGCCCTATCCGTCTTATCAGCTCATGCTAGAGGAAAATTTGGCCGCGATGTATGCCTTTTTTATGTCAGACGTCAAACACGTTAAGCAAGCCAACTTAAAAAGCGAGCTACCACCGGTGACCAATTGGCGCTGGCCGCTGGCTTATTGGCAAGCACTGTTTGACCCAAAACGTGATTTTGTGCCAGAAACTGATGATGCGCTATTGACCCTTGGACAGTATTTAATTGAAGGTCCTGGGCACTGCGGCTCTTGTCATACTGGACGCGGTATCGGTTTCCAAGAAATCGCCTTAAATAATGCCGACTCAGAAGGATATTTGAGCGGTACGGTTATCGATGGCTGGCGCGCCAAAAGTATTCGCGGTGAACATCGCGGTTTGGCTACGTGGACGGTCGCAGAATTGAATGACTTCTTTAAAACCGGTCGTACTGACAGCACAGCGGCCTTTGGCGCCATGGCCGAAGTGGTCGAGCACAGCACGCAATATATGACAGACTATGATATCAACGCCATGTCATCTTATTTAAAGACTTTAACGCCAGCGCCAAACAAAGAAACAACCTTGCCAGCGAAAAAAGACATTACCACGCAAAAACTGCTTGATGGCAACTATGATTCGCGCGGCTCAATCTTGTACGCCGAGTATTGCCAAGTTTGTCACCGTGCCGACGGTAAAGGCGTGGCGCGTATCTTCCCAGCCCCTGATGGCAATAGTGCGGTATATGCGAAAAATGCCGACTCAGTACTCCAAATTACCTTGAGTGGTGGCCACATGCCAGAAACTCCGCACGACCGCATGGCCTTTACCATGCCTGAATTTATCAACCTAAGTGATGCGGATGTGGCAGAAGTGGTCAACTATGTCCGTAATAGCTGGACCAACCAAGCACCTGAAATCGATGTCGATGATGTGGTAAAAATGCGCGCTTTTCTTGCCAAAAAACCAAAAACCAGTACCGATATCGCCCCAGACTTAAGTATTGATGCGCAAACAAAAGGAGCAAAATAATGAAAAAATCTCCACACAACCTGCCTGCTGTTGTTAGCGTTATCTCTGACAAAATAAAAATGGGCAAACTAACCACCGCTGCCCTGACTGCTTCAGCGCTTAGTATCGTCGCTATCAGTAGTGGCTGCTCACAGCCCGAGCCTGTAGAACAAAACGCGCCTAAATACGGCTTGGTCACCGCGGATGATGCCAACGAAGACATCGGTACTTATGTGCTGCCGCAAGATACGTCTATCTTGGATGAGCCAAACGCTGATGAGATATTTTATGGTAAGCGCTTATTAAACGAAACCAAGCGCTTATTGCCCGAGCACGTCGGCGCGCAAATGAACTGTAATAGCTGTCATATCTCGCAAGGTAAAATCCCGCTTGGCGACCCCTATATCAACAGTTATAACTTCTACCCGCGCGTGATGCCTCGTGCTGGTAAAGAAATTGATTTAACCAAGCGTATTAATGGCTGTTTTCAGCGTTCGATGAATGGCAAACCTTTAAAACCTGAATCACCTGAAATGCTAGCGATGTTGGCCTATATGAAATGGCTGTCACAAAATACGCCGAAAGAACAAAAGGTCGATATCCAAAACGCTGGTAAAGTGGATGAATCTTTGGTTGGCAATCCTGTACGCGGTGAAAAAATCTACCAAGTACAATGCGCGACCTGTCATGGTGATAACGGCGAAGGCATGAAAGACAGTCGCGGCGATATTGTCTTCCCGCCATTATGGGGCGATGAATCCTTTAACATTGGCGCTGGGTTGGCGCGTACTTATAAAGCCGCGGCTTTTGTTAAGTACAATATGCCAATGGGCATTCAGACCAAAGGCTTATGGGGTCATGGTAACGTGCTGAGTGACCAAGATGCTATCGATGTCGCTGAATTTTTCACCCATCAACCACGTCCCGACTTTGCTGGTAAAGTAAATGACTGGCCAAACGGTAACAAACCTAAAGATGCCCGTTATTAAATGCGCTAGCCTGACAACATATCAGTCATGCTGATTTATAAAATAGAAAAACCTCAAACGCATTCATTGCTTTGAGGTTTTTTGTTATCTATAGGTAATGAAAGTCAATATTTCTTATCAGCCATTATATAGTAGTGCTTAAGGCAATGACTTTTATTACAGTCATACTTACTTATCGCCATTCGCTTATGAGGTCTATCATGCGCAAAATCCCTGTTTATACCCATCCTGCTGCTGGTTGGCCAGCGCTGATCTCATCGACTCGTAAGCTGATGGATTACAAGGCGTTTATGCGGGGTAGTGTCAGCGTCTTACATAGCAACCAGCCCAACGGCGGCTTTGACTGTCCGGGCTGTGCATGGCCAGATCATAAGACCCATAAAAGCCTTGATGTCTGTGAAACGGGTATTAAAGTCATTGCTAGTGAAACGATGAGTAGGCGCGCCGATGCCGCATTTTTTGCCAAACATAGCGTCAAAGAACTACAAGGCTGGTCAGGCTACGAGCTTGAGCACAGCGGCCGCTTATCAGAGCCGTTGTCTTATGATGCAGGGCAAGACCGCTATGTGGCGATTTCTTGGCAGGCAGCGTATGAGCGTATTGCTGATACGTTAAAAAATCTTGCTTCGCCAGATGAAGCGTTATTTTACACCTCAGGACGCGTCACTAACGAGCCTGCTTTTATGTATCAATTGTTCGTACGCTGTTTTGGCACCAATAATTTGCCAGATTGCTCAAATATGTGTCACGAGCCAACCTCAGTGATGCTCGGTAAACAGTTAGGCGTCGGTAAAGCCACGGTGGTTTTGGAAGATTTTGAGCAAGCAAAGCTGATTATGCTGTTTGGGCAAAATCCTGCTACCAACCACCCGCGTATGCTTGAGATGCTGGCACACGCTCATAAGCAAGGCTGCAAAATTATCTCTATCAATCCGATGCGTGAGCAAGGTTTAAGCAAGTTTAGAAATCCGCAAAAACCAACCCATATGGCCGCAGGGCAAAGCGATGAAATGGTTGATGAAGTCATTCAAATTCAAATCGGTGGTGATACCGCTTTATTGACGGGCTTGGCCAAATGGCTGACCAAAAACGGCAAAATTGATAATGATTTTATTGAGCAGCACACATCAGGCTATGAAGCACTCGATACTTGGTTACGCCAGCAGTCTTGGGCAGACGTAGAGCTTGGCTGCGGTATTAGTAAAGCAGACATTATCAAACTTGCCAAACTTGTTGCTGATAGCCCAGCAACCATTTGCACCTGGGGCATGGGTATTACCCAACATGTCCAAGGCGAAGATAACGTCGCCATGATTACCAATTTGCTGCTACTCATGGGTATGATTGGGGTCGATGGCGCAGGCGCTTCACCGGTGCGCGGTCACTCCAATGTACAGGGCGATCGCACCATGGGTATCCATGAGCGCCCTAAACAGAGCTTACTTGATAGCCTTGAGCGCGTTTTTAAGCGCCCTATGCCGCAAGAAGATGGGCTTGATGTCATCGCTGGGGCAAAAGCATTGATGCAAGGTAAGCTCAAAGCCTTTATCAGCATGGGTGGGAATTATGCCGTTGCCGCACCCGATAAAAGTGCGATTCAAACGGCCTTAACCACTACCGAGCTTAATGTTTTTATTGGCACCAAACTTAATGAAACCATGCTCTATCCAGGTAAAAACAACCTTATCTTACCTTGTATCAGTCGTACCGAACGCTTAGTAACGGCGAAAGGCGAGCAGTTCGCGACGATTGAAGACTCTATGTGCCAAATTGTTCCTACGCGCGGTCGCATTGAGCCGATTAGTGATAATTTAAAATCTGAAGCGCAAATTGTGGCCGATATGGCAACCCACGTGCTTGACGCTGATTCGTCTATTCCATGGCAAACAATGAGCAGCGACTTTGATATCATCCGTAATTATATCGCTCAAGCTATTGAAGGCTTTGAGAATTTTAACGATCGTATTCGTGAAAACGAGCGCGGTTTTCATTTATACCACCCTGCCCGTCATCGCGTTTGGAATACCGATAGTGGCAAAGCGCAGTTTGAAGTCCCACAATATCCCATTACTTATGTCGCAGCACAGATGGCAGAAACCACATCGAGCTATCATAGCCATGCTAAAAATAACAATGCTAAAAGTGACCATAGCAAAAATAATGAACCCGCGATTCATCCAAGCAATAGCGATCACAATCCAACCCAAAGCGCTGAGCAAAAAGTATGGCAGCTAACCAGTGTCCGCAGTCATGATCAATTTAACACCATGATTTTTGGTCATCAAGACCGCTATCGCCAGACCAACCGCCGCGACGTGTTATTTATGCATCCCGATGAAATCAAGCGTTTAGGTTGGCAAAAAGGCGATAGTGTTATGGTATCGCGTCAAGACAGTCAAGATGAACAGCGCACCTTAGGTCCATTAATACTGACTGAGATGGATATCGCTGCCAATGCGGTGGCGACTTATTATCCTGAATGTAACGACCTTATCGACTTAGACACTCACGCGCCAGACTCAAGGACGCCTTCTTATAAATCCGTTACCGTTGTTTTGCAGCGCGTTACTGAAAACACACTAGCTGCCAGCGCTTAACAAAGATAGTTTGATAAAGGAAATGGTTAAAATATGATGGTCAGTAAACATAACGTAGTTGCAGTAGAACCTTGGTTAAATGGCTCAGCGGCCGATTTAGAAACCAATGCTGTTCATGCTGCTGCGCCAATAATGGATATGCAGACCGTGCCTTTATCGCGCCTACATTTAACACAAAAACATGCTTATTTATCTACAGCAAATGTCTCTTCTAAAAATGCAGAAATAGAGGTTGATAACAAATCAGCGCTGCTGGCAGTAGAGGCAGCGGTTGCGATTGTCATTAATGGTATCCACTATGCGATATTAATGGCAAGCCCCTATCAGCTTGAGTACCTTGCCATTGGCTTTTTATATAGCGAAGGATTGATTCATCATAGTCATGAATTATTAGATTGGGAGGTAACGCAACTGACCGATATTGCCAGTTATAGAAGGTTCACCAGTAATTTAACGGATGACTTGTTTGACGAAAAGACGGCATTTGAGCAATTTTCAGCGCAGTTGCAAGACTATGATGTATATGTAGTAGAGCTGGTACTAAATCAGCGCTGTCATCAGCGTATTCAAGCGCAGAGGCGACAGCTAGCAGGACGTACAGGCTGCGGTATGTGCGGTATCACCGGGCTTTCGCAAGCGCTTCCTGATTTAAGTCATTATTTATCATCCGGCTTGCAACAAAAACAGTCAGAATCCTCCGTGCCCAGCCTTAATTATTTACTACACATGCATCAGCAAATTGGCGCTGCGCAGCATACCCATCAACTCACTGGTGCGGTACATGCTGCCGCTACCATGCAAGGCAATGATTTGTATTTATTTGAAGACGTCGGGCGTCATAACGCACTTGATAAACTCATCGGTTGGCAATTGCGCAACAAGACCGAGCTGACCTGCGTGGTGATGACCTCGCGGTTGTCTATTGAGCTGGTACAAAAATCCATTCGTAGCCGCATTCCTTGGCTCGTTGGTATGTCGGCACCAACCAGTACTGCGGTACGCGTCGCTGAACGCTATGGTTTGGGACTGGCGGGGTTTTTACGCGATGACCGCGTCACTTACTATACAAATTATAAAGACGCTTAAAACAACAAGTTAGGGGCGACTCTTTTATTATATCCATTTAACTCTATCACTAAACCGCTAAGCAATAACTATTTTCTACTTATTTTTACTTCAACTTAACTCTCCCTGTAAGTTCGTAAAAGAGCCCCTAGCCTTTATCGTTACCTTTCCTTAATACAAGAAAATTTGTTTAAACTTCATAGTTTCTCCTAACCTCTTCTGCTTATTAGGATCATTTTAATGACGACCTATTAGTTTATCTTAATGCTGGCTGACTAAAAAGTCTGCGGTAAAATTTGAGATAGCAGACAGAATAGGTTACTCTTACCGCACAAACATGTTACGAGAATTTAACATCGCTGTAGTTTTATTTATCAATGAGAAGTAAATACTGGCAATAACTGCCGTAAAAATTTACTTATTATCACGACAGCGGATGTTCGCTCACAAGCAATAAAGGGATGAAAATCCATCCTAACTGTTGCTTAACGCAGCTACTATAAACAGCTCTATTTAGCACCGCTCAAGCAGTTTAGGCTCAGTGCTTATCCGTATTTTTGCTAGAGATGCTTAGTCAATAAGCGTCTTTTAGCGTCTCGTTACTATCGAGTAGGCATCACTTGACAGCGTAATGGTCAATCCATTAACAGACGCCTATTGAGAGTTGCCGCCGTTATTTCTAAGACAAATTTTTAGTCTATATTTTTTGTCAAATATTTGTCTAACAGGCTGTGCTAAATGAAAAAGCGGCATCACATTTAACGTGAGCGTTTGGCTTGCCTCATTGCGTGCTTGTGCGCTGTATACAAGCAGCGAATAGAACCAATGCGTCCTATTACATTCCTAACAGTTTGTGGCATGACTTTTATTGCAAACCTTTATTCTTCAAACAATTGCGAGGTATGAATTTGAAAACTGAGTCATTGTTCCAATTTTCATCAATCACCATTCTTTTACTTTTATTAGGATTTTATGGCGGTACTTACCTGCTGTCTTTATTGATTAAAAAAGATAAGGAAACCACTTCTGGATTTATGGTCGCCGGTCATGGTGTCGGTTTTGGCATGGGCGCGGCGAGTATGACTGCAACTTGGATTTGGGCAGCCTCGTTTTATGCGGCTGCAACCTCCGGTTATAAATACGGCGTTTCAGGACCGCTACATTATGGTTTTTGGGGCGCCTTGATGATTTTATTCATCTACCCTTTTGGCATGCGCTTTCGCGAACTTGCTCCTAATGGACACACCTTAGGTGAACTTATCCACGCGCGCCACGGTTCATCAAGCCAATTAATTTTAGCAATATCTAATCTTATGGGCAGCTTAATTAGCTTGATGGTCAACTTCACCGCTGCTGGTGCTTTGGTATCAGTATTATCGCCGTTATCTTTTCAGACCGGCGTCATTATCGCAGGTGTCGGAGTGCTCAGCTATACGTTAACCTCTGGATTTCGAGCGTCCGTATTTACCGATTTTGCTCAATTGGTGGCTTTGATGGCGATTGGAGTCATCATCATCCCTGCCGTGCTATTTGCCATGGGCGGGCCTTCGGTCATGGTCAGTGGCTTATCAAACTTAACCTTAGAGCAGCAAAACCTGTTTTCTTCTGAAGCCTTTTTTCAGCAAGGGGCGCCTTATTTTGTCGCGGTATTGGCTTATGCCATCGGCAACCAAACCATTACCCAGCGATTATTTGCCATTGATAAAACCAAAATCAAAGCCACTTTTGTCACTGCAACGGTCGGCTACGCGGGCATCGTCATTGGTCTTGGTATGATTGGTTTGATGGCTTTGACGATTGGTATTGAACCGCTCGATGGCAATATGAATAACTTAATCCCGCAAATGGTTAGTACTTATTTGCATCCGGTATTTATTGCCTTGTTCTTTATTTTGGTCATTGGCTCATTATCCTCAACCGCTGACTCAGATTTATCGGCGCTATCAACGATTATGATGGCGGACGTTTATGGCAAAAATATCGCTAAAGGGCGTGTAAAACCAAAAACCATGATGCTGGTTGGACGCTCAACCATGATTATTGCCACCGCTGCTGGATTGATTTTCGCTAGCTTTAAGCTTGATATATTGGTCATGCTGGTCTTCGTTGGTGCATTATGGGGCACCATTGTATTCCCTGTGATTGCCAGTGTGTTCTGGAATCGCGTGACCAATGTGGCCTTTACCTCAGCCGTCATCGTCGGGTTGTTATTATTTTGCGTCGCACGCTTTGAGCTGATTCCCATTGAAGGCTTCACCGCACTATTCTTTGAGATTTTGGCCAGTGTTGGCGCTGCTGTCGTGATTGGACTCATGGTCTTTGGCTTTTTAGGACGCAAAATCGGTATGGTCGCCGCCGCTATTACGCTAGTACTGATGCTCATTTTTGCCACCGGCTTTTTACGCCAATATATGGTCTTGTTGGCCTCCTTGACCGCTTACGGTGCCAGTACCATCGTCTGCGTGATTGTCAGCCTTATGGGTGACGAGCATTTTGATTTTGACCTCATTAAACAGCGGGTGGGCAACTACGATAAACAGCCGCAAGCAAAAACGTTACCAAAAACTTAAGCAAAATCTTATTAGGCATTGATGGTTAACCAATGCTTGGTTAGCCATTCTTACTGAAGTCTAGTAAGCAAAAAATTTGTATAAACACTATAAGGAGACATCATGGACAACGTCTTTATCTATGGATTTTATATCCTCGTCTGGCCGGCGATTACCCTTGGGGTGCTGACATTAATCTGTACCGCAACTTATCGCGATTTCAAAAAAGCAAAACGTAATAATCAAGATATTGTCTAGCAAGCGTTAAACTAGAATAGTTATATTTAACAAGTCATCACTGAATTTAGGTTTGGCGATGACTTCATTTGCACCAATTTTGCTATCCTTTTACCTTATTAAGGCTCAAATAATGCCTCATTTATGGTTAAATAGCGGCAACTTAGCAAATAAGCGCTGTTTCGTTAAAAAATGACTTGTAATTTAAATTATTTTTGCTAATATAGGCATCCTTGATTGGCTGGGTGGCAGAGTGGTCATGCAGCGGACTGCAACTCCGTTAACGCCGGTTCGATTCCGACCTCAGCCTCCAATTATTTAGCTATAAATATATAAGTATGACGTTAATTTTAGCTTGCTTTATTAATGAAAATGCTTATAATAGCGACCACTATCTAATAAGTAGAAAGCTTACTTTTAGATAAGACAAGTTTTGCCCGGGTGGTGAAATTGGTAGACACAAGGGATTTAAAATCCCTCGCTAGTAATAGCGTGCCGGTTCAAGTCCGGCTCCGGGTACCATTACATAGTCCTATACTATCTTATAGAACAGCTAAAGCCCATGATATCAGGGGCTTTGTTGTATCTGGCGTTCTATACTGTCCTATGAATCTATCCTAATCCATGCACTTTGAGTATACTGTCAAGTATACTGAGTTTTGAGTGTACTTATGGAGATATAGGGTATGGAAAGAAAAGCGATCAGTTCAGACCGAAGTATCAGCAGCCATAAGCCTGAAGATAAGAAGTACTTCGTTCCTGTCAAAAACCATCCTAAACTATTCTTAATGGTACGTCCTACTGAGACTAAGTCATGGATGTATCGATACTACCCGCCTTCAAATCCTAAGCAAAGTATTATTTCCATCGGTATATATCCAAGTATCTCGTATGCTCGTGCCTGTGAAGTTTGGCGTGAATATGAAGACCTACTAAGCAAAGGTATTGACCCAAAACTCCATCGTGAAGAAATAAAGAAAAGCTTTATTAGTAAAACTAAAAACTCTTTTAATCACTTTGCTTGGGAATACTTTGACAGTCTAAATAAGACTCAGAAGAGCAATACCCTTATTCGTAAGAAAGGTCGTCTTGATCTTATATGCAAATATATTGGTGACGAGCCAATCAGCGATATTACATCTCCTAAAATGCTTGAAGTACTATTAAGCATTCAAGCAAATTCTCTGAACAAGGCTGGTAAGCCCACAGATAAGGCTGAACGCTGTGCAGGTATCGCTCGCTTCGCCAACGGTATGTGGATAGCCCTCTGCTGCTAGCAATTCGATAATGGCTTGTTCAAGTCTGTCTTCGGTGAATTTCAATTATACGTCCCTTTTATTTATTTGATGCGTTAAATTGCAGCCCATCTATTTAACCAAATCAAACTGCTGCTTGGACGAGAGATACGCATAAGTATTGATATCCTTAGTACGTGGCGCTATCTCTTTATCAGTACGATAGTTGACTGAAGTTTTGTTTATGGTCACCGTCAGCGGATAAAAACCGCCAGTCATAGGCTTATGGCGTTCATGACTGACATCCCCCTCGCCCTTATGATAGATAGATTTGCTTGCTATCTCATTATGATAATCAACCTCTATCTCAGCCACTGGTTTTATCTTACCGTCTACAGAAGCATACATCAGCCATAGACAGCCACTTTGTCCGCCTTTGCCGCCGCAGTGCTTACCTGTCCAAGCGTATTTGTCATCGCCCACTTGAGACAGATAAAAATCATAGAGCTGGCTTCTCCCAGAACCGCCTGTAAAGATAAAGGGATCGCTGGCAGACATGACCCAAGAGCTGCCCATTTTATACAGCTCAAATAGACCACCGATACCGGGGTAAGCGTTACCTGATTTGCCATCATAGACGTAGCCTGAGGCCAGCAGATACAGCCGAGTTTCACCGTTTACGTCTTCAACTTGATATTTGATAGGAGCGATACAATAGCTGTCCTTAGATACATACTCATCATAATTAGAAGTTTCTTTACGATGATAAAGGGTACAGCCACGCAGTTTGTCATAGTCTGAGCCGTAACTGACCGCCATGACGTTATTGATGGCTTTCGCAATATCTGCTGGAATTGGCTCTTGTGGCAAAGTAGGAATTTGTGCGTTTGCGGATGTTGTAAGCATTACCGTAGATGTAGCCGTGAGTAATAGGCTTATGATAAGAGAGAGACTGGTTAAACGTTTAGTTGTCATAGTTTTAGGTCTTAATATTGAGATGAAGCATTCATCACATTATGTGAGTTAAGATAATGAGAAAAAATTACTGCTCGGCATTAACTTCATCTAAATACGTTTTAAACTGTTCTGTACCAGTAACTATTCTTTGCACCTTAACAGGATCTGCACCAACAAGTTGTTGCGCTATTTGACGGATGACAAGCGCATTTTTATAGTCATCAAGCTGAATACAAATTATCATCATCTCGGTAAGAGCAGCGATAACTTGATCCAAAACATCAAAGTCGTTACTTCTATGGTAGCGATTAACGATTCTATTAAACACAGCCAATCTATCATTAATATCCTGACTATTTACTTTAACAATATCAGCTTTTATTAATAGCATATTAGCAGTTAGATACTCTGTAATATCGTCGGTGTAAGTAATGTACTCATCCACAATTGAGTCTATAAGTACACCAGCTTTGTCATACTCTTCTAAACTGAAAAGTGCTTTTACTTTATTCCAGTTCGCCTCTCTGAGATAGCCAACTCTATATTGATTTTCTATATCGTCAATAAAAGCATCATCAGTAAATACACTTATTATTCTGTCAGAATTTAAGACAGCATCATGGTGCTTTTCAAGCATAAGCAAACTTGGTGTTTTTGCTATCAAACCAATTTTGGCGTGAATACGTTTTTGTTGATCTTCGCTGTCAGAATATAGTTCATACAGCTCATCAGCCAATTTTACGACAGCCTCGTGTTTACCACGTTTACTGAGTTTTAATATTTTTTTTAACATTCTTGTGGATTTGGAAGACTCAAACATACTTGATCCTTTTTATAGCTCATACCTGCTCTAGATTATCAAACAGCTCCTGATTTAACCAATCATATCTCATGGTTCTGTTAAAGCGCTCTACATACGCATTTTGCTGTGGATTGCCAGGTTCAATATAGCTTAAGATGATACCTTGCTGCTCAGCCCAGTCTTTGAGCGCATTGCTGATGTACTCAGGGCCGTTATCGCATCTTATCTGCACAGGTTTGCCTCGGTACTCAATAAGCTGATTAAGACTGCGTATGACCCTCCCGGCCGGTAGCGAGAAGTCGACTTCAACGGTGAGTGCCTCACGGTTGTAATCATCAATGACATTGAACAGTCTAAAGCCGCGGCCATCAGTTAAGCTGTCGTGCATAAAGTCCATGCTCCAGCTTTGGTTAATCCTATCAGGTACTGCTAATGGTATTGGTTTAGCACGTTTAATGCGACGCTTAGGCTTGATTCTAAGGTTGAGTTCAAGCTCGCAGTAGATGCGATATACCCGCTTATGGTTGTACGGCAGTCCTAGCACATTACGCAAGGTTAAAAAGCACAAGCCAAAGCCCCAGTTCTTGTTCTCATCAGTCAGTTTGATAAGTAAGTCCGCTATTTGCTGGTTCTCATCTGTTACCACCGACTTGTGATAATAACAGGTGACGCTGATGTTAAAGATACGGCAAGCACGGCGGATACTGATGCCATGCTCTTTAATATAGTGACAAGCCATCTCTTTGCGCCTTTGGGGCGCTACCACTTTTTTGACATGGCATCCTGTAGGATGTCGGACTTAAGACATTCATCAGCGTACATCTTTTTAAGGCGGGCATTTTCAACTTCAAGCTCTTTAAGACGGCTGATAAGTGTGGCGTCCATACCACCATATTTAGATCGCCAGTTGTAGAAGGTGCTTTGGCTGATGTTATGCTCACGGCAGAGCTCGGTAATAGGGACGCCTTGTTCGGCTTGTTTTAGGATGTTGACGATTTGGTTGTCGCTAAAGCGTGTCTTTTTCATAGGATTCTCCTGCTGGTGTATTTTAGCAGTTAATCTCTATTTGTAAGTGTTCTTATTTATTGGGGGGATTACCCATGAATTTGACGGCACGCTTCAATCATCTAACTGTATTAGCGCAATTACTTTAAGCAATTCTCTCACTGCAAACGTTATTAAAAAAACGCCTAAGGCAATAGAAACAAGGCACATAACAATGTAAGCCAAAAAATCTTGATTACTGTCCAAAATAATTCTTGCAGATATTAGAGGGTTGCCACCGAAGAAACCTATTATAAGTACAGGTACTGTCAAAATAAAAAGTATATATATAGAAATTCCACTGCCCAAGTTTACAGATGAATTCTTCAAAATCGCAATCCATATATCAAATGAGAAAATAGATGTTTTATCATCAACACCTGTAACTGCTTTTTTTATTAGTTGTTGATACACATTAATTTTATTTCTGAACTGATATAACTCTATACTGAATACAAAAATGTATATAATTATTGTACTTAGCACTAACATCGATATTGGTATATCAATATCTATACTTATAAAAAAAAGCCAGCCAATATAATAAAATAACAATGAACCAAAAAAAATACCAATAAAAGAACCAATAAAAAAACGATAGATATTCTGCATATACCATTTAGTGGGAATAACTGCATATATTAAAAAAACCCCTAATATCACAAGCGTCCATAGTTGACTAATGCCATTTAAATAATGAGCGAATGCTAAAAACCAAGATGCCATTATTACAATCATCGGGATAACACCTTTCCCTTTAAAATGCATATATAGCTTTTCTGGAAACGCTACTGGATCAGGTAGTTGGCATTGTATGTTTTTCAAAATAATACTCCTAATTTAGTAGCCAAGCTCATCCATATAACCTTTGGCTCTGTTAGTTATTTGAAACCTTGAATCTAGTGCTTCGAGACCAAATGAGATACCAATGACAGTAACAGCGCCTATTGCAATGACAGCAATAGCTGGAGCCGCTGATGCACTGAGGAATATGATTCCTGCTCCAATAGCCAATCCTGCTGCTGTAGCGACAACCGCTTTAATGGCACTACTACCAAGTCCTATCCACAGGTCTGACCAGTTGTTAAATGGATCATCTGAAGTGAGCCATTCCGCAATCTCAAAAGCGGCAACTATACCAAACCCAATACCGCCTAAACTTTTGCCTGCTGTAGATGCTGTCGTCTTAGCTGCTGCTCCTAAACCTACTGATGTTGCCGCTGCATAAACGCTAGATGCAGAAGCAATCATACCGACTTTCATATTATCAATACCGTATCTTGTACCTGTTAAAAAACCTCTAAGCCCAGAGTAGCCTTTAAACACAATCATATTGGCTCCAGTTTTAGACTTTTTAATGTAAAATCTTAATATATCTTGCTTATCTTTACCGACTTTGAGTTTTCTAAATGCGTCATAGATAAAACTTCTGTTGTTAGCTTTTAGTGCATTTTGCGCTTCCCCAACTGTAGGTAGTAAAACGCCATCAAAAGCTATTGAACCAAAGACAGTATTAGCAATTTTTTTTAGATCATTGGTTGAGCCTTTACTTTTTTCATCGAATTCATAGAGCCCTTCTGCTAGTGATTCTTTTGTCTGAAAATGCCACATCATAGGCTCTGTTTCATCGATACCATTTGTCGATACTTTTCGTTTTGGTATACTAGTAGACTTATTACTTAAACAGAAAATAATTGGTGCGTTTGTATCATTCGGGTCTAAGGCTTCTAATGGAAAAGTCGCAATAGTCTTACTGCCTTTTTTAAGTAGTACTTTCCCATTGTACTTCTTAGGAATATAGACAGTATGCGGTGTGCCGTCTTTAAAAACAGATTTTTTCGTTTCCGCTAATTTATTGTCGAAGAATTTTTTGTTATCTTCTCGAGTTACCGTATACGTTGCTCCCGCTGTTATATCTACATCAAGTATGATTGTTCTTCGTTGTTTTTGTTCTTGCAGTTGAACGGTGCTTTTTTCGCTATAAACCTTCGTAGTGCTCGGAGTTAGTTGAATCTGAAACTCACGATATTTTTTATCAGACCCTATAGGAATAACGCGTTTAGAGTCAGTAAACCTTTCGCCTGTAATAGGTTCAATAAATACTATTTCAACATTGGGTTGACTGCTTATAGCCAGTTCTTCAAATCTTGCTATTGCTGTATACTCGTGATTCTTAGCCATCGGCATCTTTTGTGAATCATAAATCTTAGTCTTACCTTCTTTATCTAATGTACCTTTCAATCTGATTTTTTTGTTATTGTCTCCTTGAAATACCACTTCATAACGCCAAGGTTTTTTAAAATTGACCCATTTGTTAGCCATTAGCTTAGCTTGAAAATAGCAGTTGGAAACCAAAACAGTAGCGCTTTGTCCTGATTTAGTTGGTGTGTAACCCATTTTTTTTCGAGGACTTGCAGACTCCCATGTGTTTGTAGATAAATCTCTTAACTCTATATAGATTGGTTCGCCTTTCTTTATAGTGGCTGATTCAGTCTTTCCATCTTCATTAGTTTTACCGGTTCTTAATACTCTTCCTCTTTTATCTACTATTCTATAATGTGCGTCAATAAAGTCATGTCTACCATTCGAGTTCTTATATTCAAGCTTAAAAGTACCGCTTACAGTTTGTTCACCCACGTTTAATCCCCCGACCTTGTAACTTCAACCCCACTCAATAATTCAGTAGCAAAATGCACTGCTATTTCTTCTGGGTTTTCGGTTTGAAATTGTTGAGTTTCTCCACTAGCATTAGTAATACCTGATACAACTTCCCCGTCTTCTAAAAATGCTACATACTTTATATTTGGTTGAGGTTTTTTATCTGAGTCTAATAATGTGAACTGTGTCGTATATAAAAGACTATCAGATATTTTTGCCTGCATTAGATTAACCTTACTTAACGAAAGCTCACCCCCACTGCCCAAATCCATCTTACTCGCCTTATAGCCCACCTGAGCAGGCGTAATAAAGGTCACATTGCCCCCTGATAGCTCAATACCACTCCCTGCCGCTTTTAGGGTCAACGTATCAGGCGCGATAATCTCAATACTGTCTCGACTATGGAGTCTCAGGACTTGCTCACTGTCGAGGCGCATCTCATTCTGGTGCGCTTGAATGGTCACATCACCATGAGCAGCGGTGTGGGTTTGGGCTTTGTTACTGTAATAGTGAATATCGCCTGACACCAACTTATTCATTTGGGTTTGACTATGATGATGGGTGCTATCAGTGGCGTGGCTATGGGTATTTTTAGTGCTGGTATGCTGACTGTGTTGTCCGCTGAGCATGGCAAGATGACGCTGAGAGTCGATCAGCAGATGGGCTTGTTGCCATTGTCCGGACTCGCTAAGACTACTATCGTTGGTGTCTTGGCTAAATTGGGCAAAGGGGGTTTGTGCGTCTTCTTTACTGTTACTCTTATTCTGGTTGCTCTTATTATTGCTGCCCTCTAGTCCCACTGGCTGATGGGTGTCAGCCAGCTGTGTGTAAGCTTGTTGATGCTGGTCAGCAGTTTGTAGTTTGCTATGACTGTCATGACTCATATGCTGCTTTGATTGACTGTCAGCTTGATGGCTACTGATATGAATACCCATACTACCTTGCACATTAGCGGCGGCTTGAGTTTCTATGCTGATGCCTTGTCCACGAGCTTGACCGCGAGTATGGTCGGTGTGCTGATACAGATGTCCAATGGTTAGGCTGCTTTGATAGCTACTGCTATAGACGTTAATTTGTGGACTCTCAGGATGAGCGTCAAACATCAGCTGGTTATAGCCGTTAACAAGGCTGTCTTTGGTCGCCTCGCCTGTTCGACTGCTATCAATACTTTGAGTCTTGATACCGTCTATGGGATAAGCATGGCTTTGATTAATAAACCATGCTGGACTGGTGGTATCAATCGTGTCGGTATCGCTGGCAATGCTATTGTGCTGAGCGTCAGAATTACCTTGTCCGTTATGGGTGCTACCGATGATGATGGGATGAGTGATGTCACCACCGATGAAGTCGATGAGAACATGCTGTCCATGACGTAGAGGATGAGTCTGTCCCATGTGGTCGGCGACGAGGTGACTGGCGATGGGTATCCAGTGCGCGCTGTCACTTCCATTACTGTCATCTGATTGCCAATGGTATCTGATATGGGCACGGTGGTTACGATCATGAGTAATGGCGTTACTATCGGTATCAATGATACTGGCGCTTATAAGACCTGTCAGACCCGGATGCGGTTGTCCAATTGTAGCAAGCTGTTCTCCATAAGGAATATGGTGATGATGCGGAAACGGTAGGTAGCAGGCATTGATATAATGGACGTTGTTATCATTGTCGTCATCAGTATTATGGCTCACATTGGGCTGTAGAACAATGGGATCAAAGGGTGCTGTCCCCAACCAATCTGCTGGAATATGATTATTGATATGATGGTGAATGGAGACTAGGCTTATGGGCTCAGTCACATAAGGATTGCCATCAATGTAATGAACACTTGGCAGATTCAGGTGCCGGATATTACCTTTTAAACTACCTAGATTGGCAAGCTGCTGCGCGTTCTGCTGGTAGCGGATAGCAAGCTTATCGAGACCCTCATCATCAAAACGGCTATGACTGTGTAAAAAGCGCTGATGGGTGCTACTTGATGAGTCAATAGGTTGCTCGCTACTGCTACTTCCTGTATAAGTGCCCATCAGGCGGTTATCATAGCGATATAGGTTGCTTTGTTGGGTATGCTGAGCAATACGTGGACGAATGGCAGTGATACGGTCTTGTCTATCAGCGAGATTGGCAGGGTTTTGACTTAAGATACTTTGAATATCGTTTATATCTGGACGTAAGACTGCAGCGTCGTGTGGCAATAAAACCAAAGTATGCTTATCGTTCTCATGTCGGTAGTAGCCAGTGACACCGTAGAGGGCCAAGTATTGTATTAGATAAGATAAATCAGTTTGATTATACTGAACGCTATGCTGGATATGGTAGTTACTATCATCACTAAGGCGTTCGTCAAGCTCGACGTCTATATCATACAGACCAATAATATCTTTGATAAGCTCGCTTAAACTTAGATGATGATGACGGCGATTATGACTGGATAGGCGTAATTGACTAAGGGCAGGCTCGCAAATAATGCGGTAGGCGGCCATGCCACTGTTGCTACCTAGAGCGACGGCTTCGGTAATAATACCGTGGCGAATTTGGTTTGGTAGTAGCGTGTCACCAGTGTGCCAGTGTATAGCCATACTTTGCCCTAACCATTCCTTTATATCCAGCCCCACTTGTGGATGCAATAACGTGATACTAATACGGTAGCCGCAATACAGTGCAAGCTGGCGCTGCTGATAAGACTGCGCTCGTTGATCATGATGATAGGGACTCGAGTAAGCATCAGGCGCTGGCATAAGCGCGAGCTTACTCCAAACGCTGTCGGGCAATGGCATACCGAGCAAGCTTTCAAGCAAGTCAGCCCGTTGAATGAGACTGCTGGCAATATCAGGATGGGCACTACTAATTTGCAGATGCCGATTTTTTTGTGTCCATACCATGATAAGCCCTTCTCTATTAGTTCAAAGACGCAAAGTTTAATATTAGAAGTTTAAAAATTCTGCATAGATTTCTAGTTAACCAATATCCTTGTCAATCCAACTCTAATAATCATCAATAGCTATCGTCAGACGACTGTCGTTTCGGTTGAATACCAACCATGTCAGAGATCATGGATAATTGATCTTCATTTTTGATGATATGAGTGAGCCATTGATCCAACGGCATATCAGCCCAATCAATCGCTCGACCTAGCAAAAAAGTCACTGGGCTGTGTGGCTCATTGGTCGCAAAATACTCTTGGATTTGAGCCAGCAATTTAAGCGCTTGCCGACGATTGCTTTGATGATCACGGTTGCTAGGATTAAAATCAGTTAAGATGACATTTTTTGTGCTAGCTAATGATTTATTACCGTCCAACATCGTACTTTCATTATCATCTGTACTGTTTACAGTATCGGCTATGCCCTCTGGACACATATTGTTAGTAGTATCGGCATACTCTGGTATCAACGGTCGCAAATGTTGGGTCAGGGCAACTAATAAATCCGTGACTGGTGCGAAGACTGGTGCATCCATGCCCATTAGATCATTGAGCTGATCAGTCAGGTCCTGCCACTGCTCAGTAACCTTATTAAGATTGCTCATGAGTGCTTGTTGCCAAGCTTCACTACTGTTCTTTATGGCGTGGTTGTAGTCACTTAATGTTAGTTGATTGGAGGTTTCGCTATCGGGATTTTGCTGACGCTGCTTATCATGATCACGCGCGGTGAGATAATAGTTGTAGTCGTAGCTTTCGGTTTTGGTATCAGCCAGCGATAGCTGTTTGATATCATCAGTGAGCGCTTTGACGAACCATGACAGCAGCCCCGCTCTGATATCCATACTGTCTTCTTCGCCATCTAGTGGCGGATACATGGTCAGCCAATACTCATCGTTCAGTGCCTGCAGTAGGCTCAAACCCTGACTGATACCGGCTAAATGATCGGTATGACTCAATGCATCGACATACCAAAGTGCCAGCTTCATGTCTTTACTGGTATCGCTGAGTAACTCGGCACATTGGTTTTTGACAAAATCCCAATCGGCTACTTTTAGCTCAGTAACCCAATTTCCTTGCGCCAGTAATGGATCATCCTCTTGACGAGCAGCAACGATAGCATCGATACGTGGATCAAACATCATGTCGTCACCCACCCCATGATGGCTGCCATCGATAGGCGCGATAAGGGTACCAATATTGGCTGCTAAAAAGTTATCAGTATCCATTATAATGACTCCTTCTTAATAGCCTTTTTACTGACCGTTTTTTTCACTAGCGGTCTTTTAACGGCAGGCTTTTCAGGTAAAAATGGTTTGCTTGGTAATTTCGCAACTTGATCTTCAGTTTCATCTTCGCTGTATTGCGCCATTTTATTCAGTGGGACGACGGTATCGGTATCCAGACGATAAGCAAAATTATCATCCGCATCGACGAATACGGTAATTTTCTTTAGCACACTTTGACTGTCATCATGATCCAGTAGCTGACCTGCCAGCTGCGGTAGCAAGGTGTGACTTATGATGGCATCGGCGTTACGGGCACCAGAATCAACCTCATGACAGCGTGATAAAATCAGCTCAATCACTTCAGGCTCAATGACGCAAGGGACGTCGTAATTATCACGAATACGGCCAGTAATTTTATCCAGCTTAAGCCGAATGATTTCTGCGAGCGCATCATCCGTTAATGGATAATAAGGAATAACAGTTAAACGACCTAAAAATGCAGGCTTAAAGGCTTTGTACAAATGCGGATTAATAACTTGTTTTAGGTTATCGCTGTCTGGTAAGTTAAAATTAGTGACTGCTGGATCGGTATTGATACATGCCTGCATAATCTGTGATGAACCAACATTACTGGTCAATAAAATAAGGGTGTTTTTAAAATCAATTAAACGCCCTTCACTGTCTTCCATTACCCCTTTATCAAAGACCTGATAAAACAAATCGAGTACATCTGGATGGGCTTTTTCGACTTCATCAAGTAAGAGCACGCTATAGGGACGACGGCGAATAGCTTCTGTCAATACGCCACCTTCACCATAGCCAACATAGCCTGGTGGCGAACCTTTTAAGGAGGCAACACTATGGGCTTCTTGGTACTCTGACAGATTGATGGTGATAAGATTACGCTCACCGCCATACAGTACATCAGATAGCGCCAATGCGGTTTCCGTTTTGCCCACGCCACTTGGCCCGACGAGCATAAATACCCCTTGCGGTCGGTTTGGATCATCTAGGCGCGCTTTGGCGGTATGAATCCGCTTAACGATAGCAGCCACAGAATGATCTTGGCCGATGACACGTGCTTGCAAGGTATCAGCCAAATTTAGGATATGGTCTTTTTCATTACCTGCCATATCGTTCAGTGGGATACCAGTCCAATCTGAGATGATCTGTTTGATAACCTGACGATCTAATACAGGATGGATTAGGCGATGTGTCTCTTGTATTTGTTTTAACGACTGCTCGATACTTTGATACTCAGCTTGTTTGTCTAAGCGCTCTTTTGCACTAAGTGCATCAGCGTCATCTGCTTTTCCGTTCAATTGCTGATTGATTACATCAAGCTGGTCATTAAGCTGACGTTGTTCGTGCCAGCGGGCTGTCATATCGGCAATGCTTTGTTTATTGGACTGACGCTGCTCATCAATCACCGCAATTTTTTGGCTAATCTTTTCTTTTTCGTCAATGCCGCCGATACGCTCAAGCTGTTGACTAAGGTTATTGATATGCTGCTCTAGTTGCACGCCTTTGGCTTGTAGCCTATCAAGCTGATTGGGTATGGCGGTTTTTGATAAGCTCACCCGAGCCGCTGCTGTATCTAATACGCTAACGGCTTTATCGGGTAGCTGTCGGTCACTGATATAACGTGCCGATAACTCAACCGCCGCTTGCAGCGCGTCATCATCTATCAATATGCCAAAATGCTCCTGCATCTTGACACTCAATCCCCGAATCATCGCCACTGCCGTATCGATATCAGGCTCGTCGACTTTGACGACTTGAAAGCGACGTGACAATGCCGCATCTTTTTCGAAGTATTTTTTGTACTCTGACCACGTCGTCGCGGCAATGGTTCTAAGCTCACCACGAGCCAGCGCAGGCTTTAATAAATTAGCTGCGTCGTTCTGACCCGCTTGCCCACCAGCACCAATCAAGGTATGCGCTTCATCGATAAACAGAATAATCGGCTGTAGCGACGCTTGCACTTCTTCGATGACTTGCTTTAGACGGTTTTCAAACTCGCCTTTGACACTTGCCCCTGCTTGCAGTAAGCCCATATCGAGACTGCGTATCGTCACGTCCTTGAGCTGATCAGGCACTTGACCAGCGACTATTTTTTGCGCCAATCCCTCAACTACCGCTGTCTTACCTACGCCAGCTTCACCCGTCAAAATAGGGTTGTTTTGACGGCGGCGAATCAAAATATCGATCAGCTGATGAATCTCAAACTCGCGGCCAATGACTGGATCTATTTGCTCGGCATCCGCTTTGGCCGTTAAATCATAGGTGTATTTATCTAATGCAGGGGTTGGCTTGACGTTTGCTTGAACTGCGTGTAAAGATTCATGACTTTCTGCATAGCCATCCACATCAGCGCTTTTATTAGTCATGCTTCTATTAACGTTAGCTGAGCCACTACCTTCGGTACTGCCAAGACATTGACGTTCATAATCATCTTTTAGGGTAAAACGATCTATATACTGGAGCTGCTCAGGAAGGATTTTAAGTAATGGCTGATAACGCTCATACGCCAATAGTACCAATAATATATGCCCAGAGCGGATTTCTAGAGAGTTGTTATTATCATTTTTATTATATTGGCTACTAGCAAGCTCCCAAGCATCTTCTAACAACGCCATTAGACCTTGACTAAACACTGGCGTTGAGCCTGTAGCCTCACCAAAGGTATTTAGCAGATCATTTATGTCGGCTAGCAACGTCTGCTGATTAATCTTATTTACTTTGAGTATTTGAGCCACATCATTTTGCGGCGCAGCAATCAGTTCATGTAGCAGATGGACGGTATCAACCTCACGATGGCCATTATTGATACAAAGCCTAGCAGCCTGCTGCAAACACTGTCGGCAACTTGGACTCAAGCGGGTAATTACAGCTTTTAACTGGCTCATAAACCTTTTCCTTTGGCATTCTCATTAGACTTAATATTTTTATTAAATGGTGATATAGAACGGTTCTATAGCCAGAATGATTCACTGCTAGCTATTAACTAAAGTATTCACTGAATAGGCAACGCATAACGAGTGTCATCATGATGCTTCGTCGCAGGCTGCGACACCAAAAACCCGCCCTGACCCAAACCACCAAAACTATTTTCAGATAATGACAAAGGGGTGATATATTGCTTATCTAACTCTAATTGCATCTCAACTGCCAAGCTGACCCCACACCATTTGCGAATAAAATCAATAATGATGTGATATATGTCACCCGCTGGTAACAGCCTTAAATAACGCTTGGCATCTAACTGGTGAAATACGATTCTAATTTTGCTATCAAACTGTACGACACGCGCGCCGCAAAATGCAGAGAGCCCAAGTGCGGCGTGCTGCCCACCAAGTGCTGTTTGCTCACTTGTAGGCAAGTCAAACCATTCAGGCACGAACTGCTCGACACTAACGGTACTATCCAAAAAATGCGACAACACATGTGACAACTGATCGGCAGTCAGACGCCCTGGGGCAATCATGCCAGCATAGGCAATCAAGCTATCGATTGCTGTGAGTTTCTTCGGCTGCCGAGCAAGCGCCCGCAAGCTCAGTAGATAACTGTCCTTTTTATTATTTATCTCATACTGTAATGGCAAGTTATAAAACCAACTCGCCTGCACATATAAGTCGGTTAAACGATGATTAAACAAATCTAAAAATGCCGGTGCTGCTTTATCTTTTGCATGATTGACTCGCGATGCCAGATGATCGGTATACATCGCTGGCATCGCCGCCAATGGACCTGTGAGTCCGATAACTGCTGGATAGACCTCTATCTGCCTACTCTTTACTTGATTCGCCCTTACTGAACTAGCACTGCCTTCCATATTTTCTTGAGCAATGAGCGCCATCGACTCAATTTCAGCTTGCGGATACGCCAGTGACAATGAGGCACGGTAGCGCACTTCAAGAGGCGTATGCCCCATACTGACTTCGCGCTCAATCAAACGCAGCGCTTGCAATAGCTCATAGGTTTGCGGCGCAGCGATTAGATCGGCTAAATAAGAGGACTGAGACCACTGCGTGGTTGACATCTATATATCTCCTCTTTGGTAACAGCGTCGCTTATGGACACTTCAACAAAGCTATTTAAACTGGCGTGATAACCAAAAACATGCGCCAATAAATGGGCAAACTGGCGGATACTGACCCCAGCAAAATTCTTTTGGTTAATTTGAATATCAATCACAGTACCGCGTACAAACCCCGGTTGCGGCAAACGCTGAATACGTCGAGCTTTAATACTGGTTGCAACAGAGACAATACCTTCAACCAAGAGTTTATTAGAAGCGGATTGGGTAATATCATATAGCGACAGATACTCTTTCATTAGCTCCGCATCTTGAGCAGCCAATGATAAAAAGTTTAGACTAATCAGCGATATCAAGCGCCAACGCTCCTCGCCTGTATATTCAAACCGTGCCGTTCTGGTCGGCTGCTTTAATAACGACAAACTGCTAAAACCTGTCATCCCTTCGCTAAACAAATCACCGCGGCTTTGACCAAATACTACTTGGGCTGGCAAGTCTCTATTGGTACACAATAAAGAAGCACTCATGCTCACCGCGCCGGATAAATCTTCACGGTTTTTTTCCACGAACATAATCTGATATTCAAAACCCTGCTTGAACTCAGCCATATCCTTATCACGTTTGATATGGTAATAACGACCGTCATCTTGCTGCTCATAATGATTGAGTGCATAAAATGGATGGTATTCACGCTGTATTAAACGATTGTCACTCTGTTTGGATTCTATAACTTTATTAACTTCATAGATTTCATGCTGAAACAGTGCACGGGTATCGGGCACCAAATCATAATAGATAGAACGATGAGTGACTTGAATAGGTTTGGCGGCTGCCTTGAATAAATTGACGACGGGTGTGCAAAACAGTTTGATGCTGCTGACACTAAGTTGCTGCAGATTTTTTAGCCGGATGGTGTTTTTTTTATCAAATTTAAAATAACAGCGCATCTCAAAGCCATTGCTATCGATCTTTAAATCAGGGTAAACCTTGCCAAGATTTAGACGTAAGAAATTGAATTTTTCAGGAAAATAAAAGTATTCCTTTAATAAAGCAGAGGCGGCATTACTCACTCGATGACTGGGCAGGATTTGCTGCTCAGGGTCGAAACCTATCATCTCGAACGGACTACCCGATATCTTGTTGACCTGCTTGCCATGTAGATGGGTTTGTCTCACATCACACCAAAGCAAGTCCCAAAGGCTTGTACCTTGACTGGCATCTTCATCGATATACAAGTCTAGCGAATGATTTAATAACGCTTGATAATCGAAGCTCGGATTAAGAGCTTTAAATTTAATACTGATACAACCGTTCAGTAGTCCATGCTGATTGTCGTACACTTCTTGATGAGTCTCAAAACTGACATTATCTATTTGCAGCGGCAGTAAAGTCACATCTTGAGTTGACTGGAACTGACACGGCGTCCCGTTTATTTTTTGTGTGGCAAATGGGCTTTGTTTAGGAACTAAAACCGCTTCATTCATCGCATTGCCCTGTACGCCTAAATTAAACTTCGCGATAGAAACTGATGGAAAAGGTTTGAGGTAATCAGGATAAACCACTTCTAATAAGGATTCGGTAAAGTCAGCGTAGGAGTCATCCAGTTTTTTATTGATGCGCGCGCTAATCAACGAAAAAGACTGAATAAGGCGCTCAATATGTGGATCATCTACCGTATCGTGCCCCATCAATAGCCGATTGGCTATCTTGGGATATTTCTTGGCAAATTCTTTTGACTGTTTATTAAACAGGCTAAGCTCATGCTCAAAGTAAGGAAGTAAACTGTCCATGATGCCTCAGTATATTGCTCGCTGCCAACGACATAGATTGAGCGGTAATAGTGATGATTGCATTAAATAAATAATAATTATTTTATTAAGTAACGCTGAGAGCTTGGCTCAAAGAACGCATCGAAACTGACTAACTCTTGCGCTGGATAAACTTTTAGTAAAGCTTCAATAGAAAAACATAGCTGATTGACATCGACCGCGCCAATATCTAATGAGACTCGAACGTTTTTTAATCGAGTATCTTGCTGCTCAACCGTTTGCGCAATTTGACGACAGATATAATCACAATCAACAGGATTGGCACTGCTTAATCCAACGAAGTCCAATATACCAAAGTTTAATATTGACGAGCGCACGTGTTGATAGGCTTGCAGCCTACTTGACACCACACATCGGGTATTTAATAAAGATTCCAAATCGTGGGCGACGGACGATTTCAATTCATCAATATTAAGCCTGCGAACCACGAGCTCATGCGCTAAATGCCGAGGCTGATCATCAAACAGCTGTTCAAACAAGTTTGGGCGAAAACCCATTTCTTTATTAGAGGCCTTAGCAGCGTAATTCATTGATACCATCGTCCCTGATTGAATAAATAAAAAAGAAAGGCCTAAATATAAACCTTTCTTTTTGGCAAGATGGATAAATAGATAACACCTCAAAACACCTAACTTAAGCGGTATAAGTAGCAGTGTTATTGGCAAGTGACCACTTCTTAGTCACTGCGCCTTTAGCAGTACCATCGATATCCTGCTGAGTGTATGTCCACTCAACCGCCGCATACTTAATACCGACTTTTTCGATTGGCACACCTTCTGAACGTACCGTAGGCTCAACACTTGCAATAAGTGCATGCTTCAGCTTCACTTCAAGATACTTAACTCGTTTATCACCGTTGGCACGATAAAAATCAATTTGAATTTCATCAAAAGTATAGCCAGCAGAACATGCTTCCCATAACTTAGGACTGGTCGAGTCCAAATCTTTCATAAAGGTCATATCAGCGTGTTCGCAGCGCTCAGAAGTATGACCACCAACGCTACTAGCTGTCGCTGACTTTGGCTGACGGATCAAATGATCCCAAGTATTCACTTCAAGCCAACCTTTATGCTCGCTATCACGAGACTCGCCATCAATTTTATATTTGCCACGGAACTGAATATAAATATCTTTCATATCACATACCTTGTTTGAGAAGTTTAATATTAACGTCGGATTTTAAAAAACGATCAGCTGTTGCTAGACTGCGGCAGTTGAGTAACCAGTCGCAAAGAAACAGACAATTCGTCAAGTTGAAAGTGTGGTCTCAAAAAGACCACGGACTTGTAGACACCAGGCTTACCCGGTACTTCTACAACTTGTACAGAAGCTTCGCGCAGCGGATACTGGGCTTTTGCTTCTTGAGAGGCACCGTCATCTAACAAGACGTAACGTGAAATCCAGTCATTTAAAAACGACTCAACATTACCAGGCGCTAAAAAACTACCAACTTTGTCACGCATCATGGCTTTTAAGTAGTGAGCAATGCGTGAGACCGCCATAATGTACTGCAACTGAGTGGACAACACCGCATTGGCATTGGCATCATCATTCTGATAAGTCTTGGCTTTTTGTACAGACTGCGCACCGAAAAAGGCAGCATAGTTGGTGTTTTTGCAATGCACTAACGGTATAAATCCTAAATCACTTAATTCTTTTTCACGGCGATCGGTAATAGATATCTCCGTTGGGCATTTGAGCGCCAAGTCACCTTCATCGGTTTTAAAGGTATGCACAGGCAAGCCTTCAACCAACCCACCTCCTTCGACACCGCGAATGGCAGCGCACCAGCGATAATCTGAGAAAGCGGAGGTCAGTCTTGACGCGAAAGCATAGGCGGCATTGACCCATAAATAATCATTATGATCATTACCAGAGACTTCCTCAGTGAAGTTAAAACCTTCGACCACTGTGCCATCTTTAGGGTTATAAGGTAGACGGCCTAAAAATCTAGGAACCGTAAGCGCTACATAGCGCGCATCTTCAGACTGCCTAAAAGCACGCCAGCGTATATATTCCGCCGTTTCAAATATCTTTGATAAATCACGAGGGCGGCCAATATCTGTAAAGGACTCAAGCCCAAACATCTCAGCTGAAGCCGCTGATACAAATGGCGCATGCGCAGCAGCTGCTACGTGAGACAGTTGTTCGAGCAAATACATGTCAGCATTTTGGCGCGTAAACTCAAAGTCACCGACAATAGCGGCATACGGTTCGCCACCAAAGCTACCAAATTCTTCTTCATATATCTTTTTGAACAGCGTACTTTGATCAAAGTCGATTGATGACTGGAAATCTTTTGTCAGTTCACGCTTGGTGGTATTGAGCATGCGTATTTTTAGCATGGATTCAGAAGGTGTCTGACTGCATAAATAATGCAGACCACGCCAGCTAGACTCTAGTTTTTGAAATTCAGGCGCGTGCATAACCGTTGTCAATTGCTTCGATATCAGCGCATCAATTTGGGCAATACGAGCATCAATCGATGCTGCCAAATTATCTGATAAAGTTACCGTTCCTTGCATCACCTCATTAGCAAGCTCTGCAATTTGTGACTTGGCACGGTTTTTTTCATCATCGGATTTAGCAATGTTACTTTTACTTACGATGTCTTCGAGTAAGTCATAGCTTTCTTCTATAACATCTGAACCATACTGGGCTTGAGCGCTCATACCTTACTCCCCATCGCTTAGATTTTGTTCGGCCATTTTTCTGACTTGCTCAGTGTTTTTAAGTACATCGTCCAACAAGTCTTCGAGTTTTTCATTGGCCGATATTTTGTTGCGCAAATCAGCCAAGCGATCTCGCGCTTGTACTAGCTGCTTCAATGGCTCAATTTGCGCGGCTACCGCTTCTGGACGAAAGTCATCAATGCGATTGAATGCCAAATCAACGGCAAACTCGCCGCCTTTATCACTCAAGTCATTGCTTACTCGGAACGTCGCACGCGGTGCTAAGCCTGACATCACCTCGTCAAAGGTATCCAAGTCCACTTCGACAAACTTTTTATCCTTTAGACGCGGTTGTTCAAGTACAGAGTCACCAGAGAACTCCCCTAATACTCCCACCACAAAAGGAATCTCTTTCGTCTCTATCGAGTCGCCCACTTCAACGTCATAAGTCAGATGCACCCGAGGCGCACGTACTTTTGCGAGTTTCTTTTGTACACTGTCTTGATTGGCCATATAAGTCACCTAAGCAATTGCTATTCTGGTTTTATCACAACGAATAAAACGCATCTGTTTTAACGTAAGATCTTGAATGGATCGGTGGTACTTGATTTGCCTCTATTAGAGGGCAAGCTTTTGATCGGTTGTTTAGCGGGTGGCACTTTTGGTGCAACTCGTGGTTTCTGTACTACTGTCTTTTTCTTAGCAGTTGTTTTTACTTTTTTCGGTACAGGCGCACGGTAGCGTGAACTTGATGTGTTTTTCATTTGACGCGCTTTCGGTCTTACAATGGGCGCAGGAGGTTTTGGTAAAGACTCATCATAGTTAAAGTTATATATTGAGCCGTATATCTTACTAAGAGCGTTCTGATACTCTTTTATAAAATCCTCGTTTACATCAGTCGCTAAGTAATGCTCTTTGAGCTGATTTTGAGCCACGATAGCACTGCTGTTTAGCAGGATTCTTTTTAAGGTCGGCGTACTATAACCTTTTTCAACAGCTTCACTGGCGGCATAGACAGCATTAGCATGATAACTATTGTTATAGTAAATCTGAGCCAACAGCTCCCACGCTAAGGAATCGGTAGGATTGACAGTAACTCTTCGGTTCAATTCTGCAATCAGCTGATGTAGCGGCTCAGATTTTTCGTCTGCATTTTTGAGTGCCGCATATTGATTGGCAATACTAGATTCCGGCTCTCTTTCTTGAATTGAAAGCTCACTATGGGCGGCACTCATCGCTGAACACATAATAATAAAACCAGCGATAGCCGTTTTTGTCACTTTACTGACATTACCTATCATAAGATTACTCACCGCAGACCAAATTTTTTGATTCATTGACGTACTCTGCTATCCAACTCTACTCATCTGACGTATTTAGTAATGTCGTCAAATTTTCTAAAGTTGTTTTCAGGTCCCTTTTATCACTACTACTCAGCGTCACATCATCTTGATAACTATCAATATTAGTCTCAGTGATTTTGACAGCAGACAACATCGCTAGCTGACGCGCTTCTACCGACTGCACATCAAACTCTAAAGCTTTGCTGGCTGCTCGCAATGAGCGCGCATATTTTTGTGCTTGGTAGTTTTTTTGTGCAATGAGCATCCATTGCGCAGCCGTTAGTTGACTCTCATCACCTACTGCAATGACGTCTGGCAAATAAGACCATGATGGCGGCTGAAGTTTTTTAGCGATCAGCGGCTGTGATGTACTAGGTTGTGATGTTTTTTTGGCACCGATACTACAACCTGTTATTAACACCCCAGTGCTCAACACAATAGACAATAAACTTATAGTAGAAAGCTTAGTAGCATAGATATTATTCATAAGCGAAGTGCCATCAATAAGAACGCAAAAATAAGAAAAAACCAGCAATAAAATTGATAAATTTTAACTAAAGTTTATCTTTTTCATAATTATATTTGAGCTGATTATACAGATACTTGACAATATTTCAATAAACTCTATAATTTTCTTAGCAAATAATTTAGCAGTGCTTACCTTAAGCGACCGGCTGCGTAGTATTTATGCAGTTATCGGAATATCACCTATGCCTCCTAAGACTAATAATACCCACGAAATATCTATAAACAAAGACTTTGGAGATGCACCTACTTTTAGTTTGATCGCCTTCTCATGGTCAAGTGCTATTAATGAGACATTACCCAATCAGTTACTGGCTTATAGCTACACCTTTATAAATTCAAACGAATGTTTATCTCTATTAAATACATCTGTTTGCTTGTCTAGTTTCTTGCCTGATTCAGGCATAACCTACCGTACAGGTGTTATTCAGGCAATTCACTATCAGCACTCCGATGGTAGCTTGCATTTTTATACGTTAGATATTGTCACGCCTGATTGGCAATTGACCCAATCAATATATAGTCGTACATTCATACAGCAGTCTACGCTTAGTATTATCACTAGCATTCTTACGGATTATGACTTTGATTGGCAGGTTTCTGATGCGCTATTGGCCTCAGAGCGCTTGCACGCTTCGCTTCCGATGCGCACTCAATTTAACCTGAGTGACTGGGACTTTATAAAAGGTATATTGACGGATATTGGGGCTTTTGCCCTCTGGCAACCGGGTGATTCGGTAGACAATCTCGGTACTTGGTATTTGACCAGTCGCTTAGATGAGCTTGAGCAGTCAGGGATGCACTATCGTTATGCCCAGTCTTCTGTTCAATCAGGACAAGATACAATTAATACGCTACAAATGAGTGTCAAACAGTTAGGTAATGCTACTGTTCAGGTAAAAGCTGATGGATTGGAGGCGGATATTATTTATGAAGGTCAAGCTTCTGATGAGTCGCCCTTAGCATTAGAGGACAGCACTGTATTATTTGGCTCGCCCTCTCGTATTAATAGCGATGAAGCAGCAGCGCAGCTCGCGGCTCAATGGGTTGCTGCTAATAATTGTCAGCGCGAAACTTACCGAGCTACGGGTACTATGCAAGGAGTTTATACGGGATCTCTGGTGAATATCAGTCACTTACCTGCGATAGGTGGTCTGTCTGCTTATTGTTTAGAATCCCATGTGATGGGTATCGAGCCGGACAGTGATAGCGTCTCTTATAACCATCGCACTTTTATTCAAGATTGGCTACGTAAGGTTACCCAGCATCGTTTAAACAGTATTCCTGAGCACGGTTATGAGATTTTATTTGAAACTGGCATGTGGGCATCTGCAACCCTTTTACGTGTGACCATCCCTTACACCCCTTATCCCAGCAGCTTATCGTTAGTAAGCAATAGCTATACAGGTCTCACCCAAGCACGGACTGGTGACGCAAGCTTATCCGCCTCTCCTAGCTATGACTCTAGTGTCAGCACTGACAATGGTTTACAGCAAACTATCACCACGCCCGTCTGGTCAGGCATCAGCCCTCATGATGACGGTACTACCCCGCCATTACGTTCATTACAACTGTCATCGGGTGCGTCACATGGTTGGCAGTTTGCGCCAAGACTTAGACAATCGGTGCTCCTTAACTATTGGTATGCTGATATGGACAGCCCTGTTATTACCCGCTCTATTTATGACGGTATCGGTATGGGCGATGTCGATGACAAAGACATCACTTGTTTGAATGCAGGGCGGTCTAATCGCCATAATTTAAAAAACGGCGCTTCACCTAGATGGCATGGTGGTGGTTTGGGTCATTCACAAATTCAAGAGGATGATAATCACAGTGGTTGGATATCCGGTATTGCTCAATATGGGCTGACGTCTGACTCTGAGGTGAACCTAAGTTTCGATGACACGCCTAATAAAGTTGGTCTACAGTGGACCGTCAATACTGGCGCACGTGCCAATGCTGAGACGCCAACTATTACAGATCAAGCGACCTTTGCCCCTGACGAGCATGTATTAGAATTGGGCGTACTACGTCATCGCTTTAGCAATCATCAATCAACAGACAGTGGCCAAGGGATTAATCTAGCCACCGACCATGGTTTGCAAATCACTGGCGACACAGGCGTACTGCTTTCCACCTTTGGTGTCAGACATAGTCAAAGCGAGCACGAGTCTGCTTGGATCAATGATGCAGGACAACGCCAGTTAAAAATGGGGACTGAGCTAAGTGAGACTTTCAAAGAAGCTAAGCAAGCACACTTGCAGACTACGGCAGCACTTAGCGATACCAACCAAACGATAGAAGTCTTTAGAACCAGTGCGCAAGTGATCGACGAGACGCTAAATACGGAAGTGCTTGGCGCACCTGATGTATTGCTAGTCAGTAAAGACAGTATCCTCGCATCTGCAAATAATACGCTATGGACGGCAAAGACTATCGTCAGGCAGTCAGGTAGCACGCAGTCGGATGTGGTGGCAGGTAATTATACGCTGACGGCAGATACGATTGACTCCCTCTCTGGGATTGGTGGTCAAGCCGATCTATCAGGCTTACATATCAGCGCCAATACCAAACCTGTAGCCATACAGGCACAAGGTGGTGAGCTGCAATTACACAGTCATCAGTCGATGACGATTGGTAGTGAGTCGGGTCAGGTGAATGTGTCGAGTCCAAAGCGGATTAAGTTTCAGACCAGCGCGGGGGCATCTATTACGATTGATGACAGCGGTATTAAGCTGGTGTGTCCGGGGACGATTAAGGTTAAGGCGGTGAAGAAGAGTCTGGTTGCGGGGGCTAAAGTGAATGCGCCAGTGGTTGCTTTACCGACCTCGGGATTGTTTAGTAAAGCGTTTGATTTAAAAAAGCTTATTCCTCAAGATTTAATAGACCAAGGTATCAGCTATAAGCTTATTAATCACACAAGAGGTACTGAGATTGAAGGTAAGCTTGATGAAGAGGGTCAGACACTAAGGGTGTTTGGTGATGAGGCTGAGAAGGTTGAGTTAGAGCTTGATGCGATTACTGTTAGAGAAATAGATATCAATGATTTAGATCTTGACGAAAATTTTGGGGATGAAGATGAAGATTGCGGTTGCTAAAGTCCAAACATGTTCGGTATCTGTTTTACTGAGTGTTCTATTAACTATGGCTGGATGTAATACTCAACAGTCTGTTAACGGATCAAAATTGGTTAAAGATGAGCCTTTGATTATAAATTCTGATTGTCAATATGAAACTGTGTTTGATGACAGCATACCAGCGCGAGTCAGTTATTTTGATTATACGGGGAAAAAAATTAAGTTTGTACCTGATCCTGATCATTTTTGGCAATCTACTGTTGCAGGCTGCTTTAACACTAATCAAGGCTTAATTATCATCGGATTAGACCGAAATCATCCAGCAGAGTCTGTTGCACAAATGACTTTATCTACTTATTTATATAAAGATAATAAGTTTATTTCAAAGAAATACTTAAATCAAGCTTGGAGCTGCATGCCTGATCATTCAAGGGGTGAGTTTTTAAATAAATTTAACTTAACTATAAATATCAAGTGTAAGGATAAGAAAGAAGGTAATGAAAACATAACTTCATCTTTTGATCAGAAATTTAGTATAGGTCTACTATGAGCTACACTTATGAAGATAAATTGAACTTTATCGTTGATATTTATTGTCCTATTAGAAAAGTATCGTTCGAGACAGGTATGTCATGGAAAACTATGCTGGCTCAAGCGGCACAAGAGACAGGCTGGGGTGAGAAAGTATTGCCTGGTACTAACAATATTTTTAACATCAAGCTTGACAGCAAATGGAAAGGAAAAACTAAGGTTTTTAGAGTATGGGAAGGAAAGAAAAGCAGTGGTAGATATGAAAACTCCAAATTTCCTGTTTTTGATACGCAAGAAGAAGCTATCTATGATAGGGTCGACTTCTTAAAAAGAAATCCTAGATATTCTAAAATATTTAGCAAAGATATATTAGGAAACTTTGAAAAGGAAGTACAAGCTCTTGAAGATGCTGGATATGCTACACATGCAGACGAAAAGACTGGTGAGTTAATTTATGCTGAATTACTCATTGCAGTTTTTGGCCCAACAATGCGAAAAGCCATAGCACGTGCAGAAGAAAAAGCAAGTTGTGTCATTACTGCGGCTGTATTTAAAAAAGGTGTAAGCGGTGAGCTCCTAGCAAACACTAAAGTTCTCATAAAAACTGATCATAATAAATATATCGATAAAAAAACTAACGGCAAAGGTATTATAGAGGGAATAACCTCCAATCTTAATGGTTTAATAAACTTTAATCTTGATAGTAAAGAATTTTCACACTCTGTTGCTAATAAAAGAAAATTGGCAATTGAAGTCAATATTACCAATGATAAATTTGTGACGAAAACAGTCAATCATGTAACTGCTGATAATAAACCAATAGATGAAAGTAAGAGTACTACAACTAATAATAGTGAATCATCTACTGCTGATTCAAAAAATTCTAATAATGTGACTTTCAACATAAAACTAGTAGAAGCAGACACAGGCAAACCCCTACCTAACACAACCTATCATCTTGAGTATAAAAACAACATCAAAACCCATAAAACCGACAGCTCAGGTATCGAATCTGGCATAACAGCTGATGTTAGCCAATCTATCAGCGTCTACCTTGATGATGACGGTGGCAAGAAACAATCTATTTATAGCATGGCATTTCCCGTTATAGGTGACCTAAACGGGCAAACCAAAATACTCAAAGTTCCTGTGGTAACCCTACAACTCATATTTGTTGATAAAAACAAAAAGCCTGTCCCTAACTATGAGTTCAAAACAGTCTATCGCGGTCGCATCTCTGAGATTAAAAAAGCCAATGCTAGAGGCATAGCCACTGTCAAAGCGCTAGCGGGTCAGAAACTAAAAATCATTCATGTAGCAGTAAATAAATTTACCAGTAATATCGTCACTGATGGGTCAACTAAATGGACATACAATACTGACAAGCTGATAGGAGATCCTAGCAACTCTCCTAGCTCTACTAGTAATGTAGCTACCAGTACACCCTCCTCCTCGCAAAAACCGGATAATACGAAGCCAATCGCTACTGACAAAGGTAACATTATACGTAATGACAAAATCACGCCAAAAGGCCCAACACATGAAATTAAAACAGATAAAGCAAAAATTACTATTAAATTTCTAGATGAAGATACAAATCAGCCTTTGTCAGGATTAACCTATTGGACTCAATCAACTAAATACGGTAAGAATGCTTCTACTACTGGTAGTGATGGTACAAGAGGCCGTACGCATGATTCAGATGTGGGTGTTAGCATTGCAGTATTAGTCAATGAGAATGGGAAGGAAGTTAAAAAAGGTACTATTATAGCTACTAGTGACAAGAACGGTACTGCTTATGTTTATAAGGCTAAGAAGCCTAAGTTAGATCCAAGTGGCGCACATTGGCATAGTAGGTTTAAAGCAAGTACAAGCTTAGATGATTTATCAGAACCGTTTAAGTCCAATGCTAAGAAATTTATTAGTGCATTGAAAGCTGCTAACATTTCAGTCCGTATTTCTACTACATATCGTCCTGATGCAAGATCTTATCTAATGTATTATTCAACTAATATAAAACGAGGCAAAATTAGCCCAGAGAAAGTTCCTCCATGGCCTGGTGTTAATATTGATTGGACTCATGGTGGAAATGAAAGTAAAGCTGTTGAAGCGGCTAGAGCTATGCATGCTTCTTATGGAATTGGAGATAATCCTGTTGGAAAACCGTCTAATTCTAACCACAACGTAGGCCTTGCAGTAGATATGACAATCACTAATTATTCAGGTAAGACAATTAGTTTAAATGGTAAAAATCATAAGTTAAATGGATTTAATGATTTAGTTGCTGCGGGGAAAAAAGTATCAGTTATTTGGTATGGCAGCAATGACAAACCTCATTGGTCACAAACTGGAAGATAGAATGAAACTTAAATATATAGTAGTTAAATTAGTGTTACTGAGTCTAATAATAGGTTGCACACAACTAGAAGAAGCAAATGAGGATGTCACTGAATTATCAAAAGAAATAAGTGAAGATATCATTGTACCAAAAGATAGTAAAAGCTATGTAAGTGGCGGGAGCTATAACACTATAGGGATAGAACAAGACAATAAGACTCTTGCTTGCATTAAATACTCTACAACAATAAAAAAAGGGGTACTTATAGACTTAGACTCATCAGAAATACCAACCATTAAAATTCAAAGTATCGAAGTTAATCCAGATCAAATAAAATTATGTAATGAATATTTTAATAGTCAAGAATACACGCATACAGCAATATCCTCTGAAGCCTTTCAATATACGACAAACGGCTATATATTTGATGAGAATGATATTAAATTTCTTATTGAAAACGGTAAAATTATTGGATTAGATCTTAATGCTGACAATAAGTCTGATTATTTAAATACTTGTTCAAGCATAGAGTCTGAACATTTAAGTGTTTGGGAAGATGAGCTAAAAAAAGCCAGATTAGCTTATGCATCTCGACATATAGATGCAGATCTTCTTGAAACGTGTGGCAATATTGATTATCCCGAAAGCCATTAGTTTCTTATAAACCATCCTAAATTAGCTGACTATTATAAACTACTCTAGAGCATAGCTATTGTGTAAACTAGAGACTGGCAATTTATAAATCTTAGACATTCTATCAAAATCAAACCAAAAAAATCCGACCACATCAAGTGATCGGATTTTTAGTATTTGGTGGAGATGGCGGGAGTTGAACCCGCGTCCGCCAGCATTACGCTCATGAATCTACATGTTTAGTTTCTGTCTTTAGTTTTAATCCGCACCGATCCGACAGTCAGGATGGATTGGACGATTCTCTACTTTTGAACCCAAGCGATTGAGACAATCACTTGTGGCGAGCCTACATGCGGACGCTTCAACTTAGTTAACCAACTGTAGGTGATCAGCAACCAAGTAAGCAGGGTTTAAGCTGCTAGAGCGTAAGTTTCGTCGTTTGCGACTATAACAATATATGTTTGATTAACGAGAGGACATACGCTCTCGACATGCATCATTGAGTTTCATCACCAGCGTCGAAGCCAGAACATCCCCAATAAGACTGACTATTATATAGTACCTGCCTATCGGTTTTCAACCTAAACGCCTTCTGTATTACATTAAGTTACAGCTCAATTGTCTAAGCCAAAACTTTATTTATCCATTGGCCAATATTTTGAATCTGCGGCATACAAACTTGATGTGCCATCGGGTAGGTATGGTAAACGACACTATAGCCTTTCTCCGATAACAAATTTTGTGCTTGTTCGCCTAGAACCACAGGCACCACAGGGTCATGCGTACCGTGTTCAATCAATATCGGCATGTCTTTGTTAGCGGCGCTATAGCTGATATGGTCATTGGTCGCTAGATACGTAGACAACGCCATCAGCCCTGCCAAGCGCTGTGGATAGCCAAGCGCCACATGATATGCCACTGCCCCACCCTGCGAAAATCCTGCAATGACAATATGCTCAGGCTTAACACCGCGCTCGATTTCACGAGCAATCAAGTCATGAATTTGCTGAGAAGATTCTTCGATTTGAGCAATGTCGACTTTACGTTCAAGGCTCATCTCTAAGATGTCATACCATGCGGGCATGACCATACCACCATTCACCGTCACTGGACGATTAGGTGCATGCGGAAAGATAAAACGTACTGCCATGTCATCCGCAAGACCTAACTGTGGAACAACTGGCTCAAAGTCATGACCGCTAGCACCCAAGCCATGCAGCCAAATGACGGCTCGGTCAATCACTTTGTTTTTAGGATTGTGTTCAACAATAACAGCATCTAAATAGTTACTCATGTTTTTAAGTTCCTTTAACTGATAAATAAAATCAGATTTGTTTGTTTGATTAAGCAAGACATACCGTATTTAAATGAGAGTTTATAACTTACCTACTTAACTTTTTAAGCATGCATAAAAAAACCCTCTAACGTATCTAATAGAACAGCAGTAGATGCGACAAAGGGCAAATAAATAGATGGCAGAAAATCTAAGTAATCGATTGGACTGGTTGCTTAATATCGGCATTTTGACCACGATGACGCAGATAGTGATCAAGCAATACAATCGCCAGCATCGCTTCAGCAATGGGGGTCGCGCGTACACCTACGCAAGGGTCATGACGACCTTTAGTCAGCATCTCAATTGCTTCACCCTCTGTATTGATACTCTTGCCAGCCGTGGTAATACTAGAAGTTGGTTTCAGAGCAATACTAACGCGGATATCTTGGCCTGATGAGATACCACCCAAGATACCACCTGCATGATTGGCGGTAAAACCATCAGGGGTCATCTCATCACGTGAGCGATGACCAAACTGTCCAGCTACCGCCATACCATCACCGACCTCTACGCCTTTGACGGCATTGATACTCATCATCGCATGGGCAATATCGGCATCTAAGCGGTCAAATACTGGCTCGCCCAATCCGACGGGCACGCCGCTTGCGATAATCTCTAACCTCGCACCACAACTCGTACCTTCACGGCGCAAGCTATCTATCAAGACTTCAAAGCGGCTGACTGCATCGGCGTCTGCACAAAAAAACGGATTGCTATTGACAAAATCCCAGTCGATTTGACTTGGGTCTAGCACTTGACTGTATTCCGAGCCAATTTGGGTAACATGTCCGCGTACTTGCACGCCTAAGCGCTCATGCAAGTATTTCTTAGCGATAGCACCTGCCGCCACCCGCATGGCCGTTTCACGGGCTGATGAACGACCGCCGCCGCGATAATCGCGAAAGCCGTATTTCATACTATAGGTATAGTCGGCATGACCGGGGCGAAAAGTGTCTTTTATTTCACTATAATCTTTTGATTTTTGATTGGTGTTACGAATTAAAAGCCCAATCGAGGTGCCCGTGGTCTTACCTTCAAAGACGCCAGAGATAATCTCGACTTCATCAGACTCACGGCGCTGGGTCGAGTATTTAGACGTCCCAGGTTTACGGCGATCCAAATCTATCTGCAAATCTGCTTCGCATAATTCTAAACCTGGCGGTACGCCATCGACGATAGCCATCAGGCCTGCACCATGCGACTCACCGCACGTCGTTACGGTGAAAACCTGTCCAATACTATTGCCAGCCATATTTATCCTTAAACAAATGAAGTCGATTTTTTAATTGCTGTTTTTTAATTTAGCGTCAGTGTCAATTTTACTTTATTGATTACCATCCAATAATTGCACATAAGCGGCGAATAATTGACGATGAGTCATAAGCTCGTCATAGGTAATAGCAAAAATACCATGACCACCGTGAGCGAATTTCAACCAATCAAATTGGATTTCAGGATACGCTTGCTTTAACGCCCATTCACTATCGCCGACTTCACAGACCAGCAAGCCTTCAGGGCTCAGATAATCTGGCGCTTCAAACAAGATACGATGTACCAAATCCAGTCCGTCCTGACCGGCAGCGAGCGCATGTTCTGGCTCATATAAAAACTCTGGTGGCAAATCGGCCATAATCGCGGCATCGACATACGGAGGATTGGTAACGATTAGCTCATATTGATGCTCAGCAGGAATCTTGGCAAATAAGTCAGACTCAATCACATTAACTTGATGACCTAAGTCATGATGATCGACATTGACCATCGCAACTTCTAGCGCTCCTTTATCAATATCAACCGCATCGACTAAGGCATCAACAAAGCGGGTGGCAAGCGCAATAGCGATACAACCAGAACCGGTACATAAATCCAAAATACGCTCAGGCTGCGCCAACTGCTTAATCTCTAAACCATGGTCAAAGAAGGCGGCAGCTTGATTGTTCATGCTCATACCAAGCGGCTTTGCCAACTCATTAACATCGAAGTACGGATGGAACTGCTGACGAATCAGCTCGGCGATTGGTGAGCGTGGAATTAGGACGCGCTCATCGACATAAAAAGGCAGGTCGCAGAAATACGATAAATTAATGAGATAACTTAGCGGCTTACGCTCAGCGATACGCTCTTCTAATAAGCCCAGTACCTGCTGCTTCTCTGAAGTGGTTAAACGGCAATCGAGAATCTGATCATTGGCTGCCCAATCTAAGGACAGCGTGTGCAACACAATCGCCGACGCTTCGGCAAATTCATCCGTCGTCCCTTGAGCGACGACCACGTCATAGTTGCGCAGCTGCGTGACCGCAAAACGAATAAAATCACGAATGCTGACCAGTTGCTCACGCGCTTCTGCAAGCTCGGCACGCAGATTGGCAAACTCATCATCTTCACCAAGCAGACCTGACTCCAAATCGTAGGTCATCTCATCCTCTAAGCCTTGCGACTCATCAGCAAAGTACTGATTTTGAAACTCTTCTGCGCTCATGGTTTGGTCTTCTGACATATCACACCTTACTGATTGCACGCGTATCGACGACATGCGGATGGGTTAAATCGCTGACTTTTAACAGCCGATTTATTAAATAAAAACTTGTCATACATTATAGACGTAAACCTTGCGCTGCGCCAATGACTGTGTTTTTTAGCGCAAAAAGCTACCGCAAATAAATAAGGCAACTTTTATGATAGGTAAATGTATCATTAACCTCTTATCACTCTAGCATTTAACGATAAAGCAAATAAACAAGACCCTAACCAAATGTGAATGCTGTTTGATAACTAGCATGACTAAATTATTTCCCAACTGTAGTGAATACGTCAACTGTTGACGTTTAGCAAGCCCTAAACGAAAAAAGATGTGTCAAAAGTTTGCGAAGCGTCCAAATTATGCGCATAATAGCCGCATTAGTTATAACCATAAGTAAGCCAATATGATGAAAATAAAGCCCCTTATCACCGCTATATCTATTGCGATTGTTAGTGCCAGTGTCAGCGCTGTTGCTGTACCTGCCGACAATACGCGCACTCTACCAGTACGTAAAGCTGACTCAATGCCTACTATTGCTCAGCCTAGTATGGCGAAAAAAGTCAGTCTTAACGTGCAAGAAAACCGCAGCAGTTCACTCGATAGTCGTGCGCCTGTCGTAGCCACGCCTGCTTTAAAGCCTAAATCGCCTGATCGTATGACGCAGCTGATTGATGAAAAACAGGAAGCTAACGAAGACGACAATGACGCGCAACAAGCAGATGAGCAACAAAGCGTCAGCGCTGACAATATGAGCGTCGAAGAGCTAGCGCGTAAAGATGTACAGTCTGATAGCACCGATGACATCAGTGATGGCCAAGCTGTTGCCGCTCCTAGTGCAGCAGTAGCAAATAACCGCCCAGCCGATACTTCTATCAAAAGTATCGAAGATGTCGATGGTAAAAAATATACCACGCTAAACCTGTCTAATTACGCCAAACAAGTCAACGGTGCCACTTGGACACCGAACATGAAGGTCAACTCCGCAATGACCATCAAAATGCAAGCGTTATTGGATTGGAATCACGCTTCACCGGGCGCTATCGATGGCGGCTGGGGTATGAACAGTAAAAAAGCACTGATTAACTTCCAAACCATGAAAGGCTTGCCTGCGACTGGTAAAATGGATCAAAAAACGTGGGACGCTTTGAATAAAAACATCCCAGCCAATAAGCCAGTGCTAGTGACTTATACCATCACCGAAGATGATGTGAAAACCAACTTTGCTACTACGCCTGCTGGTGCAGAAGCCAAATCGAAAATGAAAGGCTTGTATTATCAGGACATCAAAGAGATGTTAGGTGAGCGCTTCCATATGGATGTGCGCTATTTAGACAAGTTAAATAAAAACAAACAGTATAAAGCTGGCGAAACCATCACCGTTTTAAATACGCGCGATCCACTCAAACAGCGGATTAATCGCGTCGTTGCCAATAAAGCCGACAAAACCCTTTATGCTTATAACGGTGATAAACTGGTCGCCACTTATCCAACAACAGTCGGAAGTGATGCGACACCTTCACCGCAAGGCACGTTTAAAATCATTAATAAAGTAAAAATGCCGTGGTATAAAGCGACCGTTGGTAAAGGGTCAGACAAACAAGTACATATGCTACCACCAGGTCCAAACAGCCCTGTCGGTGTGGTATGGATGGGCTTGTCTAAGCCATCTTATGGTCTACACGGTTCACCGAAACCTGAAGGTATCAGCCGCCAAGCATCCGCTGGTTGCGTCCGTTTGACCAACTGGGATGTGTTAGAGGTATATGCCAATATCGAAAATGGCGCCACCGTTGAGCTAAAATAGTTGTTATTAATGAAAACGCATAACCACGCCTTATAAGCAATAAAAAAACAGCTCCTTTTTAGGGGCTGTTTTTTATTTTATATAAATTCTAAAGCTAAGCTGCCTTTCTTTATTTTTAATTTTTATGGTGGCGGGCTTTTGAAACTGCTAGCTTTTGAAATAGCCAGCTTTTGAAATGGCTTAGTCTTAAATTCGTAGCTTTGTAGCCCTAAGCCTTATGACCTTCCTTACCCGTGATACTTCCCACTTTTTTGGTAAAAAATAAGGCAGCTGGAATGGATACAATGATACCTGCGGCAACCGCCATTTGGATGTGCGGGATTTGGTTAAATCCTGTGACCAAAGCAGCAATCATTAATACACCGACGGTCACGGTTGCAGCTATTGAATAGATGACAGAAAATAGTGGCCAGTTCATGATTTATTCCTCATTTTTTGTGTGGGTATAATACCTTTATACACCAAATCCACACAAATAGTAAGCCTTTTCTTATAGACCCACAGCCCATTTATAGCAAGTGATTCATATTAAAAGCCATATTATAATTATTGATTTGTACTTGGCATTTTTCTCTTGAAAATATAGCTAAACTATCCGCTTATCTGTCTTTTATCTCCCTCTATTTAGGCACAAGAAATTTACACGCTATTGGACATTTATCATTACAATAGTAGACCTTCTGCTTTCTTTAGTTTTAGAGTTCTTGTCGTTCTCTATACTCTGAACTGCCACTTTTATCTTCTAACCTCATTTTTTAATAAAGTTTTCTTCTATGACCTCCTCTCACGCTGACACTTCTAAAGACTCATTACCTATGAATCACCCTAAAAACGATGCTGAGTTTGCAGATGAACGTAATGTTGGCAATATCGACAACGAGGCTGTTATCGAAGAACAGACGCATAGCGAAAATAACAATGAGGAAGAACGAGCAACAGCGTCAAAAGATGCGCAAGTGCCTGAGGCAACCATCAAAATGGAAACGGTGGCACCCGATGTGGTGGTTGCTTCCTTAGAAACGCCGGAAGACGTTGACGACTCTCAACCTGTTGATGAATTTACAAATAATAATTCAGACATTGACTTTACCGATACAGCGGAAGCGTTTTTTCAGGAGAAGGATAAGGATAAAACTGAGGTCAACGCCGCCGCAAATAAAACTATCTCTAATCAAAACCATGCAAAAGACACAGAAACTCAAAAATTAGTAGTTGAAGAAAAACGGCAAGAGAATGTAAAACAAAACCTAAATAGCTTAGATATAGATAACATCAACGATAAAAAAGATAACAAACAAAATAAGCAGGAAGTTAATAAGGCTGAAAACACACGCCAAACCGCTAATAAGGCTTTGGAAGGCGACAACCACGTAAATGCAGATAATATAGAGGATAGCGAAGAAGACGAGGTCAAAGAGAAAAAAGAAGCCAAACTTGAGTCTTATAAGCAGTTTGTCGCCGAGCAATTCAGTAATAAAAAAGTAGACTATCCAGAAGTACGGGTCCGGATTGAGGCCAACGCCCTGCCGAGTAAAATGTATTTTGTGATGAATATCCTCTCGGCTATCATCGCAAGCTATGGTTTGGTGACCAATTCGGCAGCGGTGGTTATCGGCGCGATGCTAGTAGCAATGATGCTCGGTCCTATCACTGGTGTGGCGTTGGCGATTATTGACCACCGTATGCCGCTATTGCGAAAATCACTTATTACGGTATTTCTTGGCATCTCTTTGGTTGTATTGGTCGGTTTCATCGTTGGTTGGCTACATAAAGATCAACCACTTACTGTCGAGATATTATCGCGCACCCAGCCAACTTCGATGGATTTGATGATTGCCTTAGCTGGTGGTACGGCAGGTGCTTATGCCATGGTTTCGCCGCACCTGTCGGTCGCTGTGGTTGGGGTCGCCGTGGCTACGGCTTTGGTGCCACCGCTTGCCGCCAGTGGGATATTATTTGCCAATGGTGAGATGCAAATGGGACTTGGCGCGCTGCTATTGGCCTTGACCAATATTATCGCCATTCAATTTACCAACGCTTTGGTACTATGGCTACTAGGTTTTCGCCGCTTGGTCGATGATGATTATAAATCAAGTACTTATTGGACCTTTTTACGGCGTAATGCGGTGACGTTATTGTTGTTAGGCGTTTTAGGGACCTATTTAACCATCAACCTACAAACCAACGCCAAGCAGCAAGGGTTTGAAAGTAGCGTCAAAGAGACGATTAATAGCTACTTTAGCGACAAGGGTAACGTGCTGACCAATACCCAATTCGATAAAGACACTTCCCATCAAGTCGTGCGCGCGGTGATTCGCGGCGAGACCACCCCTACCTTTTATGACGTCCGCCAAATTGAGGCGATTATTAGCAAAGATATGGCGGAACACTTTCCCGACTATTTACCCATTAAGCTACAGCTACGCTATATGCCCGTGCAGGTGATTGAATCACACCCACTTATTCAAGATAAACTCGATAAAACCGATGTGACCGTTTTAACCAACTGATGTGTTTGACGGTTTAATTTATCCTAGTCACTTAATACAAGCGCTTGCTTAATAAAGAAAATTAAGCCTTATTTCCACTGCGTTTGCTGATGAATCTTCAACACGCTTGGTACGTTTGTGCTAAAATCGCTTGCAAAATTATTTTACTTATTCTATTTAATAAAACCATTCGTCAGTAAGGAGCCGCTGTGAGCCAGCCACATCAAACAGCCGATATTCGTCAAGCTTTTATCGATTTTTTTATAAGCAAGCAGCACACCCCCGTCGCCTCATCGAGCTTGATTCCCTACAATGACCCGACATTGCTATTTACCAATGCCGGTATGAATCAGTTTAAAGAGACCTTTTTGGGTATGGAGCCGCGTGACTATACGCGTGCGGTAAGCTCACAAAAGTGTGTCCGTGCCGGCGGTAAGCACAATGATTTGGATAATGTCGGTTACACGGCGCGCCATCATACGTTTTTTGAGATGCTCGGCAACTTCTCGTTTGGCGATTATTTTAAGCAAGCAGGTATTGCTTATATTTGGGAATTTTTAACTTCCGATGAATGGTTGGCAATTGATAAAGATCGCTTGTATGTGACCATTTATGAAACTGATGATGAAGCCTTTGATATTTGGCATAAAGACATTGGCCTACCTAGTGAGCGCATCATCCGTATTGGTGATAATAAAGGCGCACCGTACGCCTCTGATAACTTTTGGACCATGGGTGATACCGGTCCTTGCGGTCCTTGTACCGAAGTTTTTTATGACCATGGCCCTGATATCGAAGGCGGATTGCCGGGTACGCCAGAAGAAGATGGTGACCGCTATATCGAGATTTGGAACTGCGTCTTTATGCAGTTTAACCGTCAAAAAGACGGTACCATGCTGCCGCTACCTGCGCCGAGCGTCGATACTGGCATGGGGCTTGAGCGTATTAGCGCAATCATGCAGGGCGTCCATGGCAACTATGAAATAGATTTATTTATCCATCTAATGGATGCGGCGGCTAAGATTTTAGGTATTGAAAACGAGCAACAATCCTCATTAAAAGTCATCGCCGACCATATTCGTGCCGTGGCCTTTTTGATTGCTGATGGCGTAACCCCAAGTAACGAAGGGCGTGGTTATGTACTGCGCCGTATCATTCGCCGTGCCGTACGTCATGGCAATAAACTTGGCGCGGACAGTGAATTCTTTTATAAAATGGTCGCGCCTTTGGTTACTGAGATGGGCGACGCCTATCCCGAGCTAAAAGACAAACAAAGCGCGATTGAAAACGCCATTCAAAAAGAAGAAGCCCAATTTGCCAAAACCTTAGCACAAGGGTTACGCTTGCTTGCCAGCGAGCTTGAAGGCTTACAAGACGGCGATACGCTCTCTGGCGAAGCAGCATTTAAACTTTATGATACTTATGGTTTCCCCGTTGATTTGACCGCTGATATCACCCGTGAGCGCGGTATTGTGATTGATGAAGCAGAATTCGATGAGCACATGCAAGCACAGCGTGAACGTGCGCGTGATGCCGGCAAATTCGACGTTGATTATAGTAGTGTCATTCAAGTAGACAACCCAACCACCTTTGTCGGCTACGAACAGCTTGAAGAAGACGGCGTCACTATTCGTGCGCTTTATCAAGACGGCAATCTAGCCGAGAGCTTGGCTGAAGGCATGGAAGGCGTTATTGTCCTTGACCGTACCCCATTTTATGCTGAAGGCGGTGGTCAGGTTGGCGAGCTGGGTGAGATTCGCACAGCGACAGGTGTTTTTGAAGTGCAAGACACCAAAAAATCTGGCCAAGCCATTATCCATTATGGTGTGGTCACTATGGGCGAAATTAACGCTCAGCAAACGGCTGATGCACAAGTATTATCAAGCATTCGTGCGGCGAGTGCCAAAAACCACTCGGCGACGCATTTATTGCATGCGGCATTAAGAGAAGTACTGGGCGATGCAGTCACACAAAAAGGCTCATTAGTCTCAAGCGAAGTATTACGTTTTGACTTTTCTTATGACAAACCGGTTAGCGCTGCTGAAATCAGCCGTATCGAACGTCTTGTCAATGAGCAAATTCAAGCCAACACCCCTGCTCGTATCGAGCATATGTCTATCGATGAAGCGATGAAACAAGGTGCGATGGCGTTATTCGGCGAAAAATATGGTAATGACGTCCGTGTCTTGACCATGGGTACCGACAGTATCGTTGATGGTCAGCGTAAGCCGTTTTCTATTGAGCTGTGCGGCGGTCTTCACGTACAGCGTACTGGCGATATTGGGGTATTAAAAATCACCAGTGAATCAGGTATTGCTGCGGGTATTCGCCGTATTGAAGCGGTCACTGGGATGAATGCCATTAAAAACATGCAGCAAAGCGAGCAGCAACTGAGCGAGCTTGCAGCTCAGCTAAAAGTCAAACGTCCAGAAGTTGCACAGCGTGTGCGCACCATGGCAGATAAGCAGCGTGATTTGGAAAAACAACTAGAACGCTTAGAGCAAAAAATTGCTAGCGCCCAAGCGGCAAACTTGCTTGATGACGTGCAGACCATCGCTGGTACATCGGTACTTATTAGCACCTTAAGCGGTGTTGATGGCAAATCGATCCGTACCCTAACAGACGATGTAAAATCAAAACTGCCGTACAGCGTGATTGTGTTAATTGGTGATAAAGACGAGCAGCTGGCACTGGCGGCAAGCGTTGATAAATCGCTAACCGATCGCGTCAAAGCGGGCGACATTATTCGTCATTTGGCAAGCGAGCTTGGTGGTAAAGGCGGCGGTAAGCCTGATTATGCCCAAGGTGGTGCGCCAAAATCTGCCAATACCAATGCCGTTATCAGTGCACTAAGCGCTTGGGTTGCAGAAAAGCTGGCGTAAATAGTAGGAATATAGGGGATTGGTTATAACGGTTATAACCAATCGCCATATATCTAATTCTTGCTAGCACTTAAAGTTATACGGCTAATATGGTATAAAGTAGCACGCTTAACGACTGTCAGCATATCAAGTGTATGAGTATAAACAGTAAAACAGCAGAGCAAATAAAGGGCGCAATTTTTATAATTCGGCTTTATCGTTATTAAAATGAATCTTGCACTGTCATGGCAGACCGCGCCATGATGGATTGATGTCGACAAGTAACAGATGGCCATTGGTGAATAATAGGTAGATTTTTATGGCGTTAATAGTACAAAAATACGGCGGCACCTCGATGGGCAGTATCGACCGCATCAAAAATGTCGCCAAACGAGTCAAACGTTGGCATGACAACGGTCATCAAGTGATCGTAGTTGTGTCTGCCATGAGCGGTGAAACCAACCGTTTGATTGATTTAGCACGCCAAATCAGCAGCCAACCTGATCCACGCGAATACGACCAAATGGTCTCAACGGGCGAACAGGTTTCTATCTCTTTACTGGCGATGGCGATTAAAGAGCTCGGTATTGGTGCCCGTTCATTCACCGGTCGTCAAGTTGCTATTAAAACCGATAGTGCCCACACCAAAGCGCGTATCGAAAGCATCGATGATAAAAACATCCGTGAGCAACTAGATGCGGGCAACATTGTCATCGTGGCAGGTTTCCAAGGTATCGATGAAGAAGGTAACGCCACAACCTTAGGTCGCGGCGGCTCGGATACCACAGGTGTTGCCATTGCCGCAGCCTTGGGCGCTGATGAATGCCAAATCTATACCGATGTCGATGGCGTTTATACCACCGACCCACGCGTGACCTCAAAAGCCAAAAAACTTGAAAAGATTACCTTTGAAGAAATGCTTGAAATGGCAAGCCTTGGCTCTAAGATTTTACAGATTCGCTCAGTAGAGTTTGCTGGCAAATACGGCGTACCTCTGCGCGTATTATCTAGCTTTGATGAAAACAACGATGGTAGCTTCGACCAAGATTTTCAAGACAATGTCGGCACCCTAATTACGATAGACGAAGGAGACAACATGGAACAAGCAATCATCTCAGGTATCGCTTTTAATCGCGACGAAGCAAAGATCGTCGTGCGCGGTGTGCCCGATCATCCTGGTATCGCCTCTGCCATCCTAAGCCCTATCGGTCGCGCCAATATCGAAATCGATATGATCGTTCAAAACCTATCAACCAATGGCACTACTGACTTTACCTTTACTGTCAACCGTACAGACATGGATAAAACCATGAAAGTGCTAGAAAACGAAGTCAAAGATGAGATTGGTGCCAAAGAAATATTGGCCAACAACGAAGTAGTAAAAGTGTCATTGGTTGGTGTTGGTATGCGCTCGCATGCAGGTGTTGCCAGCCTTATGTTCCAGACTTTGGCTGAAAACAACATCAATATCCAAATGATATCGACCAGTGAAATCAAAGTCTCTGTGCTTATTCAAGAGCAGCATTTAGAAAAAGCCGTGAAATCATTGCATACCGCCTTTGGTCTTGACCGCGAAGACGGCGACAGCACAATCGCTGGGTTATAATATTTAAAAGCTATATATTAAATCACTGTAAGATACTTCTGGTTTAATAATGATGGGTTAAGTAGCGATTATTTTTTAGTAAAATTTCGATTAAATAGAGTCTTTTTAGGCTCTATTTTCTTTTATTACTATTGCTCAGGTAAGTATATACCTAATAGTTTTGTGAAAATCCGTGACAGTATCTGTTATGCCCCCTATAATGGGGCTTTCATTTGGGCTAAATGAATTTATCTATCATTACCGCTATGAGTACTAGGTGACGCAGAGTTTTTATAATGACTACTCTGCCTATTTAGTACTAGAGTAATGTCCTGTAATTGAGACGCAATCTGATGAGTAATAATCTGTTGATGCGACATAAGGAGTGTGACGCATGTTAATTTTGACACGCCGCGTGGGCGAAACGCTAATGATTGGCGATGAAGTCAGTGTGACTGTCCTAGGCGTTAAAGGCAATCAAGTACGAATCGGCGTCAATGCGCCAAAAGATATAGCGGTACACCGTGAAGAGATTTATCAGCGTATTCAGCATGAACGCACGGTACAATCGCAAATGCAACATCTTGAGCAAGGCAGCTTTGCACCTTCATTCGATGATGAAGACTATTTTAACCGCTAAGTTGATCGCTTGTTCGTTAACTAACTATCAATAATTATTGGGCATAAATTAAGCACCCTATTTTTGCTTTCTAATCTGCTCTGAGGTCATGTATTTATGAGTATCCGTCAATCAGATGTATCGGCTCTACTTAATGGTTTGAATAAAAAAGCCATTGGATTCAATGATGTCATCAGCTTTATTGATGATTTTTATCGTTATGCGCCAGCGCCTTTTGTTAATGGTATGCTGCACAATGCAGCGGGCGAAAACGAAGGCAGCGCCAAAATTTTTGGTTTTGCTAAGCACCATGGTCTAAATCAATTGGACACGCTAAAGTTGTTCGGTGAGCATTACGCCAAGGTACAAGCAACGCCAAAGGGTACCGACCATGCCAATATCCGCAATTTTTTACATTGGGGCTGGCAAGGATTTTTGATGGAAAAAAATCCATTAACGCCGCGTCCAAGTGTTGATACTAGCGCGCTGTAGTTTTCTATTTTTGCTAACTATCTATTTTAAAAGTATTAAAAAAGCCACGCTATACAATTAGCGTGGCTTTTTTCTGTTTACTGCTTTCAATTTAGTGCTTTTGACTTAATGCTGCTTAGCCGCTTACTTGTCTCAATTAACTGCGATAAAGCTGCTGCTTATTTATTATGAAATTTAACAGGTTGTACTGCCCCTTTAGGATTGGGCATGTTGGGATAATGATGCTCGTGCTCGACATCACATTCCGCGCCCACGACAGAGCCATCGTCTCGCACAGGTTTATGAATATAACCGGTACGCTCGGCTGGCGGCAGATGCTCATGCTCCCATACCATCACCGCTTGCATACAAGTTTCGCGCTGCTCAGGCGTCAGCTTACGACCATCCGGCCATTTACCCAGCTCAATGGCTTGGCGAAACTTTTCTACCACTTCTGGTGTGACACTTGCTAATATCGTTTGTTTATCCATCGTACCTACTCTCCACGACTATTTTATAATCCAGTACTGTTTTGAGAAATCTAGCACTGCATTTATTCTTCTATAATATCATCATCGATATCCATACTGAATTCTTCGGCATGGACGTTCCAGTGTAATTTGGTGCGGCAGGCTTCATAAAAATCAAACCCTGGCGGATGAAGCAAGGTCAGCTTATCAGGATGTTTGCGAATATACAGACGCTGCTCTTGGTCGAGCGCGATACTCGGCTTGCCGTCGGCGCTAACTTGTGGCTGGGTGCGGTTATCTTCATGAATACGAATACAAATCTCGCTGGTGCCACTCACTACAATCGGGCGACTGGACAAGGTATGCGGATGCATCGGCACCAAACAAATGGCATCCATACTCGGATGAATAATCGGACCACCGCCAGAGAGCGCATAAGCAGTGGAACCCGTCGGTGTCGCCACAATAAGTCCATCGCTATGCTGACGATAGACATCGTGCCCGTCAATTTTCATCTGAAAATCAATCATGTGCACCGATTTACCCGCATGCAGCACTACATCGTTGAGCGCCATATCTTCATGAATGATTTTTCGCCCTTCACGAATCTCCATGGTCAGCAAAAACCTGTGGTCTAATTGATAATCGCCCATCAATACTTGGCGTAGTTTAAAGGCCGCTTCATTGGGTTTCACATCGGCCAAAAACCCCAAACGACCACGGTTGACTCCTAGAACTGGCACCCGATAGCGCGCCAATGCTTCGGCGGCATGCAATATCGAACCATCGCCGCCTACTACGATGACTAAATCGCAAATCTCACCAATCAAGCTGCGTTTGACGATTTTAACTTTTTCAATTTCAGTGAGGTTCAAAGTAGGCAAATTGGCCGTCTGCACATCCATAATCAATGTCAGATTCATCTCATTGATGGTATTGGCAATCTGTACCAAACTTTGGGTCACGCTGCGTTTTCCGGCGCGGCCCATCAAACCAATGCGCCTAAACGCTGGGTTTTTGATGGCATGAAACAGCTCTGATTCATGTAAGTGCGGCAATCGGGCGGACTGCGCTGAGTTTTCCATAAAACGACTCGGCATAACGATAAAATACAGTGCAATGATAACGAGAAATCAGCGCTTAGACTAGCATGTTTATGAAGTTTCGTTGTTAACTGTCGTAATTGGTCCCATATATCCTCTATCATACGCCACTTTTAGGCGTATTTGCTTCGCTACGCCTAATCGCTTTATATATCAATATTTCCTAGTTAATTAAGGCTCGATAGCCATGTGATGCCTTGCATGCACTCACGTAAACACAGTTGACAATAATGGCGGTTTTGCTAAAGTAGCTGGCAACTTAGTTATTTATATTTTAAAAAGGACAACTTTATGGCAAATCCTATTGTCAGTCGCGCAGAGCTTGCCGTTGGCGGCGCGCCGATGACGGTAAAGGGTGTGATTCAAAAGACCAGTTTATTGCTTGGACTATCGGCGATTACGGGTATTGGATTTTTCTTTTATGCATTGATGGCAGGTCTATCACAAGGCTTCATCACCATGGCTGCTTTTGGTAGTATGTTTGCCGCCTTTGGTCTTGCTATTTTCATCACTTTTAAACCGCAAAAAGCCAAAACCTTTGCCGTACCTTATGCGTTATTGGAAGGTATCTTTTTAGGTGGTATCTCGCTATTCTTTATGCGCATGTACCCAAGCGTGCCAGTCACCGCTATGTGTGCGACCTTTGTCACCGCTGCGGTCATGCTAGGGCTGTATCGCTCAGGTTTGGTTAAAGTCACTGAGAAATTCCGCTCAATCGTCACCTCAGCATTGATTGCTATCATGTTGGTTTATGTGGCGCAGTGGGTACTGTCTTTAGCGTTCGGTTCGAGCTTACCTTTCTTATTTGAAGGTGGCGCTATCGCTATCGGCTTTAGCTTATTCGTGATTGTTATCGCTTCTTTTACGCTGCTATTGGACTTTGATAATATCGATCGCGGTGTGGCGATGGGCGTCTCAGAAGACTACGAATGGTTATTTAGTATCGGTATTCTTGCGACGCTAGTATGGATGTATATCGAATTTATGCGTTTACTAAGCTACCTACAAGACTAAACTAAACCCTGTTTAGCCGTTATTTAAAATAATTACCCACAAAAAACCGTCTTTATAAAGACGGTTTTTTGTGGGTAATTTTTAAGGTTTATATAAATAAGTTTAAGCTGCTTTACATTAGGCACGCTTTAGACGCAGTGCGTTTAATACCACAAACAATGAGCTTAAGGACATACCAATCGCTGCAAGCCAAGGCGGCACATAGCCTAGAGCTGCTGGTATCAAAACGCTACTATTATAAATCAGCGCCCAGCGTAAGTTTTGCTTAATAATACGTTTGGTCTTATCAGCGATACGTTTCGCCGCCGTGATAGCTTCGATTTGACCATTTAGAATAATACTGTCACTCGATACTTGCGCCAAATCTGCTGCGCCCGCAATCGAGGTTGAGACATCTGCCGCTGCTAAAACAGGCGCATCATTAATACCGTCACCAACCATAAGGACGACGGCGCCTTTTGCTTGTAGCGCTTGAATATGATTGACTTTATCGGTTGGCGACAGGCCGTTATAAGCGGCTTTCATGCCTAACTCTTCCGCCATTACCAGTGCTTGCGGACTTGGGTCACCGGTTAGCATGACCGGCTCAATACCTGATTTTTTGAGAGCGGCGAGCATAGACGGCGCACTATCACGTACCTTATCGTTAAAGTAAAAACCTGCCAGCGCTTGCCATGCATTTGACTGACTATTTTGACAAGACAATACCACCGCCGAGCTGGCACGATGAGTGGCTAAATCAATGGTTAAATCGTTATCCGCATTAGCAGCATGACCCGTTCTATCTAAGGCAAAATCGACATGACCGATGCGATATAGGACGCCATCAATCATTGCCTCTACCCCGCCTGCAGGATAGTATTGCAACGACTGCGTCGCTGGCAGATGCAATTGGTAAGCGGCGGTGAGCAAAGCGTGAGCAATCGGATGGCGGCTGCCCACTTCAAGCGCGGCGGCAATCGCTAATAACTTGTCTTTTTCTTCATTGCTAGCAGCTGTCGTATCATTAGTTGCCAATCGCTCGATATTTAATAAATTGGGCTTACCATAAGTGAGCGTGCCTGTTTTATCAAACGCCACATGGGTAATCTCAGCAAGGGTTTGCAGCGTATGGCCACGTGTGGTTAAAAAGCCATAACTTGCCAGTCGATTGGTCGCTACGGTCAGCGCAATCGGTGTCGCTAAAGACAGCGCACACGGACAGGTCGCCACCAATACTGCCACCGTTGCCCAAATTGCTTGGCTTGGGTCAACGATATACCAACCAATGAACACCAAAGCTGATAATACTAAAATCCGCGCTACAAACCAACGCGCCAGCTTATCCGCTTGCTGAGCGAGTTTTGGTTTCTCACTCATCGCCCGATTCATCAGCCTATCAATCAACCCTATCTGGCTGTCTTCTGGCAATGCCGTCACTAGCATCTCAAACGGCTGACTGTCATTTTGGGCGCCGCCAACGATATAATCACCTTGGGTTTTGATGATTAAATCGCCCTCACCAGTTAGCAGGCTTTGCGAGACGGTCGCGGTAGAGCTAAGCAAGATACCATCGCTGATAATCTCAGAACCGGCTTCCACCATAATAATATCGCCCACTTGCAAGCTATGAGCGGTCACCATCTGCCTTTTTTCTGGCACGGCTTCTGTCTGCGCTATATTTGATGGTTTATGATTTTCCTGCTGCCAGTCTTGAGCGATACGTGACGTCAATTGCTGAATATTGGCATCCATACTTTGCATAAAGTTGGGCATCGTTTTTGCGCTAGTGGTTGTGCCCTTTGTCGTTAGATTATTATTTGGATTAAGCACCTGTTCAGCACTATTATCAGGAATAGTATCATTATCAAGGGCAGTATTATCAAGCGTATTTTGCTCTATGAGCTGCAAGATACGCGCCGCCGCGTCTTTATCTTCAGCAATTTTTTGCACCAAGACGGGCTCGACCACCACCAAGTCATTGGCCATGGTAGCGGCTTTCAGGCGTGCATTATGTTCAATATAACGCCCAGCCAATAAGAAGAAAATAAACATACTGACCGAATCAAAGTAGGTTTCCCCTTGCCCGGTAATGGTCGCATAAAGACTGGCAAAGAAGGTCACCACTAAGGCGATGCTAACCGGCACATCCATATTGACTTGGCGGGCACGAATCGCTGACCATGCTGAGGTAAAAAACGGCACACCGGCATAAAAGAACACCGGCGTACTTACAAATAGCGACACCCAACGTAGAAAATCACGCTGAAAAATAAGCATGTCGCTATATTCACCAAAATAAATCGCTACCGCATACATCATTGCTTGCATCGAGCCGAGCGCCGCGATACCAAGCCGCAATAGCATCTGACTGTTATGACGTGCCAGCATGGCTTCATGGGTATCTTGACGATAAGGCTTGGCTTCGTAGCCAATCTCATTGATAACGCCCAAAATACGACTAATCGGTAGCTTATCTTCGTCCCAAATCACCCGCATACGTTGATTGGTTAAATTCACCTGACATTGGCTGATGCCATCTAACTCATCTAGCCGCGACTCAATCAGCCACGTACAGGCAGCACAGCGCAGGTTGTTGACCGACAGCTCGGCTACCGACATGCCATCTTGCGCATAGACAAATTGTGATTTTATTTCATCGTGATCATAAGCTTCGAGGCGCGTCAGCTGTGTGGGTAAGCTTGCCGTACGGTTAATCTCTGAGCGGTCAAGATAATATTGCTCAAGCCCTGCCTCGACAATACTTTGCGACGCCAACTGACAGCCCATACAGCACATCTCGCGCGACTGACCTAAAATATCGGTATGAAAAGGCGGCTCAGGCACCGGATCACCGCAATGAAAACAATGACCGGCAAGCGGCAACACCAGACCCTCAGTAATCGAGTGGTCTTGATAGTGGCGGTTGTTATTTGCTGGCATAGATGAGGGAATACTAGACATAATCGCGCTATTTCCTTTCGACAAGTTTACTTGCAGCCGACCGGCTTTTAATAGACTTGCTCTGATTAACGAGAGTCAATCCCTATGTAAAAAAGCGATTGAATTATCTGCCTTTAACACAGCTACTTTACATAGATATTGGCACAACGTTATTGGCATAAATGAGACCAAAAAAAATCGGTAAAAACGATTAATAAAAGGGGGCGATAAAACTGTTAGTATCAACCTAATTATTAATATAAACATTATACTACAAGCGCGCGGCGTAAGCAGCCTAGCCCTTTATCCCAAAACATTAATACCTCTAAAACACCTACTACGAAAGTCTAACGCCTGCTTAATGAATGCGGGCGTTGATGATGATAGATTGAAAAATTTGTCAATTTGCGTCATTATGAGGCAGTTTTTTATCCCAAAATGGTGTGTCATCAGTGCAAAAGTCTAATTCTAAGCGACCACAGTCGTCTAAGCCTGCTATCAATACGCTACCCTCACAGCAGCGCGGCGTGGTGTTTAGTGGTATTTTATTAATCGTCATTATCGCGGCTATGGTGCTATTGGCGCTATATTTGGTCAAACTTGATCGCACTATTACCACCAAATTTGAGGGTAAACGCTGGGATATTCCTGCTAAGGTCTACTCACAGCCTTTAGAGCTATATCAAGGTGCCAATGTCAATACAGACACCATGAAAACTTGGCTTAAGCTGCTCAATTATCAAAGCAACAAGGCTTATGATCGCACCGGTACCTACCATAAATCTGGCAATACCTACTTTATCCATACGCGCGGCTTTACGTATAGCGCCAACGACGTCGATAAAGAGCAAGTCATCAAAATGACCATTGCTGGCAATAAGATTGAGTCGGTACAAAGTACCCAGCCTGCCAAAACTGGCATTATTCGTCTGGAGCCAGTAAACATCGGCGGTATTTATCCAGACAGTAACGAAGATCGCATGGTGGTGACGCTCGATCAAGTACCGCAGCCGCTGATTGACGCGCTTATCGCCACCGAGGACCGCGGGTTTTATGAGCACAAAGGCGTCTCGATACGCGGTATCGCGCGGGCGGTAATAAACAACTTTACCGGTGGCCCTAGACAGGGCGGCTCGACCATCACTCAGCAGCTGATTAAAAACTTTTATCTCAATTCTGATCGGACGATGAAACGTAAAGCCAATGAGGCATTGATGGCGGTGTTACTTGAGCTGCATTATAGTAAAGATGAGATTCTACAAACCTATCTAAACGAGATTTACTTGGGTCAAAACGGCAATCGCTCTATCAATGGCTTTGGTCTTGCCTCACAATTTTATTTTGACAAACCGCTCAAAGAGCTGCGTTTAGACCAACAGGCACTGCTCGTTGGTATGGCAAAAGGCCCGAGCGTTTATAATCCGCGCCGTCATCCAAACGATTCGACAGCGCGCCGTAATACCGTACTGAATAATATGCTGGCGGTCGGTAAAATTAGCCAAGAAGAGTACGAAAAAGCGATAGAAAAACCACTCGATGTGGCGGACAAACCCGTCGAAGGCAAAAGCCAGTTCCCTGATTTTTTAGATATCGTCAAGCGTGAATTGAACAAAGTCTATTATTCTGATGATCTAAAAAACGAAGGTCTGATTATCATCAGTACCTTAGATCCTATTGCCCAATTGGCAGCGGACAAAGCGGTTGAGAGAAAACTCGGTGAGCTACGTCGTCGCGGTAGCAAGACCAAAGACTTACAAGGCGCATTGGTCAGTGCCAATCCTGAAACCGGCGAGCTGGTGGCAGTGGTCGGTAGTGGCAGTGAATTTACCGGTTTTAACCGTGCTGTCGATGCCAAGCGTCAAGTTGGCTCGTTATTAAAGCCAATTATCTATATGACGGCGCTTGAAAGCGGGCGCTATAATTTGGCAAGCTCGGTCGATGATTCGCCGATTACGGTCAATCTGAGTGACGGTACTGAGTGGAATCCAAAGAACTATGACAATCGTGACCATGGTTATGTGCCATTTACCACCGCTTTGTCGCAATCGTATAATCACAGCGCGGTACGTTTGGGTATGGAGTTTGGCGTTAATACCTTTGCCAAACAGCTACAGCGCATGGGCGTAAAAGAGAAAATCCCGCCTTATCCTTCGGCTTTATTAGGCTCGGTCAATCTTAGCCCAATGGATATGCTGGGCGTTTACCAAGTATTTGCTACCGGTGGTTTCCGCACGCCTATTCATAGTATTCGTAGTGTTATTGATGATCGTGGACATATTTTGCAGCGTACCGGTTTAAATACCCAGCGTAGTATTCCGCCTGAGACCAACTTTTTGATTAACTATGCCTTGCAAGACGTGGTCAAAAACGGCACGGCCAGACGCATACAATCGCTTGGCAGCAACTTAAACCTTGCGGGTAAAACCGGCACTACCAACGACTACCGTGATGCTTGGTTTGCGGGCTACAGTGGCAACTATGTTAGCGTGGTTTGGGTCGGCCGTGATGACAATAAGCCCATCGGTCTAAGCGGTGGTAGTGGCGCTTTGCCAGTTTGGGTCGATTATATGAATCGTCTCAAACTGACCCCTGTCGCGCTGCCAGAGCCCGAAGGAATTGAGTGGTTGTGGCTTGAGAACAACTCTGGCAAGTTGTCTAATGAACGCTGTGCTGATGCGCGCTATCTGCCAGTGATGTCAGCGTATCTACCCGAAGAAGCCAGCAGTTGTGCTATTAGCTTATATCAGCAAGAGCGTGCCCGCGAGCAGATACAATGGCAAAATGAGCAAGGCTCTATCAATCAGCAGCGCCGCCGTGAAGGCTTAGATATTCCTAATGGCGAAGCCGTTGATACGGATAACGACGATGGCGATGCTGATAATGCTGAGCAAGAAGGCGGGTCGAGCAATCGTGCCGATACTTGGTACGACCGCGCCGTTGAATGGTTCTAGGGTTTTTAAGACTTAAAAAAGGGTTTTAACATGGCTTTATTGATACAGCAAACTGTCGCCGCTAAGCAGGCTAGTACTGCTCCTTCTAAAGGGCAAACTAAGCTGATTAATACGATTCTTGCTACTAGCGCCCTTATTAGCGCATTAAGTTTAAGTGCTTGCCAAACGGCACCGACAGCAATAAAAACGTTTCCTGCGCAAACGTCTGCGCCTCAAAAACAGCAGCCTACAGCAAAACAGCCAGTAACGGTAAACCAAGTACCCATTGTTAAAGGCGATGATAATAAGTACTCTACCGTGCCTAATACAGTGCCTACACAACCGGCTTCGACAATACAGTCATCCGAAGCAGAACAGGTCTATACGCCAGCAACACAAAGTCCAATCATCACACAGCCCGATAGCCAAGATACCATCATCCTTACGCCTTCTCGTGAAGATTACATCCTATCCGAACCATCGATTCCTTCGCATAATGAGCTATTGGAGCGGGCGCGGCAAAACTCACAGCAGCGCAGTCAGCAAAGCACAGCCAATAACAGCAACTTGCCAGCCTTTCGTAATCTCATGCAAACAGGTACAGAGCAATTAAAATCAGGCAATCTCAATGGCGCTGAGAGCAGCTTTACGCGTGCGCAGCGCCTCGCACCCAAATCATCAGCCGTCTATTTTTATTTGGCACAAGTCGCTCTTAAAAAGAATCAACCACGTAAGGCTGAAGCGATGGCGCGCCGAGGTTTGACCGTTGCTCAAGACAGCACTCGCCGCCGCAACCTTTGGCAAATCATCTTGCAATCAGGACAAGCACAGGGTAACGCTCGCGTGATAAATGAGGCCAGACAGGCGCTGCGCTAATAGCACACACTCTCGTATTTACCATGACGACTGAATCTATAAGCGCTAAAATAGGCTTATAGATTTAGTCGTTAATTTTTTTATCCAGTTTTTTATTGGGTTTAATGACTGTTTTATTTTACTCCTTTAATTCTTCACTTTTATTTTAAACTAAGGTTACCTTTATGGCATGGCAACAACTGCATTTACAATGTGAAAAAGACAATGTCGATCTCGCTGAGGCGCTGTTATTAGAAGCTGGCGCGCTATCAATCGCTTTAGATGACGCAGGCGATCAGCCTTTATTTGAACCCCTTCCCGGTGAATCACCGTTATGGGATGAGGTCATACTCACAGGCTTGTTTGACGCCAATACAGATGCTGGCAATCGTCAATTACTTGAGGAGTTAAGCCATGAAATCGGCGCACAAGTACAAGCCAGCCGAACGTGGGTCAACGCTGTCGATGATAAGGATTGGGAGCGCGAATGGATGTCCAATTATAAGCCAATCGAGTGCGCCAATAACTTATGGATTGTGCCTAATTGGCTAACACCGCCGAACCCTGACGCTACCAATATTATTATGGATCCAGGTTTGGCTTTTGGTACTGGCTACCATGCCACTACTCGCCTCTGTCTTGATTGGCTGACCGAGCAAGACCTGACCGATAAAGTTGTGATCGATTACGGCTGCGGCTCCGGTATTTTAGGTATTGCGGCGCTTTTACTGGGCGCGCGTCAAGTTTATGCGGTGGACATTGACCCACAAGCGGTGCTTGCGACCAATCAAAATGCGGCGCGCAATCATGTTGACGACCGCCTGCAAGCATTTTTGCCAGAAGACTTCAATAATTACTGGCAACAAAACGATATAAAACCCGTAGAAATCATGGTTGCTAATATTTTAGCCAAGCCACTCATTGGTTTAGCGCCTTATTTTGCGACCTTGATGGCCCCCAAAAGTCGTATCGTATTAGCAGGTTTGATTGAATCGCAAACCGAGCAGGTCAGCGAAGCGTATAAGCCTTACTTTGCGCTCGATCCTAAGCATGCTTTTACCGCGCAAGAAGATCAACATTGGCAGCGTTTATCTGGTACATTTACAGGCTAGCAACATTTAATTACATCTGTTACGATAGAGGAGCAGTTAAATAATGTTGTGTATTTGACGCTGCTCTATCGTTGCCTGAAAATTATGATGATTACTATATAAAAAACCACATAAAAAACTGGTAGCGATTGGTAAGTGATTATGCGGTATTAATACTGATACCTTTTTGGATTCGACCTTATGACTACGCCAATCAAAACCCAGTGCCCTCATTGTCATGCTATTTTTAATATTAAAAAAACACAGTTAAACCAAAAAACAGCCAATGTTTGCTGTGAACATTGTCAACACAGTTTTTTGGTCAATAACAACCTTATTGTCACGGCTGATACAGAGCCGACTGCTGACACTATGGGGCATGAACCTCAATCTGATGCATCCACTACAGCCAAGACTTCTATTAAGCAAACGTCTACCGTTACGCCAGAAGCAAAAGCCACAACCAAACCAAACGTCACCTCTGAACCAGAAGATGCAGATATTCTTATCCATGATGATATGGCTGAAGAAGATTTGATAGATGATCAGTTGATTCACGATGATATGGATATTGCAGATTTTGAAGAGGAAGATTTAGAATACGGTTCGCTCGACAGTATGGACGCTTGGCTAACGCAAGCAGCAGATAGCACCCCTACCTCAACTACAAACAATAGTGACAAGCCGCCGAAAAGTCCAGCGACAAAGCTAGATAAAAACGCTCACGCCTCTGTTAGTTCCATAGAAAAACCTTCTTTAGCAAACGCTCTTATAAAAGAGCCAGCATCAGCTGCCCAAGTAGCCCTTAGCTCAGCGGCAGCTAATGACATCCATGCCAGTATCGATGATAATAGCGATGAGTCTTGGCTTGAAAAATTGCTCAAAGAACAAAATGAAAACGAAGACGGCCATAGTCCAAGAAAAGACACAGATTTATCAGCGCTGCTCGCAAGCATGGGCGTTTCTATCAAAGACGAAGACAACACGCAGGCCGCACGCCTTAAAAGGCAGCAAGCACAAGCCAAGTTTTCACCAACACCTGCTAAGCGCTCGCTTGCTTCATTACTCTGGACACTTGGATGTTTGGTATTAGCGCTGCTACTTTTTGCGCAGTATGTCATTTTTAATTTAGATAACTTGGTGAAAATTCCTGCCCATGCTGAGCGCTTGCAAAAAGTATGTGCCATCGCCGCTTGTAGCTTACCTAGCGCCAATCTAGCGGCTTTGAGTACAAGCGATATCACTCATCGACCTAGCCGCATCAAGACTGCCAACACCTTTAGTGATATCAGCATCACTTTAAACAACCAAAGCACCCAAGCACAACTCCTGCCGCATGTGAAAGTCAGTATTTATGGTACTGATGCACTTATCGGCGAATTTATTGCAGCACCGCAAGATTATCTACTCAGTACACAGAGCCAATTAGGCGCAACAAGTCGCAAACAGCTGTTATTTACCATCCCAGTTGCCAATGCTCAAATCGACAAAGTAAACGCTGAGCCTATTTATTAACATCAGGCTTGGTAGAAATGCCATTTATAAGCAATAAAATTTATTCAAAAGTTTTGCTCTTTTATCAAACTTGTCCTAAATGTTTTAAATCTGTCATCATAAATGACAATAAATAGCGTCAAGCTTAGAGTAATAATAGGGTAATACCCAATCTATTGTTCTGATAGGCGTTGACTTTGTTATAATAGCGCTTAAACGCCTTATGGTTTACGCTTACGCTTACGCTTAAGGACATTATCTTATGCCACCACATGCACCGTATAATGCCACTCATTTTGACCAGGATATTGAGAGCTCTGCTGATTATAAAGACGGCTATCATCGCTCTATCCATAAGGTAGAAGCTTCCTTAGACAATAGCCTTCATGCGCACCAACCGTTACGTGTGCATGTAGAGCGCGTGGTGCGGCAGTATTTTGCGATGCTCGATGATGAGATGCCAACCGACTTATATGAGCTTATTTTAAAAGAGATAGAGCAGCCACTATTGTCAGTCGTGCTCGAAAAGTGCCGCGGCAATCAGACCAAGTGTGCGCAAATCTTAGGTCTCAATCGCGGTACGCTACGCAAAAAGCTCAAAACTTATGGCTTAATGTAATCTATGGCTTTATGCCAGTCGCCGTTACTTACGACGACCAAACATCGCAATCACCACGCTCCTTAGCACCGCTAACCGACATTCAATTGTATGGCACGTTTATAGTTTATGATCTTATCAAACCCGATATGCTCTGCACTGCTTGCCATTATTACCTTGCCAGACGTTTACGTCAGGCTTTTTTTATGGAAATTTTCTTATGAGTACAACTCCCCTTGCCCTACTATCGGTTTCCGATAAGTCAAATATCGTAGAATTCGCCCAAGGCTTGCTTAAAGCTGGTTTTGGTTTATTATCGACTGGCGGTACTTACCGCTTGCTGGCAGAAAACAACGTCGCCGTCACTGAAGTTTCAGACTATACGGGCTTCCCTGAAATGATGGACGGCCGCGTTAAAACCTTGCATCCAAAGATTCATGGCGGTATTTTAGGACGCCGCGGTACCGATGACAGCGTCATGAATGAGCACGCTATTGAGCGCATTGATTTGGTCGTCGTCAATCTTTATCCGTTTGCAGAGACGATTGCACGTAGCGACGTCACTATGAACGATGCGATCGAAAACATCGATATTGGCGGCCCTACTATGGTACGCTCAGCCGCAAAAAACCACGCTCACGTTGGTATTGTAACCGATCCTGCTGATTATACGCGCGTACTCGACGCCTTAGGCGATGGAACGACTCTAACCGCTGCCCTACGTTACGATTTAGCGGTCAAAGCCTTTGAGCATACCGCACAATACGACGGAATGATTGCCAATTTCTTGGGCAGCCGCGTGAATGAAAACCAAGAGGCAGAGAATTTCTCTCGTACCTTTAACGTCCAATTAGAAAAAGTGCAAGACCTGCGCTACGGCGAAAACCCGCATCAAAAAGCGGCTTTTTATGTCGAAAACCATGCGCTAAAAAGCCAGCAAGCCTCTATTGCAACCGCGCAGCAATTGCAAGGTAAAGAGCTCTCTTATAACAATATCGCCGATACCGATGCTGCCCTTGAATGTGTTAAAGCCTTTAGTGCGCCCGCTTGCGTGATTGTAAAACACGCCAATCCTTGCGGAGTTGCCGTAGATAGCGATCAAGTCACGGCTTACCGCACCGCTTTTAGTACTGACCCTGAGTCATCTTTTGGTGGTATTATCGCCTTTAACCGCGAGCTTACGCTTGCTGCAGCCAAAGCCATTATTGACAATCAATTTGTCGAAGTCATCATTGCCCCAAGTATCGAAGATGGCGTTTTGGAAGCGACCGCTGCTAAGAAAAACGTCCGCGTCTTAGTCTGTGGCGAGCTGCCAACGCCTGAGCAGCGCGACAGCCAGCTTGATTATAAACGCGTCAATGGTGGTTTGTTGGTGCAAGAGCAAGATTTGGGCCTTATTACCGCCAACGATTTAAAAATCGTTACCGACGTCCAGCCAACCGAAGCACAGATTGCTGATTTGTTATTTAGCTGGAATGTCGCTAAATACGTCAAATCTAACGCCATTGTTTATGCCAAAGGTCAACGCACTATCGGTGTCGGCGCCGGTCAAATGAGCCGCGTCAATTCAGCACGTATCGCCGCTATCAAAGCTGAGCATGCCGGTCTTGCTACCGAAGGCGCGGTAATGGCATCAGATGCCTTTTTCCCGTTCCGTGATGGTATCGATAACGCTGCTGAAGTCGGTATTGCTGCTATCATCCAACCAGGCGGCTCTATGCGTGATGACGAAACGATTGCTGCCGCCAATGAGCATGGTATCGCCATGGTCTTCACTGGTATGCGCCACTTCCGCCATTAATCAGCGGTTAAGATAATGCTATTAAGACAACAGCGTTAAGAGTAAATAAAAATTGTAACGCATAAAAAAAGCCACTATTGATAGTGGCTTTTTCATATTTAAGGCTTAATGAAACTCGTTAAAGAAAGGGTTTAACAAATGCCTTATAGATCGCTTAACGTCCTTGCGCATTGGCCATATTGGCTTCGTTAATCTCAACTTTATAGACCATGCGTAGATAATCTAGATAATCTTGCAGCTGATCTTGACCCAAATTATCACGAATAATGGCGGCAGTTTGTGCCCTTTGGGCATCAGATAGCGGCGATTGCTGCTCTGTTTTGATGCGATCACCGACCAATAACGTCGCGCCCGTCTCAGTCTCACTCGCTACCGCCACAACGCCATTTGCTGCTGCTTGCTGACTAAAGGCTAAGCCGCGCTCTTTTTCGCTCAATTGCGTGGTTTGACGGTTTATCTCGCCCAATGCTTGCAGTTTAACAGGCTGTTTTGCAATATCAGCAGGCGTTTTAATAGTGGCCGCTAGTTTCTTCGCTTCTTTTAATGCCAGTGCCGTTGCTTTTTGTTGACGCAATATCTGTGTGATTCTTGGCGTCGCCGCTGTTAAAGACAACGTCTTGGTTGGACGATAATTACTTGGCTGTACCCATACCGTACCATTACCAACCTCAATACCCGCAGTCACCGCTTGGTCTTGAATGGTAAATTCATCAAACGCTTGCTTAATCACCGCCGGCTGCGCCAAAGCAGATTGGTTGTTTTCTTTACGATAATCTTTAATTCGTTTTAATGGCACATTTTCTTGCTGAGCGATATCTTCAATACTAAAGCCATCTGCTGCCAAGTCATTAATCGCTGTGACTTTATCGGCATACATTTCCTGGCGTTTATATTCTTTCGCTTTAGCGGTTAGCTCTGCACGCATACTCTCTAGACTTGGGATTTTGCTACCATTGTCTTCAGTCACAGTAAATATCTGATAGCCAAAGCTGGTCTTTACAGGCGCGCTGACCTCACCAACGCTCAAGCCTGCAAGCGCTTCTTCCACGGCTGGTGCATCATTACCAAATACCGCTGGGTTAAAACGTCCGATATCGCCGCCTGTTTCGCCTGTTGGATCATCTGACTCGGCTTTCGCAACTTTAGCAAATGATTCACCTTTCGCAAGGCGGGCTTTAATTTTATCTGCTCGCGCCTTAGCATCTTTACCCGTTAGCAGGATTTGACTGATTTTGCGCTCATCTACGATAGCAAGACTTTGCTTATAGGCTTCATATTGCTGCTGCAAATCTTCTTGGGCAACCTCATTAACTTCAATCGCTTGCGGATTTAGCTGCAAGTAAGCCAAGTCGACCATGGCCGCGCTTTTGAGTTTGTCTTTATTGGCATCATAGTAAGCTTGTATATCACCCTTGCTCAACTTTACTTGCTCAGCATAATCTTGCCATTTGAAACGATGCAGCCAGATATTGCGCGACTCTAGCTGCAAGTCAATCAACTGACTGACCGCTTGCATCGGATAAACTGCGGTACCTACGATGCTGGCATTGAGCTGATCTAGGCTTAACTGATTGCGAAACTCAGCAAACAGCTGGTTTTTTGTCATATTGCGCTGACGTAAAAAGTTTGCAAACTGCTCGTTAGAAAAATTGCCTTCTGCATCTTTAAAGATTTCTTCTTGGCGCAGCAAACGATTGATGGTGTCATCAGAAACCGTCATGCCAAGCTTGCCGGCCTGCTGCTCTAGCAACGTGCGATCAATCAGTCCTTTTAGGACTTGCTCGTGCAGCACATCTTCATTTAACAAACTGGCATCATCAACTTGATCTAAAAGCTCAGTACGGCGGTTATTGACAGCAGTTTGATACTCGGACAGTCCCACGCTTTTGTCACCTACTTGAGCGATTTGGTTGGAATCAACACCGCCGCCAAAGTAGCTTTCGACACCCAATAGAGCGAGCGGCGATAGGCACAAAATCAATAAAATGCGACCCGGCCAGCTTTTTAAGAAATCGCGCAATTTATCCATAGTTATCTCTGCTTTATTAACCTATATTGATGAAAGACCATTGTAATACTATTAATAATATCAACGCTGTATAAGCAGGCAATGGTAAGAAGAAGAACGTGTGCATTTTATCGCTATAAAATAAGGCGGACTGACGAAGTTTATAACAAGATTTATTTAAAATCCTCGTTTATACAAAACCGCTATCGCGCGCCCTATGATACGTGATTTTTGATATATACTCAAAATATTCAGGCGACTATTGCCACTAAATACTACAAATTTCAGCACTAAAAAAAGCACCTAAACTCTAGGTGCTTTTTTGCTCATTCGCTCATGACTTAATGAATCGTTAAATCATGAGTTGCTATCTATTATTTTACTGCCAACCAACGCTGTTTTTATTCGTGTATCACGTCGTCAACGAGCATTTGATTATCTCATTATAGAATAGCTAAAAAGAGTACAGCTTAAACAAAGCGGCTTAGTTTAAACGCTCTTTTAGGTTTTTACCGGCTTTAAAGCTTGGTACTTTGCTTGCTGGAATGCTAAGTTCTTCACCAGTCTTAGGGTTACGGCCAGTACGCGCTTTACGGTCTTTTACGCTAAAAGTACCAAAACCAACCAATGAGATGCTGTCGCCAGCTTCTAGCGCTTCACCAACACTTTCCATTACTGCATTCAAAGCTTCGCCAGCTTGAGTTTTATTTAGACCACTTTTTTCGGCGATGCTATCAATTAATTCTGACTTATTCATAAAATTTCCTTCAAGTTTTAGGGGGTAAAAAACGCTCACGCCAAGTATTGTATCGCTCTCAGAGTACTTAAGCAATAAAAACCACTGGCCTCACGCATAAACAGGTTTCGCTTTGTTAACGCCTTTATATCAAGGCAGCATAAGGAGCGCAAGCGATTTTACATATTTTTGTGCACTCTACTACGTATTTGACACTCAATGTTACTTAAAACTGCTGCAAATTTTCTATTAAATCGCTACTTTAGCTTATAGGATTTAACGAAATAAAGCACCTATCAAATAAAGCACCTATCTTTGTATTGGCTCTTTTATGCATTTTGCCTTTATAACCTAAATACTCAAATATGATGCAGGTGCCAAAACTCAGTTTTTATACTAACAAGCAAAATTAAAAACTAAAGCATAAACTTGGATCGAAAAACGGCTGCCAAGCCCAACTAATGCATTACCAGTCATAAATTTTGGTGTCTTTATAGATGAGCAAATTATAAGGTAGTGACTGACCAACTGACAGAAACGTGCGTTACTTTTTATACTAAAGGCGTTACTATAAGCGCGATTGCATTGTACATTTTGGGTTGATTTTGATATTTGTTTGTCCTTTTATCTTTAACTTAAACAATAAAAACGGATTATTTACATGAAGCGTTCTACGTTGTCTCACTCTTTTCTTAATATCATATTGGTGTTTATCGAGTCGGCGCTGACCCTGCTGTTACGTTTAGACCCAGAACTCCGTAAAGCCGCTTATCCACTCGCCAAGCAAGAGACGGTCGTCGCGCTTAGGTTATACTTGCCTCATGTAGAGGTTTTCGCCACATTTACTACCAAAGGGGTGTTATTAGACGATAGATTGCCTATCGGCCGTAGTGAGCCTGACGTTATTATCAACGCTTATAGCATTCAAGTGCTTAATGCCATCATTACCCACGATACTGAGTCGACTGAAAAGCTGCAAATGCGCGGCGAGGCGATGCAAGTACAGCTGGTGAAGCAGTTTATTATGCAGCTTGGTTTTGGTAGTCTGATTCAAGGGCTGATTAAAAAGATTAAGGGCGGCAAAGGTAAGACCAAACCTACCGAAGCCGAAATGGCAGAAAAAAAGGAGAGTTATAAGCTGCGTATTAAGGAGCAGCAAACTCAAATCAACACCTTGACCATTAAAAACCGTGAGCTTGAAACCACGGTCAAAGAACTACAAAGTAAGCAGAAGACCTTTATCATTACCGCAATTATTTTTGCGGTTATCGCTATCGCTGCCATTATTGCTTTATTTATCATGACCTAATGCCTTACTAACTGCAGTGATAACGTGTTTTTAAAGTTATTTTTCTAACCTTGTATCGCGTTTAATAGGATGTAGGCTTGTTAAGCGCTCTTGCATCCCTTCTGTAATTCATATCCTGCGCGTTCGCGTATTTATTCTCTTTTAAGCCTTAATATTTCCTATCATTGTTTTTATCAATGATAGGAATAAGTCGCACTCACCATTCAACCACACTTTAATCTTGACTAAATTACTCGGGATTGAGTATAATTACCCTATCGTTGCACACATCGGGTAAACCATCTGCTGTTTAATAGCGACAAGACACCATTTAGTCGATAGATGATTTTCCTAAATAGAAGTGCAAGTACGGCTAGCTACTAACTAGCCTTTAGCAATAAGTCGATTATAAATCTATAAAGAACCTATTGATAACCATGCACTTTTGGAATACGACAAGACTAAGTTCGTTGTTAAATAAACTTTTTATGAAAAGGATTGGAGATAACACATGCGTTTGACTACTCGAGGCAGATACGCCGTGACCGCTTTACTTGATTTGGCTTTGCAAACCAGCCAACAAGACAGCGCCGTCTCTTTATCTGACATTGCTAAACGGCAATCGATATCTATCTCTTATCTTGAACAGTTATTTTCCAAGCTTCGTAAGCGCGGTTTGGTCACCAGTATCCGCGGTGCAGCAGGGGGTTATCATTTAGCCAAGCCGCTTGATCAGATTGATGTGATGAGCATCATTTCTGCCGTCGATGAATCTGTCGATGCGATGCAGTGCGGCGGACGCGGTGATTGTCAAAGTGGTACAATGTGCCTAACGCATGATTTATGGTGCGCTTTATCAAATCATGTCGAACAATACTTGAAAAATATAACATTAGCGCAATTATTAGACATGGAACATGTGCAGTCAGTCTCAGACCGTCAGCACCTCACGTTTCCAAACGACATTGCTACAAAAGATATGTCCACAAAAGACATCAACACTATTACTCTATCGACCAGCGAGGCAAACCCAGCATGAGCCAACATAACAACCTTATATACTTAGATTATGCCGCCACGACGCCAGTTGCTAAGTCAGTCGCTGCTAAAATGAGCGAATATCTGACGGTAGACGGCATCTTTGGTAACCCAGCATCACGCTCACATGGCTATGGCTGGCAAGCAGAAGAAGCGGTAGAAACGGCTCGTCAGCAAGTCGCTGAAGTGATTCATGCGGATCCACGCGAAATCGTCTTTACCTCGGGCGCAACAGAATCAGATAACTTAGCTATTAAAGGCGCGGCACATTTTTATCAGTCGCGCGGCAAGCACATCATTACCAGTAAAATTGAGCACAAAGCGGTTTTAGATACTTGCCGTGAGCTTGAGCAAGAAGGTTTTGAGATTACTTACCTTGAGCCACAAGCTGGTACGGGTTTGATTTTGCCAGAGCAAGTACAAGAAGCCCTACGTGACGATACGATTTTAGTATCACTAATGATGGTTAATAATGAGCTTGGTACCATTACCGATGTCGCCGCGATTGGTGAGATCACTCGCAAAGCAGGCGTTGTATTCCATGTCGATGGTGCGCAGTCTGTGGGTAAAATACCTGTCAATCTTGAAGAGATGAAAATTGACTTGATGAGTTTTTCAGGTCATAAAGCCTATGGCCCTAAAGGTATCGGTGCGCTATTTGTTCGCCGTAAACCTCGTATTCGCCTAAAAGCTGAGCAGCATGGCGGTGGCCACGAGCGCGGTATGCGTTCAGGTACCTTGCCGACGCACCAAATTGTTGGGCTAGGTGCGGCATTTGCATTGGCCAATGAGCGTTATGCAGAAGACCATGCTCACGTGGCAAAGCTGCGCCAAAAGCTGTGGGACGGTCTACAAGATATCGAAGAGATTTATCTAAACGGTGATTTAGAAAACAGCGTGCCTAACATCATTAACATCAGCTTTAACTTTGTTGAAGGCGAGTCACTGATGATGTCGCTAAAAGACTTGGCGGTTTCATCAGGTTCAGCCTGTACTTCAGCGACGCTTGAGCCATCGTATGTATTGCGCGCCATCGGTCGCCCAGATGAGTTGGCACATAGTTCAATCCGCTTTAGCTTTGGTCGTTATACCACCGAAGAAGATATCGATACCGTGGTAAAACAGATGCATGAAGCGGTAGACAAATTACGCGCGCTATCGCCACTTTGGGATATGTACCAAGAAGGCGTTGATTTAGACTCGGTAGAATGGTCTGAGCATTAATATTTATCCATAAATTTTAATAGTAAAAAGGTTTAATGGTTATCAGGTATAAGCATTAAACCAAATAATTCATCAGACAATTATAAATACCATTTTTATAATATGTGTTTGACCCCAATTATCGATGAGTAGACAGACATTTAAACTTAATAAGTGAGTTATTTGGAAAGTTACTTATATAACTTAACATTTAAGTGGCTACTCATCATCTAACTAGGAGAAAACCCCATGGCCTATAGTGACCAAGTTATTGATCATTACGAAAACCCACGCAACGTCGGCAATCTTGACAAAAATGCCAAAAACGTTGGTACGGGTATGGTTGGCGCCCCAGCCTGTGGCGATGTAATGCGCCTACAAATCCAAGTCGATGACAACGGTATCATCGAAGATGCACGCTTTAAAACCTATGGCTGCGGTTCAGCGATTGCTTCAAGCTCGCTTGTCACCGAGTGGCTAAAAGGCAAAAGCTTGGACCAAGCTGGCGAGATCAAAAATATGGATATCGCTAAAGAATTGGCATTACCACCGGTAAAAGTGCATTGCTCAGTCCTTGCAGAAGACGCCATTAAAGCCGCCATTAGCGACTATAAAGGTAAGCATGGTGCAGCTGCGGCAGTAACAGAAGAAGCAACCAGCTAAATTTATATAAAGCCTTGCGCTTATTTATATAATAGGCGAAAGTAGCGAATTTGAAAACAAACATGAGTAATACGACGTTAGAAGCTACTAACGCCCCTAAGGTGACAATAACGCTCATGTAATTGTCACCTTTTATTTATTTTTAACGCTTTATTGGCAGTGGTGTTGATAAAAACGCTTTTGCCGCAATTATTATCTCAATTATTGATAGTCAATGGGAGTTGGCATGATTGAAATGACAGAACGCGCCGCTCAGCATGTTCAAGACTTTTTGGACAATCGCGGTAAAGGTGAAGGCATTCGAGTAGGCATTCGTACAGCGGGCTGCTCAGGCTTGGCTTACGTGCTAGAGTTTGTTGACACGCCTGACGAAAACGACACCCGTTATGAAAGCCGTGGCGTCAATATTTTTATTGATCCTAAAAGCTTGGTTTATTTAGATGGCTTAGTAATGGATTATGAAAAAGAAGGTCTCAATGAAGGCTTTAAATTCACCAATCCCAATCAAAAAGGTGAATGTGGCTGCGGTGAATCGTTTACCGTCTAAAGCTCTAAACCAAAGCGCGCTAAACGATTGATATACGAGCGCTTAGCACCTAAAACCTGAGTTAGCGCTTAGATACTGAGTAAGTACTGAACTTTAAAAGACCAGTATTTAAAACAGACAGTAAACAAAACAGTGCATAAGTAAAAGCAAGTCTTCACAAGAATAAATAAAAACAAAGGTAGACGCTATGACAGACATCACGCCAGACGCACAGTTTGATAACTTCTTTGCTCTTTTTGAGCAACCTGTACAGTTTGCGGTCAACCAAGAGCGCCTTGATCAACAGCTGCGTCTGCTACAAAAACGTTATCATCCGGACAATCTTGTCGCTGATAGCAAAAATGTAGCGGATAGCGCACAAGCTAAGCAGCAATCAGAGCAAGCTTCTGCGCTGATTAACCAAGCTTATCAAACGTTAAGAGACCCTGACAGTCGCGCCAGCTATTTGTTAGATATCGCTGGGCAAGCGCAAAACTTAGAGCATTCTATTGCCGACTTGGACTTCTTAGAAGATGCGATGCAAATGCGTATGGATTTGGACGATGCGATTGAAGGCAAAGAGCTTGCCGTGCTAAAGCAACTAAATCCGCAGATTACCGTGCGTCTAAATAAACAATCTGAGCGTTTTGATAGTGCTTATCAGAGCCAAGATTGGCAAACGGCGATTGATGCCACGCAAAAATTAAAATTTTTGGTGAAATTAGATGCCGATGTTACTACGGGGCTTGATGAAGTCGCGTCTGCTGAGCATTTAGATGACGATGATTTATATGTTTAACGTCATACTAATTCATTTGAATTGTTTAACTTCGCGGGTAACAAGCCTATATGTAGCTAAGGTTAAAATAACCACTACTATGCCGTATAATTGTAAACATTAAATACTAGTCAACCATATATTGTATTTGTACCATTTCTCTTAATTCATTTTATCTTTGAGTTTTCTTATGTCTTTATTGCAAATTGCCGAACCCAATCAAAGTGCCCAACCTCACCAGCATCGTTTTGGCCTAGGAATTGACCTTGGTACGACGCGCTCATTGGTCGCTGTGGTACGCTCAGGCAAGGCGCAAGTTTTGCAAGCCGATACAACGACCGATACTTTGTTGCCGTCGGTGGTCTACTATCCAAGTGCTGGCAAGCCTTTAGTTGGCTATGATGCCCTTACCCATTTAGCAGATGATCCAAAAAATACCATCGTCTCGGCTAAGCGCTTTATGGGCCGTAGTCAAGCCGATATTAAATTCTCCCACCCCTATGAGTTAAGTGGCAGCGAAGATGCCATGCCAGCTTTTGTGACGGCGCAAGGTGAAGTCTCTCCTGTTGAAGTGTCAGCGCGTATTTTAGCCGCGCTAGAGCAACGTGCCGCAAGCGCTTTGCCAGATGACAGCATACAAGGTGCGGTGATTACTGTGCCCGCCTATTTTGATGAAGCGCAGCGTCAAGCCACCAAAGATGCCGCACAAGCTGCTGGTATTAACGTTTTGCGTTTATTAAATGAGCCAACCGCGGCCGCCGTTGCCTACGGTCTTGATCAGCCTAACACTGACAAGAGTGAAAACTACTACCTCATCTATGATTTAGGCGGTGGCACCTTTGATGTGTCTATATTAAAGCTTAGCGATGGCGTATTCGAAGTATTAGCGACGGGCGGCAATAGTGCGCTTGGCGGTGATGATATCGATCGCTTATTGACCAATTGGCTGATTAAGCAGTTAAATATTGACCCTAAAGACGTGAGCCTGCACGACAAATCCATACTCGCTCAGCAAGCAAAAAGCTATAAACAAGCATTGACCGATGCTGAGCAAGTCGATATCGACATTGTTGTCAATGAGCGCTCTTTTCGAGGTGTGTTACGCCGCGATGATTTGATAACAATTGCAGAGCCTGTCAGTCGCCGCACGTTAAGTGTCTGCGAGCAAGTACTGCGCGATGCCAAATTATCTGCCGCTGACTTAGATGAAGTCATTTTGGTTGGTGGCTCGACGCGTATGCCTGCTATCCAGCAGGTGGTGGCAGATTTCTTTGCGAAAGAACCGCTTTGCCGCTTAAATCCCGATGAAGTCGTGGCTTTAGGTGCTGCCCAAACTGCGCATCAATTGGTCAATGGTGACAGCGATAATAGCTTGTTATTGCTCGATGTGACGCCTTTATCGCTCGGTCTTGAGACTATGGGTGGCTTGGTTGAAGTGCTGATTCCGCGCAACACCCCTATTCCCGTTAAAAAACGCCAAGTCTTTACCACTTACCAAGATGGTCAAACCGGCATGGTCATTCATGTAGTGCAAGGCGAGCGTGAAACAGTGGATAATTGCCGCTCACTTGGACGCTTTGAGCTATATGGTATTCCGCCGATGAAAGCGGGCTTTGCGCGTATTGAAGTGACCTTTAGTATTGATGCCAATGGTCAGCTGACCGTCAGTGCGCAAGAAACAACGACCAAGACTGAAAGTAAAATTGAGATTGTGCCATCTTATGGTCTGTCTGATGAGCAAAAAGAGCAATTATTAATCGCAGGCTTTAAGTATGCGGAAGAAGACAAAAATGCGCGCTCGCTAATTGAAACCAAAGTAGAAGCGGAACGTGAATTATTGGCGCTACAGTCGGCGCTTAACGAGTTTGCGGCGTTAATCACACCTGAAGAGCAGCAGTCGTTGACCGTGAGCATGCAAGCCTTGCAAACCGCGCTTAGCACCGACGACTTAACCGTTATTGAAAGCGCGCAAGGCAAATTAAAGCCACACAGTGATGCTTTTGCCGCGCGTATTATGAATCAAAGCGTCAAAGCAAGTATGTCGGGTACCAGTGCGCAAGATTGGTAGTAGATAGCATTTATACCAATTATATGATAGGCGCTTAAGAAGCTAAACTAACAACTATACTAGATTGACCCTTTTTTTATTTTTAATTGATTAGCAGCGGACGAATAACTTATGCCAAAAATTACAATATTACCTCACCATGAAATCTGCCCAGAAGGCACCGAAGTCGAGCTAGAATCGGGCACAAACTTATGTAAAGCGCTACTTGAAAAGGGCATCAAGATTGAACATGCTTGCGAGATGTCGAAAGCCTGTACCACTTGTCATGTCGTGGTGCGTAAAGGCTTTAACACCTTAGATGAGATGGACGATATCGAAGCGGATTTATTGGACCGCGCGTGGGGTCTGGAGCCTGATTCACGCCTATCATGCCAAGTGATGCTTGAAGATGATGATCTAACGATTGAGATTCCTAAATATACGTTGAACCATGCAAAAGAAAATCATTAAATAATAAAGCTGAAGCATGAAATGAAACTAAAAAATCCAGTTATGTATCATAACTGGATTTTTTCTTTTTATAAATACTTTCAAGTCGCAATCAATCTGTACCTAATTATGACTGATATTTTCCTGCTTACTTTCTGCTACTATCTCAAGCAGCGCCGCCTGCTCTTCTTGTTCGATACGGGCAAGCGCTAGATTCAAGCGATTTCTGATATCTTGATAGTCATTATTTTGCATGTCTTTAAAGTTCAAATGCAAATTAAAACCAGGTAGCGTATGATCCACCCATTTTGACAACTGACCTTTATTTTCATCAGGGTCGAGTACTTGCCACGCGCTTACCTTATTATCAAAACCTTTGAGCTGAAAAGCACCGACATATTCACAGTCATAATCATGCGAAATATAATCATGGGTACTTTCGCTAATAAATATCTGGCCTTTACCCGCGACTGCCTCAAGCCGTGAAGCAAGGTTGGCCTCTTTACCAATCAGCGTATAGCTCAAACGGTTGTTACTGCCAAAATTGCCGACGTGACAGTAGCCGGTGGTAATGCCGATACGGATATACAAACCCTCGAAACCGAGCAGCCGCCATTTTTGCCGCAAGGTGCGCATTTCACGGCGCATATCTATCGCCATTGCCACACAATCGAGCGCATCTTGGCGCGGCCCTCGACTGTTCGGCTCGCCAAAAAAGCACACCATCCCATCGCCGATAAACTTATCCAGCACCGCACCGTGCTTATTGGCGATTAACGTCATACAGTGCATATAGGTATTTAGAATGTCCGCCAAATTGTCAGCGCTCAAACTATCGGACAATTCTGTAAAGCCGACAATATCTGAAAACATCATCGTCAGCTTGGCACGTTTATTTTCGACGCTAACGGGACTGTCAGATTTAACGATTGGTTCCCAAACTTGCGGCGGTACAAAGCGCGTCAGTTTATTAATGACAGAAACCATGGTATTTAAACGTCCAGCCGCTTGCCGCGCTCGCGCTTCATAATCTACATAATCACGATAAACATGGCGAAAATGGCACAGTATCACAATCATACTGGCCAATAACACCGCAGGGGTAACAAAGCTGTCGTGACAGTCCATCTCCGTGCTATTTAAAGTCACACTGACGTAATAAAAAACAATGACCGTCACTACTGACGCAGCGAGAAGTTTAAGATGGTTTTCAGGGCTACTAAGAATAATTCGCAGACCGATGAGCGCTGCTAGACTGAGCGAAATCACTGCACAAAACTGTATCGAACCTATGACCGCTGAAGATAAAATAATAACAATGTTAGACGTCCAAAAACTGGCTGGACGGCGATAGTTATAAATTAAAATCAGCAAACTCGGCAGACAAACCACGACAGCGAGCGCCATCGACGTCGGACTAAAGTTATAATGTATCGCGAGCAATATAACCGTTAGTATTAAAACAAAAATTTCTGGATAATCAAATCGATAGGCATTGCTACTACTACCACCCTGTACAGGAATCTTTGGGCTTGTGGTTTCAAAAAATACCATAGTCAAGGTTCGCTTAAAGGAAAACTGTCGAAGGTTTGAATAAAAATTAAAGCGGATTTTCTATCAACATATGTTTTTGCGCAGTCTTTAGATTAATAAGTACTTAGGTTAATAAGCTTTCAGGTTGCTAAGCCCTTAACTTAGCAAGTAAATACATTAATAAGTAAAACGCTTTATCAACATTTGATAATATAAGTAGATAGGAAATCTACCTATTATACGGCTTTAATGCCTTCTTACCTAGGACACTGGTAAGTAAAAGCATACCACTTGTCGCTTATTAGCCATAAAAAGCAGTGTAAAGCTCATGATTAATAAAAACTATTTGCATTAAAAACGACTTGAGTTAATAACCATAACAAAGACAAAAAAGCCAGATAATATCTATCTGACTTTTTTGAAGTGAAAAATAAATATAAGCCCATACTCAACAACTATCTGAATAAAAACAGTTATTGCGCACTAAAACTATTAGAAACGCCTGAGTAAGGCTTAATTTTATGCGTCCAACCGCTCTTCCAGTCGCCTTGATGGGGCAATCGATAAGTACCTGCTAGGGTGTCCTTAGCTATTCGCCAATCAATGATGGCTTTACTATACGCCACCCCTTCGCGCTGCCACGTATAAGTGGTATCAAAATCACTATCACTCAGATAATCGACCCATTTACCATTGTCAAGACGCTGTACTTTTAAGAAACTGTCTTCGGTACGTAGATTATTTTTGGGATGAGCACCGCGGAATACTGCCGTAGCAATGTCACCCTTTTGATAACTGGCTTTGGGCTGAGTGAGGGTTTGTCCCCAAGCTTGTTTTAAAGGCTTATCGTCGAAGACCACCCTTGGACGCTCGTTAAAGGACTTGCCTGAGCGATCAGGCGGTGTGGCGCTGTCATAGATTTCTATACCATCACGTAGCGCTTCAGCCAGCCGCGTGTATTCTTGGATATAAGCAGCGGTTTGATATGGACCATACTCAGTAGACGCGCCTTCGTAATGCTGAGTAGCAAATTCTTCGCGCGTGGTCAAATAGCCGCTATAGTTATTCGCCAAACCATTAATAATAACGGTATCAACTCCAGAGTCTTGTAACTGGGCAAGCACGGCGGCGCGCATCCGGCGTCCAACCATCGTCGTCGGTTCGGCAGGGATGGCAACGAGAGCGATATTACCGATACGCATCAGTTGCACCGGCTGTTGAGTATTAATCCAGCCCCAGCTTCCCGTTGGCAATAAGACTTGTTTTTCCGCCTGACAATCATCTTGGCTGACGGTTGATACTATACCAAACGCGCCGCGCGTTAAACTGCCCAAAAATGATTGATCGACTTTATTGATATCGTCATTGATACGGAAATTTTCTCGGGTCATGCCCTCATACATACCAGGTATATTCGAGGGGCCATTCTCCCCGCCAGCGGCAAACGAGTAACCACGAGCTGGCATACATAAGACTTTATTACCCGCGCCATTGGTGAATTTACCTTCGACCTGATAGCCCTTTAAGTCAATCCAGCGCGCGCGTACGTCTACTGGTCCAGCAACCGGCACGCCTTGATGCCAAAGCTCAACCGCTTTATCCAGCTGCATCTGCCCATCCCGTCTAACGTTTTCCCACTCGTTATCGCTACCTTGAAAGCCCGGTTTAGAATTGGCATTACCACCTGCCGCCAGCATATCGCCTTCATCAGCATTGGCAAAAGCTGCGACAAACGGCTTGTCTGATGCTCCGCCAAAAATCTTTTCCGCGCCGCGCTGAGTAAAGCCTTTGTTATCAGCACTTAGGTGCATAAATTTATTACTAAAACTCGTTGGATGCAGCGCAAACCAATTGATCAGACCCACTGGGGTGCCATCGGCGTCATTAAGACGCAGCTGGGTCATGGTTTCATTGACATTACTATCAAAATCTTTGACGTCGTTATTATTGTTATAGGCAAAATCCGAGCGATTGACTGTCGCACCCTTTAGCTCGCCTTGCGCCAAAGATAACGTCCCTGGCGTCAAGGTAGCGTGAGCGCGTTTAATTGAGGTGACAATACCATTGACGATAGCATTGAAGTTTTGGCTGCTATAGCCTGCTAGCGTGTCATCGGTACTGGCAATTTGATACAGCTGCTGATGTGAGTAGCCGGCGTTACTCACATAGGTATGCGTGGCTGCGAGCATGACATTGTCATCGTTATATAAGTCGCTATAATCCGCTTTTAGACGTTTAATGACCTCAAGTTTTACCGCGGTAAACATCGCGCCCATATCTGCTGATACATAGACGACACGTTTGCCCGCATTTTTATCCGCTTCGCCGATAATAAAAGCATAAGAGTAAAAACGGTCGTTGATACCTTGTACCACCTACCCCGCCGCATAACCAAACATGCCAGTTTCGGCAGCAGCTCCGGTGATATCTGCCTTACCACTACCAACGAGATACTGACTTGTCGGCATTGTTCTCATAGACATAGCAGAAGCGCTACGATTTAACGTGATAGAGCTGTCCGCTGCGGCAGTAGCGTTTTCACTAATGGTTGGCCTCGAATCGGACAAGGCTGCAGCAGATTGCACGGATGCCGACTGTGTTGAAGCAGACTCCGTTGAATCCGTCTCACATGTCGTTAGGTTCAATACAGTGGTACAAATAGAGATGAGTAACATAAAAGGTCGTAATAGTGGAGGTGCGATAGAAGAAGTAGCCATTTATTATCCTTAACATAGAGTAAAATCTTCAACTGAAGTATCTCAGTCTAAGATTAAATATCCCGCAACCTGTGATGCGCGCTTAATCAATGATAACTATTGATAACTATTGATAACTATTGATAACTACCAATACACATCAATCCACGAAAACGACTGCGAGTACATAAGTTGGCTATATCCATTTAACCAACCCACTCTCTAATATAACGACTAACAAACAAGTGTAAGATATTTTATAGCAACCAAACCTTCAATTGCCCTTAAAAACCACTTTACTATGATTTTACTTTGAGCATACCTACTTAAATAAGATGGCTTAGATAAAACGACTTAAATAAAAAGTACTGAAGTCACATTTATCAACCATTATCTAAAGCTTAACTACATTTGCCAATCGAACGGCATTTGATGATGACCGCGCAGCGCCATCATCAGCGTTTGCTGCATTTGCGCCAACACTTCTTTGGTATAAGGAACGGCAGGAATGCCCCATACTGGATTTGGCCATTGCATGTCGTTTTGATAGCGGACGATATGATGAAAATGTAGCTGCGGTACTTGATTACCGAGGGCAGCGACATTCATTTTATCTGCTTGGAAAGTCTTAGCAAGTTGGCTTGATAACCAGCTCGACTCACGCAAAAACTGCGCCTGGTCTGCCTCAGATAGCTCGTATAATTCTTTGATACCTGATACCCGCGGTACCAATATTAACCATGGAAACTGACAATCATTGATTAAACGACAGGTTGATAATGGGAAATCACCCACTAAAAAACTGTCGGCTGCAAGTTTATGATGAAGTTGGAACATAATGACGGTTCTCTTGTTATGACGCTCAAATAAAAGGAATTAAAATACCAAAAAGCAGAACTGAATTTACTAAACTATAATACGCTTAAAGCATTATGCTTAAAGAAACAGCAGGCTAAATATAAGATGCCGCTATTTTATCAGTTATCCAAGCGATAAAATAGCGCCGTGACTGATTGTCTTAGCGTATGGCATTTGCTGTACTTAAACGATTTCGTAAATGTGCTTGGTTTAGCGATATAAACAAACAAAGCTAGGCAGACTCTGTCACTGTATGCTCGCTAAAATAGCGCAATAGGTCTTGAATGACGCTGACACGCTGCTGCGGTGTTGCCAGCTTATTGCTATCTTGATAGCGTATACCAGATGCACCGTTCATACGATAGTGCTGACCGTCTTTTTGAATCAGCTGAATAATCGCTAAGGCGTCGACCGGCGTATCAGGCGCAAATTCTAGTGTTAGGCTGCTGCTATTGGCATCAATCTTATTAATCTTGAGCGGTTCAGCTTGTATACGCAGTCCATGAACGGCAAATAATTGCTTAGTCTGGTCGGGTAATGTCCCAAAACGGTCAATCATTTCGGTACGAATATCGGTCAAGGCTTCTTTATCATCAGCATTACTAATACGTTTGTAAAACAATAAGCGCTGATGCACATCGTGCAAATATTCTTCTGGTATTAGCGCCGAGCTGTGCAAATTGATTTCACTGGTCAATGACAGCGGCGTACTTAAATCCGGCTCTTTACCGGCTTTAATCGCCTTGGTTGCGCGCTCAAGCATATCCATATATAAGCTAAAGCCAATCGCTTGCATGTTACCGCTTTGCTGCTTACCAAGGATTTCACCGGCGCCGCGAATCTCTAAATCTTCGCTTGCCAGCATAAAACCTGCGCCCAAGGTATTGGCGCGCTCAATCGCGTGCAGACGGCGCTTAGCATCGCCTTTAAGCCCTTTGATAGAAGGCACTAGCAAGTAGCAATAGGCTTGATGATGACTACGACCAACGCGACCACGCAGCTGATGCAATTGCGCCAAACCAAATTTATCGGCGCGCTCAATGATAATGGTATTGGCATTGGGCACATCAATACCGGTTTCGATAATGGTCGAGCATATCAGCACGTTGAACTTTTTATGATAAAACTGCTGCATCACTTGCTCAAGTTGGCGCTCTTGCATTTGCCCATGCGCAACCCCTACTCGTGCTTCAGGCACCAGTTCACGGACGGTCTCTGCCATACGCTCAATACTGGCGACATCATTATGCAATAGATAAACCTGTCCGCCACGTAGTAGCTCACGCAAGATGGCTTCTTTTAATAAGGCATCGGTCTTTTGCATAACAAAGGTTTTAATCGCCAGACGACGTGCAGGCGGGGTAGCAATAATCGACATATCACGCATCCCTGAGAGCGCCATATTAAGCGTTCTAGGGATTGGCGTCGCGGTCATCGACATACTATCGACGTCGGTCTGAATCGCCTTGATACGTTCTTTATGGCGTACACCAAAACGATGTTCTTCATCGACAATCATCAAACCCAGATTAGAGAACTTTACATCAGGTTGCAGAAGTTTATGCGTACCGATAACAATATCGACCTTGCCCGCTGCGAGGTCTGTTAACACGGTATCTTGATGCTTTTTACCACCAAAGCGTGACAAGGTTTCGATACGTACCGGCCAATCAGCGAAACGGTCACGGAAATTGTCTTCATGCTGACCGGCGAGCAAGGTTGTCGGCACCAACACCGCCACTTGATAACCGGCACTCACCGCAATGAACGCCGCACGCATAGCGACTTCTGTTTTACCAAAACCAACATCGCCGCAAATAAGACGATCCATTGGCTGATTCTGTCGCATGTCTTCCATAACTGCATGGATGGCATTGGCTTGATCAGGCGTTTCTTCAAAGGCAAATTGACTGGCAAATAGCTCATATTGCGATGGGTCAATTTTAAAATGAATACCGACTTTCGCTTCGCGCCGTGCTTGCATATTAAGCAGCTCGGCCGCCACGTCATGGATTTGCTCAAGCGCCTTTTGCTTGGCTTTATCCCATTTACCGCTGCCAATTTTATGTAATGGCGCAAGCGCTGGATCTCCGCCACTATAGCGATTAATCATTTGTAAATTGGCAACCGGTACATAGATACTGGCGTCATCAGCGTACTTTAGGTGGATAAACTCTTGCTCACCATCGCCGACATCGAGCGTAATCAGGCCATTGTAACGCCCAATACCATGCTCGATATGCACCACTGGACTGCCTTCGGTGATTTCGGTGACGCTTTTAACCAAGAACTCTTCTGATACCCCACTTTGCCGGCGACGACGCGTTTGCAGCACTTGCCGGCCAAATAATTGCGTCTCACTAATCACCACCAAGCGCTCAGGGACGTAAACGCCGCGTTCAATAGGCGCAATGGTCAATCCGACTTGCGGTAACTTATTACTATTATTCTTCGATTTGTCCGCTGCTAAAAATGCCTCAAAGCTATCGTAAGCTTTGACATCTATTTTGCCTTTAAACAGTTCAATCAGAATTTCACGCCGACCCGCCGTTTCTGCCACAATTAATACAGGTGTTGCTGTTTGCGCTTGTAGCGCTAAAAACGCTAACAGTTCGCTAAGAGGTTCGGCTTTTTGATGATTGACTGGTAGTTGTGGCGGTTCTTGCGCGCTTAACGTCACTAGCCCCTGTTTTTTTGGCGTCAGCGATAGTTGCTCAGATGCTAAGGTTGCGTCATCGTTATCAATGCTATCAATCGCAGCAACATCAGTCATGGTCGCAAGCTCATTGCGCGCACTCAGTATCACCCGCGGATAATGATTAAGGTGCTCATTTAGACTATTTGATAGTAGATACAACAATTCAGGCGCAACGATGGGCTTGTCAATATCGTGACGGCGCTCTTCATAACGGCGCTGAATTTGTGACCAATAATCTGCCTGCTTTTCGTTAATCAGCTCATCTGTTATAAACAGCGCATCGCTTGGCAAATAGGAAAACAAATTACTTTCTGCCATCCAATCCTTTAAATCAAAAAACAGTGGCTGATAATACTCAAGTCCGCTACTGGCAATACCTGCCATGACATCTTTATGCAGCTCAGATTTGCGGCTACTGGCATTGGGGAACATAGCAGCAAAGTTGGTGCGGAACGTCTCCCGCCCTTCATCGAGCGGAAACTCTTTAGCGGGTAGTATTTGAAATTGCTTAATGGGCTTTGAGATATCTGGCAGTTTATGCAGCAGCGATAGCGATTCTTTGCCCATACTGCTATCGTTGCCGCTTATCATGATTTTGAGGTCATCAACGGTCAATGTGCGCTGGGTCTGGGGATTAAAAAAGCGAATGGTTTCAATTTCATCATCGAATAAGTCTAGGCGTAGCGGAAATGGCTGACCCATGGCAAAGATATCAATGATACTACCACGTACGGCAAATTCGCCCGGCTCAAAGACGTTCTCAACCGCGCGGTAACCCGCCTTTGCCAATAGTTCGCGCTGAGTATTGATATCGAATCGATCACCGACACTCAAATCAAAATGCTGCCCTATCAGCCAGCTTGGCGGTGCGACACGGTGCATCAATGCCTGTACCGAAATTAACAGTACGCCTGACGTTGGCATATCCGTTAACAGATTAATACGTTCGCTGACGATATCTTGATGCGGAGACAGCTCATCATAGGTCAGCGTTTCCCAATCAGGGAACACATAAGCATCGACGCCGCAAAATGCCAACTCCGTCTCTATCTGGTTAAGCTGATTTTGGTCACGCGTCACCACAACCTTTAGACGGTCAGCCACATCCCATAGCGGCGTTTGTACCAGACTTGCGAGCCACAAGCTACTGACTGCTCCATGCACAGGCGCCAGCCAACGCCGCTCGGCATTCTGGATAGGAAATAACTGCTGGTTAATAGGGTCAAAGGCGTCGGTCAAAGCAGTGATAGACATAAAGGATAGGGTCAACGTTAAGAGTCAGAAAGCTATTATACGAATATTTGCGCAATTACCAAAATTTATGCCGTAACGGTTTGTCACTTAGCCTTGTTATGAAAAAACCAAAAACTAAACAATTGAAAAAACGCATATTCATCTATAACGACAAGCTACTTAACCCCAGTTCGGGATAAGGGCTCAAAAAAAAGATAAAAAAAGAAGTCCAAAGTTGCTAAAGTAAGTTTACCAAGACAAACTTCACAACAAGGACTTCTTACATGGACAACCTAACCGAACTATACTGCCATATTGACGACTTTTATCAGCAATTCAAACCTGAGTTTGACGCTCATTTAATCGCAACGGGACACCAAAGGTTAAGAGCATGCCAGATAAGTGTAGCAGAGATTATGACCATCTTGGTACTATTTCATCAATTGCGGTATCGACAGTTTAAGGCGTTTTACTACCATCACATGCTTGGCATGATGAAACGGGAGTTTCCAAACCTGCCGAGCTACTCGCGATTTATAGAGCTTGTGCCGCGCAGTATCATGCCACTGTGCAGCTACTTGCAAAGCATGATGGGCGACTGTACGGGTATCAGCTATATTGATTCAACCAAGATAGCAGTTTGTCATAACAAACGTATCTACCGTCATAAAGTCTTTAAGGGACTTGCAACCCGAGGCAAAAGCAGCATGGGCTGGTTCTATGGCTTTAAGCTGCACGCCATTATCAATCATAAGGGCGAGCTTGTATCTGTTAAAGTCACTGAGGGTAATACGGATGACAGAGTGCCTGTTAAGGATATGGCAACGCCTGTGTTTGGCAAGGTGTTTGGGGATAGAGGCTATATCAGTAACACACTAAACGAGTGGCTCACAAAACACAGTGATACTACGTTGATAACTAAACTTCGGCGTAATATGAAACCCCAATTACTCAAGCCGATGGATGAGGCACTACTCAATCATCGCTCTTTGGTTGAAACGGTGTTTGGAGAGCTTAAAAACTTGTGCCAAATCGAACACTCACGCCATCGTAGTGTCACGGGGTTTATCACAAACTTGCTGTCAGGGTTGATTGCTTATTGCTGGTTTCCCTATAAGCCCACCATCAAAAACATGCCTCAGCAGGGACAGGTAGCAACATTGTAAATAGTATCAATGAGTTACAATGTGGCTTATCCCGAACTGGGGTTACTTAAATAAAAAAACCTCAACGATTAAGCTGAGGTTTTAGAGTTATAACCATAAAGCTACTGTTAAAGTATAAGCTGTTTTTAAATTAATGGTTTTTCGCTCGCGATAATGCCGTTATTATCGGCGTAAACAAACATACCTGAGTTTAACGTTAAATCACCAAAGCGGATTTCAATATCGGTTTGACCTTCATCGCGGCGATTTGATTTACGCGGGATGCAGCCAAGCGCCATGACGCCGATATCCATTTGCGCCATATCATCTACATCACGCACGCAGCCATATACCACCACCCCTGCCCAGCCATTATCAATCGCTGATTGCGCAATCATATCGCCGAGCAACGCGCAGCGCATTGAACCGCCACCGTCAACGACCAAGACTTTGCCATTGCCGTCTTTATCTTTGCCATCGCTGTTCAATAAAGATTTTACGCGGCTATTATCTTCAAAGCATTTTACTGTCACGATTTCACCGCAAAATCTGTCTTTACCGCCAAAGCTATAAAATGATTTGCCTTCGATATTGGGCAGGCATACTTGCGACTCAGGATTGGCATCTAATAAATCACAAGTGACAAAGTTGTCTTTATTCATCGTGGTTGTTTCTGCTGTATCTGACATCGTGACGCTCCTTGTTAAGTTAAATAGTTGAATTATCTATCATGAAATCTGAGTTTTTATCAATTTATGCTTAGGCTATTTTTTGACTTTGGTCATTGCTAGTAGCTGTTTATTTTCGATAATTTCCGTGTCTGTAATGGTAGGCTCACTACGATATTTATTACGCTGATATACCTCATGCGCACTCATCGCCATCGCACTGGCAACGCGCTTGGCAGAAATAGGATGCAAGGATAATGACTCGGGGACGATTGGCGAGATCAGTTTAAATGCTTTTTGACCAAAGCTTTCAAGCGGACGGCCTTTATGCTTGCCAAGTAATAACGATGGCCGAAAAATCACCAACTGGGTAAAACCTAGCGCCATAATAGACTGCTCTGTTTCCGCTTTGACCCGATTGTATAAAAAACGGCTGTCGATATCGGCATTCATTGAGGACAATAAAAAGAAGTTTTCCACGCCTTTCACACGGCACAATGTGGCAAAATTGACATTATAGTCGTGGTCAACTTTTCGAAACGCTTCGTCACTACCTGCTTGTTTTTTGGTGGTACCAAGGCAGCTAAAGGCATCGGTCTTACTATCTACGCCGACACTGGCAAATATTTCAGCCAAGTTATCAAAATCACTAACCTGAAAAAAGCGCATGCTGGCATTGATGTAGCGAGGCGGCCGCCGTGCAATTACAATCAACGTGTCATAAAGCTCACTAAGCTGCTTAACAAGATGCTGTCCGACCAGTCCTGTTGCGCCAATTACAATTGCTTTTCGCTGCATAGCCTATCCATTTATATCATGTTGGGGTGATTATAATGCTAAAAATGATGTCTTGTAGAAATTATTTGCTTTGGTATCATACCTAAATTAACAACTCGCTAGCGCTATTCTACACAATTTATTGTAAGAGATTTTATCAACGTCTAGGTTTATGGGAATAATTCAGACTTTTAAGTCGAACTTTTGTTAGATAATTTATTTGTTAGCGCGATAAACCCTTTAATTAAACCTTTAAGATCGGCTAGCATAACTTCTTTTAGCATTAATCATCAAATATATTGTTCTAAGCGCAATAATTTGCTAAGATAACCGGCTTTACACGTCAACGCTGTTTAATTATTCCAAACAGTTCTGGCGCGAGCGATGCTCTATTACTATTAGGTACTTTAATAACAGATAAGTGCCCTCATAATAGACATCGACATCATGTTTGGCGAGAGGCTGCTCGTCACCGATGATTGTTAAACCCATTATTATTGCAATCAACATTCATATTTTTATCTGTCTTTATCAAGGAGATACGCGTGGCTAATACTGCACAAGCTCGTAAACGCGCCCGTCAAAACACCAAACGTCGTCAGAACTCTGCGTCACAACGCTCTATGGTTCGTACTTATCTAAAACGTGTTGATGCGGCTATCGCTGCTAAAGATTATGACGCGGCTACCGAAGCTTACAAAAAAGCGGTACCGGTTCTTGATCGTATGGCTGACAAAGGTATTATTCATAAGAATAAAGCTGCTCGTCGTAAGAGCCGCCTAAACAAAACTATCAAAGGCTTACAAGCTTAAGATTGGTTGCGTTTAGACCGCATCGCACTTGATGGTGTGATGACCAAAACCTTGCTACTGGTTTTCATACTGGGGCAGGGTTTTTTTATGCCTATTTAATAGTTAAAAGCTGGTATTTAAAAACATTAGCGGCTTAATTAAATGCTTAAAGAATAAGGTCTATGTCCATTTTACTTCTGGTGGCAATAGCAACTTGCTTGGATGAAAACCAGCGGCACGGTAGCCTTGTAATAAATCGCTTATTGGACGAATATATACTTGCCCGCGCCAAACGAAATAGGCATTGGCTTGCTCAAAAGGCTTATCATCAAACCACAAAAACACCCCTTCCATCATCTTTGGCCAATCATTCCAATCAATCTCAACCACGTCTAGCATCACTGCTAAAAAAGCTGATAGCAGAGTATCATGACTGACCGCCAGCATTAAATGCCCATGTTGCGGCTGGTTTTGATAAAAAAGCGATAAAAGATCGAGTCCGCCTTGATAAGCATTTTTCGTGCCTTCAAGATTGCCTTGTAAGAAGCGATTGATAAAGTTTAGCACACCAATTTCTTTAAAAATCGGGTTGGCAATCTCAGGTTCGGTCACCAGACTGCCAGGTTCAACCAGTAGCGATTGATGGGCAATATCACGTCGTAGTCCCGCACCCTCTTGCATCAGCTGCGCGGTATCAATACAGCGACCAATCGGACTTGAGATACTATCAACATCGAGCGAATACGGCAGATATTCTGCTAACCAGCGCCCCCAAGACTTTGCCAACACGCGACCTTTTGGCGTTAATGGTAGTTGGTAACTGGCAAACCCATTACCATCAGAGCGCTCACGTAAAGAATGTCTGGTAAATAAAATCAGTCTTTTATCTACCGGCAACAAACCTACCGAAGACATCATACTGTCAGGTAAGTGAGAAGGTGCAGGTACGCTTGGCCTGAGGTTCGTAGGCTTTTCAGGCGGTGTCGATCGTTCCGATGGGATATTATTAGGCAATTTACTCATGGTAGTAAGCGTAGCAGATTTATTGATGAGAATGAACAAAATATAAGCTCAGTTGCACTATAGCTTATTCAGCTATATATCGATATAAGCGCTTGGTTAACAGGATTTAGCCAATATCCACCACTTTGTTCCAAACAAACGCCAATTCGGTACTGCTTACCTCATTAGGATAAGCACGCGGATTGACTATCACACGCGTTTTATTAATTTGATAATCAAAGGCTTCATGAGTATGGCCATGTACCCATAGCACAGGTGCCCAGTCCTCATGCATCCAGCTCGATAAATCACTGACAAAGGCGGCATTACTCGGTAGGTTGGCAAATTTTTCAGACACCGATAATGGGCTAATACTATGATGACTCATGACCACCGTTTTTTTACCCAATGCTTGCGCCGTTATCAGTGCTTGCTGTAGCCACTGACGATGCTCAGTATGGATTTGTATCGATACTTCAGGAGAGAACAGCTCGCCACCCGCATAAATTTGCTTATAATCACGCATAAAACGCCTAGCTGCTGCCATCGTATCGACATCAGCTTGATATTGATAGTCCGTCCATAACGTACAACCCAGAATCCGCACTTCACCAATATCAATATACTGACACTGTAAAAAGCGCACGCCCTGCTCTAATTCACTATCATAATTATCCCAAGTGGCTAGCTTTTTATCAAAATGCAGTACATCTTCGCCGAAGTATTCATGATTGCCCGCGATAGTAATCAAAGGTACTTGCAAATGCGCTGCCTGCTCTTGTAGCCATGGCATACCATCATCGCTATTGGCAGTATCTCCCGCTACCAATACCACGTCTGCGTCCGTTTTAGGGATACTCCCTAGTGGATACGACTGCCGCGCATAACTGTCAATATGTAAGTCACTTAAAATCTGTAATTTCATAGGTTTTACTATTATCCAATCAGACTATTTGCGAACGTTAGCTTTTTCCTCAGCTTACGAGTAGCGTGAATTTAACCAGTGTAGCAGCTTTTCGTTAACGAGCAAAAAGTAAAAAAGACAGCGGATTAGGCTGTCTTTTTTTATTATACCGTCGATCTATAGCGCTAGATACTATTCAATATCAATTGTAATTTGGCCAAAGGATCTACTGCTTGGGTGATTGAGCGACCAATCACCAAATAATCAGAACCATCTGCTAATGCTTGCTTCGGTGTACAGATACGTTTTTGATCATCAGCATTGTCGTCTGGCAAGCGAATGCCCGGAGTGACAAGTTTAAAATCTTGCCCACATAACGCTTTAAGCGTTTTGGCCTCTTGTGCTGAGCATACTACCCCATCAAGACCCGCTTGCTTAGTCAGTTGTGCCAAACGGCTCACTTGGGCATCTAGACCATCAGTGATACCGGTTTGCGTCAGTGCCTGATTGTCCATAGAAGTCAGCACAGTAACAGCTATTAGCAGGGTTTCAAAATTACCGTCTGACAAGCGCTGCTTGGCTAACGACATGGCCTCAAGGCCCGCGCTTGCATGCACATTGACCATCCATACACCAAGCTCGGCTGCTGCGAGTACCGCTTGGGCGGTGGTATTAGGAATGTCGTGAAATTTTAAGTCCAAAAACACGTCAAAATCACGCTGATGTAGCGCTTTAACAATGTCAGGACCACAGCGGGTAAACAGCTCTTTGCCTACTTTTAAGCGACATAACGCTGGGTCTAATTGGTCAGCTAGCGCTAAAGAGGCATTTTTAGTCATATTATCCAGTGCAACGACGACTGGAGAATGGATGATGTTATTCATAGTTGTGCCACGTTATATCAGTTTATTAAATGATTATATAAACGTCTCAATATAAGAATGCTTAGTTAGCACTCAATGCTCACGCTTTTGCTTGGTTAAAGTAGCACCATCGTCTACATCGATAACGCTGTCATCTTGTACATTGGTCGCTGTCGCGCCGTAAACCGCTTCTTGTACTGATGGTGCGTTTGCCTGACGGTCAATGACGATATTAGCCTGCGTCACTTGCTCTTGCAAATTGGCATTTAGCTTTTGTAGCCGTGAGATTTCCCATTTATTTTGTAGCACACGGAAGATAAGCAGCGCGAGTAGCATGCCAATCACAATGCCTAGTATTAAGCACAGAATCAGTAATAAGCCCAAATTCATCGTCGGCGCTTGGGAAAAAAGTAGGTTCACCCCAACTTCGGTATTATTGGCCAATACCAAACCGAGCGAATAAGCGAAGCTTAAAAACAGTAATACCAGCAGTAAAATACGCATCAGAGATATCCTTTTATGTTGAATCGTATGAACCGTTTAACAAAGAACGCGACATTCTGACGGCTCTGCTTACCTAACCGTTTGCTACCTTGGCATTGACAGCTTCACGTAGCGCTTTGCCCGGCTTAAAGTGTGGAATGGCTTTTGCAGGTACGGGTACGCTTTCGCCTGTTTTAGGATTGCGTCCCATACGGGCACGGCGATGATGAAGACAAAAACTACCAAAGCCCCGCACCTCTACTCGACCATCATTGGCTAAGGTATCGGTCATCAAATTTAATATTTCGCGTACTGCATCATCGACGACAGTATCTGTCATGTTGTCACAATTCGCACTCAGATTACTAATAAATTCGGACTTGTTAATTGCTTGCTGCATTATCACATGGACCTTATTGATTAATGGATAAGATAATAATGAAGTAAATTGAACAATTAAAAACTGTTTAATTTTACGTTCATATCTCGTTACTCAATGTTGCAAATGATAGCGGATATTGGCATAAATAGGAATAAGAGTTTCCTTTTTTACCATAAAACCTTACTAACTTGCCCCATACTCAAATTTAATCACAAAAAAAAGCGACCGGAGTCGCTTTCTTTTTATAGTATAACTATATCAACAAACTACCGCTTACTGCATTTGTTCTTTGATTAAGTCACCAATGGTTTTTGGCTGTGCATCAGAACCGGCAGCAGCAGTCGTACCAGTGCTTCCCAATTCTTTAATCGCTTGACGCTCTTCAGCTTCGTCTTTTGCTTTGATTGACAAGTTGATGTTACGAGTTTTGCGATCAACACTGATGATTTTCGCTTCAACATCATCACCAACAGATAGATGCTTGGTTGCATCTTCAACGCGATCACGTTGAATCTCAGAAGCACGTAAATAAGCTTCTACTTCGTCAGCAAGTTCGATAGTCGCACCTTTCGCGTCTACTTCTTTTACTTTACCATTAACGATAGCACCGCGGTCATTGTTGACCAGGTATTCGTTAAATGGATCAGAGCTTAATTGTTTGATGCCTAAGCTGATACGGTTGGCTTCTGAATCTACAGACAATACCATTGCTTCAACGGTGTCGCCTTTGTTGTAGTTACGGATAGCTTCTTCGCCAGTTTCGTTCCAAGAGATATCAGACAGATGAACAAGACCATCGATACCACCGTCTAGACCGATAAATATACCGAAATCAGTGATAGATTTGATCGTACCAGTGATTTTATCACCGCGCTCGTGTTTCTTATCAAACTCATCCCATGGGTTAGCAAGAGTTTGTTTAATACCTAAGCTGATACGGCGACGCTCTTCGTCGATATCAAGGATCATTACTTCAACTTCATCGCCCACTTGAACAACTTTTGATGGGTGGATGTTTTTGTTGGTATGATCCATCTCTGATACGTGTACTAGACCTTCGATACCTTCAGAAATCTCAGCGAAGCAACCATAATCAGTTAGGTTGGTGACGCGTGCTTTAACCACGCTACCTACTGGGTAAGTGCCGCCAACGTTATCCCAAGGATCCGTACCAAGTTGTTTTAGACCCAAGCTTACGCGATTGCGCTCACGGTCAAACTTCAATACTTTAACTTTTAGATCTTGACCAACTTCAACCACCTCAGATGGGTGCTTGATACGGCGCCACGCCATGTCAGTGATGTGTAGTAGACCATCAATACCACCAAGATCAACGAATGCACCGTAATCAGTTAGGTTTTTAACGATACCTTCGATCTCGATACCTTCTTCAAGCTTGTTCAATAGCTCTTCACGCTCAGCTGAGTTTTCAGCTTCCATAACAGCGCGGCGACTTACCACGACGTTGTTACGTTTTTGATCAAGTTTGATAACTTTAAATTCTAGCTCTTTGCCTTCTAGATGCGTGGTATCACGGATCGGACGGACGTCTACCAATGAACCTGGTAGGAACGCGCGAACTGAACCTATATCAACGGTAAAGCCGCCTTTTACTTTGCTAGAAATAATACCTTTAACGATCTCATCGTTATCAGAGATTTTCTCAAGGAAATTCCAAGTCTCAACGCGTTTGGCTTTTTCGCGTGACAGTAAGGTTTGACCCATACCGTTATCAACCGCTTCAACCACGACGTCGACTGTGTCGCCAACTTCAACTTCAAGTTCGCCTTCTTCGCTTAAAAACTCTTCACGAGCGACGATACCTTCAGATTTAAGACCAGTATCTACTGTGATCCAATCGCTATCGATGGCTACAACAGTACCAGTGATAACCGAGCCACGCTCGATATCAAGACCTGTTTCTTCGATGCTCGCTTCAAATAGTTCAGCAAATGATTCCATTATGTCTACCTTTGTATAGCCGTATCCTGTCCAGCACAGTACGGATCAAATGTATGACTGTATAAAACGAGAATACTGGTTTTATATCTTATGCAGTCATATAAAAAAACAGTTGTTGCTAATAAGCGATTTTGCAGCGAACTCACTAGCAACTACTGTCTTACTTATATTTATACAATTTTATACTAAAACGGAAGCCATAGGAAACCTTTTAGTACTTAAAATGTTGTTTTTATTAACGATTAAAACAAACACCCTTATCTTGACAATGTTTTTTTACTAACTCATAAACCGCGTCAGCGTCTAGGTTTGAGCTATCTAAAACCAGTGCATCTTCAGCCGGTTTTGACGGTGCCGTTGCTCGGTTTTCATCACGCTCATCTCGCGCTTTAATCGTTGCCAGAATCGCATCGAAATCAGCCGCCTGCCCAGCTTTTAATAGCTGTGCCACGCGGCGCTCTGCGCGAGCGGTAGCGCTTGCGGTCAGATAGACCTTTACATCGGCATCGGGGAAAACTACCGTACCCATGTCGCGACCATCAGCGACCAATCCTGATTGGGTTGCCATGTCTTGCTGCAATTTAAGCAATGCTTGACGCACCTTTGGATAAACTGCAACTTGTGAAGCATAACCGCCAACGGTTTCATTGCGTACTTGCTCACCAATCTTAGCGCCATTGACAATGATATCCACGCGCCCTGAATCGCTATTAGGCTCAAAAACGATCTGTAAGCTTTGGGTCAACTCTAATAACGCAGTCTCATTAATCGCTTGGCTGGCATCTGCTGTAATCAGACCTGCTTCAAATGCTTTTAGACCAACAATGCGATATAACGCCCCTGAATCAAGCAGCTGATAGCCCAAGGTTTGCGCTAAACGCCACGTAACCGTGCCTTTACCTGCCCCACTTGGACCATCAATACAGATAACCGGATAGCGCAATGACGGCGTCTCACTATTGTCATTAGTATCAGGTATAAAAGCGGACATAACACTCACTTAATCGTCGGCAAAGCTGACATCGTGGTAAACAAAGAATTTCCCTGCGCTATCAAACGCTTGCACGGTAATAGACAGATTCGTAAGCAAATAGGGCGATAGTATAGCAAACAAACTTCTCCATCACTAGCAGTGTGAACAATATCTTGTTAATGGTTTGGGCTGACTTTTTTATCTTTTATTCTGTTTGGACGCTTGCCGGCGCTGCCGAAAAAAATCCTTTAGCATTTGACTACTATGCTCACGGCACAAGCCTTTATGTACTTGAATACGATGATTATAAAAAGACTCGGCAGCCAAGTTCATTTGACTACCAACCATACCAGCCCTCGGCTCGCTTGCTGCATAGATAAGCCTATCGACGCGAGCATGAATCAGCGCGCCAATACACATAGTGCACGGCTCTAAAGTCACATATAACGTTGTCTGAAGCGGCAAGCGATAATTGTTTAAACGCCTGCAGGCATCCCTTAACGCGATAATCTCTGCATGCGCGGTTGCGTCATGGCGTCCAATCGGCTCATTAAAACCCTGACCTATAATCTGCTGATTGTGTACCAGTATTGCTCCTACTGGCACCTCGCCATGCTCAGCACCTTGTTTAGCCAAATTTAATGCTTCATGCATCCATTTAACATCTTCAACTGACCAAAATTCATCTGTAGCAAGTTGGTAGTTAACTGCCTGAAATGGCTGCAAACTTATATTTTGTATATTTTTCATTTACTGCGGTAACTGCCAATCGATGGGCGTTTGTCCATGCTGTACCAGATAATCATTGGTTTTTGAGAAAGGCTTCGAACCGAAAAACCCCCCGCGGTTGGCAGCTAATGGAGATGGATGGACAGCGGTCAAAATCAAATGTTTGTCTGTATTGATATATTTACCTTTTTTCTGCGCTTTACTGCCCCATAAAATAAATACTGTATTCTCAGTTCTCTCATTTACCACATCAATTACGGCATCAGTAAACTGCTCCCAGCCTTGATTTTGATGGCTATTAGGCTCGCTTTCTTTAACCGTCAAAGAACTATTGAGCAATAACACCCCTTGCTGCGCCCAATAAGTCAGATCGCCATGTTTTGAAGGAGCGATTCCGATGTCACTCGCCATCTCTTTTAGCACATTATTTAAAGACGGCGGTTTCGGCATCGCTTTTGGTACTGAAAATGACAAACCCATCGCTTGCCCCGGTCCATGATAAGGGTCTTGACCCAGTATCACCACCTTCACCTGTGATAACGGCGTTAGATTTAACGCATTAAACATCAACGGCGCTGGCGGATAAATACTATCATCTGATTGATAGGCTTCTTTTAAAAAAGCGCGCAAATTATCCATATTATCAGAGGTCAATTCTTCTGCTAAAGCTTGTTTCCAGTCGTCCGGTAAGCGCACATTATCCAAAATGGCTTGCTTTTGGGCATCGCTCTTCGTAGATTTTTCATCAAACAATTCCATGATAGGTCCTTTTTTATTTTTTATAGGAGTATAAGAAATACGGTCATTCAATAAATTATAGCAATAAAAAAACGGCTACCATTGTAACCGTTTTTATAACACCGTAACCGTTGTTATTATATCAATAGTAAAAACTTAGCTAGCTAGTGACTCAGAATCTGGATGGGGCTCATGGGTTTCAACGACCGTTAAGATAATACGACTGTCGGCTGACCCTTTATCCGAAGATTTACCGCCATTTTTATCAAGCTTAACAGTATCACCGTCTTGCTCATTGGCTTCTTTGGGCTCTAAGCTTAAATGTACAATCCCGCCGTTTACCAAGTCGCCAAACAGAATCATACTTGCGAGTGGTTTTTTAATCTCGTCTTGAATAAGGCGCTGCATAGGACGCGCACCCATGAGGCGATCATAGCCTTTTTCCGCCAAGTAATCACGGACTTCATCGTCAATCTCGAGCGTGACTTGCTTGTCATCGAGCTGTACTTGTAGCTCAACCAAGAACTTATCGACCACAGAAACCACAACCGACGTATCTAACGCGTTGAACTGAATAATCGCATCCAAACGGTTACGGAACTCAGGCGTAAAGACACGTTTGAGCGCTTCGGTATTGTCACGGCTGTGGTCTTGTTGGGTAAAGCCCATCGAAGAGCGGCTGATACTTTCAGCGCCGACGTTGGTCGTCATAATGACGATCACTTGCTTAAAGATAGCCACGCGGCCGTTGTTGTCAGTCAACGTACCATGATCCATCACTTGTAATAACAAGTTAAAGACATCAGGGTGTGCTTTTTCGATTTCATCAAGTAATAACACGCAATGCGGATGCTGATTGATTTTTTCAGTCAGCAAACCGCCTTGGTCATAACCAACATAACCAGGAGGCGCACCAATCAGACGTGAAGCAGTATGCGCTTCCATGTACTCTGACATATCAAAGCGAACCAACTCAACACCCAATAAGTTTGCTAATTGACGCGAGACCTCCGTTTTACCAACCCCAGTAGGGCCAGCAAACATAAACGAGCCAATTGGTTTATCCGGCGCTTTTAGACCGGCACGCGACAGTTTAATGGCATCTGCCAAGGTTTCAATCGCTTCATCTTGACCAAATACTAAGTGTTTAAGATCACGATCTAAATGCTCAAGAATGCTCTTATCATCACTGGATACGGATTTGGGCGGAATACGCGCAAGCTTAGCAATGATGGCTTCGATATCAGCAACATCGATTTTTATCGGTGCGCGTTTGCCTTTAGATCTCTTAGACCCATTGGCTTTATCATCGGCTTTTGCCGTATTTGCTTCTTCTTGCATTTCGTTAGCAGTCCTTGTTTCATCAAAGCTGTCATCGTCAGCATCACCCCCAAGACCTTCTTCATCGGCATCGATTTGCGCATCAAAGTCTTGTTCTAAATTGGCAATAAAGCTTTCTTCAGCATCAATATCGTCCAAATCCGCGACGATGCCCAAGCGCTTATAAGCACCCGCTTCATCGATAACATCGATGGCTTTATCTGGTAAAAAGCGCTCATGAATGTGTTTCGCCGATAATTGCACAGCAGTGACCAAGGCTTCGTCGGTATATTCGACGTTATGGAACTCTTCATAACGCGGTTTCAACCCACGTAAAATATCGATACTGTCATCGACACTTGGCTCTTTCACATCAATCTTTTGGAAACGGCGTGACAATGCATGATCTTTTTCAAACACCTGACGATACTCAGTAAAGGTTGTCGAACCAATACAGCGCAGCTCACCATTGGCAAGCGCTGGTTTGATTAAGTTTGAGACGTCCATATTGCTACTCATTGACGAGCCTGCGCCAATAATCATATGAATCTCATCGATAAACAAAATCGCATTGGGCTTTTTCTTTAACGCATCAAGTAGTGATTTCATCCGTTTTTCAAAATCACCGCGGTACTTAGTACCAGCGATTAATGAGCCGATATCTAGGCTATAAATCACGCAGCCATTAAGCGGTTTTGGCGCTTTATCATTGATAATCAACCACGCCAAACCTTCAGCAATTGAAGTCTTACCCACGCCCGGCTCACCCACCAGTAGCGGGTTATTTTTACGACGGCGACATAGCACTTGTGCAGCACGCTCAATCTCAGGGCCACGACCAATTAGTGGGTCGGTTTTACCTTCAGCGGCGCGTTGGTTTAAGTTGGTTGCAAATTCAACCAAAGGATCTTTACTAGTTTTTTCTGACGCACTACGGCGCTCACCTGTCATCGACGCACGTGGCTCAGATGGCTCGTCTTTGTCTTGACCATGTGATAAATACTGGGTCAGCTCAAGGCGGCTGATTCCCTGTTTTTTAAGCAAATAAACGGCATAGGTATCATGCTCTGAGAACATCGATACCAAAATATCAGAACCTTCCACTAAACGCCCGCCACCAATAGACTGCACGTGGAAAATAGCACGCTGTAAAATGCGGTCAAAGCTTTGGGTTGGCTGTGGTGATTGTTCAGAATCTGCGTCCACGGTTGGCGTATGCTTATTAACATAAGCTTCTAGCTCACTACGCAACGTTGAGACATTGGCATTGCAAGCAGTCAACGTATTGGCAGCATTGGTATTTTCCAATAACGCCAATAGCAGATGTTCAACAGTGAGATACTCATGCGATTTTTGGCGCGCAAGTGTCATTGCTAAACGCAAAGAAACTTCAAGATGACGACTTAACATAAGGACTTCCTACGGTTGTACCTATCTTATTATTGATAGCTTTATGAATGAGTTAGTAACTAAATCAGGGCGATAGATGGATTGTTCAAGGGCAATGTTGGGATTATTAACAGACATTACTGCATATTATTGAATGATGTCTTCCATGGCTTGAGTACTATTTGCGTCTTACCTTTATCTCAACATGATACTTAACCATAGTCAATCTTTTAACGCTGACTAAAATGTATCGAAGTGTCCACTAGACCTTAATTGCGCAGTATTTATTGTGCAGTATTAAAGCGAAAAATAGGCGATAAAGTACTTCGAGCGGCTATTTTTAAAATTCACGGTTGAATATAACAGAGATAAAAGGTGCTAAAACGACATAGAAAAATGTGGGGTTTAATCCGATTAAGTGTACAAGGGTATACTTTAATATATGGGTGATATGAAAGAAAAATCAAGCAGGAAATACAAAGCTAGGAAGATTAATAAAAGAGAATTAAAGGAATGACAATAAATTTAAAAAGGCAGGAATCAAGTAGACAAATAGATTAGAGCAAACCATTGGCGAATACAGCAGGTTTGCTCTAGCCTGTTCTTGTAATAAATAAAAAGGTAAGAAATAGAGAAGTGATTAGAATCAACAGCACCTAGAGAAAACTTAAGACACAATAGGCTAAAAAATTATTCGCCCTGATGGGGCTCGATTTGAGTTAATAAAGGATAACCTTCGCGGTGCGCCAAGCTGTTGACTTTTTTGGCTTTGGTTTCAGCAATGTCTTTTGGATAAATACCGGCAATACCCTTGCTACTATTATGAATGGTCAGCATAATTTCAACCGCTGTATCCATACTATGACGAAACTCTGATTGCAGCACATAGACAACAAACTCCATCGGCGTGTAGTTATCGTTATACATGACCACTGCATACATCGGCGGTTTTGCCACTTCTGGCTCAGCGACCAATACATCGGCTTGCGGTGAAGTTTCGCCCTCGGTATCACCATCTTGCGCCAGACGCAGCGGCGTATTTGGGAAATGCCAATCAGCAACGGTTGGCGTTGAATGTAATATCGGTTGTTTTATCATAATTAGCGTACAAATTAATAGCGATGCTGTATCAGCATAAAGAGGATTAAAAAAGAGTAGCAGACCTGTCTAGCTATCACTTAGCATAAGACACGAAAGTATTAATACATTAAAAATCTAAAATTTAATAAAATAAAGTTCAATAAAATATCAAAAACTTAAGGCTCGATAGGGCTTTGATCGACTTCTGGCAAATCTAAAAGTGACAACGGCATGCTATCAACCTTATCACCAAGCTTCCAGTCGTATAATTGCTCCAATTCTTGTCCGCCAGCATTTAAGCTTAGTTTAACCTGCAAAGGTTTAAAGCCTGTTGGCATCATAAAGCGGCCACGAATACGCGTTATCCCATCGATGGTATAACTTGCCGGCTCAAGCGGCACTTCTACAAAGTCATTATCATTCAGTAAGGTTAAAGTAGGTTTTAAGCGCTTAGCTTTGCCGTCGCTGGCCAGCATAGCCACATCAAAGCCGTACTCAAAAGCGTTTTCAGGCAAAGGTTTGATTTTCGCCCCAAATATTTGTAAAGGCATACCGCCATTTTCGCTAACAAGCTCGGCATATACCTCATTAAGCTGGGCTAGTTGTTTATTTTCAACCGTCAATTCCTGTTGGTTTTCACGTAGCTCTTTTAAATTTGCCAAACTTATTTCTAACTCTTGCTTAGCAGTAGCTGCTTCATTGGTCGCAATTTTGCTACTAAGGCGTAAATCTTTTAGTTCTTGCGTGGCTTCTTTACTGGTAATTACCGCTTGCTGAGTTTCTGCCTGCATAGAATAATAGCCGCGCTGATAGCCAAGTTTATGGCCAAATGCGAGTCCAACTCCAGCGGTCACCAATACCGTCACCACGAATAATGCCAATACTAAGGTGGAAGCGCCGCGTTGCTTATTACTAATAAGCGGGCTATTTATCAGCGCATTACTCTGTTGGTAATGAGAATAAGAGAGATGCGCATCGTGCCCCACATCATAGGAAACAGAGTCTTGGCACAATACTCGTGCAGGCTGTTGGCAAAGGCGTGGTGCACTCTTCAAACGCATTTAGACGATATCTCTTAACAATAAAGGCAGGTTATTATAGCGGAATTTATAATCAATACCTAGCACCATAAATATGTGGGATTTGTTAATGGCTAGACATCTGTTAAGGAACGATAGGGGCAAAGTCTAAGCCCATCGATTCATCGAAACCAAACATCACATTCATATTTTGCACGGCCTGCCCAGCAGCACCTTTCACCAAATTGTCTTGCACAACAATCACCGTCAGCTCAGCACGCGCATTGTCTTGGTGAATACCAATACGCAAACGATTACTGGCTCGCACGCTGCGCGTATCGGGATAAAGCCCCTTTGGCATCACATCGACAAACGGCTCTGCCGCATAGCTTCTCTCAAATACTTGCTGCCAATCGATAGCAGTGCCTGCTTCGGTAAGCTCTAAATGAATAGAACTCAGCATGCCGCGTATCATTGGCACCAGATGCGGTAAAAAACGGATACGATGGTCAAACTGGCTCTCTAACAATTGAGCAACGCCCTGCTCAATCTCTGGTAAATGCCGATGACCCTCGACGCTATACGCTTTAAAATTATCGGTGGTTTCCGCATAGTTAAGCGCAAGCTTCGCTTGCCGACCAGCACCGGAAACGCCAGATTTTGCATCGATAACGATACGCGACTCAACCAGCCTTTCGGCTTGCTGATTTTGCGCATCGATAATAGGTTTTAAGCCCAAAATAGCGGTGGTTGGATAGCAGCCAGGGTTACCGACAACTAACGCATTGGCCAATTTTTCTCGATTGATTTCAGGTAAGCCATAAACGGCTGTCTTTAACAATTCAGGACAGGCATGCGCTTGCTGATACCAATGCTCAAAATCTGCTAATGACTGCAAGCGAAAATCCGCCGCCAAATCAATGACCTTGACGCCCGCTGCCGTTAACGCCTCAGCTTGCTTCATTGCCACGCCATGCGGGGTGGCAAAAAATACTACGTCGCATTTTTGTAAGGTAGCAAGTGTTTCATCGCCCAAGTCACTAAAGACGATATCTGAGATACCGCGTAAACTTGGAAATATCTCATCAGCGCGGGTGCCAGCTTCGCTACGCGAGGTTAGCAAATCAATAGACACTTCAGAATGGGCAGACAATAAGCGAATCAGCTCAATACCTGTATAGCCTGTGCCGCCGACAATCGCTGCTGAAATCATAAGATATTCCTTTTTCTTTTAATGCGTAAATATAAGCGCTATTACTAGCGCTTTTAAACGTTCATTTTTTAATAATTAACGATATTAAATTTTATAACTTAAATTTTATAATCATGTACCGCATCGATAAAGACTTTGGCATTATCAGGATTGACCCACTGGGTAATACCGTGACCTAAGTTTGCCACATAGCCGGTTTTTTCGCCACTGGCGTAAGCGCTATCGAGCATCGCGTTGACTTCAGCACGGATGGTTGCAGGCGAACCGTACAAGGTTGCGGGGTCTAAATTACCCTGAATGGCTTTGCTGCTTTGTAGCTTTTTATGTTGCTTGGTCAATTGGCGCTGACTTTCTGTCAATACTTGACGGGCGCGATCAATAGGCATCGTCCAGTCTAGACCTAGCACATCGGCTTCACTATCCGCTTGCACATCAAGCCACAATCCACCGCCTTTGGTAAATAGCACGACTGGGATTTCTGGATGACGTACCTTTAGCTCAGCGACAATACGCTTATTATAGGCATGCGAGAAATTCACAAACTGACGATGACCAAGCGCCCCGCCCCAGCTGTCAAATATCTGCAAAATTTGTGCGCCAGCAACCACTTGCGCATCCAAATAATCAATCACTGACGTTGCCAATTTATCTAATAATTGATGTAAAAACTCCGGATTGCTATATAAGAAACCTTTGGTATAGCGGTAATCTTTTGAGCTGCCGCCTTCAATCATGTAAGTCGCTAGCGTCCAAGGACTACCAGAAAAGCCGAATAACGGCACTTGTCCGTTTAGTGCTTTACGAATGCTCGTCACCGCGCGCATGACATAATCAAGCGAGTCATTCATATCGAGCACAGGTAATCTGTCTAAATCCGCTTGCGTACGAATCGGATGCTTAAACTTCGGACCCTCGCCTGTTTCAAAATATAGTCCTAGCCCCATGGCATCAGGAATGGTCAAAATATCACTGAATAAAATCGCGGCATCTAAGTCATAACGGCGCAGCGGCTGCAAAGTGACTTCGGTCGCACGCGCCGTATCTTTACATAGGCTCATAAAGTCACCGGCTTCAGCGCGAGTGGCTTTATATTCTGGTAAATAACGACCGGCTTGACGCATCATCCATACTGGCGTGGTATCTATGGGCTCAAAGCGGAGTGCTCGTAGCAATCTATCGTTTTTTAAAGGCGCAAAGTTCTGCTCAAGCGCATGGTTACTGTCTGAAGCACTCATGTACAACTCTCCAAAACAGCCCTATATTCAATAAAATAAATAACAGGGCAAGATAAAATAAGTGAAAGAAAAGATTAATAAACGCTTATAACGCATAGATAGCGGCATTTAATTCTAAAAAGCTTCATAATCATTTGATATCAGCTTCTTTATATTAAATGCCATTTACTATTAAGCTTTGACAACACCTACCGATTAAAGGGGTATAACTACACGGTTAACGCTAAATTGTCGCGATGTACCATGACCACGCGCTCTTCTTTGTTACCAAGAATTCTATCGAACTGCTCTGTACGCTCACGAGCCACACGGCAGGCGTCACGCGATGAGAAGTTTACTTGACCAACAGCGATACGCTCGCCCGTGTCTTGATTGACAATCTCAACCACATCACCTTCATCAAAATCACCGCGGACTTCGACGACGCCAACTGGCAATAAGCTCTTGTGATGTTCGACAACCGCTTTTGCAGCCCCAGCGTCTACAATGAGCGTGCCTGACATGCGCAAATGCGCCGCTAACCACTGTTTACGAGCAATGATTTTATCTTCGTCATTAGTGGTCAATAACGTACCAACGGCTTCGCCAGAAACCACGCGCGTGATGACATCGTCGATAGCGCCGCTCACGATAACCGTTGGACAACCACCCATGGCAGCCAAGCGTCCAGCACGAATTTTAGTCAGCATACCGCCACGACCAAGTTTACCGCCATCGCCAGCGATATCAAATAAATAATCGGCCATCGCGCGCTCTTGGCGAATCATCTTGGCATTCGGATTGTTACGCGGATTATCAGTAAAGACGCCTTCTTGATCGGTCAAAATAATATATAAATCGGCATTGACCATCGCCGCTGCCATCGCGCCTAAAGTGTCATTATCGCCGAACTTAATCTCGTCGATGGTGATGGTATCGTTTTCATTAATCACGGGCAGTACGCGCCATTCTAATAACTGCGTCAATGCTCCCGTGGTATTTAAATAGCGGCTACGATTAGACAAATCATCATGAGTTAATAATAGTTGCGAGCTTTGAATACCATGCTGAATTAGTGCCGACCACCAGGTTTCAATCAAGCCCATCTGACCGATGGACGCACAGGCTTGTAGCGCCGCCAGTTTTCTTGGGCGCTCGTCCAGATTCATCCGTACCACGCCTTCAGCGACAGCACCTGATGACACAAGCAATACTTCCACACCTTGCTTATGCAGTTTGGCAATCTGCTTTGCCCATTCGTAAATGGCAGTTCGATCAAGCCCTCGTCCATTATTGGTTAATAGCGATGAGCCAATCTTGACAATAACGCGCCGAATATCAAAGTTGCGAGCTTGCTTAACAAACCTTGCTTCTTCTGTCGTGTTCTGTATGTCAACTGCCATATAAACTCCTGTTGCTAGGGTAAATGAATTACGTGGATAATATTAAAACTGTACGCACACCTATTTAAAAAACGAAACATTAATTTTTGTCAATTTAACCCTAAATATATTTAAAGTCAGATACATTTAAGCGCAGATATATTAAGGAACGTATACCACTTCGACGCCATCATCGAAATCGTCATCGTCGTCTAAATTGGTACCTTCACGCGCTGCTTTACGAGCCGCACGATAGGCTTCACGCTGCGCTTCGGTATTCAAACGAACTTCTGCTTCTAAGCGCTCAAAACGCTCTTTTTGGGCTTCTGCAAAAATAGGATCTTCGAGTTCACGCTCACGCTCGCGCTCGATCTCATTCATCAAATGATACTTAATCGCATCAACGCCTTCACCGGTCAAGGTTGCGGTACGAAATACCATACCTGTCCAACCAAGCTCAGCCACGATATGGGTACAAAGCTCATTTAAGTCTTCTTCGGCAACCTGATCAATTTTATTTAGCACCAAAATCTGTGGCAAATTGGCCAATTCAGGTGAAAAACGCTCAAGCTCATTTAAAATTACGCGCGCGTTTTCTACTGGGTCGCTGCCATCGATCGGTTTTACATCAACCAAGTGTAACAGACGGCGTGTACGAGCGACATGCTTTAAAAAACGAATGCCAAGTCCTGCGCCTTCTGACGCGCCTTCGATTAAACCCGGAATATCTGCCATCACAAATGAGCGGTGACGACCGATATCAACCACGCCTAAGTTTGGCACTAATGTGGTAAAGGGATAATCGGCAACCTTAGGTTTGGCAGCAGATACCTGACGGATAAAGGTTGATTTACCCGCGTTAGGTAAACCAATCAGACCAACGTCAGCGACTACTTTTAGCTCAAACTTCAGCACCTTTAACTCGCCTTCAAAACCTGAAGTGGCTTTGCGCGGTGCTTGGTTGGTCGAGCTTTTAAAATGGGTATTACCCAGACCGCCGTCGCCGCCTTTGGCAATCAGTAGCGTTTGACCAATTTCAATCAAATCGCCTAATACTTCGTCGGTTTCGGTATCAACCACGGTCGTACCAATAGGAACCGGCAAATAAATATCGTCAGAGCCTTTACCCGAACAGTTCTTACTATGACCGTTTTCACCGCGCATGGCGTCATAACGACGGGTATAACGGTAGTCAACTAAGGTGTTGGTATTGTCATCGGCAATGACATAGACATCGCCGCCCTTACCGCCATCACCACCGTCAGGGCCACCACGTGGGACATACTTTTCTCGGCGAAAACTGGCGATTCCGTTACCACCGTCACCTGCTTTTACCGTTACGACGGCTTCATCAATAAATCGCATCTTTCGTTCCTTTATTTACCATCTCGTTTATCAACTTACAGTCAGCGACTGTATTTTAGGTGGTAGCTATATGTTTGGTAGTTATGAATAACTTAAAAAAATATAAAATCTTCTTTAAAACGGCATTTACTAAAATGTCATACCACGCTTAGCATTTAGCATGACAACAACACCCGATAACCATTCGGACTATCGGGTGTTTGAGTACTGCCGTTAATAATTTACACCGATTTATCTAGGATAAAACTTACTTTCGTCGCGCTATTTTGCCTTAGCATTTTATCTAAATACAAACGGCTAAGATAGCATCTGTGCAAATTTTTACGCTGGAATTTGCGCATAGCTGATGCCAGCCATTTGCGTAGCCAAACGTAATACCTGCGTGCTATAGCCAACTTCGTTATCGTACCAAATATAAACGATAGCATGATTGTCTGTCAAAATAGTCGCTTGCGCATCAACGATACCGACATGCGTATCACCGACAAAATCAGTCGATACTGCTTCGGTAGAATCTGTATAAGCAATCTGAGTTTGCCACTGACTGCTATTAGACACTTTACGCATGAACTCATTCAACGCATCGGCACTGGCTGGCGCCGTTTTAAGGTTTAAGTTCAAAATCGCTAAGCTGACGTTTGGCGTTGGTACACGAATCGCATTACCCGTCAATTTACCGCTAAGCTCTGGTAGGGCTTTACCAACTGCTTTTGCCGCGCCAGTACTGGTGATAACCATATTCAATACTGCACTGCGCCCGCGGCGATCGGCTTTATGATAATTATCAATTAAGTTTTGATCGTTGGTGAACGAGTGAATGGTTTCTACGTGTCCATTCTCGATACCGTACTCATCATTTAAAACTTTGAGCGTTGGGGTAATCGCGTTGGTCGTACAGCTCGCTGCACTGACGATAGTGTCATCGCCGACCGTATCGTTATTGACGCCATAAACGACGTTTTTAATCTCACCGCCAGCAGGAGCCGTTAGCAATACTTTTTTCACGCCAGTCGATTGCAAATGCTTGCCAAGACCGTCTTCATCTTTCCAGATGCCAGTATTATCGATGACCAATGCATCGTTGATACCATAAGCCGTATAGTCAATCTCGCTTGGGTCTTTGGCATAAATGACTTGTACAAAGCGGCCATTGATAATCAAACCATTGTTTTCATCATCGACAACGACGCCACCAGCGAAGCTACCATGGATTGAATCACGCTCAAGCAATGAAGCACGCTTAGCCAGATCGCCCGCTGCTGCTGGACGCACCACAATGGCTTTTAGCTGTAAGCCTTTAGCGCTTGACGCTTGTGACAATAAAAGACGCGTTAAGATACGACCAATACGGCCAAAACCGTATAGCACCACATCCGTTGCGCCATTGCTTGCAGCGTTATTGTTGTTAACAGACTCTAATGCCGCTTGTAAATCACTGTCATTAGCAATCAATTGACCAACATCGATACGCGCCGCTTGGATGTCTTTATTCTCTGCAAGCGTTTTAACCATCGCTAAAGTATCCGCGACAGCGATAGGTTTAGCACCTTTATCACGCAGCGCGACTTTTTGATGCAATGCCAGTATTTGACCCACAGAGGTTGTATCTAGCGTATCACCAAACAATGTCACTTGCACATCTTGCTCATTATAAAGCTTATTTAATAAGCCCATAAGCTCGATGGCTTGTTGCTCTTGTTGGTTATAATTGCTCAAATGGTCTTGATGTAATTGGCGTAAGGTATCAGCGTTGCTCACGAGAAACATCCTTTTGGTCAGTAATTAGGTAGCAGAAAAGTAGGAAGAAATATAAATAGATAGGTCATCATTACTTAAATAACGATATTAAAACGGTCATGCTCGACTTTGGCGGTAGTGATTGGCAATAGTAACTATCACTAACTAGCGTCACAGTCTTTATCGTCACCGTCTTTAGATAAGGTAGATTTTAGCCTAAAACGCCCTATTTTGCTAGTGATAACCGAATTTGACGTACTTATCGCGTTTTTCATAGCTTTATAAGTTGCTTGTTAAAAATAAAGGCAGCTTGCACTGCTGCTCTATTGTCAATTAATAATAACCTATGCAAAAATAGGACAATTATAAAATACTTATATGGTTATGCCATGTATGGTGATAAAAAGCTTAAGGAACCAACTTTACTGTCTGATTAGTCTGCGGGGTAAGTTTAAACTCTTTTAAATCGTAGCCCTGCTTTTGGGCAATTTGGCGATATTTTGCATAAGTTTCTTGGCTAACATTTGGCGAACGAGCCAGTAACCATAAATATTCTTTATCTGGCGTGCCAACCAATGCCGTTTTGTAATCTGTATCACGAGCAAGCACCCAATAATCAGCGCGGCCAACAGGCAACCAGCGAATCCACGACGGTAAAAAAGTAACCTTTAATTTACTACCCGAAGCATCAGCAGGTTTAGCTAAACCTTCTGCAGTAATGGCTGAACCATCTTGTGCTTTGCATTGATTAATCACCTTAATGCCTGAACCGTCAGTTTTTTCAATATAAGTCGCCGTCACATCACTGGCACAGTTGCGCTGAAAATACATCGGCAAGCGCCCTATCTCGTACCAAGTACCAGCGTATTTTTTTAGATCAACGCTATCAACTGTGGTTGGTACGCTAGCAGATTTATGGATAATTGCATTTGGCTTAATGGATAACGTCTCTGTGCTGGTTTTATCCGTCGTTGCATTAGCCGTCACATTAGCTTTAGCCGCGCTATTGACGGGTGGCGTCGCCGCATACGCTGAAAACGCCGCCAGCGGTATGATAATTGCTAAAGCAATACCTGTGTGTTTAATAAGTCCATTCATAAATATACGCTCCGGTATTGTTGGTAAACCCATATCTTCATTGACGTCGTCTATATCAACAGTTTCAGCAGTAATTGACTTATTGAAGTTATTACTTTCAATTAAGCTTTTCGCTGAGCTGTTAATTTCACTGTCAATATTGATATCGGAAGTATTGAGGTCAGTAGTTTTTTGTACTTTTTTATAAGCAAGCGCTTTTTTGTATCCGCCGCCATCTTGAAAACTGCGGCTTTGCAAATCTTGAGTGCTTTTAAAACTTGTATTATCTTTATCTTGGCGGTGATTGCTTTTCTGAATCAATGCAGGCGTGGCGGCTATAGGCGCGTTTTGTCCACTCTTTTTATAGCCAAATTCATTATCTGTTGCCAAGGTATTTAGAGCGACATCGTCTACTGACATGTCGTTGGCGCTATCGTTGTGATAGCTGGCGTCGTTGCTGGCATTACTCGATTGTGACGTATTATCTGTCTTGCGATAACCTTTTTTTAAATAGTTTTTATCAAGATAATGCTGACTTGATTTAGTCTGCTGTGATTGAGAACCAGCTGCCTGCGAATCAGGCCATGCTGACTTAGGTAACTTATTGGTTTTCATAGGAGTACCATTTATTAATAGTGTTAGTTAAAATTTTTCATTTATCAAATTTTATAGCGATTAACTCAGTATAAATAATGCTCAACAATCACTTTAAATACAAAAGACAGATGAGTGAAAATTAAATACTGGATTACTTATATTTACTATACCTTCTAGTGGCGCTGCCATGAATAAAATTACGATAGATAAGAAGTGGTTGGATAGCAATTGGTTAAATAGCAAGTGATTGGATAAAAAGTTGCTAGATGAATCGCCCTTAACAAACTGATTCTGCGCCCTTTGGTAATTTTCAGGTTTATAGTAATGGCAAAGGGCTAAGCAAAACAGTGTAGCAATGTAGGAAAACGCAACGGTTTGTAAGTAATTCTGTATTTACGCCATACAAGCAATACATAGTTACCTTGTGTAAAAATAGATTTAAAATCAGTGGCTTGCCCCCCATTAAACCCTACTCTTGTATGGCCTTACATTTGCTTTCAGTTTTTGATTTACCTTTCATATTTTGGTTAATTATTGGCCTAAAATATACTCTCAAATAGTATAAATACCATCTTAAAAATTACCGCAAAAACTGACGAATGCCAGCAATAGCAATACCACCATACTGCTCTGCTTGTGTGCTCATTTTCGGCGATAAACCACCGAGTCCAATCACTGGCATATCGGCTAATTCCGCTAATTTTGACCATGCTTGCCAGCCAAATGGCTCGACATCAGGATGAGTTTGGGTTGCTAAAACTGGCGATAGAAAAATACCGATAACGGGTGGTAATTGTTGCTCTAAACGTCTATGAGCCAACTTATTAGCGGCAGCGATACTTTGGGCGTCGTGGCAGCTAATGATTAATGGATAGTTTAATAAATGGTTTGTAGACAAATCGTCGTGAATTGCATTTTTGCTTTGGTGAACATCGTTATTAATATCGCTTAAGCCGCGTATAAGTTGTATTTGGGTTAACTGCTTTGCGACGATTTGATGGTTTACAGCTTGCTTATGTGCTTGGTCGCTTTCAAATTCAGCTGGTACAATCGCCTGTATATCTGCACGCAAGCGTAATAACTGCGCTATATTATTATCTGCATCCATGGCTTTTGGACGGACATAAACCCAAGCATCATGCGCCAAATGCGCTGCATGAAACTGTAGCCAAGCTGCTGCTGGATCAGCCGCGTCGTTAAAGTGTGCCAATGGATAAGTAATTGCTATCTGTTGTGGTAAGCGCAACCATGCAAGAATGGTTTTATTAGCGGCTGGCAGATGGTAATCTTCTGCCAATAACTTCGATTTATCTACCCAAGTTAATGCTTGACCCTCCAATCCCTGCTGGCAATGTTTATGCTGTTCATACTGCTGCGCACTTAGTGCTACCTTGTAAACCTGCAAACATACCTGCTTATCGCCATAGTCATGATGCAGCCGACCGAGTTTCACTGCAGTATTATTTGCGATATCAATGCCCGTCTCTTCAGCGACTTCGCGTATCAGCGCTTGTTGAGCGGTTTCATTAGTATCTATCTTGCCGCCTACAAACTCATAACGATTACCTTGATGCTGCGATGCATTTCTAAAACCGAGCAAATACTGATGCTGATAATAAATGACCGCCACCGCAACATTGACGATTTTTAGCGGTTTATGGGCACTTGCCTCATTTTTAGCGAACAAATTTTTGCTTGAAGCCTCTACATGACTGCGCATTCTATTGCCCTTTATAATGGTACGATTGTTTTGACTTATAGCGTTTGTAAATGCTGCTTTATATAAGTTTACATAATAACTGTGATTTATTTTATCAAATAGCTTGCAAAAGCTTTCAATGTAAATGATAATTATTATCGTTAATAACTTACTTTACCCACTGCCTTATCTTTAATTATTTTATCAAAAGGAATTTACTATGAGCATGGTCATCTCTCGTTATTTAAACTGCCGTGAAAACCGCTTGCCTACTCTGCAATCACAGCACCTATTTGCGCTAACCAAAGAAGTGCGTATCGAGCACGAAGGCGAAGAATATCGCTTACGCTTAACGCGCAATAACCGCTTAATTTTAACCAAATAAATCAACTGCTCACCGCATAAAAAAACGCCTTTTGATAAAGGCGTTTTTTATTGCATTAAATGAACTACTAACAAGCGACAGTATAGTAAGGCTATTAAAACTTAAGTGCTTAGAACTGCCAACTATAAACCACATCGACCGCGTTTTCCGCCGCTGAAGTTGCTTCGACATAAATGCGGCGCGTTAGCTGATAACGGATAGATAGGCTATTTTGTGCATTAAACACCCCGACTCCGTAGCGAATATACAAATCAGGGGTCACATAACCAGTAACGTTGACGTTGGTGTCATCGCTACTGCCTGACGCATCAACGGTTAGGCTTTGGAAGCCAAACGCTTGGCCTATCTGGTTGGTTAGATTGCGCGTGCCACTCAGTCCAAAGCTTAGTCCCGCCGCTGCAAGGTTATTAGTCACTTGAGATTTAAAGCCTTGCTCACTGATTTGTGTCGCGCTCTTATTATTAATACGGCCCGTTATCAAGGTATTCATCGCTTGCTGCTGGGTTAAGCCAGCATTGTTAAAGACGATAATATTTGGATTTTCCGTATTGCCTTTAACGCGTACGCCGACGGTCTTACCGCTGATGGTTTTCACCGCCTCAATGCTCAGATTTGGTTTCATCACGTCGCCATTAAAACGCACCTGACCGTAATTCAGCTCTAAGCTCTGACCAAAAATATTGACATTGGTACGGCGAGAAACCTGCACGACGCCTTTGGCGCGCATAACGCCTGTGCCATTTTGGGTGACATTAATCGCCCCTGCTAACGGAATCACCGCACCAAAACCGCGGAAATTGATGTCATCGCCCAAGTCGATACCGATGTCGGCATTGATTGACCAAGGTTTTGAAATCGCTAAAACCTCATCAATATTACCAATCAAACGGCGATCAAGAACCACCGCATCTTCGGTTTGAGTAATGATATCTTCACTGGCTTCTGGTGGACGAATGGTCGCTGACGGCACACTGACCGCGCCAGTAATATTGACATAACGGTCACCCGGACGCACGATAATGTCGATATCAGGGTTAATCTCAGCCAACAATAATGGCGGCTGGGTCAATACCAAACGCTCGCCAATGATGCTGAGCTTAGCTTGCAGTTTTTGTTGCCAATTTACCGTACCAGTCAGCTTGCCCGTACCGGTACCACTATTAAAAGTGCCGTCGATATTCGCCTGCGTACCACGAATTTTGGCATCGACATTGACTTTTCTTAAGTTGATAGGTAAATCAAGCATCGCAATACGGCCATCTGCCAATTTCACATCGCCATAAAACTGCGGTTTATCGAGCGTCCCACCCAAACCACCTGCCATAGTGATATTGCCTTCGAGCACGCGCATACCGGGGAAGAAAGGCTTAAACACTGCCAAATTCAGCTCATTGAGCACCAGCGCACCCGAGATAGGTTTCGGTGTTTTATAAGGGTCAACGATAACCTCAGCATAGCCACGCGCTCCGCGACCAGTATTAATGTCCGTGCGCAGTTTGATGCCTTCAGGGACCGACAAAGCAATGACTGACACGCGCTTATAAGGTAAGGTAACCGGCTGACTATCGCCATCTTGCATCAAGCCGATTTTGCCGTTGTCAGAATACAGCGTGGTATTGATCGTCGGCGGACGACCATGTTGCCAACCGACAATGGCTTTACCATTAATTTTCGCTTGCCAATCAATATCCTTGGGTAAGAATACGGAAAACAGCGAAGTATCCAAGTTTTGTACCGCTAAATTGACTTGACCTGCCGCTGGTGAAGCAATGAGATTCTCGCGTAAACACAGCTTGCCCGTTTGGTCGGTCGCCTGCCAACAGTGGGCGGCAAGCTGCACTTTTAAGTCAGTAGAATTATTACCCTGCTTTTTGGGTAAATTGACAATCAACTGCGCAGGTTGTAGTTGGTTTAACGTCGCATATTTTGATTTGATACGCCCTTTACCAATCACCCCTGACCAACTGAGCTTATCGCGATTAAAGCCACCCTTGAGCCGAGCGGCGATAGCAAGTTCATCATTTGCCACTTCAAGATTGACCACATGCGCCTGCTCAGTGCCATTAAAAGTCGCATTGACCTTTTTAAAGCTCTGACCTGCCGCATCCAAACCTTCGGCGCTAATAATAAGCTGGCTTGGGCTATTGGCCAAATTGACCAGCTTACCGCGGATACGACCTTGACGCAAAATAAAGCCCGGTAGCGCCAGTCGCTCACCAACCAAGTCAATATAAATCGTGGGCAGCGCCTGTCCTGCGGGCTGCGACAAGGTTGCGCCGCCCGTCACTTTACCAGCAAGCTTATCTGATAGCTGGTCAAGACTGGTGATATTAATCTTAGCTTGTAGCTGCTTAGCATTGCCATTGGCAGTAAGATAATTATCGCCCCAACGTAGCACCAAATTATTGGCATTTAAGCTATCGATTAGCGCATTAACTTGCTGATACTGTGCTTGTGCATCCTGTGCTTGTAAGCGTTTAAAATAACTGCCCAAGTCTTTTGGTAGGCGCAGCTTCGCCGCCAAACTACCTTTGGCACTGAGCGGCTGGCCTTTTAGCACGCCACTTAGGTTAACTTGTTTGATATTAACGATTTGCTGATTGTCACCCCAGCGCCCATCGGTATCAATAGTGCCAGTGATGGTACTTGGGATATCTTTAAAGAAATAACCCAAGTTAAAGCGATTCATCACCGCCTTAACATTCCAAGCGATACCTTTACGCACATCGACCGTACCATTGGCATCGATACTACCTGCGGCGCCGACATGGCGGAAACGCTTGATACGAATCAGCTGTGCGTCACCATTGGCGTCAATGCTAAGTTTACCGGCTGGCAGTTGCTCAGCATCTAATACACCATCAAATTTCACCGCAAAGTTTTTCAGCTTACCCTTTGCGTTAGAATTAGTATTGGCTTGGTTCTTTGGCGGCGTTTGCCACACACCGCTGGTTTTTAAATCACCAGTGATAATGGCGGCATTATTGGGTAAAAAATAGCCAAGGTTAAATTTGTCAAAGCGGCCATCGACTGTCCAGCCAATGTTTTGACGTAAGTCAATGACACCGTTCGCTTTTACTGCGCCGGCTTCACCGTTGTAGTTGAGTTTACGAATACGAATCAGCTTTGGCGTACCAGCAGCATCAATCGACAAGCTGCCCTTTGGTACGTCAGCGGTATCAATATGACCATCAAAACGAGCATCAAAAACAGACAGCTCGCCGCCGATAATATCGACGCTGGCATCACCGCTGCCTGTGATACCAATAGCGCGGCTATCTTGACTGGCATCAAGGTTTGCTTTTAAATCGGTATTAGTAAAGCTAATAATATGGCGCTGACCTTTGACGCGGTTTTTACTGATATTGAGCATACGCCCGCGCGCATTGATATGCCCTGTTAAGCGCTCAAGCGGTAAGTCACTACGATATTTTTTAGGTAACAAACCCGTGGTACGCGCGTCAATTTGCCACGTTAGCGGGTGTTTTTTACTGGCCAGTTGAATCTGCCCTGTACCAGATAGGTCGCCTACTATACCTTTGTAATTAAGACGGTTGATATTAATCACGTCGCCGGCTTTACGCACGCGCACATCGTAGTTGCCTTTAGGGGCGACATTTAACTCGTTGATGACCGCATTTGCGTCGACCGATAAATTCGAGCCGCGGATAATAACATTGGCTTGTCCGCTTGGACTGTCGACATTACCGATATTTGGCAGATTGCGGCGTACCAGATTTTGCCACTTGGCATCGATATACCAAGGCGTGACTTGCTTAGCATTGGCGCTGCGACCACGAGCAGGCGTTTTGCCACGCACGATATTGGCATTGAGATGCTCACCATCGCGCTGACGCAAATCTGCATCCATCTCTAGATTGCCATTTTTATTTTTATGCTGATAACGTACCGATAAACGACCATTGAGCTTTTGCGGCGCATAGGGTTTAAAGTCGGCATATTCAGCTGGAATCGCCTGTCGAATATCAAAATTACTGCCTGTGGCGCGGACTACCGCATCAAAACTCTCTTTCCAGTCCAAAATACCTTGCAATGTCAAATTGCCTGCTGGTACTTGCGCATCCAAACGATCAACGCGCAGCTGACTGTTGGCGATAATACCGCGACCTTGATAGTGACCCGATGGGATATCTTTAGCGGTCAGCTCGGTATTGATACGCAGACGTATCTCCGAGATGACGCCCGACGCGGTCGCCATGCCGCTTTTTAGGTGGATATTTTGGCTATCGGCATAAGGAATTAAAATATCGTCCCATTTAAGTTTCGCTTGAAACGGCGAACCTTCATCTAAGCCTTGCACCACAAAATCACCGCTGACATCGCTATCGTTATAACGGCTACGGACTTTACCAACGGTACGTTTTAGCGTACCGGTTGCGGTGATATTTAACGGGTCGATGTAGGCTTTTTCTAACGCACTTACCTCGACAATTCCGCTCAAATCTAAAGGATAGTTGCCTTGTAAATCTGCCTGACCTTTTAAAGCGCTGACTTTTACAATATCCGCATACTGCAATTTGCCGCGCCCAACGTTCACCACGCTACCAACCCAAGTCAAATCTCGCGCTTCGATATCATGCACAACGATAGGGTCTTTGGTGACTTGTTTATAAATAATGGTTTTTATTTTTGCTTGATCAAAGCGCAAATTGACTGGCAAGCTAAGCGTTCGATAATCAAACGGCTCGCCCGTTGGTGGCTTATTATTGATAATCTCAATGGTTTGAATGTCGGCATCACGCAGATGCACTTCTTTGGCAAATACCGCGCGCCAGCCTATTTTGACATAAGCTTTATCGACCAATATCTCAAGGTCTTCGGTGGCGTTGATATCGATATCGCTGACCCAAATACCATCGCGCAGATTACCCCGACCGTATTTAAACTTAACCCCCGTCTCGGCACTGATTTTTTCTAAAATGAATTTTGTGCCTGACTCAGTACCGACCGCATATAAAAATATGGCGAACATAATCGCCAGTACAATCAAAATAAGGACCGTTAATTTGAGCAAAAAAGACAGGGGAAACCAACGTCTAACAGCGCGGGCATCGCGCTGTGCTGGATCTTCATCCGAGGGCTTATTTGGCGGGGTATTTTTGGTCAACATGACACTCAGCTATGTTAAAGAAGGATTACCAGCAAGCGCTAGAATGAAAAATAAGTCTGTTTTTAGTTTCTATTAGGGCTGGTTATAAGCACTGGTGTTAGGCGTACTTATAGCAGCCATTTATAAAGGTGACCCGATAAACAGATGCAGTCTAACAGGGATGCTATCTTCCGTCACGCCAGCAGCAACATCGACACGTACCACACCAACCGGCGACGCCCAGCGGATACCGACGCCGACGCCAACTTTGGTGTCGGTTTCAAAATCTTTGTCATAGGCATTACCGATATCGGTAAAGACTGCGCCGCGGAAACCTGGTCTAAACTCATAGTTATATTCCGCGCTGCCGACTGCCAGGATTTGTCCTCCGGTGAGATAGCCCTTCTCAATCGGTGATAGGCTTTCGTAATCATAACCTCGAATACTTTGATCGCCGCCAGCAAAGAAGCGCAGTTTATAAGGCACTTCATAAAAATCATCCGCCCAGATATAACCGGTATTTAAACTGCCCAGCACTTGGTGTTTATCGTCAGCCCCGAAGCTATAAAGACCGCTCACACCCGCGCGTAAAATTGCCATATCGGTATCGCTTAGCAGACTTTCTGAGCCTGCTTCAAGCGCATAATACTGACGGAACCCGCGGGTAGGATTGGCAGCATTATCGACGTCTGTTTTGCTCATGCCATAACCAAATAACAAAGCGTGCTGCGTCGGTTTCGAGGAAGTAAAGCGCACTGGCAGATTGTCTAATTCTTCCTCATCGACGCCAGTTTCTAACTCATCTAAACGGTAGCGTACAGAGTAGCTACGATCCCAGCCATTTTCACGGCGGATATTACGCGCCAATGCTGCTTTTAAGGTTTTGGTAGATAAGTCAAAATTACCTTCACCTTGGTCGATGACCTCTTCTTCATAGGTCAAACGGGCATCCAACTTATCGTTTAGCGGATGCTTCCATGGTCGACTGCCATACACGGCAACATTTTTGGTAATACGCGATACTTCGGTTTCTGCCCCTGCTTGATAGCCTTTACGATTGATCAGATTATAATCTATCTTAGCAGTGGCGCGCACTCCAGTATCGGTACCATAACCGAGACCAACTTGGGCATCACGTGGTTTGTTTGCCGAAACAAAGACGTACAGCGGCACTTTTTTGTTTTCTAACACGTCCTGCGGGGTTTTGCGTCCAGCAAGCGTTGGCGGCACGAAGTTTTCATCGGCAAGGATATTTTCTTCATCAGGGAAGATTTTTTGTGCGACATTACTGATAGAGTCGCTGATTTTACCCAAAATACTAGTGGCTTTTTGGCCTTTTTCATCCAAGACACGATCATCCGGCAGACGGCTTAAACGTTCAGCTTTTTGTCTAATGGCTTGCAGCTTACCCAAGGTTTCTTCATCGGCTTCAAACTCGATGGCAGCGATATCGGCTGGATTGACTGTCTCACTGCTGGTAGCGTAACGCTCAGCGTCACTTTCGGCTTTGACTGCCTCATCTTGCTCGATATTATTGCTATCGAAGTCATCATCGGTAGTCTCAGCACTACTGCTATTAGGCGTATTATCAAAGGCTAAAGTACTGCTTTCTGTACGCTCGTCTGGCGGCAAAATCGTCTCGACGTTGACAGTATTAAAATAACGGGTCGCCGATAAATCGTTACTAAACTTGGTCACGGCCGGACGATAAAATGGCTCGCCTTCTTCAAAGTCGACCAGCTGCTTTAATAACGACAATTCAACCGGTAGCTTTTCAGGATCGCGGGTCAGCGTACCCGACTCTTGATCATAAGTAAAAAACACCACTTCATCAAACTTGTAACGATCGCCCGTATTGTAAACCAGCGACACATCGGCGGTATTGTCGGGCAAGATAATATCGACCGATTTGTTGAGCCAGTATTGATCAAAGTAACCATAGGTATCACTGAGCGATTCAAGCGCCGCCTTACTGTCTTTATAAACGCGGTGATTAAAAATATCGCCCTCTTGTGGCGGTAGGTCTTTTTCCAGCTTGGCAAACTCTTCTTGCTCGCTGCCCTCGCCGCGAATGTCAACAATGCGGCTATCCACGCGTACCGGCTCACCTAACTTTTCAATAATGACATCAATGGTATCGGTAGTTGGTTGGCGCAAACGTAGGGTCACATCATAGTAGCCGACGGCTTTGGCGGCATCTAAGGCGCTTTGTCGTAGACGTGGCAACGCAGCAGTGAAATCAACCACAGACTGCACAGTGGTATCATCAATAGCGGCTTTGATATTCTTAAAGGGCTGAATATCATCATCGGCTTTGGTTAATGTTGGTTTAGCATTCCTTGTACTGTTTTGAGCGTTGTTTTTGCTATTATCGTTTAAATTATCTGCTGCGGCTTGTTGCAAATAAATGGTCGTCTCAACATGCGGTAGGGTGACAACGCCACCATTAAAAAAGCGATTATAAAGGCGCTTAACAATATTGCCTTTTTTGTTACGTGCTATCGGTTTGGGTTTCGCCGCTTGTTCGATACTTTCTTTTACCGCATTGACATCGTTTTCATAGTTAGGCAAATAATCATCAGGATTGATGCTGTCCGACTGGGCATTTTCTATCCCACTATCCATGTCCACACTAGTCGCGCTATCGCCAGTGCCACTACCAACCGAGTCGCTGACATCAATAGGACGCGACATCACATCATCTGTCTCCGCCTGCTTAGCAGCGGCCTCATTTCTACCCAAGGTTTCAAGATTGCTTGGTGCTGGTAAATTGGTAGCATCTAAACTCACATCGAGCCCAATTGGCGGCGTGCTATCGTCTAACCTTGCAACAGGCGCATCAAATGCGCCATCTAAAGCTTGAAAGTCATTGTCGTCATAACGCATGCCATCGATATTATTAACGGCATTACTTTGAGTGATATTGCCGATATCTTGAGCGTTTTGCTTATCCATCGCCGCCAGCTCGCGATCAATCTCGTCAGGCGTCATCATCTGATAGCCTTGTTGCTGCACGCTATTAACTTGCTGCTCTAAGTTTTCATTGCTGTCAAATGCTTGGTTGTTGCCTATACTATCTATGCCATTACCGATAGCACTAGCAAAGTCATTAATACTATCGATATCATTATTTGATAACTGGGACTTATCCGTGTTATTTGCTTGCGCGGTGGCGTTTTTGTTAGGATTTTTAATACCTAAGTTCTGCTCGCTATAATCATCCAATACCGATTGATCGATAATACCTTCTTCAACGGCTTTTTTTAGACGCAAGGCGTCCAAAGCAATATCAAGCTGGCTGTCTTCATAGGCATCTTTAGAAAGTGCTCGTTTAGACGAGGACTGAGCCGAAGAATTGGAAGGCGGTTTTGGCGTTGGTGGCTGCGATTGTCGTTGCGGCTGTGCAGTGGTCGCATCATTGCCACTATTTTTGATAAGTTGGCTGCTGCTTGCATTATTGGCCGTATTATTATTTAAATCAGTGGCGGCAAGAGCACTAGGCGCGATAGCAACACTGACCCCAAAACCAACCAAACTGGTGGTCAATGCCCGAAATAGCGCCGTACGCGTAAAACAAACACGAGGGTTATCCATAGGATTTATATGAGTAGGATGAGCAAATTTAGCCGAACACAGCGGCGCATTTGACGCAGCAACAGGCGGTATCCCCGATGAGTGGCGCGCTAGAGTTGAAGGCTGGTGTTTCATATTGATTTCCTATCACCTCACGCGGCACAAGTGACGGTCGATGGCAATCGCCTCGTCTTACCGGTGAATAAACGTAGAACAGTTCGCTGAAATTAAAGGTTTGGACGGCTAAAATTTACAAATCATAACTTAGTTAATTCTCAAATCATAGCACTGTGCGCATGTATTTTTACCAAAGCCTTGCTATTATACGGCGTAACATAGATAAAACCTATGCTATATTTCGATAAGTTTTTGATAGTATTGATAATTGTTTATCTGCCAATCACTGCGTAAAAGTTTGTTTTCTCCTTTATTAGCCGCGCCCCACCTGTAGGAATTTTCATGGCCAATCAGTTTCAACTCTTTAAGCATCGCCGGTTTAATGCCATGTTTTTTACCCAATTTTTGGGTGCTTTTAATGACAATATTTTTAAGCAAGCGCTGATACTGGTGCTAACCTATACTGCTGCCAGCCAATTGGGTATGGAAGTCAGTATTTTAAATAACTTGGCGGCGATGTTGTTTATTTTGCCGTACTTTTTATTTTCGGCATTGGCAGGGCAAATTGCTGATAAGTTTGAAAAATCAAAACTGACGCGCTTAATCAAATTGCTTGAGATAGGCATTATGATTATCGCTGCTGTTGGCTTTGTCTTTGAATGGTACGCGCTGTTATTTGTGGCGCTGTTTTTGATGGGGACGCAGTCGACGTTTTTTGGGCCGATTAAGTATGCGTACTTGCCGCAAGCGATGAGGAAAAATGAGCTGGTCGGTGCCAATGGTCTGTTTCAAATGGGCACCTCGCTTGCCATTTTGCTTGGTATGATTATCGCTGGGGTATTGACCCAAATTACCCAGCCGCTATTTTGGATAAGTGTGACGGTGCTTTTTGTTGCGGCGATAGGCTATTTTGCCGCCCGTTTTATTCCTACCATGTCAGCGATGCAGCCTGATTTGAAGATTAATTGGAATATCTTTACCACCAGTATGACGACGGTGCGTTATTTATACTCGTTGCCTTTTTTATTCTTTGTCATTCTTGGTAATAGCTGGTTTTGGTTTTATGGCGCGACGTTTTTGACCCAAACACCAGAATTCAGCAAAGTCATTTTGCATGGCGATGAATCCGTGGTGATTTTCTTATTAACGCTATTTTCAGTTGGGGTGTCGATTGGCTCGCTACTGTGCAAATCTTTGACCAAAAACCAAGTCAGCTTGCGCTTACTGCCCTTTGGTATTGCAGGTTTGAGTATTTTTGCCATTGATTTATATTTTTCTTTGTCAGGGCTCAAACTCAGTGTCAGCTCGGCTACCCTATTTGGTATCAGTGATTTATGGGATATGAGCGGTAGCTGGCGCGTGTTTGCCGACTTGTTCTTTTTGGGCTTTAGCGGCGGTTTATATATCGTGCCTTTATACGCCTCTATGCAGGCTTATGCGCCAAAAAGCCATCGCGCGCGTATCGTCGGTGCCAATAATATCTTTAATGCCATTTTTATGGTGTGTTCGGCGATTTTCTCGATTGTGGTATTAAATGCACTGGGTCTAAATTTGCCGCAACTGTTTTTAGTTACCGGCTTATTAAATATTATCTTTGGTATATTTTTATATCTTAAGCTTAATAAACACATCAAACACGCCGTTATCCAAACTCATGATGACGAGAAAAATCGATACGACTAGCGTCAAACGCAATATGAATCGGCAAGCCAATAATTTCGCTGCCGAGATTGTCTATTGTTTGTTATAGTGGTTTGATAAGTGTTGTCTGATAGGCTTAGTGGCCTATTAAATAGCTTAAACCTATTCATCATAAGTTCTATTTATAATTCATACAGCCATCAGGAGTGAATCATGGCGCAGCGTTCCTTATCAAAAATTGACCAGCTATTACTTGGCGTAGATAAAGCATTGCGAGCGGTTGTACCGCATTCAAATCCTAGCACTCGCCCGCTGCCTGTTAGCAGTGATGAGATTCCTGAGCTAAGTATCAACGAAGCCCGTCATGTCGCAGGCTTGATGCGTATCAATCATACGGGCGAAGTCTGCGCCCAAGGGCTGTATCACGGGCAAGCGTTTGCCGCAAAAAACGATGACGTCAAGCAAGCCATGCAACAGTCGGCTGAAGAAGAAGTCGATCACTTGGTGTGGTGCGAGGTTCGCTTAGATGAGCTTGGTAGCCATCCTAGTATTTTTACGCCTTTATGGTATGGCATGTCATTTGGGCTTGGCGCGGTAGCAGGGGCGATTTCTAATGAGTTCAGCTTGGGCTTTGTCGCCGAAACCGAAGCGCAAGTTAGTGAGCATCTACAAGACCATATCGGTCAATTGCCACCGCAAGATCAACGCTCAAGAGAAATACTAGCGCAAATGGATATTGAAGAATTACATCATCGCGAGTTGGCGCTGGCAAATGGCGGCGCGGCATTGTCGCCACTGGTGCGCCACACGATGCGCTGGATGGCCAATCGCATGAAGGCCACGGCTTATCATTTATAAGCGTTTATCATCTATAATACGCAAAGCACTACTAATCTGCATCTTTTTTTAGTGGCTACAGACGGCATTATTCTGTGCTTTTAACAATCCTACTACTGTTAGCAGTCAGATTAATTTGCTAGGGTATGAAAAATTTGTACGATTTTACGGAATACCAAAACCTAACGATCAATCAATGGATGAATAGATAACAAGTCAGTAACTACAATAACTGATAAACGACAACGATTAAAAGGTAATTATTTTTATGAAAGCCATCAGCCAAACCCCTATTTCTAATAAAGCATCGCACTCTAGTAAAGCGCCCCACTCTAGTAAAGCGCCTAGGCTTGCGACCCTAACGGCACTCGCTGCCGCTTGTGCCATGCTGCTATCAGCGCCGGCAAATGCAGCTGAAGAAGCGAATACCGCCGCAGCGTCCGCTACGAGTAGCACAGCCGTACCTAGCGCTATCGATTCTAGTAAACGTATCATTCGCCTAGCCAAGCCAAATGCAACGATCAGCACGGCGCAAGCTGATGCCCAAGCCAATGTTGGAGTTGAGACTGGCGCTCAAAACAATGTTGAGCAGAATACCGTCCAACCAACTAACATAGCGCAATCAGCTAATAATCAAGCCCCTAATACGCAGCAAGGCAATGTCCAGCAGGCTATTGTCCAACCAAACCGTGCGCCTTTAAATACTGCGCAAAATGCTGCCCAACCACCAGCCGTACCAACACCAGACACGTCCGAGTTGACCGGTACGACGCGCGTTTATGAGCGTGGTCCTATCCCTGCGACGGGGATTGATTTACGCAGTGGTCAGCTGCCAAATATCCCAACCCCGCAAGTGAATATTTCAGATATCAGCTTTGTCCCTACCGTGCTCATACCGCAGCAGCAAGGACTTGGCACTGATAAACTGGACGTCAGCTTACTCGATGACTTCATTAAAGAAGTCTCACCAAATGCGCGCCATTATCCACCAAACTTCCCGAACCGCACCCAGCGCCACAACGCCCGCGAAAAAATCAAAGTCTTGACTGAATGGATTGAGCCGTATGCCAAAGCACCAAATGCCTCGTACGATGTCTTAGTTCGCGCCGCCAAACTCAATGGCATGGGACGCAACTTAGATTTAGGCTCAGAATACACGGTACGTGGCGGACAATATATTGATCGCGCCATCAAACTGAAACCAAATAGCGGCGAGGCCAACTTTATCTATGGCATGATGCTCTCAGAAGGTGGCGGTTTTAAAGAAGGTCAAAAATATCTTGATAAAGCCGTCACTCTTGGTTATACCGAAGCTGAGCAGAGTCTTGCGCAATCTGACTTGTTAAGTGATCGCCGTGATAAGGCACTAGAGCGTTTACGCCGCTTGGCGCAACAAAACCCTGACAACGCTATTATTCGTCAACAAATTAAGCTGATCGAGGACGGTAAATTCTATATTTGGGATATCCCTGCCCCAGATATTAATATCAAACCAAGCACTTAATTCTTTGTGATAGAAACGTAAAGTGTTAGCTATTTGGTAAAATGATAGCTCACACCGATTTCTAAAGAGCTGTAAAAAGCGCGCTGCAATTATGATTAATAATGTGAGCGCGCTTTTTTGTGCTTAATTTAGAAATATCTAAGTGGGTTTTGTTAAGCATTGCCTATCCATCTTTTCGATAGTATTTCATGCTATATGAATATAAGATAGCTGACTATAAGATAACAAATACAATAGTCGAATAGCTCGACTTACGTTACACTCATGCTGCTATATAAATGTGACATTTATCACTTATTTATGATGCGTTGCTGATACATATTACTGGAATGACCTATGATATTTGCTGACCCTGCCAACGATATGCCGTCGCTAGAGCATAAGTATAAGTATAAGTATAAGTATAAGTATAAGCATAAAAACAAGACGCCTTTTGCTCTACTCGCAGTGGTCGCCGCCATGGCAATATTGCCTGCCTGTAGCACCGTCTCCGTCAATAAACAGCCCTCAGCAAAGACCATCGCCGCCCAGCGCGGCAATATTGTCACCGATAACAAACTGAGTAGCGATACCGCCTCAGTCCTATTGTCAGCCGGGCTTAATGAGCAAGCGTGTATGCAGCAGTTTAACCTCTGCCTAACGCAGCTTACCGACAGCATGCTAAATGAACATTACCGCCCAGCTTTGGCAGTATTTGCTGAATTACACTACGCCAAAGCGCGCCAGCTTGGCGAATCTAAAGACTGCCGCAATGCCCTCGCCCGCCCGCCAATTGACCCTTATTATGCCAACGCGCCTTTAAGCGACACTGATGCCAAGGCACAGCAAAAAAGAACCGATAGCTGCTTGATTGGCTATCAAGAACGTTTATTTGATGCCATTAAAACCAGTTATACCTATTTATTTTATGACAGCTTAGAGCATGATTTTGAAGGTGCGGATAAAGAAACCAGACGCTCACACGCGCAAAGTCGTATTCCAAGTGAGATGGATATCCAAACCCAAGACATCTATAACGCCGCCAGTAACGATGTGATTACCCAGCTCTATCAAACGGCTGATGGTGGCGGTAAAATGATGGGTAATACCAAGGTAGAATACTTGCCAACGTCCGCAAGTACTGCCACTAGCAGCGAGCAAGCAGTAATTGCCAATCTTACGGCTGTCAAGGGACAACCAACTGACCAAATTAAAGTCATGAAAATGCACATAGACGACTACAATCTCAATGTCTATTTGCCCAACGAAAATAACTACCTCAAAAATGCCAACCAACAAACCGCTGCCCTAACCGATTTGGTCTCGACCTATGAGCTACGCCTCTCTGGACTAAATTCTATTAGTAAGCGCCCAGGTCTGGGTATCAGCTTGGTAGCTTCATTGGACGACCGCTATACCACTACCATTCGTCAATTACTAATCTCGTCGTTAGCAGATAGGACGGGCAGACTGCATCAAGAAAGCCCTCGTCGAACAGCCCACGATATAAACGAAAGCTCGAAAGAGCGCTCAAAGGATAGCTTGGACAGTGATGATGCCAGTACGCGTATTTATCCGACCGGACATTTACTGATGACCGGGCTGATTAAGCCGATGGGCAATAGCGTGCTTGATACCCTGAGCAGCAAACAGCTTGATATTCATTTATACAACCCTTACCGCAGCGAGAGCGCCAATATCTTAGGTGACGATTATCCACTGGCGGCAAACTTTTCAGCAGGTTACGGCTTATGGTTGGCAGAAAACCAGCTCGATGGCGTCGGTTATCTAAACCTGATTACCCGTAAAAAAGAAACCAGTTTACCCAAGCTCTTTATGCTCGAACCTTATGATGCTGATAAGCGCGTCATCATCATGCTGCACGGTTTGGCCTCAAGCCCAGCGACGTGGGTCAATTTAACCAACGATATTTTTAATGATGACAAACTGCGTAATAACTATCAAGTTTGGCAGATTTTTTATCCGACCAACTTGCCTATTTTAGAAAATCGCTATCAAATCCAAAAGCTCATCAATACCGCTTATGAGAAAACCGACCCTACGGGGCAAAATATCGCCAGTAAAAACAGCGTCATTATCAGCCATAGTATGGGTGGCATCATTGCGCGTATGATGCTGTCTGACGAAAACTTGCTCGATGATTTGGACCGACTTGACGACCAGAATGCGCTGTCGATGAATGAGAAACGTCAAATACGTGAGGCGATCAAGCAGTCTGCGGGCAAAGAGCAGCTAAAAGAGCGCTTTGAGCTTAAAACTTTACCACAAGTAGATACGGCGGTATTTTTATCGTCGCCGTTTCGCGGTACCGATTATGCCGACCGCTGGTTTACGCGCGCGCTACGCCGCATCGTGTATCTGCCCGTTGGTTTGGTAAAAACGGTGACCGATAACTTAGCAGCCTTGGCTATCCAAGGCGATTTGGCCCAAAACCCGCTCGGCGCGCTATATTTACAAAATGGCGCCAGTCAATTAAGTGACAAATCGTCTTTTATTCAATTAACCAAAGACATCCGTATCAACGACCGTATCACCTATCATTCAATCATCGCCAATAACGATGCCGATATCACCCGAGGTTTGGCAGAAATGCAGCCTGCTGGAGCAAAGCTCGACTTGTCCGAAGAGATAACAGAAAATGACCATGCAGAGGACGTTATCGACGTTGATGACAGCAATGCGCTGTTAACGGATAGTGATGAGTTGCCAGGTCAACCGCTGGTCGCCGCCGTGACAGTCGATGGCGAGATTGGGCAAGCACTCACCGAGCAGCTGTCAGATGGTATAGTGCCCTACACCAGCGCTCACCTCGATGGTGCAGCGTCAGAAACGGTTATTAACGGCGGTCATAGCATCCAAGAAAACCCGCAAACCATTTTGACCTTACGCCGTATTTTGCATCAACAATTACAGCAGCAAGATACAAACTAAATTTCACCTATATAAAAAGCTTTGAATTCTTATTATTAAAATTTGTTTTTTTATATTACTGTTTGGTATCTATTGATAACAATAGTTAAACAATGACTATTATTTCAAAGATTATTGGCTAATATTGTAAGTGGTTTATGAACGCATAGGTGTGTAATAGCACACTTGTGCAACTTGCGTGTGCGTAAGGTGAAGAGCATAATACTAAAACGTTTAATATGAATAAAACGATCATTTGATGAATATTTAATAGTTTATAAGGATATGAATTATTTACTTTGGCTAAATAGTCAGCCCTAAAGTTTTTGAGTCTTACCCTACGGTAATGAATAAAACATAAGGGTAATGAACGCTATTTTAGTTAAATTTTTATCTTAATTACATTTGCCGCTAACTAATATTTAGCGATTGCCCGTAATAATAAGCGCCCTGATTGATGGACGGTTACGGACAGTTACTTGCGCGTATCATGGAAGCCAACGCTATTCAGCTAACAGATAAGGGTAACCGTTTATGTTCGCTACATTTATGATTGATCAAATGGATGCGTTGATGCTCGCGCGCATTCAGTTTGCCTTCGTTATTTCCTGGCATATTATCTTCCCCGCTTTTTCTATCGGTCTTGCCAGCTGGTTGACCGTGCTTGAATTTCGCTGGCTGAGAACTGGCGAGCCCATTTATGTTGAAGTATACAAACATTGGGTCAAGATTTTCGCCGTCGTCTTCGGACTGGGCGTGGTATCGGGTGTGGTCATGTCCTATCAGTTCGGAACTAACTGGGCCGTGTTCTCCGACAGAGCTGGTAATATCTTAGGCCCATTATTGGCGTTTGAAGTCTTAACGGCGTTTTTCTTAGAAGCGTCCTTCTTAGGGATTATGCTCTTTGGTTGGGGACGGGTGAGCAAACGCATGCATTTTGCCTCCACCGCTATCGTTGCCATTGGTACGATGATTTCAGGATTTTGGATTTTGGCCGCCAACAGCTTTATGCAAACGCCGCAAGGTTTTATGCTGGGCGCTGATGGTCTGTTATACCCCACCAACTGGATTGAAATTATCTTTAATCCTTCGTTTCCTTATCGCTATGCCCATATGATGACGGCAGCCTTTTTAACCACCGCCTTTGTGGTTGGCGGTATTGGCGCTTATTATTTACAGTCTAAAAAGCACGTTGAGCATCGGCAGCATGGTCGAGTCATGCTCGGCATGGCGATGATTATGGCGATATTTGTGGCGCCAGCGCAGGTCCTCATCGGTGATGAGCATGGCTTAAACACTCTTGAGCATCAGCCAGCTAAAGTCGCAGCGATGGAAGGGATTTGGGAAGATGAGCGCGGTGCGGCATTGCGGCTATTTGCCATACCGGACCAAAAGAACCAAACCAATAACTATGAGCTTAGCATTCCTTATGTCTCCGGTTTGATTCTCACCCATTCACTAGATGGCGAAGTCAAAGGTCTTAAAAATTGGGCACCAGAAGATCAGCCGCCCGTTATGATTGTATTTTGGGCATTTCGTATCATGGTTGGTATTGGTATGTTAATGGTGCTCATCGGTTTATTTAGTCTTTATAAGTACTTTAAAAAGCAGCAGTTCGATCCTGAGAGTAAGCTCTTCCACCGTGCGTGGATGATGATGACGCCGCTTGGCTTTATAGCGTTACTTGCCGGCTGGTTTGTGACCGAAACAGGTCGTCAACCTTATACAATATATGGGGTTATTCGTACTGCTGAGAGTATGTCACCTATCGCAGCGCAGCAAGTGGCAACAACCTTGATTGGCTTTATTGTGCTATATGCCTTTGTATTTGGCGCGGGCAGCTTTTATATTTTGCGCCTCATCGCACAAGGACCCAAACCGTACGAGGATCCGTCGGATGATCATTTCTATGATCACTCTGTCACCGAAGCCCAAGGTCGCACGCTAAGCGGTGATAAACGCGCTGCTGATAAAACCAAAGGGCCTGAAGAAGGTTCGGACGAACCTGCTGACGACGTCGATGATGGAGGGTTACGCTAATGTTTAACTATGGTGATGTATTAGATTTACCCTTAATCTGGGGCGGCTTGATTGCGTTATCGGTCTTTATTTACGTCTTACTGGATGGTTTTGATTTGGGCTGCGGCATTCTATTTCCGTTTGCAGGCTCTGATAAAAACCGTAGCCGCATGATGAACTCTATCGCGCCTTTTTGGGATGGTAACGAGACTTGGCTGGTACTGGGCGGCGGTGGTTTATTCGCCGCCTTCCCTGTCGCTTACGGCATCATTATGAGCGGTCTTTATCTGCCAGTTATCTTTATGCTGTTTGGCTTAATTATGCGTGGCGTGGCATTTGAATTCCGTTTTAAAGCCACCGCCCATCGCTACGTTTGGGATGGTTTCTTTTTTATCGGCTCTGTCGTTGCGACGTTTGCCCAAGGTATTATGCTTGGGGCGCTGGTTCAAGGCTTAGAGGCCAGCAATCGTCTGTATACAGGCGGCCCTTTTGATTGGTTCTCGCCCTTTTCTATCATGTGCGGTTTTGCGCTATTGATTGGTTATGCGCTACTGGGCTCTACTTGGCTGATTATCAAAACCGAACATACGCTGCAAGTCTGGGCACGCAAAGTATCAGGTTGGCTGCTCACCGCCTTAATCGTCGCGATGATTGCGGTGACGATATTTATGTATTTTTCAGATATCGAAGCGCTGGAAGGCTGGTTTAGTTTACCAGGGCTGTTATATCTAGCGCCGATGCCAATTATCGTCTTGCTCTTATTCTTCTTTATGCGTAAAGATTTAACCACTGAGCGCGAGTATCGTCCATTTTTATTGACCGTTGCGTTATTTTTGATGGGTTATATCGGGGTTTGTATAGCGATATTCCCATATATCGTACCGTATCAAATGACAATTTATGAAGCAGCAGCGGCTGATACTTCGCTCTCCTTTATGCTCATCGGCGCCGGTATTATGTTACCTATTATCTTAAGCTACACGGCTTTCGCGTATTATACTTTTAAAGGTAAAACCGACCACGAGCACATGTATTAAATAAGCTGCGGCTATTATCTATCTAGTAAGGATAGTAGCCGCGCTTAGCTTAATCCGCTCATGAATATGTGATGACTGATTATTAAAAAATGGCTTAGATTAGAAAGGTAGTTTGAAGTTAGAAAATAGCTTGGAGTTAAAAGGCAGTTTGGAGATAGTGATGAAAAAACTCAGTAAAAAACAGTCGCAATGGGCTTGGTTTATAGGCTTATATTTGGCGGGTTTTTTGGTTGTTTTTACCATTGCCCGATTAATAAAATTGGCAATGGGTGTATAAAATCTCTTTTATCAAAACCTAGCGCCATAAAAAAGCAGCGCTGAATAGTAAATATTCAGCGCTGCTTTTTTGCTTTAACTTTGACTGTCGTAAAACCGTTTATGCGCCGCGATGATTATCGACACCACTATTTTCTATATAGTCATTAATTTGTGTTAAGCGCTCGGGCGTACCGACGTCTATCCAATTGTCTTTAATCACCTCAGCGGTAATTTGGAACTTTAGCATTGCTTGTTTTAACAAGGGCGCAAGGGCTGCCGGTTGTCCTGTTACCAGCCCATCAACCAGTCTTGGTGAGATGACACTGATGCCAGCAAAGGTATATTTGTCCGCATCGGCAATCGGCTGCTCGCTTGCCAAGCCGTTATTGATAGCAAAGTCGCCGCCATTATTATGGTCAGGATTGTCAATCAATAATAAGTGGGCTCGTTGGTCAGCGCCTAACGGGTAATCTCGCAACGGCGCAAAATCATAGGTCGTCCAAATATCAGAGTTGACTAAGATAAAAGGCTCATCGCGCAGCTTATGGTTTTGCAGCGCGTTAAAAATGCCACCAGCGGTCTCAAGCGGCTCATCACCTTCATCCGACCAATGCAGCGTCACGCCATACTCTGCACCATCACCCAATGTCTGCATCAGCTTGTCTGCAAGCCATGAAGCATTGATAGTGATATCAGTAATACCAGCAGCTTGTAGCGCCTTGATATGCCAGACAATAAGTGGCTGCCCGCCTACTTCCACCAAAGGCTTTGGCGTCTCGAGTGTGAGCGGACGCAGGCGCGTACCCTTGCCAGCCGCCAAAATCATCGCTTGCGTTATTACCGACATACACGCTCCTTGTTGTTGGCTGTATGATTGCCTATTATTCATTATTGACTGTTTTAAACAAAGTAAAAGCGATGAATACTGTCATCGCTTTTATTTTGCTCATGCTGTTTAGATATACTGTTGCACAAATTTATGTTGATAAGCAGGCAAGATAGACTCTCGCAGCCATTCATTAAAAGGAGTAACCGCTTGCTGCATATTGGAATTACCGTGTTCTGCCAGCCATTCTAGCTCAAAAATCAGGTCACGCATGACTTTTGGAATATCGGCCAAATAGCGGCTTTTGCCATCACGCTCAAACAGGCGGATAAAAATACCCAGCACTTTTAAATGCCGTTGCACGCCCATGACATTGACATCATTTTCAAACTGCGCTGCATTATCAGCTGTCGCAAGCCCTGCCTGTTTTTTCAATTGCCAGCAGTCCTGTATCCAGCTTGATACCTGAGTCTCTGGCCATTCTACATAAGCATCGCGTACTAAAGACACCAAATCATAGCTATACGCGCCTATCACCGCATCTTGAAAATCAATCACGCCCAAGCGCGTATGATCTGCTTGGTCTTGCATAAGGTTGCGACTGTGATAATCACGATGGACGATGACCTGCGGCTGCGCCAAAATCTCAGCGATTAAAGCTGTTTTAAGATTTTCCCAAAGCGTTTGCGCAAGCTCTATACCAATATAAGGAATAAACCACTCGCTAAACAAATCCATCTCACGGTTTAGTAGGGCAGCATCATAATCTGGTAATTGATGATCCGTCTTTGCGGTCGCCACTGGCACTGCTTGCAAAGCAACCAAAGTGCGCAGCGCTAATTGATAGTAATCATTCACCTGAGCGGCTGGCGCATCAACCAGCAGATGAGCAAATTCTACCGTACCAAAATCTTGCAATACCAAAAAGCCTTTTGCCATGTCTTGAGCGACGAGTGTCGGGACATTGATTGCTGGCGCCATCAGTTTTGCGACATTGATAAACTGCTGCAACGCGTCTTGTTCATCGGCTGAATCCATGACAATATAGCGCCCTGTTTCGACAGCATCATTATCAAGTAATTGAATACGGTGATATTGGCGCGCGCTGGCATCGCCCGGCAGACTATCAAGAATAAATTTTTGATTGGCAAACACGTCTTGCAGCCATTGCTCTAACTGCTGCTGGCGCGTACCAGTCACGCTAGGTACTGTCATGGTTTTATCCGTCATAAAAAGCATCGCAAATTAAATATCAGTCATAAATAAGTGATATGTGGGGCAAATAGTTGTTAAAATAATGAGCGTGCGCCTAACCAATGCAGCCGCTTTAAGCAGACAAACTCTACTGGCTATGCCGCCGTAAAAAGGTCTGTATCATCCGCTATATTATAAATTTTGGTAAATAGTGTAGCTGATTTGGTTTTTTTTGACTATGATTAGTCGTCATTATATGTAAAACGTTCCGATTTTCGAGATTATCGTCTTAATGACAGGTTTATTCGTCGTTAAATACCGTTAAAATACAGCCTGTCATTTAACGATCGCAATCCAATAGGCTCTACAATCATAGGTGTGCCCTTGTTATATTCTCCGCTTTACCAAAGCATCCGTTTGATTTTATTTGGCGCCTTGGGCTTAACCAGCTTGACGGTCAGTGCGGCTCTTAATCCTGTCGATAACAATGTTGATGCACAGACGACTGAGCCACTAATCACTGAAAATAGTAGTGACGCCGCCATGTCTACCCTCTCTACTGAAAAGGGCAATCAAACCCAAAATGGCGCTGCTGATGCTAATAATAAAGCGTTAAACAGTCAATTAGCAACTGCGCCTGTTTTCAACACTGATGACGTATTTACCAGTGACAACGTAAATATAACGGCAATTAATGACAGCAGTGACAGTATTGATATTAATAATAATGCCGTCAACAACGCTACTAAAACAAACAATACCACTGCGCCCGTCAATAATAATAACAGCAACACAGCCAAATCCAATAAGCGCAGCATTGATGTCAATGACGAAAGTATTCAAGACAGCCTGATACGTTTAGCAGAATTTTATGAATTAACGCCTGATACAGATCCCGCTACGTTACATAATAATAGCAATGATGACGTAGCAGATAGCAATGACAGCGATACTCAAAACTCTTTTGCCGCGCAAACCATTGAACCTGTAGGCAACGACTTAAAACTGCTACCAAATAGCGTCGATAGCGCCCAGCGCTGTGAAGGTCAATGGGTTTATCCTAAGAAAAATCCTAATTACCAACGTGCGATCAATGAAACGGGCGCACCTAACGGCCAGCCAGCGCCCAACTTAAACGGCATTCCTAATAATCAAGCGCCACTGTTTGCAGAGTCGGATTATGGCTATTACGACAATGTCGACTACGCCGAGCTTTCTGGTAATGTCATCGTTGACCAAGGTACGCAGCATATCGAAGCGGAAAAAATCGTACTCGATTTGAACAACAATGTGGCGGCCGCACAGGGTAAAGTGATGTTTACCGACCAAGCGACTGGGCAAAACAAAAACGCTGCTGGTTCAGCCCCAGCTAGCCGTGTGCAAAATAACGGATTTCAAAACGGCAACGGACAAAATATTAATGGTCAAAACGGTAAATCCAGCCTCACTGATAAAGCCTCCACTGGCGGTCTTATCGGTGTCGCCGACAGCTTAAACTACAATACTGAAACCGGACAATCAACAGCTAAGGACGTGGCTTTTGCTAGCGTAGAGCTGCAAGCGCACGGCTATGCCAAGCGCTTAAACCGCCCTAACGAGACGCAGTATGAGCTTGATGAAGTGATGTTTAGCACCTGCCCGCCGACCAACCGTAAATGGCAGTTTGATGCTAAAAGCATCGATTTAGATACCGAAACAGGCCGCGGCGAAGCTTACAACACAACGTTTAAAATTGCTGATGTACCGGTATTTTATTTACCCTATTTTAATTTCCCTATAGACAATAGACGCAGCAGCGGCTTTTTATTACCGAGCGCGAGTGTCGGTAGTGAAAGCGGACTTGAAGTTGACGTACCTTATTATTTTAATTTAGCGCCATACTACGACGCCACCCTTAATACTCGCGTTTATACCAACCGTAACCCCATGCTCTCCGGTGAGTTTCGTTATCTAACTGAGGAGTACGGCGAAGGGATTTTTAACGGCTCTTATTTGCCCAACGATAAAAAATATGACGGCGAAGATCGCAGCAGCTTTTTTTACGATCATTACTGGTCATCTACCAGTATTCCACGCTTAAGTGGCGACGCAAAATATAGCTATGTGTCAGATGCCGATTATCTCAATGACTTCGATACCTTGGGTTTGTCAGACAATACCTTAAACCTACCACGCCGTGCGCGGGTGAATTATTATAACGATTATGTCAATGGTGAATTAAAAGTCGAGACTTTCCAAACGCTCGATGCATTTAACAATAATGGACAGCCATTACAAGATAAAGACAAGCCGTACTCGCGCTTGCCACAGCTTAAACTTGACTATCGTCTACCATGGGCAAAAAGCTTTGATATCACAGGCGTAAGTGACTCGGCTTATTTTAAAAAATCCATCGATGATGGCTCTGAAAATGAAAAAAGTGGCACGCGTTTTTATAATAAATTAAGCGCCGTTTATCCGATGGAAAAATCTTGGGGCTATATCAAACCTAAACTTAGCTTACAGCATTTATATACTTCTTATGATGAAGACAGCTTGGCGGACAATGATTTGAGCAAAGATGACGGCAACCAATCGGTATTTGTGCCTCAAGTCAGTGTCGATGCTGGCCTGCACTTTTCTCAAGCGGGCTCACCCTTTGGCGCCTTTGACGATACTTTAGGCGGTTATCGCTTGCTCAGTCCGCGCTTAAAATATACCTACTCGCCCTATAAAGACCAAAACGATATTCCTAACTTTAATACCCGTATTGCCTCTATCAACTACGAGCAACTGTTTTCGGACAGCTGGTTTTTAGGTCATGACCGCTTGCAAGATTTGCATGCCTTTACACCCGGTATTAATTATCGTTACATCGATGCAACGGGTGTGACACGTTTTGATGGTAGTATCGCAGAGCAGTTTTATATCGATGATGGGCGCGTGACCCTTGAAGGCCAAAAACCTGTGCTGACGAATTCTTCCTCAGGATTGGTGTGGGATACCAGTACCCAGCCTTATAATAACGTCTGGGTCGATGTAAGCGGCGCGCTTACTCATAGCTATGATTTAAACTATATCACCACTGAGCTGCGTTATCAGCCATCTGACAACAGTTTATTTAACGTCGGCTTTGTGAAGCGTATGCGCGATGAAAACACCGACCAGTTACCTTTATCGGCGTTTACCGCATCAGCGGTTTTCCCAATTAATAATAACTGGCGCGTATTGGCGCAAGGTCAATACGATTATAATCGTGATAAGATGCTCGACTCGTTAGTCGGTGTTGATTATGAGGATTGCTGTTTTGGTTTTGCAGTTTATGGTCGTCGTTACTATAATGACTTAAACATCAAAGACAAACCTACACAAGCGATTATGGCAGAAATCAGACTCAACGGTCTTGGTAGCGGTAGCAGCCGCTTAACACGCTTACTTTCTGATAAAGTGTTGGGCTTTGAGCCGGTTCAAAGCGCCTGGAAAGATGAATAAAACGTCGTCTATATCCTTAGACTCACGTATGATTGATGGTTTATGTATCAAGTAACATTTGTGCTATAACAGCATATAGCAGTGTTTACACCCTATTATAAACAGCCTTAGCCGCTACTTAAATGAAGAGTAACGGCTAGGGCTTAACCGATTACCATCCGATGCAATGACATTGATGAGGAGCATCATGAGATTTTTTTCTTTACGTCAGACAAGCCGAGTTGTATTGCTTTCTATGGGTATGACGGGCGCTATTGCTCTGAGCCTAAGTGCGCAAGCAGCCACCGTTAAGCCTGCAAAAACTTCAGCTGCAAACGTTGATGCTGGCACTCAGAAAAATAGCGCCGCACGTTTGACACCCGCCAATAGTACGGACGGTATCATTGCCTTAGTCAATGAAAACGCTATCTTAAAAAGCGATCTGATCGCTGCTATGGCGCAAACCCAAGCACGAGCGCAGGCGGCTGGTGAACCCATTCCCAATTCAGCCCAGCTACAGTCTGAAGTACTAAACGCCCTCATTATGCGTGAATTACAACTCTCGATGGTCAAACGAGTTGGTCTCAATCCTGATGAAGCTGCCATCAATCAGCGGCTGGCTCAAATCGCCCAAGCAGAAGGACTCAGCAGCCTTGGCGAGTTACAACAACGTTTGGACGCCGCAAAACCAGGCAGTTATGCTACCCTACGCGCGCAATTGATTGAAGATGCCGCGATTCAAGCCTTGCAGCAGCGCCAAATCGCAAGCCGCGTGCGCATCAGCGAACAAGATATCGATGCCTTTTTGGCCTCTCCTGAAGCCAAGCGTTTGAGTCAAAGCGAATATCAAACTATTCACGTACGTATCCCCTATATGGACGATTACAGCCGTCTGTCGGACGCCCAGCGTGAAGAAGCATTAAAAGTCGCGCAGCGTCTACGCACACGACTGCAAGCGCCAAATGTCGATGTCACAGAAGCCATTACCGCAAGTCAAGGCAGCTACCCTATTCAGCTGCAAGGGGGCGATATGGGCTTTCATAAAGCGGCTGCACTACCAACCGAGCTTGCTAGCGAAATCACCAAACTTGAAGTTGGCGCCGTCAGTGCGCCGTTAGTGACCCCAGAAGGTATTGATATCATCAAACTGGCTGATAAAAAATCCAGTGATACCATGCTAGTGCCGCAGTGGCATACGCGTCACATTTTAGTCAAAGTCGATGAGCTACAAACCGATGCTTTGGCTGAGCAAAAAATCAATGACCTCTACGAGCAATTACGTAAAGGAGCCGACTTTGCGAGCCTAGCCTCAACTTATTCAGATGATCCCGGTTCAGCAGGACGCGGTGGCGATTTGGATTGGGTTGGTGAAGAGCAAATGATTGGTCCGTTTGAAACAACGATGAAGAATACCGCCGTCGGTGATTACTCTGCACCATTCAAAACGCAATTTGGCTGGCACATTCTAAAAGTTGAAGGCAAACGCGAGCAAGATGTCAGCGATGAATACCGTCGCAATATGGCACGTCAAGCGCTATATCAGCGCCTTGCTCCGCAAGCCAAAGAAGACTGGCTACAAGAACTACAAGCCGGCGCTTATATTCAGATACTCGGCTAATTAGTATTTAATAATATCGAAAACATTTTAAAAAAGGGTATGTGCCAATGCATATACCCTTTTTTAATTTAAGTCATTTATTAAAAACTCCATAAATGATGGGATAAGCTTTAGCTTAGAGCTCTATAGTGAGTGAAAAGTAATATTGTTACATCACGCACTGCTGATATCAATTTTTCTTGCTAGCTGTGCCTGCGCAGACAGAGGCTACAAAAAATTGATATCAGCAATACCGTCGCGTTTTTAGGATATTTTAACTATACATTCATTAACGCTTTTATTAACGGTCGAAAATATTTTTCAAATAAAAATAATGCACAAAGAAAAGCCCCGAACCTAGGGCGTTGGGTTCAGGGCTATGGCGTTTCATATTGTTGTTATTATCTCTTCCGTGTTGACTCGTCCTAAGTCATAAACAGTAACCTATAAGACAGCGGGCTGACCTGTGCTTTTATTGTTACTGCCTCAACACTGCATCCTTACGTATCCTTGTGTTGATGGTTGTATTCTAGGTGAATTGACGCGGAACGACTAGAGGCTAAAGACCTTATTTAGCGTAAGCATTTGCTTACGTCGCCATTGTTTGTGGCGAGGGTTTTATACAGATGATAAAACCTTTTTAGCAATCACTTTCCTTTTCAGCCTCTGCATGTTCTTTTGATACTTTACAGCCCTCTTCCTTACCCGCTTCAATGGTATTTTTTGCCTCTTTGACATCTTCTGCCTTCTCAGTTGGCGCATTAGTTTCTTGGGTGCTGACTTTTTCGGGCTCGTATTGTAGCGTTGTCAGCACCGGAAAATGGTCGGAGCCGATAGACGGCATGCGCTGAATATCGACTAAGGTGAAGCAGGCACTATGGAAAATATGATCTAACGCCCAACGTAAAAACGGATATTTAACATGAAAGGTATTGATAAAATGGCGCCCGATACGAGGATCTAGCAAGCCTGAGATACGTTGAAAGCGGCGGGTAGTCTTTGACCAAGCGACATCGTTTAAATCTCCTGCCAATATCGCCGTTTGCTTATTTTCTTTGATATGTTTTCCAACCATCAGCAGCTCAGCATCGCGGGTCGTAGACTTATCTGCCTCTGTCGGACTGGGCGGCATCGGGTGCAAACAATAGAGCCAAATCACTTGTCCACCCTGCAAACGTAGCTGCGTATGGATAGATGGAATATCATCAATCATCAAATACTTAACTTCAGGGTCTATGAGCTCAAGCTTAGAATACAGATGCATACCGTATAGATTATCCAAAGGCACTTTGACAGTATAAGGATAATTTGCTTCTATTTGATTAAGGGCTTTCTCCCATTTTTTATCAGTCTCTAAAGTAATTAAAATATCGGGGCGCTTATCTTTTACCAGTTCAACCAGTTTTTGCGTCTCATCATTGGGCGTCAATACGTTTGAAACCATGATTTTAAGCTGGTGCGCATGTCCATTTGGCATATCCTTGGCAGTGAGCACTTCTTTTTTCCAAAGTATGGTATAGGGCAACACCATACGCAATTGAAAGGCGAGCGCGCTACTTAAAACGATAAATAACAGCCACTGACCAAACTGCCAGTCCGACCAAAATATAACCATGCCAAGCCAAGCGGCGAGCCCGAGGAACATAATTTGAATACGGGGAAACTCAACACCTCGCACCCACCAATTATCAAGAGGCAACAAGCCCCAAATAGTGACAAAGGCGATGAATCCTGCCAACCACTGAGCGCCATAATATAAGAGGGAGAGATCCATAATGTGTGTCGACCGTTTATTAAATGAATGGCAAAGCCAATAATAGTGAATATTCTTTATATAATAATTGTTTGGGCTAAATTTATTTAAGCTAAAAATGATTGAGCGGCTAAACTCTAAACCTTTGTCACAAGATAAATAGCCTGCTTACTTTAGCACCTCATCACGCCTGCGCCTACTATTGAACATTCATTAGACGTTAGCGGCTATAAAAAATTACAATTTAAGCCTTATTTAGAGGGGCTTGAATTTAAGAGAAGTTGACACGATAAATAATCAGCAAGCTTAATAAATAGCAGGCTTTATGGGTAGTAGCATTGATAAGTAGAAAAGTGAATAAGTCATATCTAAAAAATGCGGTATATTCTCTAAAAAACCTTGCTTTTTGCTGCTATTCACGGCATTGTTATCGGTTGGCAGTGCAACAATTTATGGTGAAAAGGATTGAGTTTTATGAGTAATTTAACAGTAGGCTTGGTAGGCTGGCGCGGTATGGTCGGGTCAGTATTGATAGAGCGTATGCGTGAAGAAAAAGACTTCGATGGTATCACACCAGTGTTTTTTTCGACCAGTAACGCTGGCGGCGACGCCCCAAGCTTTGACGGTATCAAGACCAGCAAACTAAAAGATGCTCATGATATTGAAGCACTTGCTGCCTGTGACGTAATTATCACCTGCCAAGGCGGCGATTATACCTCAAAGGTACATCAGCCCCTACGTGATAGCGGTTGGACTGGCTACTGGATTGATGCAGCAAGCACCTTACGTATGGAAGACGACAGCATCATCATTCTTGATCCTGTTAACCGCAGTGTGATTGATAAAGCACTGGCAAATGGCAAAAAAGACTTCATCGGTGGTAACTGTACCGTGTCACTGATGCTGATGGCAATCGGTGAGCTGTTTAATAAAGGCTGGGTTGAATGGGTCAGCGCCATGACTTATCAAGCAGCGAGTGGCTCTGGCGCCAACAACATGCGCGAGCTAATCGAAGGTATGGGCGTACTCCATGACGCTGTTAAAGACGAGCTTGCCGACCCTGCCAGCGCCATCCTTGAGATTGATAAAAAAATCGCTCAGACACAGCGCTCAGACGACTTTCCAAAGCAATACTTTGGCGTACCACTAGCAGGCAGTTTGATTCCTTATATCGATTCGCAGTTAGAAAACAAACAATCGCGCGAAGAATGGAAAGGTGGCGTTGAAACCAATAAAATCCTTGGCAATTCTGAAGCCGATAAAATTGCCATTGACGGTATGTGTGTCCGCGTTGGCGCCATGCGTTGTCACGCTCAAGGCTTAACGATTAAACTTAAAAAAGACATCCCGCTAGAAGAAATCGAAGCGGCATTGAAAAATAGCGATAATCAGTGGTTAGATGTGGTTGAAGATACCAAAGAAGCTGCTATAAATCGCTTAACACCGGTAGCAGTAACTGGCACTTTAACAGTGGCGCTAGGACGCCTACGCAAGCTCAATATGGGCCCTGAATATTTGGGTGCGTTCACTGTCGGCGACCAGCTATTATGGGGCGCAGCAGAGCCATTACGCCGTATGCTGAATATCATCCGTGAGCAAAACAGCTAATCTTATTTAATCGCCAATAAAAAAGACAGCGCTTGCTGTCTTTTTTTAGCATCATTTTTGGCGTTATTTTTTTAATAATGAATCATTTAGGCTGATAAGCAATCATTATTTCATTGCGGCGCATAAATGGCAGCGTCCAAGGTGGGTTATAACGCGCCAGCTCAGGCTTACCTGTGATGGTTAAATTTTGCGCTTGCATCCAAGATTGTAGCTCTTTAGTTTTCGCCGCGACTTTTTCAGTACCCGCCAATCCTGAAAATTTAATAACGCCATAAGTTTGCGCTGGAACTTCTACAATTTCGATATTCGGATTATTAGGTTTTGGCAGCGTTTGCAGCGTATATCGGCTTGGCATGGTAAATTGCACGCGCCATTTATCTTTAGTTTGTTGAATGCTGACTGGCGCAGTCATGGCAATTTTCTGTGACTTACCGCTCCCTTTTTTAGTTTCAGATTGCATTGTTACTGGCGCAGTCATACTAATTTTACGACTCTCGCCATTTGCGGCGCTATTATTGCCAAAGATATAATCTGCTAGAATCTTAAATCCTGCACGGCTGGCGGCATCTTGGTCGCCCGTTACCCAAGTCTGTGCCACTAACTGCTCATCGTAACGACGCAGCTCAAAGTCTTCAGTCTGTTTTAGTACAGTATATTTTGGCTCTTCGGTTGCCATAGCTGCTCCTGATAGTAATAATGCGCTCGTTAAAAACAGTCCATCTAATAGGGCTTTATTTGATAAGTCATTATTCAATAGCAAGCGAATCGATGACAAATAGCGTGTTTTAGCCATATTATCTCTCCGCTATATACATTTAGACCTTAACATTTATTTGATTTATAGTAGCCACTCTTCTACTTTAGCAATGACTTGGCAAGTATGTCTGTATTTTTCGGTTATAGCATGCCAATTAATAAGCGATTAATGTCCCGTTTAATTGTTAGCATGCTTAGGCTATTTTATAAACGCTCTCCTTCTCTAAACCAATTGTCAGCCGCTTAAATATCCATGTCCAAAAAAATGCTTAACAATGTTATAATTAGCGCCATTTTCATAGCTTAAATAGCGGTTATCTTATGCAATTTGTTTTACACAAAACGGCCAGCGGTATCACGCGCGCACGCCGTGGTACGGTTCATCTCAATCATGGCGATGTGCAAACGCCTGCTTTTATGCCAGTGGGTACTTATGGTACCGTAAAAGGCATGCTGCCACGGGATATCGAAGCGATTGGCGCCGATATTATCTTGGGCAATACTTTCCATTTATGGCTGCGTCCGGGCACTGATATCATTGATAAATTTGGTGGTCTGCATAAATTCATGCATTGGGATAAGCCAATCCTTACCGATTCGGGTGGTTTCCAAGTATTCAGTCTTGGGGCCATGCGTAAAATCACCGAAGAAGGCGTGACTTTTAAATCGCCTATCGATGGCGCAAAAGTATTTTTATCGCCAGAAAAATCGATGCAAATTCAATATAGCTTAAACTCAGACATCGTGATGCAGTTCGATGAGTGCACGCCCTATCCTGCCACTCATGAAGAAGCCAAAAAATCTTTAGAGTTGTCACTACGCTGGGGCCAGCGCTGTGTCGATGAGCATAAGAAGCTTGGCAGCACCAATGCCTTATTTGGCATTATCCAAGGCAGTATGTATGCCGATTTGCGTCAGCAATCACTCGAAGGTCTGCTTGAGATTGGCTTTGATGGTTATGCCATCGGCGGTTTGTCGGTTGGCGAACCAAAAGAAGAGATGATAGACGTCCTAGATTATATCGCCGACGATATGCCCGCTGACAAGCCGCGCTATTTGATGGGCGTTGGTAAGCCTGAAGACCTCGTTGAAGGGGTACGCCGCGGCGTCGATATGTTTGACTGCGTGATGCCGACTCGCAACGCCCGTAATGGTCATTACTTTGTCACCGGTGACGCTGAGAATGCCGGCATTATACGCATACGTAATAGCCAGTATCGCACTGATGAAGGGCCATTAGACCCTGAATGTGACTGCTATACCTGCCAAAACTTTAGCCGTGCTTACTTATCACATCTAAATAAATGTAAAGAGATGCTAGGGGCGCAGCTAGCGACTATTCATAACCTGCGTTACTATCAGCGTTTGATGCAAGGTATCAGAGACGCGATTGAACAAGATAAGTTTGATGAGTTTGTAAATGAGTTTTATAGTAAACGCGGACAAAGCGTTCCTGAACTCAATTTACGTTAACCATTTCTAGAGTTATTTTATCTGCGTAAGATGCTTGAAGCTGCTTTAAGCGAGAGACATTAAAATGGAAAAGGGCTTAAGATTAATCTTAAGCCCTTTTTGTTTAGCTAGAGTCTTTATTACCTAAAATATTAATACTATTAATAGGTAATAGGCAATCTATTAGCTCATTAATGTGGTCACAAAAACAATCAGTACAGCAATCGGCGCGACGAATTTAGCAATGATTTGCCATAATTGCCAGGTACCATTAGACAATCCAAGCTCTTGCTGAATGCTACGTTGATCCATTTTCCAACCGACAAAGATAATCGCGGCAAGACCGGTTAAAGGTAACATGAATTTACTAGTTAATTTGTCCAGAGCATCAAAAATACCATTACCCATGATGGTAAAGTCGCTCCATAGATTGAATGACAACAAAGCTGCGATACCTAATAACCAAACCGCGATACTAGCGACGATGGTCGATACCGTACGGTTCATTGGCGTACGCTCTTCTAACAGCTCAACCGTTGGCTCAAGTAATGAGATTGAAGAAGTCACAGCGGCAAAGGTAATCAATAAGAAGAACAACGTACCAATGATGGCACCGGCGCCCATGCTACCAAAAGCAATTGGCAAACTGACAAAGATAAGACCAGGACCTGAAGCAGGATCAAGACCGTTGTTAAAGATAATTGGGAAAATAGCCAAACCAGCCGCTAAAGCAATGACAGTGTCTAGAATAACAACGGTACGCGCCGTGCTTAATAGATTGACATCACGACCCAAATAAGAGCCATAAGCAACCATGATGCCCATACCGATAGATAAGGTAAAGAAAGCATGACCAAGCGCCGCTAGCATCACATCGCCATTTAACTTACTAAGGTCTGGCGCAAACAGGTAGTTCACCGCTTGGCCAAAACCGCCATTCATGACGTTGTAACCAACAATCACGAATAAAATCACACCCAGTAAAGGCATAAGCACTTTGGCAGTGTTTTCAATACCTTTCGTGACACCAACACCGACGATTAAAGCGGTGATTGCCATGAAAACCGTATGCCAAATTGTCAAGGTGCCAGCTGACGCCAACATCGCATCAAAGGTTGCCGCTACAGAGTCACTGTCTTGTCCGGCAAAGCTGCCTGAGCCAACTTTGGTGATGTAATTAAGCGCCCAACCACCGATGACACTATAAAACGATAAGATTAAAAAGCCACCTAAAATACCAGTCGCACCGACAATACCCCAACTGCGTGATTTACCTTCGCTTGCGGCGACATCAGAAAACGTATTGATAGGGTTTTTTTGCCCACGGCGACCAATCAGCCATTCTGCAACCAAAATTGGAAAACCAATCAGAGCAAGACAAAATAAATAGGCGATAACAAAAGCGGAACCACCACTCTCCCCAACCATATAAGGGAACTTCCAAATATTTCCTAAACCAACTGCCGATCCTACTGCTGCTAGTACGAAGCCAAAACTTGAGCTCCACTGAGCATGTTCTTGTTTATTAATAGCCATTTTGCCTTCCTCGTGCTTCAATTACTGTTGCTTATAATCTTCCTTGATTATCATAAATCGCTCTTAATGACTGAGACTCATTTAACCAGCTTGTCAATGTGACGCACTTAGCAACATTATGAAAGAATTGTTTACAATATCGTAAACGCCCAGTTTCTGCTAAGCGACCAAAAAAGTCAAGTAGCGATAAATATAAAAAGCCATAACTAATAGTTATGGCTTTTTATATTTATCGAGATAATTTGTCAAAGTATATTATTTTGAAAATCGAGCTATCACAGTATTTTTATAATTAGTAAAACTATGTTTAGCGAACCACACCGCGGCGGCTTTTTTGTAGCGAATCTATTAGCAGGGCGATTTTTGGCTCTGTTGGTAATAGCTCTGTTTTTAAAATCTCAAGCGCTTGAGCCGTTGTTAGACCTGATCGGTAGATAACACGATACGCTTGGCGCAATACATCAATCGTCTCTTTAGACCAGTCTTTACGGCGCATACCTTCGACATTTAGCCCGTGGGCTTTAGCAGGATTACCTGAAACCATGGTAAAAGCAGCGACGTCTTTTAAAATTAGGCTGGCGCCGCCAACCAAACTGTAATCATCAATGGTACAAAACTGATGAATACCTGAGTTGCCGCCAATAATCGTATGATTACCGATAGTCACATGCCCTGCCACCCCGACATTATTAGCCAGTACATTATGGTCGCCGATTAAACAATCATGGGCCACATGGGTATTGACCATCAAAAGATTGTGACTGCCAATCTTCGTCAAGCCGCCGTCTTGCTCAGTGCCACGGTGCAAGCTACACGCCTCGCGAATGGTATTATGATCGCCAATTTCAAGCCACGTACGTTCACCCGCGTATTTCAAATCCTGCGGGTCTTCGCCGATACTGGCGAACTGATAAAACTGGTTGTATTGCCCGATACGCGTCAGTCTTGCTACGACCACGTGCCGATGCAATACCGTATGGGCGCCAATAGAAACTTCATCACCGACAATACAATAAGGACCAATGATGGCAGTCTCATCAATGTTAGCGGACGGTGAGATGAGTGCTGTTGGATGAATCTGACTCATAATATGGACCTTTGTATCATCTGATGCGAATAAATGGTAAAACAAGTAAAGCAAGCTTAGCGTAAATAATCAACCTGATACTGGTTTTGGTTAAAACTGGTTAAAAAGACAACGACGCCCAAAAGCATAACGATTTTTAAAAGTGGCAATCTAGGTAAAATACCGAGATAAATTTCTAGATTCCTATTAACAATTATCTAAAGGCGGAAGATTTAGCCAATCTTATAAACTTGTCATACGTTAGCGTTCATCGTATTTTATTGTCCCTGACGGGCAATCATAATTTGGGCACTAGCAGCAAGCTCATCTTCGACATGGACGGTACAATCAAACTTATAGATACCCTGCTTTTGCATCACGGTTTTTGCACGGATAATCAGCTGGTCACCAGGGATAACACGGCGTTTAAAGCGCACTTTATCCACCCCTGCAAACAAATACAAATAACCATCTTCTGCCGTCAATCCGGCACTGATAAACCCAAGGACGCCCGATACTTGCGCCATCGACTCCACCATCAATACACCCGGCATGATGGGCTGATCGGGAAAGTGTCCATTGAAAAACTCTTCATTAATGGTCACGTTTTTGATCGCTGTAATGCATTCGCCAGGGCTGCACGATATGACTTTATCTACCAGCAAAAACGGATAACGATGCGGCAGATAATGCTTCAATGTATGATAGGTTAATGGCAGTGTTAAGCCTTGTTCTGCTAAGCTTTTGATGTCTTCATCACTTGGTCTATCAATATCAATTGTGCTCATAATCGCGCTTCCTTGCTATATACTAAGCAGTGCTTTGTGTTTAAGCATTGCTGTGTTTTTAAATTTTATAAATAAATTGGATATGTTGTTGAGTTATGTATTAACCGCGCTAGACTAATCGCGACCAAGCTGACGAAAGCGTACCGCCGCACGGCGCCAATTGGCGGTTGGCATGGCCGCTGTACCAGAGGAGTATGAACCAGCCTTGGTAATGGATTTGGTCACCATAGTCATGCCAGATAAGGTAACATCATCCGCAATCTCAATATGACCAGTAATGCCAACAGCACCGCCGATAATGCAACGCTTACCGATAGTGGTACTACCCGCGATACCAGTTTGCGCCGCGATGGCAGTACCATCGCCAATACGGACGTTATGGGCAACTTGTACAAGATTGTCAATAATAACATGATTGCCAATCACCGTATCGTCAATTGCACCACGATCGATACAGGTTTGGCTACCTATACGTACATCATCGCCAATTACCACGCGTCCTAATTGAGCAATACGCTCCCAGCCGGTAACACTAGGATTACTCGTAGGTGCAAAGCCGAAGCCTTCTGACCCTATGCTAACGCCAGCATGCAATCTTACACGATTACCAAGCACACAATCATGCCCGATGACCACTTGTGATTTGAGCACACAATCGGTACCAATACTGCTGTTCGCCTCAATGACCACGTGCGCATCGAGCACACTGCGATCACCAATTTGTACCCCTTCGCCAATCATACAAAAAGGCCCAACAGTCACTTGGTTGCCAATAACTACATTTTCCGCTATCACAGCACTCGGATGAATACCTTTAAACAAGGACGTACAGGCAAATAGTTGACTGGCACTGGCATAAGCCAAATAAGGCGCCGCAACGATTAAGGCAACCGTATTCTGTGCAACTTTGCTTTGATGGTCTGAGGTGGTCAGCACAGCTCCAGCCTGACTGTTTGCCAGACTAGGCAGATAATGCGGATTGGCTAAAAAGCTTAATTGCTGCGAATTGGCGGTGGTTAAATTACCGATACCCTCTAATTTTAGGCACAACTGCTCAGCGCTAAGGTCATCTTTGTTAAGAACAGGCTGACGCTGCTCAATCCGCGTGATAAGTTGCTCAATCGTTATCATAGTTGCTATTGGTATAATTAAAATTAGTATTGGTATGAATAAGTGGGTCGCCAAGTTGAGATATCAGCTTGGCGACCTATTAAATTTTAACTGCGGACTAGTTCACTTAGCTGCATAAATAAACAAAAGCAATCAAACCGCTGCATTTAACTTTATCGGACTAAAAAGTATTACCGATTTGGAACTGAACTTTTTCAGTCTCATCGCCTTCTTTGTCACCGATAGGCACAGCATAACTGAGCGAAATCGGACCAATTGGTGTATACCAGGTTACCCCTAAACCCGCACTAAAGCGGAATTTGTTATCTTGAGTTAATAGTGGAACACCCGTGTCGTCACCACTAAGTGGATCAATAAAAGTGCGGTCTTCTTTATCTGTGGTATCAAATACTTGACCACCTTCGGCGAATAATACTGGACGTACTTGATCCGCCCAATCGCCTTTAAACGGCATCGGTAGAATTAGTTCAGTACCAAAGCTAACCAACGCATTACCGCCAACCTCTTCGTCTTTATTGGCTGTATTTCCAGTAATCGCATTATAATAACTTTCTGATTTAGGTCCTAGCGTTGATGACTCATAACCACGTACTGAGCCATAACCACCGGCATAGAAGTTTTCATAAAATGGCAAGTCATTACCATAGCCAAGCTTGGTATAACCGCGCGCAACCCAATCTTTATAAATCGGATAGTAGATATTGCCGCGATAGACGAGTTTTTGATAACTTTCATCGCCAAAGCCAATGGTTGCATCGACAGTATGGCTCATACCTTTATTGGGGAATACGGGGCGATCTAGCGTACTGTAATCCCAGCCTAATAATAAGTTATAGGTCTGATAATCGTTTTTAAAGCCCGTACGATTTGAAGGGGTATCATCATCATTAACAAATTTTTCAAATGTACCGCCACCGTCAATAATTTGCTGTACGTTTGAAACACCAAGACGGTTACCACCGCGTACGGTGGTCTTATCAACGTTTAAACCTGCGCTCACACGTTTGGTTTCATCAACAGGATAGCTGTAGTTGAGCGTGGCACCGTAAGCATCGGTGACATAGTTACTGACGTTTCTGTCGTCGTATTTGGTTTCACGATAATATGCGCTGACACCTTGCGACACGCCGTTTTCGGTAAAGTACGGATCGGTATAACCTAAGCTGTAAGAATCGCGCGTTTCAGAACGTGATAGCGCTGCTTTCACGCGGTTACCTGTACCCATAAAGTTATTTTGGGTTAGATCTAACTGGAACGTCACACCGCCACTTTGCGAGTAACCAGCAGCAATCGTTGAGCTGCCAGAAGGCTGTTCTTCGACCGTATAGTTGACATCAACTTGGTCTGGCTGGTTTGGTACAGGCTTCACATCAACGTTGACCGCCTTAAAGAAACCGGTACGCATCAAGCGTGTACGCGACAGCTGAATTTTATCATTAGAGGCCAGTGTACCTTCTAACTGACGCATTTCACGGCGCAATACTTCATCTTGAGTTTTTAAGTTACCCGTAAAGTTGATACGGCGCACATAAATAGGACGCGCAGGATCAATATAATAGTCGATATCGACCACTTTGGTCTCATCATTGATACGCGGTACCGGTCTGATTTGTGCGAGATAATATCCTTCATTACCATAACGGCTCTTCAGTGCAGCAGTGGTCGCATCCAGTTTGGCTTGTGAATATTTTTCATCGGGCGCAAACGTGACCAGCTCTTTTAGCTCAGCGTTATCAAAGGTTGGTTTACCTAAGAAGTTCACCTCGCCAAATTGATACTGCTCGCCTTCGCTAAGACTGACTTCGATAAACACATTGCTTTTATCTTCGCTAATATTAAGAACCGCATTATCGACAGAAAAACGTACATAACCATCGTTTTGATAAAGTGCTTTTAAATTTTCTAAACTGGCCGCCAGCTTTTCTTTAGCATAGCGATCAGACTTAGATAATAGTCGCGTCCACGACGACTCTTTTACCGCAAAAACGTCTTTAATCTGCTCATCACTAAAGTGCTTATTACCAATGATATTGATATCGACGACTTTGGCGGGTTTACCTTCGATAAAGCGCACATCAAGCTTGACGCGATTACCATCTAATAATGTCTGATCGACTTCGATATTGCTATTGTAATAACCTTGACTAATATATTGCTGTTGTAGCTCGTTGGCAACACCTTGCAAGGTCGCTTGCTTTAGCACATCACCCACAGACAAACCAGCGTTACCAAGCCCTTGCTCAAGCCCTTCTTTTGGGATAAGTTTATTGCCTTCAAAGTTGACTTCAGCGATGATAGGACGCTCGACGACATCAAAGCGCAACTTGCCGCCTTCGACACGACTTTGAATATCAGCGAAGTTTTCAGTCGCATATAGTGCCTTAATACTGGCGGCCAAACGACTATCATTAACCGTATCACCCACCGAAATCGGCAAAACTGGATAGAGACTATCAGGAGTTAGGCGTTGTAAACCATTAAAGCCGATATCAGTGACCACAAATTCTGCAGCCTGCACCGGCATACTCATCATTGCTACAACTAACGGCAACCCAGCCGCGCTCATAAATAAAGGCGTACGCATAAACACTATCCGTCAATAAAAAACTTGCTTAAGTTAAGGTAAAAAGCACGTGTTGTCTAGCCCATTTCGCATAAAGTCGAAAAACTTCAGCACGGCAGACTCAGGACACTTTATATAAAACGCATCATAAAATAAACTAAAAAATAAAATTAGTACAGTAGCGGTAATAGAAAACAAGCGCCGTATTACATGAACTGCCTGCGCTGTAGCAGCATGCAAGCATTAAACCATCATGCTTTAGTTAATAAACCGCCGCATTATTTATCAAAATAGCCGACTGATATCATTACCAATTGCTAACACCATGAAACCTGCCAGCAAGAGTAAACCGATATTTAGACCGACCATTTGCACGCCTTCAGACAGAGGTTTACCGCGTATCAGCTCAATAAGATAGTAGACAATATGTCCACCATCTAATACTGGAATGGGCAAAAGATTCAAGACTGCAAGGCTCAAACTGATCAACGCTGCTGTCGATAACACCATCTGCCAGCTAATATCAAAGCTTTGTTTGGCGACTTTGGCAATGGTAATCGGACCTGATAAATTCTCCAAACCTATCATACCTGACAGCATCTTACCCATTGAGCTGACTGTCATAACGGCTAACTGCTCCGTCTTTTCAAATGACTTGATTAAAGATTCCCCAGGACCATAAACGACCGTGGTTTTGTAGGCGTCAGGAATGACAATTTCAGACTCTGCCACCATAGCACCAATTTGCCCGTAATCGTTACCTAAATTGTCTTTTTTACCTTGCGGCATGATGGATAACTGAACTTGTTTACCATCACGCAATACAGAGAAATTAAGCAAAGTTTCAGGATTGTCGCGAATGATACGCGTGGCGCTAATCCAGTCGGTAATCTCTTTACCATTAATAGCCGTAATGCGGTCACCAACCTGCAAGCCTTGACGGCTGGCAGCACCATCGGGCGTTAAATTGCCAACGATTGGTGCGATGTTTGGTTGCCACGGTATCATACCAAAGCTTGATAACGCATCTTTGCCTTGCGCGTCGCCTTGCATAAATTCTTTAATCGGTGCTTGATAGGTTTTGGTGGCGTTACTACCTGTTGCATCAGATTGTAAGGTGACACTGACATTGTCCGTCTCACCCATACGCCCAGCAAGGCGATAGTTAATACCTTCCCACGTCTGCACCTCATGACCATCAATAGCGACAATTTTATCGCCCACGGGCAACTGTGCCATCGCTGCTGGGGTATCTGGCAGCACCTGCCCTATCTTTGTCGCCAATTGCTCTGATGGGGTCATAAATAACACCCAAAATAATGCAATAGCGATGACAAAATTCATGATAGGACCTGCGGCAACCACCGCAATCTTTTTGAGCGGATGCTGACGATTAAACGCTAGATGTAGCTCGTCTGCTGCTACCTCACCTTCACGCTCATCAAGCATTTTGACGTAGCCGCCAAGCGGCAGTGCCGAGATACGATAATCAATGCCGCTTTTTTTACTGGTCCAACCAAAGAGTTTCGGGCCAAAGCCGATAGAATAAGTCAGTACTTTAACGCCGCAAAGCCGCGCCACGATGTAATGACCCCACTCATGTAAGGCGATGAGTGGACCTAAGACAAATATTGCCGCAAGTAGCGTTAATAAAAACGTCATGATCTTTTCTCAATATGCTCTTTTAACATCGTTTATCAAATGACTGAATTTCTATAGATTCATGCCAACTTTGCCACTAACGTATCAGTATGCTGACGCGCTATGTTATCAATCGCTAAAATATCTTCAATATCGGCAGTCTCATTTAATACCGCTACTTGTATCTCATCTAGTGCTTGCGCATTAATATCGGCAATATCAGTCAGACGAATCTGCCCATTTAAAAATGCGGCAACTGCAATCTCATTGGCCGCATTTAGTACAATCGTGGCCTGCGTACCCGCTTGCATCGCTTGCCTTGCCAAACGCAAACAGGCAAATTTTTGCAAATCAGGCTCAATAAACTCTAAACCACTTAATGCAAATAAATCTAATGGCTGCGAGCCACTATCGATACGGGCAGGGTAACTGAGGGCATGGGCAATAGGCGTCTTCATGTCAGGGCTGCCAAGCTGCGCCAAAAAGCTACCATCACTATATTCTACCATTGAGTGAATGATACTTTGTGGATGAATCACCACATTTATCTTATCCTCACTCAAATCAAATAAATGACAAGCTTCGATGAGTTCAAGCCCTTTATTCATCATCGTTGCTGAGTCAACCGATATCTTTTGCCCCATTGACCAATTGGGATGTTTAACTGCTTCAGCGACGCTAGCTTGCTGCATTTGCGCAAACGATTGCTGTAAAAAAGGCCCGCCAGACGCGGTCAACCAAAGCTTACGAACGCCATGGTTTGGCTGATGAATTTGGCTACTGTCTTGTTGAATCGCAAAGGGTAAACACTGGAAGATCGCATTGTGTTCTGAATCTAAAGGCAACAAAGTCGCGTGATGCGTTTTAACCGCATTAATCATCACCTTCCCTGCCATGACCAATGCTTCTTTATTCGCCAATAAAATACGCTTGCCTGCACGCGCTGCTGCCAAAGTAGAAGGCAGACCGGCTGCGCCTACGATAGCAGCGACGACGGTATCGGTTTGCGGATCAGTCGCAATATCGACCAACCCTGAAGCACCGCCGATTACGTCGATATTTAAACCAGCTGCACTAAGACGCTGAGCGAAATCATCGACCGCTGCTGTCGGCACACTGACGCGTTTTGGCAAAAACTGTTGGCAAAGCGCGAATAATTTATCTAAACGATGGTAGCCTGATAAGGCATAAACGTCGTAGTTCTGTGGTTGTGCCGCCAAAATTGCTAACGTGCTATCGCCTATCGAGCCTGTCGCGCCTAGTACGGCGATGCGTTGGGTCATAACCATCTATGCCTATAATACGTTGATATTAAATGAGAAATAAAGACAATAATATAAGGTATAGAATCTAATACGAGGTAGCCTAGTCGCTACCAAATATATAAGCCCTACCTACTTTATATTTTTAGCCTGATAGTTTTTTATTTTTAGACTTTTTATTCTTAAACTCTTGATTGCTATACGACCATTAAACCGAGCTGCTGTAGCGCCCAAAAGCCAAGCGCAAATATCGGCGTGGCAGACAATAACGAATCAATGCGGTCAAGTACCCCGCCATGCCCTGGCAAAATGGTGCCAGAGTCTTTGACGTCAGCGCGGCGTTTGAGCATAGACTCAAACAAATCGCCGAGTACAGAAGCCAAAATCGTCAGTGCTGACAATGCTACAAAAGCGACTAACGGTAGACCAGTCAACTGTAGTTTAAAAACACTAATGACAATAACCACAAGCAAACCTGTGACCAAGCCACCTGCTAGCCCTTCCATGCTTTTATTAGGTGAGACGTTTGGCGCCATCTTACGGCGACCGAGCTTACGCCCAACAAAGTAAGCGCCACTATCAGCACACCAGACCAATAAGAATACATACAGCAGCCACCATGCAGACAGTTGCCATAAATAGAACATAGCGGTAATGGCGGCAGTCAATATGATAGCGCCCATCAATGCTAATTTCTTACCGTACCAGTTGGTATGAGTGGGAAATAACCGTACCCAAGACAGGGCCATCAGCCAGATAACCAGTGATGCCACCCACCAAAACAGCCAGGTGACTTTAAACATCAGCGAGACGATGGTCAACGCCAAAACCAACAACACAAACAACGCAGGCTGCTGCCATTTTGGCATCAGTTTGGTCCACTCGTGGGCGGCGATAATGACACCAATCGCTAGCAGCGGTGCAAATAAAATAGGCGTTTGGCTCGCAAACATTGCAATACCAACGATAATAACGAGAACAATTGCCGTCTTAATTCGTTGCCACATACTTATCGAGCCTTATATAACGAAAAATGTTTGGTCGAAATCTAGCATAACAGCACTCTATAATAGCCCATTAAACAGGATTAACGCCAATTAAAGCAGCTTATCATAGACCAAACAAGTGTAATTCAAACCTCGCGAACGATTTAAGCAATTATTTCTACAGCACTTATTGGCTAAAATTATTTTAAGAAGTCTGCTGCTCTATGACTACTTGTTCGCTGGTTTTGCCAAAGCGGCGTTGGCGCTGAGCAAACTCCGTTATCATCGCAGCAAGCTCGGCTACTTTAAAATCGGGCCACAGGGTTTGGGTAAAAAACAGCTCCGCATAAGCAGATTGCCATAATAGGAAGTTTGACAAACGGTATTCGCCGCCCGTGCGTATCAACATATCAACCGCTGGCGCATCTGCTAATTGCACATATCCACCAAGCATTTCTTTATTAATGTCTTCTGCGCGCAACTTGCCCGCTTCGACTTGCTGCGCCAACTGCTTAGCAGCATGGGCAATATCCCACTGACCACCGTAGCTAATAGCGATTACCAAGGTCATCGCTTCAAAGTCAGCGGTTTTTGCCTCGGCATCTAACATCAATGCTTGCAACTCTTCACTAAGCTGACTGCGATCACCAATAAAACGCAAGCGAATGCGATATTTTTGCATGCGCGGCAATTGCTCATTAATAGTTAAGCTCAACAAATGCATCAGCAAAGCCACCTCGCTTGGTGGACGTTGCCAATTTTCACTAGAGAAGGCAAAGACGGTTAAGACTTCAATGCCCGTACTAACGCAGTATTCGACAATGGGATCTAGCGCATCTTTGCCAGCGATATGCCCCTGACCTTTGCCTAACTGATGGATTTTACCGTAACGGTTATTGCCATCCATAATGACGGCGATATGCCGCGGGAGAAGCGCGGGAGATGAAGTATCTGAAATAGACATAGGCTGACTTGCTTGTGGTTTGGGTAAAGTAAGGTGACGCGAATTATCGCCTGTTAAGAAAAACCATCGCTCATTAGCAAACAATTTATTAAAAACCTAAACTTGCAAAAACGCTTTAATAAAGGATTTTTAACAAAACAATGGCTTAAGAATGGCTTAATTTCTTATACAGCAATAAACAGCCAATATTTATTTAACACTGACTGTTTGTAGAGAAAAAATAATGCTAAAGCGTCGTCTTTAATCAAAGAGAAAAGACTGTCGCCTATCGCCTATACTTCCATCAAATCGCTTTCTTTTTTGCTCAAGCGGCTATCAATGGTTTCAATATATTTGTCGGTGATTTTTTGGATATCATCACTGGCGCGGCGCTCGTCATCTTCTGAAATCTCTTTCTCTTTTGCCAATTCTTTAATATCATTCATCATATCGCGGCGGATATTACGGATAGAAACGCGGCTGTTTTCCGCTTCACTGCGCGCAAGTTTTTGCATATCGCGGCGTGTGTCTTCGGTCAACGCTGGCATCGGTACACGAATAACGTCAGCAGTCATCGGGTTTAAGCCCAAATCTGCTTCGCGAATGGCTTTATCAATCGCTTGCACCATGCTACGCTCAAATGGCTGTACCAGTAAGGTGCGTGAGTCTTCGACGTTGACGCTGGCAACTTGATTCAATGGCGTATCGGCGCCGTAGTAGCTAACCATCACGCCAGATAGCATACCTGGGTGCGCGCGGCCAGTACGTACTTTGCTAAAAGTCGTCTCAAGCGCTTCTAAGGTTTTTTGCATGCGTGCTTCGCCGTCTTGCTTAATCTCTTTAATCATCATGTATCCTTATTTATCGCTATCGATAAATCACTCATTATTGTTAGGTATAAAGCTGTTAGGTATAAATCCTATGCAACGATTGATGCTTACAACATCAATGATTTTTATTCATATAATCATTTAGTCATCTATAAATAAAGTGAGCGTTTAATGATAAACGCGCGTGCCTTCATTTTCGCCCATAATGACGTTTAATAAGGCATTAGGCTTGGTCATATCAAATACTTGCAATGGGACGTTGTGTTCACGGCATAAAGCAATCGCTGTTAAATCCATGACGCCAAGTTTTTGCTCGAGCACTTCATCAAAGGTTAATCCGTCATATTTTTTGGCATCAGCATGGAGGCTTGGGTCTTTATCGTAAACGCCATCAACCTTGGTCGCTTTTAGAATTAAGCCCGCCTCGATTTCGATACCACGTAAGCAAGCGGCGGTATCAGTGGTAAAGAACGGATTGCCCGTGCCCGCGACAAAAATACACACTTCGCCATTTTTAAGATAGCGAATGGCATTACGGCTGCTATAGCTTTCAGTGACTTCGCCAATTGGCAATGCTGACATCAAACGCGTTTTAATATTACGGCGCTCGAGGGCATCACGCATGGCCAGACCATTCATCACAGTGGCTAGCATACCCATTTGGTCACCAGTGACACGGCCGACCAAACCTTCTTTTTGCAACTGGGCGCCGCGATACAAGTTACCACCGCCGACGACGATACCGACTTGTACCCCAAGTCCGCGTAAGTGGGCGATAGACAAGCTCATCTTATCGAGCACTTCGGTATCAATCCCCATCTCTTTGCCACCAGCTAAGGCTTCGCCAGAAAGTTTTAGCAAGATACGAGAGTAACGCGGGTTTTTGTCAGACATGAGGTCACCTTGTTAGCATGAAATTATAATGAAAATAAGCGGTAAAACACAAATTGCATTGGACTTTAGCTTACCCTTTCAAATTATCCTAAATGGCATAATAAGCGCCAAAAACGATGTCAAATAGGTAAAAAGCCAAATTGCGCTAATTGTAGCAAAAACTGCCCACGATTGGGCAACTTTCACTCGGTTATCGTTGTGGCTCTCTAACCTTTATAACTGGCAAACAAATCATATTCGCTGGCGTCATCGATCGTGACGGTTAGGAATTGTCCAACTTTGACTTGCGCAGTGATATCATCGACATAGACGTGACCGTCAATCTCAGGCGCATCGGCATAACTACGACAAATCGCGATGCCTTCTTCTTCATCAATCTCATCGACCAATACCATCAAGGTTTTACCGACTTTTTCTTGCAGTTTTTGTGCCGAAATCTCTTGCTGTAGTGTCATCAAACGCTCATAGCGTTCTTGCTTAATGTCTTCAGGTACATGATTTGGCAAATCATTGGCGACCGCACCTTCGACTTCTGAATACGTAAAAGCACCGACGCGATCAAGGCGCGCCTCGACCAGCCAATCAAGCAAGCACTGAAAATCTTCTTCGGTCTCACCTGGAAAACCAACAACGAAGGTTGAACGAATGACAATATCAGGGCAAATCTCACGCCACGCTTTGATACGCGCCAAAGTATTTTCGCTATGCGCCGGACGTTTCATGGCTTTTAAAACACTGTGGCTAGCATGTTGGAATGGAATATCAAGATAAGGCAGTAGTTTTTTCTCACCCATCAGCTCAACCACTTTATCGACATGCGGATAAGGATAAACATAGTGCAGGCGCACCCAAATATCCAAATCATTTAACGCTTGGCATAAGTCATAAAATTTCGACTTTAGCGGCATGCCATTCCAAAAGCTGGTTTTATATTTTAAATCCAGCCCATAAGCAGACGTATCTTGTGAGATAATCAGCAGCTCTTTCACGCCAGCATTTTTCAGCGCCATTGCTTCATTCATCACGCTATCAATCGGCCGCGAAACCAAATCGCCACGTAAGCTTGGAATGATGCAAAAAGTACAACGATGGTTACAGCCTTCCGATATTTTAAGGTACGCATAATGACTGGGGGTTAATTTAATCCCCGCCTCATTAATCAAATCTATTTTTGGATCATAGTTGCTATCTATATCGCGCTTGGGTTTGGGCACATGTTGCGAGACTGCAGTAATTACCTCATCATAAGCATGCGCACCGGTAACCGATAGCACAGCTGGGTGCATGGCACGGATTTTATCGGCCTCTTTACCCAAGCAGCCGGTGACAATCACTTTACCGTTTTTACTAATCGCTTCACCGATGGCGTCCAAGGATTCTTGCACGGCTGACTCAATAAAACCGCAAGTATTAACCACAACCAAGTCTGCGCCTTCATAATCGCTGGCAACTTGATAGCCGTCACGACTAAGCTCGGTGATAATGCGCTCACTATCGACCAGCGCCTTTGGACAACCAAGCGATACAAAGCCAATCTTTGGCGCAGCGTTCACGGGCGCATCAATCGTCGCTGAATTGGCTAACGTCGCATCGCTACTTTGCTCAATACTACGGTTTTGATTGTGATTGGCTTTATGGTGGTAAGGCTGGTTAGTGTTTGCTTGACTGACATCTGCCTGACTGCTTTCTTGCGCTATATTTGGCTTTGCAGGATTAAAAATAGTGGCAGTGTTTTTTGGCATAGAAGCTATTGAGGCAGAAGCTGGCGATGTAGGAACTGATGAGGTGGTAACAGTCGTATTAAGCGACTCGGTAGAAGTGTTGGGCATGGCTGACCTTGCTAGAGATAAATTGGCTGTGCGCATTGTACGTTTTTTTTGTGATAATCGCCAGTTTTGCCGCGCTAGTGTGTTGATTTATGGTTAAATATTATCCCCAGTCTCACTTAATTTTAGGCATTTTCCATGACGGCTGATTTGTCCATTGCCAAACCGAACCCAGATTCGACGTTTATATTACAGCATTTATTTACCGCTATTTTATACGTTGATGAAGCGCTGACCATTACCTGGCTAAATGCGCAAGCGGAGCAGCTGCTTGCCATTAGCAGCGGACGTTTGCGAGGTCAATCAATCTTGAGCCTACTTGCGCCCGATGAGTTAATGTTAAAAGACAGACTTATTAATAGTAATCGGGAAGATAAGACCTGCGCGTTGACGGAGCGTTTTGGTCAAGCAAAACACTATCAGCAGCCGTTTATTGATCATGATCACCTTATACACACCCAGCTTAACGGCGGACTGACACTATCCGTGGATTATAGCGTGACCCCTGTTAGTTATGCGCAGCAGTCTTATTTTATTATAGAGATGTGGGGCAAAGATCGGCAAAGTCGTATTTCAGAAGAACAGCGCCAGCAGCAGCAATATAGCGTCGCCCGTCATATGTTACGCTCGGTCGCCCATGAAATCAAAAATCCATTGGCAGGTATTCGCGGGGCGGCGCAATTATTACAGCGGCAATTTATTAAGTTTAATGAATTTTCTGCTATTGTGAATGAAAATTTGAATGTAGCGGATGAAAATAACCTGAGAAATAATGCGGCAAAGCTGCGGAGTTATACTGATATTATCATTTCAGAAACCGATCGTTTGACCCAGTTGATTGGGCAGCTTCTTGGCTCTCATCAATTGCCAAACTGGCAAATGCTCAATATCCATGAACCGCTAGAGCACGTTTTGGCTTTAATCATTCATCAATATCCGGACGTGGTGCTACAACGTGATTATGATTTGTCATTGCCTGAGTTATGCGCGGATAAAGCTCAATTAATCCAAGTGTTTTTAAACCTGATGAATAATGCTTGCGAATCGATGACTGAGTTTGAGCAAACGCTGCAAAAAAATACGCCAGCCACGTTTGGCAACTTTTCATCAGAAATTGCGCAGAAACACTCTGATGTTAATGATAACTATCAACCTAAGCTGCATATCCAAACGCGGGTTGTTTTTCAGCATACCATCGGTAGCCTGCAGCACAAACAAGTCTTGCAAATCACCATTACCGACAACGGCTCAGGGATAGACGACACATTAATCGGTCAGATATTTTTCCCGATGGTGACCAACCGCGCTGCTGGTACAGGTCTAGGTTTATCCATCGTCCAAGATATCATCAGCCGCCATCATGGTATGATTGACGTCAGCTCAAAGCAAGCCCAAGGTTTTAGCGACAATTTTAAAAGTCATTATCAGCACAATCAAACCCGCTTTACCCTCTACCTGCCTTTTTCTCAGCCAAGCGCTGACCGTTAAGGCTAAGATTTTATATTCATTTTCCATTTCTCACTGCTTATTAGGCCAAATCCATGACTCAGTATAATGACACGAAATACCTTACGAGCAATGAGCAAATCCCTATGGTCACTGTGGGCAATAATCCTGCTGCTACTCCCGCGACGTTATGGCTTATCGATGATGATGCGGCGCTGCGCTTGGTATTGGCAGATACCTTTGAAGAGGCAGGCTTAACGGTTATTAGCTTTACCCAAGCGCAAGCAGCGTGGACGCGCCTGAACGATATCTTGCAACAGCGCGCATCAGTTGACCAACTACCAGATGTGATATTGACCGATATTCGTATGCCAATGATGGACGGTCTGTCATTTAGTGATTGGGTACATCAGCATTTTCCTACGCTACCGATTGTCATTATGACCGCGCATTCCGACCTAAGCTCTGCTATCAATAGCTATCAGACTGGTGCATTTGAATATCTGCCTAAACCCTTTGATTTAGATGAGGCGGTCGCCACAATTTATAAGGCCATTAATTATCAGCCGAATTTAACAATAACAAATGATGCAACTAAGCCTGCTCAAAAGACTGTCAAAAAAGCTAAAAAGGAAACCAAAACGACCACCGAACTTAAATCTAAAAACCAAACGGATAGCGATATTAATAACAATCCGAGCGGTATCATCGGTCAATCACAAGCGATGCAAACGGTATTTCGCGCGATTGGACGCTTGGCACACTCTCCTATTACCGTTTTGATTACTGGTGAATCAGGCACAGGTAAAGAGCTGGTGGCAGGTGCGCTTCATGCCCATTCTCCAAGGGCGCAGCAACCTTTTATCGCGCTTAATATGGCAGCGATACCGCATGACTTGATTGAGTCAGAATTGTTTGGTCACGAAAAAGGCGCGTTTACTGGCGCAACGACGACGCGGCAAGGTCGTTTTGAGCAAGCGGACGGCGGCACGCTATTTTTAGACGAAATCGGCGATATGCCGTACAGTACCCAGACGCGTCTGCTGCGCGTATTGGCCAACGGTGAGTTTTTTCGCGTCGGCGGACAGCAGCCGGTCAAAGTCAATGTACGCATCATTGCCGCTACCCACCAAAACTTAGAAGAATTGGTCAAACAAGGCAAATTTCGTGAAGATTTATTTTATCGCCTTAATGTGATTCGTATGCCATTGCCGCCCTTACGGACGCGCCCTGAAGATATTCCTGCATTAGCAAACTACTTTATGCAGCGCGCCGCCAAACAATTAAATAGCGCCGAAAAGCAGCTGCATCCTACCACGCTTCAGATGATGCAATCTTTTGCGTGGCGCGGTAATGTCCGTCAACTTGAAAACGTTTGCCTTTGGCTGACGGTAATGACCACGGGCGACACCGTTATGATTGAGGATTTGCCGCCAGAGCTGCTAGACAATATTGCCCCTAATGTAGAGCAACAAAGCAATGCGGCATATCACGTGCATCAAAACATGCAAAACAGCCAGAACAGTCAATTGACCCAAACGCATGACAAGCAAAGCTGGCAGCAAGCGTTGGCTATATGGGCGAAGCAGTCGCTGCAAACGGGTGAAACCGATATTTTACAAACGGCAACGCCCGAGTTTGAGCGTGTGTTACTGCAAGCTGCTCTCAATCATAGCGGCGGTAAAAAAATAGCTGCCGCCAACTTACTGGGTTGGGGACGCAATACTTTGACCCGCAAATTACAGCAATTAGAGATGACAGCAGCAGAGAAAAATAATAATTAAAGCCATCAGTCTCTGAAATAAAAACCAGCAATATCAAATATTTATGAGATTTAGCAAAAATAATTTTCAAATAATTAAAAAAAATCGCAAATAGGGGTTGCCAAACCTTTGAAACTCTATATAATAGCCAACCACTGAGACGCACTACCGAATCAGTTAACTATCTCGATGGCATTTGAATTTAACTGCCTTTGATGATAGAGTAACGAAAATGGGGCTGTGGCGGAATTGGTAGACGCACCAGATTTAGGTTCTGGCGCCGCAAGGTGTGAGAGTTCGAGTCTCTCCAGCCCCACCATTTTCGGATAGTACATCTTAGACCAAATATTAAAGCCTGCTTTTTAGCAGGTTTTTTTGTGTCTAGAATTTAGCATTGATGATTATAATCTTTTCAAATCCAGCACGATTTCTTCCATACTTTGATAACGTTTTTCCATTCTCTTCGCCAACGCTTTATTGATAATACGTTGATAGCGACTATACTCCAACGGCATTGTTACAATTGGCTGTTGGCAATGCTGAGTCGCCCATTCTCTTAACGGCGCACCACTCGGATTATCAATCTTAAACGGTCGCTCGCCTGCCAATATTTCATATAGCATTATCCCAAACGCATAAATATCGCTTTGTAGCGTTGCGCCCTGTCCTTGCCAGCGTTCAGGGGCAAGGTAAGCGGGCGTGCCAGCATTGTTTTCTGTACTATTTTTCTTATTTATTTGAGTAATACCATTATTAATGGGTTCTGCCAAAGCAAAATCAGCCAATAATAAATTAGGTACGATACCGCCAATATCTGCATGATTTGGCACGAAAGCATCTAGTAAAATATTACTCGGCTTAATATCATTGTGTAGCCAACCTATGTGATGTAAATTGGCAATAAGCTTTGCGGCTTGAACGATTAATTGCTGCTTTTGCTCGGCAGTCAGGCTTTGTTTTAAATAGCGCGCGACACTACCGTTGGCATAATTTGGCATAACAACAAGGGTGAGTGTTTGACTGTTATTTAATACTTGTAGCTGTAAATGATGAGTGGCTAATAACGGCGGCGCGATAGAAGAAAATCTACCCTGATGGTTCGAGAGCTGATTGATAGATCTTAGAACGTCGGCCTCATAAGATAAAAGAGATCCGTGTCGATGAGCCTCTATACTTAATTGCCATTTCATCATGACCTCACCAAACTGGGGATGCTTGGCGCGTGTTAAACCTTGATATTCAAGCGCATTAGTGACACCCTGCTGACTGATACGCTGATGTGCTATCTTACTATACTGCAAGTCCAAGAATGCTATGGTCAATACAGGCAGAATTTGCTGCGCATCCGTTTGCAACGTTTGTTTTGCCAAGTCTTGCTTTGGCTTTGCTTGAAATACAGCCTGATTACTGGCACTATTTTTCATGATAAGTGCTACCTTGATGTATGTACTTGATATATGTAATAGGCAATCTGCCATTTTAATGATTATAAGTAACTAAATTATAAGCGACTATGTATTATGCCCCAATCTACTACGCCTGTTATGAATTACGCCCTACCCGACCATGTATTAAATTTACTTGAGCAGTATTTGCAAGAGCAGGTCACGCCGACTATCGAGATTGATCCTGCCCAGCTGGCTTATCGTTGGGTTGGCGGTAAGCAAGGGCACCTGGAGCCTTTGGCAGTGAATTTATTTTTAAGTTTAGATGACTTGCATGGTATCGATACCCAAAAGGCAAAATTGGTACAAAACACGCGCCAGTTTTTAAAGGGCTATCCTGCCAATCACGTCCTGATGACAGGCACACGCGGCGCTGGCAAGTCATCACTGATTCGGGCACTGCTACAAGCCTATCATAGCGAAGGGCTACGTATTATCGAAATCGCTCGTGATGACCTACAGATGCTTGATAAGATACGCGTTGCGATTAATGCGCTGCCAGCGGACTGTGGTTGCCGTTATGTGGTGTACTGTGATGACTTGGCATTTAACGGTCAAGATGAGAGTTACCGGACGCTAAAAAGTGTGTTGGACGGCGCACTGGATTCCGAGCAAGACAAGCTACTCGTCTATGCCACCAGTAACCGCCGTCATCTTTTGCCGCAGTTAATGAAAGACAATGTCAATATTTATAACGGTCAGACTGACGAAGTCAACCCTTATGAAACCATTGATGAAACGGTCTCCTTGTCTGATCGCTTTGGACTTTGGTTATCCTTTCATCCGATGGATCAAAACACTTACTTGCACATTGTGCGTCATTATTTATCACTTTCGCCAAACCGCAATCTAGATAATGCGAGTGACGTTAAAGAAAGTAATCATCATGCAGAGGAAAATAATACGCTGCCTGACTATACCAGAGCAGCAGCATTACGCTGGGCATCAGAGCGCGGTGGCCGCTCGGGGCGCGTGGCCTATCAATTTAGCCGCTACTGGATAGGGCAAATGCAATTAGCAGCTGAAGATAATAACGCTTAAAAGTTATTGAAATTTGTTGTTATGTTATTCTTTATGGTCGCGTGCAGAACCTAGATACTGCACGCGGCTCCCTTCTTCTGCGCTTACTAAGTCCGCTGTGCCATTTACCATATATTGATCAAAGTCAGCGGCTAACCATAGATTGCCTTGATAAGCACTTTGGGCATCCAAGCGGATATGCGCCATATTGGGCGTATCACCGTGAGGATTATCAAAGCTTTGATAACGGGCGCTAAAATGGGTCAAAATTAAATTTTTAACGCTGTTTTCTTGGGCAAATTGACCGACCAATTGCGCGCTACTGTGCATCGGATCAAAGTCTGGGTTTTTTGCCTGAATCTTATGTAACACATCATGAGTATATGTGGCTTCGTGTACCAACAAATCGGCATCGACTACCGCAGCACTTAGGCACTCTGGCGTATCGTTATCGCCCGCCACCACAACCTTTATGCGCTGACTGTTATTATCGACATAATTGGCTGAATAAAGCGTGCGTCCGTCTTCGGCTGCGACATCTTTGCCTTGCTGCAACTTGCCCCACAGCACGCTTGCTGGAATACCATCGGCTATCAATTTATCGGTATTCAGCGTACGGCGGCTGATGGTTTGATTGATAGCAAAGCCATAAGAGGCCACGCGATGCGATAAAGGATAAATACCTATCGTCAGCTGATGCTGATTGTCTAGTGTAATCGTTACTTGAATTTTGTTTTTATCGTCTGATTCAGAAAGCAAATCTTCTATCGCCATAAAGTTGATAACAAATGGAAAATATAGCTCTGTCGTCAAAGTTACCGCTTCAAGCAACGTGGCGATTGCTTTTGGCGCAACGATGATTAACGGCTCACGGCGCCCTGACATTGCCGCACTCGCAAGCAACCCCGGCAGACCATAACAATGATCGCCATGCACATGAGTGATGCAAATGGCTTGGAGCTGATGTAGAGATAACTTAGTATGTAAGAGCTGCTGCTGTGTGCCTTCGCCGCAGTCAACCAACACCCAAGGCCGTGATTTTTTAGATTGAGTCGTGTTTCGGATGTTTGAGGCATAGGGATTAAGAGACTCAACAGCTAATGCGGTGATATTACGCTGCTTGGTTGGCACGCCCGCTGAGGTGCCCAAAAAGGTAAGCTTTAACATAGGCAAACTCTTTATCTAAATACTTTTTATAGCGACGTTTTTATAGCCATGTTTTTATAAAGACGACTTTATAAAGACTGGCATAGCATGGTTCTTTGACCCTCAATCATTTGCCCACCATTGGCCGTACATTCATTGACCATATTGGATTCATAGGATTTCCAGCCACCATAAAAGCTCGCAAGGCATAGGAGTACTACCAGTAGCTTTTGTGACCACGCTTTGATAGAGACTTGCTGGCTATTTTTATTTTCTTCAGCAGCAATTATAGTTGGTTCCGTAGTTAAGCTTGTATCAGCATTGCTATGCCGGTTGTTTGTTTTATTTAAGTCTGTCATTTTTTATCCTAAAAAAGGTTTTGTCTATAAATAAACAAAACCTTTATTTTAATATAAATTCAGTCATTTATTAATGATGAAATGTGCTGCATCTAAAATTTCAAACGCCCGCCCTTTTCTTCTGCGCGCTTAAAGGCATCGCGCTCCTCACAGCGTTTTAGCCAGTTTAAGATATTGGCATATTTACTGCTATCTAAACCTGCTCCCGCATTGGCACCGACGACCGCAAGATGCATCTGAATATCCGCGGCACTGAACTCTACGCCTGCAAACCAATGATTATCTTGCAGATGTTGCTCCATCATGGCCAGCATGGTATCCAAACTTTTGCTAATCATGCTTTTCTCGACCTGATTGCGAATACTTTTGCTCACAGGTTTGATCAGCATCGGCGATTGCTCAACCACTTTGGTAAAGACCAGACGCATGACCAATGGCGGCATGAGTGATGCTTCTGCAAAATGTAGCCAAAACGTATAAGCATCCCATGCCGCTTCATTGTCATCAGCAGGCTTAAATTGATGTTCTTTATCATAATGCTTAAGCAAGTACTCAATGATAAATCCCGACTCGACGAGCGCACGGTCGTTTACCTCTAATATAGGCGCATGACCGAGCGGATGTACTTGTTTTAAACTGTTTGGGGCGCGGTAAGCCTTGTTGCGCTCGTAGCAGGTCAATTTATAATCGAGTCCAAGCTCTTCTAATAGCCATAGAATACGAAACGAGCGTGAATTTGCTAAATGGTGAAGATGTAACATAAACCACCCTAGTTATAATGTGAATAAGCGATAATCTTAAATAAAACATATATTAATAGGCTACGCCTGCCTTCAGACTTCATTTTTGTAACTCGTCAAGCATCATTGAGCAAGGCAACCTTATTGTCGATAATAGCGCAATTAATCGCTCTTTAATACAGAAACTATGTAGAGCAATAAGGAAAAATATAATGAAAAACAATGCTTGCTGAGTCTAATTGAGAGCCTTTATAGCAAAGCTTACTTAGCATGTAGCTCTTCGATTTTGCGCGTCATCTTATCTATTTTTTGCTGGTACTTTCTGATTTTACGAAACCGATGGGCAATCAAAACCCCTTTGATGCGGCGATTTTTTAGGCGGCGGCGCGGCGGGAAGCTGCCGACTTGTGGCTCATTGTACGCTTGCAGGCGGTCATGACGCTTACGTGCCAAATAGCCAAGCGCACTATCAGCAATCATAATCAGCAGCGCGATGACAATCATGCCATACATAAACAGTGAGCCGCCGTCATTGATACTTTGGTGCAAAATAGTAATGGAAAATATAAATAAAAATATCGGCTCAAGGTAACACAACGTACCAAATAGCGACACGGGCAACTTTTGGCTGGCAACCATGGTCAGCGCCATCGCCGCTGTACTAATAATACCGAGTAGCGGCAATAGATACCAAAACTTATCGGTCGCGAACGCCAGCTCAAAACCACCGCTTAAGTATAATATCACCAACACCACCGGCGTTAATAATACCAAATCCGAGATAAGTCCGGTGATGGGCGGTACGGCAAGCTTACGCCGCAGCAGATAATAAGGCGGATAACCCAAACAGACAAATAAAGTCGCCCAAGAAATGCTGCCATATTGCCACACATCATAGCCAATACCGAGCGCCGCACAAATGGTCGCAAGCCATTGCAGCAAGCTCATGTCTTCATTATAAAAAAAGCGCCCCACGACAATCATAATCATCGGGTATAAAAAGTAACCTAATGTCACCTCCAACCCCAAATCATTGACCGGCGCCCACATAAATATCCAGATTTGCGCACCCAAAATCGGCGTGGGAATGATAAATAAAAACCACTCTTTTGCCGTCTTTAAGGTTTTTAAATAATCAAAAATATGCTGCCACTGTTTCAGCACACTGACCAGTAACACCAAACTGAGTAGCATCATCAGCACGCGCCAAGCAGCAACTTGTGTCCCTGATAACGGCTGCATCAACAGACCAAATAAAAACAACCCTGCATATAAAAAGTTTGCGGCGACTGCAACGATGGTGCCTTGCGACGTCTGATTGGTGAGGAGCATAACAATTGCCTTTAAAAATAAGCGCACGTCCTTGGCAATTTTGAAAAAAAACAAAAGCCTCAGACGCGAACGTCGGAGGCCTTTTGTCTATCAGCTCTATTGTTGATAGAAATTTTTATCTATCCTTTAACTAAATAAAATTAAGATAAACGCTTCTGTATCTCATGCTCAGCATTATGTCAAAGTCGGCATAGATACGCAATACATTGGCCTAACCCGTCTGTTCATTTAAAAATCAGGTTTATTCATTTGACATACATGTGAGGATTTATTTGCTATCAAGCTGCTCGATTTTACGCTGTATGCTATCGAGCTTCCTTTGATAACGACGCATCTTACGAAAACGATGTGCGGCTAACACCCCGTCGATACGGTAGTTTATCAAGCGGTGACGCGGCGGAAAACCGCCCACTTGTGGCTCGCGGTAGCCGTGCAAATGGTTATCGCGGCGGCGGCGAAGATAACCCATGACACTATCAGTAATCATAATAAATAACGCCAGCGTAATCATACCGTACATAAATAACGAGCCGCCTTCCTCAATGCTTTGGCTTAACACGGTAATAGATAGCACAAACAATAGCATTGGCTCTATATAGCTTAGCGCACCAAATAATGAGACGGGTAATTTACTACTCGCAATCATGGTCAGGGACATCGCAAGCGCACTAAACGCGCCAAGCAGCGGTAATAAATACCAAAACTTCATATTTTGTGCCGCCACGCTAAAGCCGCCACTGCTATACAGCATAATAAGTACCACTGGCGTCAGCAAAGTTAAATCTGACAACAAACCAGTAATCGGCGGTACGGCAAGCTTACGCCGCAGCAGATAATAAGGGGGATAACCTAAACAGACAAACAAGGTAACCCAAGAGATGGTGCCATATTGCCAAATATCATGACCGATACCTAAAGCAGCCAACAGGGCCGCTAGCCACTGTAGCGCGCTCATATGCTCATGGTAAAAAAAGCGCCCCAATATGATCATCACCAGCGGCAATAAAAAATAGCCCAAAGTGACGTCAAGACCAAAGCCATTGACCGGCGCCCACATAAATAGCCAAATTTGCCCACCCAAAATCGGCGTCGGCAAGATAAATATCAGCCATTCTTTTGGTGTTTTTAAGGTTTTTAGATAATCAAAGACATGTTGCCATTGCTTAGTAAAACTGACCAATATAAGCAAACTCAACAGCATCATCAATATGCGCCATGATGCTACCTGTGTTCCTGTCAAGGGCAGCATAAATAACCCAAACAAAAACATCATCGAGAATAAAAAACTCGATGATATTGCGGCTAACGTTCCTTGAAAAGTTTGATTGGTCGTAAGCATAACAACGGCCTTAAAAAATAGCGCTTAATAGATATTATTTATCATAAGTGTATAGAAGCTAAGCATGCAAAGTTAAAGGTTAAAAAACACGCTATAAGGATAAACAGCGCTCAGAAAAAAGCCTCCAACGATGACGTCAGAGGCTTATTCTAGAGCAGTATGACTAACTAAACTAAAAAGCTAACAACTGATATGATTACTCGTCATCGTCGGTGTTTTCATTTGCGGTATCAGTCGACGTTTCGTCATCTAACGTGTAATCATTGGCAATATCAACAACATCATTGACGTCGGTCGTCGCATGACCCGTTTCGCTATCAATATCGATTTGTTCTTGACCCTCTACGTCAAAGGTACCATCTTCTTTCATCGCCTCGACCAACTCGTCGTCGCCCTCTTCGTTCTCAACGCACGCCATGGCCACCAGTTTTTCATCTTTTGACAGACGAATCAAGGTAACGCCTTGGGTATTACGACCCGAGCTTGCCACTTGCTCAACTGGCGTACGAACCAGCGTGCCTTTATCAGAGATTAAGATAATATCGTCTTCAGGCTCAACCTTGGTCGCTCGAACCAAGGCACCATTACGGGCGCTGGTTTTGATAGCAATGACACCGCCACCGCCGCGATTTTGCGTATTAAACTCTTCGACAAAGGTACGTTTACCAAAGCCATTTTCACAAGCGATAAGGATTTCGCGCACATCATCTTCGATAACCACCAGCGATTTGATAAATTCATCGGCGGCCAGGCGCATACCGCGCACACCTTTAGCGGTACGGCCCATCACGCGCGCATCGTTTTCATCAAAACGAATGGCTTTACCGCTCGAAGCAAATAACATCACTTCTTGACTGCCATTAGTAATACGGGCGCTGACCAATTTATCATCATCTTCTAATCCAACGGCAATCAAACCGTTCGAGCGAATATTGGCAAACTGCTCAAGCTCAACACGCTTAACCGTACCATTTGCGGTGGCAAAGAACACAAAATGCCCGCTCACATCTGCGGTATTTTGCGGTATTGGCAATATCGTGGTGACTGTCTCATCAGCATTTAAGCCGATCAAATTCACTAATGGACGACCACGCGAACCGCGGCTGGCAATCGGCACTTCAAAACCACGCAAGCTAAATACACGGCCTGTGTCGGTGAAACACAATACCGTTGCGTGCGTTGAGGTCACGACTAAATGATCAATCACATCGTCTTCTTTCATCGCGGTTGCAGATTTGCCTTTACCGCCACGTTTTTGCGCGACATAATCGTCAATCGGCTGCGTTTTTGCATAGCCCGTACGCGACACTGTCATCACAACGGTTTGCTCTGGGATAAGGTCTTCACGGTTAAAGTCCATGCGTGAATCGATGATATCGGTACGGCGTTCGTCACCGAAGTTTTCACGAATTTCAATCATCTCGTTTGAAATAATGGTCATTAATTTATCAAAATCACCCAAAATAGACTCTAAATGAGCAATTTCACGTAGCAGGTCTTGATATTCTTCGGTCAATTTGTCTTGCTCAAGACCCGTCAGACGATGCAGCTGCATGTCTAAAATGGCATTGACCTGCTCGAGTGATAAGCGATAGCTTTCTTGATTATCAATCAAACCAAACGGCGCTTTTGGGTCTTCGCCTTCTATAAAGTCTGGACGTACCGACTGGCTACCTGCCGCGGTTAGCATCGCAACGACGCTACCCGAACCCCACGTGTTATTCAGTAAGTTTTCACGCGCAAGGCCACGGTTTGCAGAGGCTTTAATCGTCGCAATAATCTCATCAATGTTGGCTAAGGCAACAGTTAAGCCCTCTAATAAGTGACCACGAACGCGGGCTTTATTAAGCTCAAAAATGGTACGGCGCGTTACCACTTCTTGACGATGACGGACAAAGGCAGCGATTAACTGACGCAAAGTCAATAGTTTTGGCTGACCGTTATCGAGCGCCACCATATTGATACTAAAGCTAGATTCGAGCGGCGTTTGCAAGAACAAGTTATTAACGATCACTTCTGCCGTTTCACCGCGTCGCAAATCGATAGCGATACGCATACCGTCTTTATCAGACTCGTCACGAATTTCAGTAATACCTTCGATTTTTTTGTCGCGTACCAGCTCAGCAATACGCTCAATCAATTTGGCTTTATTGGTTTGATAAGGCACTTCAGTAAAGACAATGCGCTCACGGTCACGGTTGACGCCCGTATCGCTCATTGGCTCAATGATATAGCGACCGCGTACATGCAAGCGGCCTTTACCCGTGCGATAAGCGTCTAAAATACCCGCTCGACCATAAATAACACCGCCAGTAGGAAAGTCAGGACCTGATATATGCGACATCAACTCTTCGGCAGATATTTGCGGATTTTCGGCATACGCTAAACAGGCATTAATCACCTCTGTCAGGTTGTGCGGTGCCATATTGGTCGCCATACCAACCGCAATACCGGTTGCGCCATTGACCAATAAGTTTGGAATACGCGCTGGCAAGACGCTTGGCATACGCTCAGAGCCATCGTAGTTGTCTTCCCAGTCGACCGTATCTTTATCCAAATCCGCTAGCATTTGATGGGTCAGCTTGGTCATACGCACTTCGGTATAACGCATTGCCGCCGGTGGATCATCATCAATCGAGCCAAAGTTTCCTTGACCATCAACCATAGGATAACGCAAGCTAAAGTCCTGCGCCATACGTACAATTGCATCATAGACGGCACTATCACCATGCGGGTGATATTTACCGATGACATCACCGACCACACGTGCTGATTTCTTATAAGGTTTGTTATAATCATTGGACAACACATGCATCGCATACATCACACGGCGGTGCACTGGCTTAAACCCATCACGCACATCAGGCAGCGCGCGCGAGACGATCACGCTCATCGCATAATCCAGATAGGACTGCTTTAATTCATCCACGATGGCAATAGGACTGATCGAGTCGCTCATATACACTCCTTTATTCACATTTTTTTCTAGTATTTGGCTCGGTTAAAAATGCTGATAGCCATACAAAAATAAAGGCGCTAAAAAGCGTCAATATCCCTGATAAACAGACTATAAAAAGCGCCATCAAACGGGCTAAATAATAGGAAAATGGCGATACGTTTCTTGTTAAAAGTAAGGTTTAATTAAAGAAGCTATTTTAACACATTTTTGTCTATTTAGGGGATTGTAGATGCTATTAAAATCAAGCAAAACAGCTGATTAGCACTTGTTTTTATCTTTAGTAATAAGGATAAAAACGACTTTAATAATTGGGCATTGTCTTTGCTGTTTTTAAAGGCTGTTTCATAAAAAAACTGCATCCAAAGGATACAGTTTTTTTTATTAGTATGAATATTAGACTCAAACTTAAACAATCTTACGATTGGTTAAAATTTTGCTCAAAGAATTCACGAGTAGCCTCAGTACAAGAAGTAGCCACTAGACCACCGTGATAGCTAGATAAAAAACTATTGCCAGCATCGGTAACACTAGCGTTAAAGCGAGTTTGGATATTAGGAATAGTACTGTTCTGCAACCATGGATTAGCTAGAGCCGACTGACTCAAAGGTACAATAGTAGGCACTCCTCTATTTGCTTCATCGCTATTATCAACATCTAATACCGTTATATTTAGATTAGCTGCTGAGTTATTATCGTTATATTGCTTTAAAATAGCTAACATTGACCCTGTATTTAAATCGTAGTACACGGTTGGATCACGATGACCGCCGCATAATAATGTTGGCACCTTAGGTTTATAACCACGAAGATCATTATCTTTTAATGCTTTACGAATATTACTTTTTGGATTGGCAGCGGGCATTCCCGTCGGTGTTGTCGGCGTTAGACTATCAGGGTTTTGTAGCGCATCTGCCATGTACATAGCTCGAAAATCAGTTTTTATCAAATATTTTTCAGCAGCGAATCCTAAAAAGGCAAAAGGCAGTTCACTATCGGGTAATTGATTTAGTAAAGGGTCACTAGTAGGTTTGGCTTCAAACAAGGCAAATCCAGGAAGTTGTCCAGCTGCGACTAACTCTTCAAAACTTAGTAAACTTGGAAATTGAGTATTAGCATAATCAGCACTGAATATCTCTGATCGACTGCTATAAATATTAGGATATTTTTTCTGTAATCCTATCGCTAATAGAGGTGCAAAACGAGTTGCGCCAAGATTGACATTACCTGCAAATATAAAATCACCAAACGCTGCTAAAGCGTAAGGGCCTGATGCTGGTGCCATGGCAGTAATAGGTTTACCTTGTTGCTCTAGCTTACGTGCGGTCGCCATAGCGACGTGCCCACCTTGCGAATAGCCACTCAAAAACAGCTTACCCGAGTCATCAATTTTACTGTAATTGGCATCATTGGCGCGTTTTTTGCGTTCGATAATGCTGCGCGCGCTATCTAGAGCGTCGACCATATCAGTGGCTTGTTGATCAGCCACAAGGTATGGATGGTAATCAAGATTAGACTCATCGTAACCGGCATAATTGGGAGCGACGACGATATAACCTTGGGCGGCAAAGTTTGCAGCAATTAAGTTGGCTTCCCCTACCGCAGGGTTTTTAATATTACCTACTTGGGCAAAATCATAGCCTTTATCCGTTGTCGTGCCATGCGCGTATAATAATACCGGGCGATCACCTTGACAGTCGGCGCTGTCTCCACTTGGCAGCATCAGCGCAGCGGTCGCATTAGTACGCTCGCCTGCTGCGCCTACTGTCCGATAGCTTACTTTCTCAATTTTAATATCACATTTAGCGGTTGGGGTGGCAGTAGTATTGAGGCCAAACTGAGTATTTACTTGAGTGGCAGTGAATGAGCCGATAGTTTTGACAGTTGTGGTATCAGAAACAACTCTTTCATTATCGTCATCGTTACAACCAGCAAGTAATAAGCTACTGGCAATCGCTAGCGATAATATACCGCGCGTCATGATGGGTTTGTTTATAATAGAGGTATTGGATAAGACCATGATTGCTATCCTTAGCAGTAATAATGCAAAAAATTGCCTAAACTCCTTGGCAAGGGATAAATGCAGTTTTATTGAAATAATTTAATAAAAATTATGGCTGCAATCCTACTATTTATACGCTAAAACCCTATTAAAATCCAATAAAAAAGTGATGAAAAACCATTTCAAATACTTTAGATAAAACAGAGCCCGTTATGAATCACGAAAGCAGCCAATCAACTGACCAGCCAAGCAATCAAACAAACACACCGTCCATTGACCAACCCGATACACGTACGGATCGCAGCTTTGATGCGATTGCTGACCACTTTGAAAAAAAGGTTTACGGCGGCTTAAAGGGCGACATTCGTCTGGCAGTATTGCGCCGTGATATTGTTGCCTATTGCACGCAGATGAGCCAGACACTTGGGCGACCGTTACGTATTTTGGATGTGGGCGCTGGGCTGGCGCAAATTGCGATTGAGCTTGCCACTCAAGGGCATACGCTGGTTATCAATGATATCTCAGCCAATATGCTGGAGAAAGCACAAGCAAACGCTGAAATAGTTAAAAAGGATTTGGATATTAGGTGGTACGTTTGCCCGTATCAAGAATTAGAAGAAAAGTTAGCAGGTAACACAGAGAAGTTTGATTTGATAATGTGTCATGCGCTGCTTGAATGGTTGGCAGAACCGGCCGCTGTGATGGATTTTTTCGATAAGCACTTAACTGAAAATGGCGCGCTATCGCTGTGCTTTTATAATCCAGCGAGTTTTGATTATCGCAATCTTATTATGGGTAATTTTAACTTATTGGATAACACTGAATATAAAGCGGACAATAAAAAAAGCCTCACGCCCAATCATCCGGTCGCTAAAGAAGAAGTTGAATCTTGGTTAGAAGCTCATCATTATCAAACGATACTTGCCAGTGGCTTGCGGGTATTTCATGATTATTCGCCGCTAAAACGTGGCGGTCATAATGACCCTGATGCGGTCATACGCATGGAGCTGCGCTACTCACAACTCGAGCCGTATAAATGGCTGGGACGTTATTTGCATATACTGGCAACGCGCCAAGCTTAAAGTTCTTGCTAAACTTCAAGAGCAGCGCCAAGCTTAAAATTGACAACTACCTGACGTCTTCCACGCGCTCTGATCTATCATACTCTGACCACGTGGTAGCATTGATGTCTTTTTCATCAAACACCACTACGTGCTCTAGGATAGGCAAGATGCCAATGTGTGAACCAATCTCATGGTTATGATGACTGGCAACTAACGACAGTACGGTTTGACCATCGGCAAGCTGTAAGCGATAAAGATAGTTTGCCCCGCGAAATACGCGTCCGACGACTAAAGCCGTTTGCGGGCTTTCATCGTCATGGATAATATCATCAGGACGTACTAACACCTTAATCGGCGTACCATTCGGATAGTCGTACTCGCAATACTGCGGCTGCCCTGATTCATCATAAACTTCCATACGGCGATAAATATCTCCAAGCGCGGTTTCGACATGACCTTCTTTGATGATACCGTCTATCATCGCACCTTCGCCGACAAACTCAGCGACAAATGGGCTGACTGGCTCATGATATAGCTCACTTGGCGTCGCCCATTGGACCAACTTACCTTTATCCATGACCCCGACTTTATCGGCTAACGCAAAGGCTTCGTTTTGATCGTGAGTGACCAAAATAGCGGTGGTATTGGTACGTTTAAGGATATCACGGACGTTCATCGCCAGTGACTCACGTAGTACCACATCCAAGTTAGAAAACGGTTCATCAAGTAGCAAAAGCTTGGGCTTTGGTGCCAATGCGCGGGCTAATGCTACACGCTGTTGCTGTCCACCCGATAGCTCACTAGGACGTTTATCCGCATGTTCCGACAACTCTACCAGCGCTAGCATCTCTTTAACGCGGGCTTTTTTGTCAGCAGCCGACCATTTGTTTAGGCCAAAAGCGATATTTTTTGCCACGCTTAAATGTCCAAATAAGGCATAATCCTGAAACACCATACCCATGCCGCGCTTGGCTGGCGCGACCGCAAAGGTAGTACGTGCGGTTTGTTCCGTTAAACGCTGATTGCTTAAGCGAATCTTGCCGCCACGGCTTTGCTCTAAGCCTGCAATCGCCCTTAGGGCCGTGGTTTTACCGCAGCCGCTATAACCCAAAAAGCAGCCGATTTCACCTTGCTGCAAATCTAGCGATAAGCCATTAACGATAATCGTATCGTCATAACCAACGATTAAATCTTGAACGCTAAAATAAGCATCGTCAGCGCTAGTGTTCTTTTTAGAGGAATTAAAAACATGGTTATCTTGCAAGTGAATTTGTCCTGCTGTTTCTTTATTTAAGGCAGTCTGATTTGAGACGCTTTGATTTGATATGCTTTGATTTAAAGCATCTTGTGTTGATGAGCTGTGAGGCAAACTTTTACCCGCTTGCAGCTGTGCTACCTGAGCTTTGGTTAATAGGGTGACGGGTGGTTTTTTCACATGCTCCGGTCTTGGCTTACCGCCTATCTTTAAGGATTCAGGCTTTAAGGATTCAGGCTTTAAGGATTTAGACGCTGCTGGATTGGTTGAATCGTTCATCAAGTCAGTATACATAGACGGTACCAGTAAGCTATTAGTGAATAAAACCCATCATTGACGCGGTTTTTAATATTGCTCTTCTTAATATAGTTATTTCTTAATATAGTTATTTCTTAATATTGCTTTTTAATTATGACTCTTTCATTATAGCTTTTTAATAAAATGCATTTAACTTAACCTTGTTTATCACTTTGGCGCAGCAATACCCAAACAGGTATCAGCCCAACCAGCACAATCAACAAACTGGGCAATGCGGCGCGTCCCCACATGCCTTCGCTGGTCATCTCAAACACCCGTACTGCCAGCGTATCCCAACCTTGTCGCCGCGTCATCAAGGTAATCGGCATCTCTTTCATGACTTCGACAAAGCCCATCAACAAACCCGTTAATACCCCCGGACTCAATACGGGCAACATCACTTGCCGCCAGCGCTGATACGGGCTATCGCTAAGTAATTTAGCTGCCGCTTCTTGATTGACCGTCAAGCGCTGTAGCTGACGGTCTACCGGCTGAAAGCTCACCGTCATAAAGCGCGTCGATAAGGCAAGCAGCATGACGATGACACTACCAGAAAAAAACTGCGTTGAGGTAATACCAAACGCTATCAGCTGATTATCAAGCCACGCAATCGGAATAAATATCCCAACGGCCAACACCGTACCCGGCACCACATAACCTAAATTGGCTAAGGTAGTCATGAGTTTGGTCGATTTATCCGGATATTGACGCTTGACCCACGCAATAATAACCGCCAAAAATGCGATAAATATGGTAGTCATACTGGCAATCATAAGGCTATTGGTGACAAAATCAATATAACGCGCATCAAAGTCTTGCTGGAAATTTAAAGCGGTCCAATAAAGCAGCTGCAAAAATGGAATCAAAAACGCTATCAAAAACACCAGCATACAAAGTAGCGCCATGCCCCACTGCGCAGGTTTACTGGCTTCAAAGCGCTGACTACTACCCTGCGACACCGTATTACCGCGCTTGGCTTGCCAATATTGCTCAAACAAGACGACGATAAAAACCACGCCGATTAATAACGCGGCCAACTGCGCGGCAGTGGTTAGACTAAAAAAGCCAAACCATGCTTTGTAAATTGCCGTGGTAAAAGTATCGACATTAAAGACCGATACTGCGCCAAAATCTGCCAGCGTCTCCATGCTAGCAAGCAGCAAACCACCAATAACCCACGGCAATGCTTGTGGTAATGCCAGCCGAAAAAACACCTTACTACGACTTAAGCCAAGCATTTGCCCCGCTTCAATCGCGCGCCTGCCTTGCGATAAAAACGCTTGGCGTGCCAGCAAATAGACATAAGGATAAAATGCCAACGACAATACCAAACCTGCGCCCCACACATTACGTACCGAGGGAATAGCGGTGGTAAAACCAAACTCCCTTAACGCCGTTTGCAGTGGTCCACTAAAGTCAACGATACCGACAGTGACGAATGCTAAAACATAAGCGGGCATCGCTAATGGCAGCATCAGCGCCCAGGCAAAAAACCGCTGTCCCGGGAAGCGGTACATACTGGTGACCCACGCAAGTGCTGTTCCGATAATGCCAGAAATCAGTGTCACCATCAGCAATAAAATGACGGTGTTTTTTAACACTTGCGGCAATACATATTGACGCATGTGCGTCCAAATATCAGCGACCGGCTGCGTCCATGATAATAGTACGATTAAAATCGGTACGAGCATAAACAACGAAATCAGTCCTAAGACTGATTTCGAGATAATACGTTTGCGGACGACATGGTCTTGACTGATAGACGGGCTATTATTGTCGTTATTAGCTTCATTGACAGTATTGTCTTGTTTAGCAGACGCTTCTGGCATTGTTATCATAAGTTGTTACCGTGTCATACGCATAATGACGCGATTAGATGCTAGATGACTAAACATCTAATCGCTAAAAACCAACCGCTTAGCGACTGACAGTCTGTTATTTATAACCCGCTTTATCCATCATTTGAATGGATTGGGTTTGTAGCTCACCAAACTTCTGCACGCTGATACTGTCTTGTTTAAACGGACCCCAAGATCTGAGTAGCTCTGACTCATCGATACCTACTTTGACAGGATACTCTTTATCAGAACTGGCATAAAGACCTTGCGCCTCATCAGAAGATAACCACTCCATCAATTTAAGCGCACCATCTGGATTGTCTGAGTTAGCGATAACCCCAGCGCCAGAGATGTTGACATGAGTACCAGTCGTGCCTTGGTTCGCCCAAAATATTTTTACAGGGAAATTTGGTTTTTCATCAAGCAGGCGACCATAGTAGTAACTATTGGCAATACCCACTTCACACTGACCAGCGGCAATCGCCTCTAACATGCTAGTATCATCACTAAAGACGTCTGTTGCTAAGTTAGCTACCCAACCACGAATAATTTCTTCTGTTTTTTCTTCGCCCAGATTTTCCATCATGCTTGCAACCAATGATTGGTTATAAACAGCTTTTGATGAACGCAGACAAAGTTTGCCTTTCCATTTTGGATCGGCCAAATCTGCATAAGTAGATAGCTGAGCTGCATCAACTTTGCTTGGATCATAAAAAATTGTACGCGCGCGCAAAGACAGACCTGTCCACTGACCTTTTGGATCACGGTATTTAGCAGGAACATTGGTTTCTAAGATAGTAGAAGACACAGGTTGCAATAAGCCCTGCTCCGCTGCTTGCCATAAGTTACCCGCGTCAACGGTTAATAACATATCCGCAGGCGTGTTTTTACCTTCCGCTTGCAAACGCGCCATCAATGGACCAGTTTTATCGGTGACCAGCTCAATTTTAACACCTGTTTTTTCGGTATATTTATCCAATAACGGTTTAATCAACTGCTCATTACGTGATGAGTAAATCGTAACCGTTTGCCCACCAGCGGCCGTTGCGTCATCATTTTTCGCCACTTCTTGCTCAGCGCCAGATTGTTCAGCAGTGGTTGTAGTGTCAGCATCCACGTTTTCTTCTGGCGTCGATGAGTTACTACAGCCCGCAATACCTAACATCATGCCAAATACAGCAATGGGTAAAGTAAGCTTACTAGAAGATAGATTTGCACTGATAGCAGTTAATGACATGGCATTCCCCATAATGGTGCTACGGATAAGTGAGATAAGGCGACATTAAAATTATTAATAAATAATTGAATAGCGGGATAACGGGATTAATAAGACCTTAATGTCTAAGACACATTATACTAATAGAAATGAGATTAATTATCAATACATTTATCTGGCCCTGCTGTGCCGATAAACTGGTCTAATTTTTAACAAGATATCAATGATTTATGTATCTGCCTGAGCTTAATCCTGACCTTCTAGTAACCACTGCCCTAAAATGACATTGACTGCGGCTTCGGTACGTAAGATGCGTGGCCCGATATTAACTGGCGTACATCCTTGCTCAGCAAGCAACTCAATCTCATAATCAATCCAGCCACCTTCAGCACCGATAAATACCATACTTGGTAAAGTCGATTCATGAGCTGACTTAGGTTTTGCCAGTGGTTGCTGGACATATTGCGCAAATGACAGCGCGCTATAAGGATGAGCAACGATAGCGCGTTTGGTGATTAAACTTGCAAGCTTATCTTCGACAAAGGGTTTAAAGCGTTTTTGCAGGCTAATACGCGGCGCAATTGTGTCCACGCCTTGTTGCAGACCTTCTAACACAAACTCGTCAAGGCGAGTTAGCATTGGACTTTGCCAATAGCTTTTTTGCGTACGGTAGCTATTGATAAGAATAATATCGTTAACACCAAGCGCCGTCATATCCATGATTAAACGCCGCAATACCTTTGGCCTTGGCAATGCCAACACCACTGTAAGATTGAGCTTCGCTGGCGGATTTTTGGTTAGCTGTATATCGCTTAGTTGAATACTATCGGAGGTAATGGTTTTAATGATAGCGTTACCAAGCTGCCCACCAAGCTGACCAATTTTTAACCTATCGCCTACTTTGGCATTTAGCACTTTATTCACATGAGCAATTTGCGCTAAATCATTGATATACGCAGACACGTTATCATGTTGAAAGTTGGTCGCTGGCAATAATATACAGTTCATAGCGTCACTTATATCCGCTGTTAATTCACGTCTTGGCTCAGGTCTTGCTCAAAAGATGGTTGAGCGTATTGTTCAATAACACCTTCAATCATCGATAGCTGACGATGCAAGACTGCTTGCTGTTGCTCAGTCATTGCTGCACCTGCTTGCCCTGCCTGTTTTGCTAAGGTTAAATGGCTCAGCCAATACTTTAGCTGCTGATAAAGAAGATTGTCACCATTATCTGAAGAAGATTGTTTACCATCAGAGTGATGCGGCTGAGAGACTTGGCCATTCGCATTAATCGCGCTATAAAACGCATTGTTTGGCTGATATAACGCCCCGACGCTAGCAAGCTTATCAACCACGCTTTGGCAAGACTGGGTATAAGCACCCATCAATACTGGCGTTGCTACGCTTGCCGGCTCAACGGGGTTGTGCCCGCCAATATCGACCAATGAGCCGCCTACCAATGCCACATCGGCAAGCGCATACCAGCGCATCAACTCACCCATACTATCAGCGAGATAGACTTGAGTATCTGCGCTAATGGCATCTTCAGCACTACGCCGCGCCATCGCTAATCCTGATTTTTCAATCAGTTCTGCCACTTCATCAAAACGCTCTGGATGTCTTGGCACTATAATCAGTAAGGTATTGGCTAACAAAGGGTTAGATAGGATTTGCTGCTGCCATGATAATACGATCTCTTCCTCACCACTATGCGTGCTTGCTGCCACCCAAATCGGACGATCTACTACGTCTAAATCTAAGTCCAAGTCTGCGCCATCGTTTACTATTTCAGCTTTTTTGGCACCATTATCATCATTCAGCTTCGGGGTATTAATGACCCATTTTAGCGAGCCTGCCACGCGGATTTGCGCGCTATGAGCGCCCAATTGCCGAAAGCGTTTTGCCGATTCATTATCCTGCGCAATAATCAAACTCAGGTTTTTCATCATACTGGCACTGACCGCGCCAATTTTTTGATAACTTTTAAAAGAAGCAGCCGACAGCCGACCATTGACCAAAACACTTGGGATATGATGCTCGGACAGTTTGGTTAAGATATTGGCCCAAAGCTCGGTTTCTACAAACAGGGCAGCGACGGGTTGTACATGTGCCAAAAATGTCTCAATCACCGCAGGACTGTCGACTGGAACGTAACTATGGCTTAAGCGACCTTGAGCAATATCATCGGCAAAGCGGCTGGCACCGCGCGCATATCCTGTCTGTGTGGTATTGGTCAACCATATCTGATAGCCTTTTGCCAATAGCGCATCCAGCAAAGGCGCGACAGTATTGGTCTCGCCTAAAGACACCGCATGGCACCAGATGACCCTTTTGCCATCGCTCTCTTTAAGATTGCCATTTTCGTTGGCAGTCGCATTAGGTTTAACTTTGGCATTAGGGACAGGCGGCGCAGGATAGCGCTTACCAAAACGCTGCTCGACTTCTTGCTGGTAATTATCACGCTTATGCGAGCGGCGCCATACTTGCAGACGATAGAGCGGTTTTAGCAAACCAATCGTCACCTGATAATAAATAGGTGGTTTATAAACGGCTCGGCTTGGCTGAGTCGACTTATCAAAAGAAGGTAAGGAATTATCAGAAGATGGCATGAAGAAGCCCAGATTAGTAATGGATCGGACGATAGGAGGTGACGTTGTAAAATGACAATAAGAGATGCCAATAAAAAACGCGCCAATTCTACCTGAATTTAATGCTAAACAATAGTTTTAAAGCACTCGCTATCAGAAACAAAGATTTAAAAACGAGGATTTAAGAGCTAGAATTTAAAATAAGCATTTAGACAATAATGAAGATTAATATAGCGACGACAATAATTACCGCAAACAATAACTGATAACGTTTAAGGCTATGCTGTTCTTGTTTTTGTGTGCTAATCAACGCCTGCGCTTGCTGCCATTGACTGACCAAACTGGCCGCTTCTACATGACCGTTTTCGGCCGCTTGCTCAAGCCAATATTTGCCATTGGTCATATCTTGCGGCACGCCAAATCCTTGATAGTAGATCTTACTTAATAGGCGCTGGGCACGGCTGTCGTTTTTGCTCGCTGCTTGCTTCACCCATTCAACGCCTGCTTCCATGCCAGCTACTTTATCCGTATTTATTCCTTCACCAAGCAGCTCATACATTGCCAAACGTAGCATCGCCGCGCTATTACCTGCATGGGCAGCGTCTTGCAATCTTGCTAGAGCTTGCTGCTTTGCTGCCAAATGCTGCTGTGAAAAGGCAACTTGCGCGCGCGGTTTCTCTTGCTTAGCAATATACTGCTCAAATTGATCCAAGACTTTACGGGCTTGCTCGTATTCTGTCTTGCCAGCGCTTTGGGCGACGTCTATTTCATCAAGCTCTATCAGCAATTGGCTAAAAAGCTCTGGAGTTGGCGCGAATTTTGTTGTTGGTTTTACTGCAACTTCTTTTAACGCTGCTTGTGAAGATACTACTGACGTAGTTTCTGCCGTTATAGTTTGTACAGGGGGGCTTTCTAATGAAGCCGTCGATAAATTAGCTTTTGCTAATACAGTATCTGCTTTAACAGGTTCAGGTGTTGATTGCAGCTCATGATGAGAATAACTATTATCAATATTGTCTGTCTGAATATCTTGTCTGCTATGCTGCGTCACACCTACTTCAGTCAATTTTTTATCGAAAGATTGCGCGTCATCTAAGGGTAATGTATAACTATTATTAATGGCGTTTGGCACTCTTGCAGTTACTGCTTGGTATAGTCCACTTGCCACCTGACCGCCTTGCACTGCTTGAAACGGTCTATCAATATGACCAAACAGCCGCATTCCTATCGGCTCTAAAGCAAAAAATAGCGACTCAGTCGTATTAAACTGATTATTAACCTCACTATCATCGCGATAAACCACGGCCATATGCTGATAAAAGTCATCGGTCAGTAGCGGCAAGGTAGGATAGCGCTTACGTAGCTCAAACTCTCCGAACCAATGCGGCGTATACTGCCATTGCTGTGCCAATACGCGCCCAGCATAAAATGCCAAAAATACCATAAAATTACGATAGCGCTCATCTATTAATAGCGCCGCCTCATCCCAGCTGTCCGACTTAACCATGTCACGGCGTATCTGCGACAGCAAAGTATCTACGCGCTGTAAACTTGCCAGCGATTCATCGAGTGTGCATCGATGCAATTCCGCTTCATAAGCCATGCCGCCGGCAACAAAACGGCCGGCTAAAAAATCTTGCCAATAGCCTGCTGCGATATAATCAAGCGGTGTTAAGGGCGATGCAGACATAAGGCGAGCCTATCCTTTAAAGTTGAGCATTTTGAAAACAAACATTTCAAATAATAATAAAAATAAGATGGTAATAAAAATAAGTAGTTTACCTTAACCTAAAATCAAAAGCGCTACAATAAAGGACTAAATAAGCGCACTACATTATCAAATAAGCGCTCTGCTCCGTGGCGCTCTTGCCATTCTTCTAAACGTAAAAACCGACAACTCTGCAAGTAAACCTCTTGGCAATCCGCAACCTGAGCGACCATTTCTGGCGTATAAATCGCTAAGCTGACCTCCATATTTAAATAAAAACTGCGCATATCAATATTTACCGTACCAAACAGACAATAATCATCGTCAATAACCACGGTTTTAGCATGCAGCAGTCCACCTTTGAATAAAGCAATGGTTACCCCGGCTTCAAGTAGCTCTTGATAGTACGCTTGCGAGGCGTGTTGCACCAAAAATGAATCTACCTTTTCGGGCACAATAACCGTCACCTCGACCCCTCGTTTGGCCGCGGTGGTCAGCGCCCCTGATAACGCTTCATCGGGGACAAAATACGGCGTGGTAATACGAATACGTTTATTGGCACGATGTATCACCGTCACCAAGGTATTATAAATCACGTGCGCCGTCACTTGCGGCGCCGAAGGTATCAGCTGCGCTAACACATTCTCAACGACTGGCATACGCGGTATCACAATCGATGTCGAGCCAATCTCGGGTAGCTCATCTGTATCGCTAATCTCGTCTAACACTTTAACGCGACTATTGATATCATTAATAGTCGGATTCATGACATAAAGCTTACGCGTATAGTTATTCACGCGGTGATTGAGCGCATCGAGATTGTCTTTATTTTCCGCGCCAATATCGGTGACCACCACTTTTGCCATCGCCGTGGCAATATTTATCGGTTGTTGGCTGACGCTACGTATCGCCACATCAATCCATTGACCGACATTTTTGTTTTGTTTAAAAAACTTTGGATCAACCAAGTTAAAGCTACCGATATAACCGACATGTTCGTCAATGACGATAATCTTGCGATGATTACGCAAATCGGAGCGCTTAAACAAAGTTTTAAATAATCCCACCGGTAGCGACTGGTGTACAAAAACCCCAGCCTCTTCTAACATGCGATGCTGTTTGCTATTAAAAAAACTAAAACTGCCCACACTATCCGCCAAAATATGACACTCGACACCGCGCCGCGCCGCTGCCATCAACGCGTCCATGACGTCGAGTATCTGACCTTTTGGATAAATAATATAAAACTCCATCAGGATAATGCGCTGGGCGGCATGAATGTCTTCAATCAAGCGCCCAAAGATAGCACTCGGCGTGGTCAACAACTGCATTTGATGGTCGGGAAACACTCCAAACCCTGTCCAACGTGTGCCTATTTTACTGACACCGCGATAATTATCGGGTAGCAGCTCTTGTCCTTCATCAAACACCATTTGCTCACGCTTGGCCATATCATTCATCAGTAGCCGCGCCTGATTCATACGCGCACGATAACGCCGCCCAATCATTGGCTCACCCAATAAGATATAAGCGATAAAACCAACCAAAGGCAAAGTATAAAGCACAGCAACCCAAGCAATCGATACCCCAATATTGCGCTGCACCGAGACGATACGCAGGGTCATGACGATCATCAAAATCACGTGCAATATCAGACCCAATCCAGCAAAGTCTCCTACCGACCAGGTAGTAAAGTAGTCTTCAATAGACAGAGCTTCTATATTAAAATTATCTATGCTCAACTCCATGACCCTATATCACTCAAATCATTCATCTATTTATTAGTTATTGGTTATTAGTTATTAGCCCGCTGTTTTATTAAGTAGACGCCCTATAAGTAGACGTCTTGTTCGTTAGATGCAAAAAGCCTTATCAGTATAGTGACTTTTAGCAAGCACGCAATAGCCAGCAATATAGCGGCTATATAGTCTATCATCACCCTACTTACAGCTTAGTTTGAGCGGTAAGTAAGTTTATTAGCCATAATTTTAAAAATACTTAAAATAATATTTGACAGTCATGTGTAAATGTATATAATACACACCCACAGAGCGAGGCTTTAGTTAGTTCTCTTCTGTTGAAAGTTATTTAAAGGGTGACAGCTTTGAATGTTAAAACTTTCAGGAAATCCTATTTAAAGGATTTCCCTTGCGAAGCTAAAATTGCAGTGCAATTTTTTAACGCTTCTCAGGGTGATTAGCTCAGTTGGTAGAGCGTCTGCCTTACACGCAGAATGTCGGCGGTTCGAATCCGTCATCACCCACCACTCATTTAGCGAGTGGGTCTTTTAGAAGACGACATGCTAAAGACGACCTAAGCAGCGGTAGTTCAGTTGGTTAGAATACCGGCCTGTCACGCCGGGGGTCGCGGGTTCGAGTCCCGTCCGCTGCGCCATATTTAAAACTTGGTTTTTAATTACATTATTAAGTACAAAGTTTCAACCTCAAGTATTCATTTACTTGAGGTTTTTTTGTGTTTGTTGATTTGTATTAGCTATTAATTGCTACTTAGTCTATATCATTTTATCTAAGAAAACTTTCTCATTAAAACCCCGTACGGAACAGCGTACCAACCACGACGAACGCCACTGAAAATAACGTCACCAAAATAATATTGATGGCAAACCCATTCAAATTATTAGCGGATAAGCGTGGTATAACCCAAAAGCGCGCATGCATCGCGACTAGTGCCGTCAGTAATAATAAGCTCAGCTTCATACCAATCAAGACACTGATGTCATTATCAAAGGCAAACCACATCTCTATGTTAGGTAATATCTTATATGCCATCCATAATCCAGTAATGATTTGAATGGCTAATGCCGGCATGCCAATCTTTTCAAACTGACCTTCAAATTGTAACAATGCGTCTAAATTACGTGAAGATAGCACTTTTGGCAGCACCACTAATGCTAGTATTAAATGACCACCTGTCCAAATTGCCGCCCCCAGTAAATGCAAAATTAAAAGATAGTTGAACATAAAGTATAACTCCAAATAATGAATCAATCATAACTTCTCGAAGCATTAAGGTATTTAATTATGAAACGCGCCAATCAATTGCAGCCATTGTCACGCCAACACCATCTTGGGCTTAATCTGTCACGCCATGCCAAAGAAAGCTTGGATGAACCCGAAGAGATTGCCAAACATTGGGACAATCTCACTTCTTATATTAATGATATGGCTTACCACTTCCAAATTGAAGACAATTTAATCGCTAATGCCTTAGAGCCGTACCGCGTGACTGAATCCGATGTGGCCTTAGTACTCGATACCCTTGATGGACAGCATAAGCAATTACATCAACTGATAAATACGGTCGAACAATCACAAAAATCTGGCAATAAAGGGGTCAGCGTGGCACAAGTTCATGAGCTTGGCACTCTATTATACGACCATATTCGCTTTGAAGAGCGCGAGTTATACCCGACGGTAGAAAAATATTTAACGGAAGCAGAATTAGATGCGGTTTATGAAGCCAGCTCTGATAGCATTAAGCGGCCTGATGAGGGTCGCTAATATACTATTAAAGGATTATCCCAATAAGAGTTAATTAAAAATATCACTGAAACAAAAAGTCCGCCAAGAAACGAGCCATATCTTGGCATTCGCTTCTTTGACGGACTTTTTATTTGTTCTTAAATGGTTATTTCTAAAGATTGATTTTTAAGGCACCAATCTTTAAACATGACGTTAAGGCATCAACTTAAAGAAATGCTGACGATAATGTTTTAGTTCACGAATAGAATCGCGAATATCATCTAGGGCTAAATGACTGCCGCCTTTTTCGAAATTTCTTAGAATATCTGGACGCCAGCGGAAGCACAGCTCTTTGATCGATGACACATCAAGGTTGCGATAATGGAAGAAGCGCTCAAGCTCGGGCATTTGGCGGGCTAAAAAGCGGCGATCTTGGCAGATTGAGTTACCACACATCGGCGACTTGCCACTATCGACCCATTTATTCAAAAACTTAATGGTTTCCGCTTCTGCTTCCGCCAAGGTCACCGTACTACGGCGCACACGGTCCACCAAGCCTGACTGCCCATGCTGCTTGGTATTCCAGTCATCCATTTTATTTAATATTTGATCGGATACCTTGATTGCGAAAACAGGTCCTTCGGCAAGGACGTTTAAATCCTCATCGGTCACCACGGTCGCAATCTCAATAATCTCATCATTTAAGGTATCAAGTCCGGTCATTTCTAGGTCAATCCACACCAACCCTTTTTTACCTTGGTTTTTGATTTTAATTTTATTGGGATGGTCGTCGGTACTCATAAAATATCCTATGGTCAATAAACTTTGGCACAGCTTGTGAGCCTTGTTAATCAATTAAACTGACTCTAAATAGTCAGGCTAAAATCATATGCTTTGCACTTGGTTGGCTATAATGCCTAATAAAACGAAAACATTACAAAACCACTATCTGCTAGCGGCGCTTTAGGCTGTATGTTAGCAAATTTTCACGCTACACTTAGCAATATTTTTCTAATAGGTCACAACCCATGGCATTAATCCGGCAACGCAAACTGACTAAACAACAGATTCGTCGCATCGACAAACAACAGCTCGATAGCCAAGACAGCATCGATGACAGTTTGATGGATGGCGTGGTCATGGCGCATTATGGTAAGCAGCTAGAAGTACAAGTGACCAGCTTGCCGGCAGTAATTCCTGTGCAGCCGGAGATTGCGCCCGATGACCCTGAGCCATTTTGGCAGGAATTAACGTTAGGCGATATTTGGCGCTGTCATGTGCGTACCAATCTACCTATGCTAGCAGCGGGCGACCAAGTACGCTGGACTGCCGATCCTAATACCGGCTTTGGACGTATCGAATCAGTCAAGCCTCGCACCTCGCTCGTTTCGCGTCCTGACCGTTATCATAAGCTCAAACCCGTCGCTGCTAATGTTGATATTTTGGCCATTGTATTTGCGCCCTTGCCTGCCGCTGCGCCGACATTGATTGATCGCTATTTGGTCGTTTGTCATCATGCGGGCGTAAAGCCATTATTGGTACTTAATAAAGCTGATCTACTGGCCCAAGAAAACGGCGTCGATACCAGTGAATTATTGGCACAATACGCGGCGCTTGGTTACGAGAGCGTACTGACCTCGGTTGCGTGCCCTGAAAACATCGCTAATAGCGATGAGCAAATAGGGCTTGATGAGCTAAAGCGCTACATCGATAAGAAACTGGTCATTTTTGCTGGTCAATCAGGCGTCGGTAAAAGCAGCTTAATCAATGCCTTGCTGCCAGAGTCAGGACAAGTGGTAAATGTCATCTCTGAAAACTCAAAGCTCGGTCAACATACCACCACCACCAGTCGCTTATTGCCATTTAATCCAGATGATTTAACCCAAGGCGGCATTGTCGACACCCCTGGTATTCGTGAGTACGGTATTTGGCATCTCACCCCTGATGATATTATCTCAGGCTTTATCGAGCTTGCACCGCTGGCAGGTGATTGCCAGTTCCGCGATTGTCGCCATACCCATAACAGTAAAGGCTGCGCCTTATGGCAAGCGGTTGCGGACGGCGAAGTGTTGCAGCGCCGTGTTGAAAACCTTGTGACGTTAACAGAAGAGGCGGATACTAAGCCTTATTAGCAGATATGTCTAAAGGTTACTGATAAAGGAACGACGAAATAAAGTAACGACCAAGTCATCGCCCGTTTACTATAGATGACCTTATCGGTATAATAGCGCCTTGTTCACCATCGTTGGGCTGTTATCTCAGTTTGACCGAACACTTATATTTTTGGAGGTATGGTTTGGATCGTGCGCTGGAATTTGTGGGCAACCACCCGTTTTTATTTGGTATATTAGCCGTGCTTGCCGTGCTATTTTTTGCCATTGAAAATAAACGTAGTGGCAGAAAAATATCGCCCAACACTTTGGGTATGATGGTCAACTCGCAAAATGCGCAGCTCATCGATATTCGCGCCAAAAAGAAATTTGAAACTGGTTATATCCAAGGCAGCCGCAACATACCTTTTACTGAGCTTAAAGACCGAATTGAAGAAATTCGTGCGATTGAGCAGCCAGTCATCATCGTCTGTGATATGGGCATCCAAGCAGGTGCTGCGGTACAAATGATTGGTAAAGACAATGTCTATCGCCTAGATGGCGGAATCGGCGGCTGGCAAGGCGCTGGTATGCCATTGGTTGGCATAAAAGATACTAAATCTAAAAACAAAGGTAAAGCCAAGCCAAGTTTGCATAAGTAAGACAAATCCTATTAGCTGGTCTTATTAACCAGCAGTACCAATCAAAAAGACACCTTTTTATCAGGTGTCTTTTTTTATACGCTAACTATGCTACCGTCAGCACTTTTTAACCAACACTGCTTGAATTTGCCATAGCCATCCCCACTTTATACGGAGGAGCAGCAAATATAGGGGTTATTTACGTATTGATAACGGATTATATTAATGACTACCCTATAATTTTTTTATCTTACTATTTATCCTATTACTTATAACAAAATTGCTCCCCCATAAATTTATAAATAAGGAATGACCATGACTGTACCTGTGCAAGTTTATACCACTCCAATGTGCCCATACTGCTCAAACGCTAAGCAACTATTACAATCTAAAGGCGTTGATTACGAAGAAATCGGCATGCATGACATCAGCCGCGAAGAGCGCCAAGCTTTGATGCAAAAGACCAACAACTATCGCACTGTACCGCAAATTTTTATTGGTGACACCTTTGTCGGTGGTTTCGACGAGCTTAACCAAATGAACCAACAAGGCAAACTTGACGAGCTATTAGCCGGTTAATTTGCTATTGTCCTTTTCTGTCTATTTTTATTGGTGTAAAAATAGACAGCGTTAAGAATAAAGCTTTGTGATAAAAAACATTTAAAAAAACTGCGTAAAAGACCTTGAGATAAATCTCAAACCTTAGTTTGCATTTATATTACAATGATATGTTGTTACAATGACAATCTGCCCTATTATTTGATTAACTTTTAGAGGAATGACCATGGCTGAAGAGCAAGCACAACCACAATTGGCACTAGAACGCATTTATGTAAAAGACATGTCACTTGAAGTCCCAGGCGCCGCTGTATTTACTAAAGAGTGGAACCCTGAGCTTGATATCAATCTATCGAGCAACGCTGAAAAGCTTGATGACGATCATTATCAAGTGGTATTAACGGTCAGTGTCAACGCTAAAAACGCTGAAGAAGCGGCATTTATCGCTGAAGTGCATCAAGCGGGCATTTTCTTATTAAAAGACATCCCAGAAGATCAAATCGGTCAAATCTTGGGTGCTTACTGCCCGAACGTATTGTTCCCGTATGCGCGCGAAGTGATCAGCGACATCGTAACGCGTGGTAGCTTCCCGCAGTTATTGCTTGCACCAGTCAACTTTGACCAAGCATATGCGCAAAGCCAACAGCAAGCGCAAGTTGATGCCCAAGGTAACGCGTAACTTTTTGCTAAAGCATTAGCTAAGCTGCATTTAAACAATAGTAGCTAAAAGCCGTTTACTGAATTTAAGTAAGCGGCTTTTTTATTGGTACTGGTTAGCATTTATTTTTAAGCATTAAAAAACCCTGCTGCTTGTGATTACAAGTAGCAGGGTTTTGAATATGACTGTTAATCAACAAGTCCTATCAGCAATTCTAAAAAAGCATTAGCCTTTTAGCGCAGATAAAATTTGCTGTTTAACATCATCAATGCCTTGGGTGCCATCGAATTTGTCATATTTAGGGGCATCACCGCCCTCAGCTGCTTTTTCTTGATAGTAACCAACCAAAGCAGAGGTCTGCTGTTGATAGGTCGCTAAACGATCACGAATGGTCGCTTCTTTATCGTCTTCACGCTGAATCAACGGCTCGCCCGTCACATCGTCGATACCTTCGACCTTAGGTGGATTGTGGTCGATATGATAAACACGCCCAGAACCAGCATGCTGACGACGGCCTGATAGGCGCTTAACGATTTCATCATCAGGCACGCTGATTTCAATCACATGGTCAATCGCTACGTTGGCATCAGCAAGCGCTTGGGCTTGTGGAATGGTACGCGGAAAACCATCTAAAATACAGCCGTTGACACAATCAGGCTTGGCGATGCGTTCTTGCACGAGGTTAATGATAAGATCATCAGAAACCAAACCACCAGCGTTCATCACATCTTTTGCTTGTTTGCCAAGTTCCGTACCTTCTTTGATGGCGGCACGTAGCATATCACCTGTTGAGATTTGCGGGATATCATACTCTTTAGAGATGAACTGGGCTTGGGTACCTTTACCGGCGCCTGGTGGACCTAGCAAAATAATACGCATCATTATACGACTCTCCTTAATAGATAGGATTTTGGGACTAATAAAACTTAGGGATTGGTGGGTTGCAGAGCTTACCTTACCTTGTGGCTTTCAAAAGCTCAAGTATTTTTAGTCTTGATGCGGCAAGTTACGATGACTTATCTGTTCATGAGATAAGATTGTGCGGGTTGTGCGCCGCCAAAAGTATGACGGCGCACATTTACTAAGTATTCAGTTTTTACAATATATCTATCAAGGAACTTGTTGATTAATCGCCACATTGACCTGATTTTGGTCGGCGCTAATGACAATAGGATTACCGGTTAAATCACCGGATTCAGCATCGGCGGTGCCGCTATGGCTAATACGCGCAATGACAGCAAGCTGGACTTTATCGCCTCGAGCAGACGCAAGCGTACGTTCAGGCATCATGGCGTCTAAATCACTTAGACTAATAGTCGCCTCTCCTTGTTTAATGACGCTAATCGGTAAACGCTTGGCAGCGAACGGTGGCCCACCTTTGACATCACGAATAGCGACAAACAACACATCGTCTGCTTTTACTAATGGTAGTAAACTTGCATTAATAGAGACGGTGACCTCAACGCCCTCAGATGCCTGCTGCTGCTGCGCGCTGACGTTGGCACTCAATTCATCAAGGCTTGCCAGCGCCTGGCTATGGTCGCCCGGTTTGGCGGCAATACTGGCGCGCAAACGCTTAATCCAGCCTTGTGCCTGCTCAAAGTTATTGCCACGCGCCTCGCCCATTGCCATCAGCATTTGAGCGCCTTCGTGCTTTGGATTTTTTGCTAGTACGTCTTGTAAGACGCGGCGGCTATTGGCATCGAGCTGGCCTTTATTGGCAAAAAAGCTGATTTGCGCATAAGTGGTGGCAATCTCTTCATTGCCTGGCGACAAACGATAAGCACGCGATAAAGCTTCAAGCGCTGAGTCGGTTGCTTCTAATGATAAAAACAGCTCAGACAGACGCATCCAGCGATCAGGATCATCAGCATGACGATAGACGTTGGTCTGCATAGCACTAATTAGCTGCGTACCATCTTCAATCGCCCAAGCAGGCGGCTGATCGATTTTACCAGTCAATAAGTCATCTGCCACTTGTCCGACTTTATCTTCAGCTGCCCATAAGTCAAATACTGACGTACGGTCACTGATTAAGAAATAGGCCAATCCTGCCAATACCGGCACCCATATCATGATAATCAAACGACTTTTGAAACTTGGCGCTACCATGGGCGTGACTGTGCGCTGCGCGTCCAGTAATTGGCGCTCAAGCTCGAGCTTTTGATTGCGGTAATGGACGTCATCAATGATGCCGCTGTCTTTATCGGTTTGCAGCTCTGTTAGACGCTCACGGAATACGGCAACGTTGATGTCTAGCAGTTGGTTGTCAACGGGCTTGTCGCGCAAGCGTGACGCGCGCAGCCATGGCATGATAGCGATAACCGCCAGTAGCAGCGCAATAAATAAGCTTAGGGCAATAAATAAGCCAAAAGTAGAAAATAGGGTCATTTTTTGTCCTCTGTACTGGTGATAACAGCTTCGCTTTTAGCATTGCTATTGCTATTGCTATTGCTACGAGACAATAAACGATCAAGCTCCGCTTTTTCTGCCGCCGATAACGCTGCGGCGCTGTCTACATTAACCGCACTTTCACCGCGCGCCACGCGCTGACTACGTTTACTTTGCCAAAACCAGCCAATGATTAGCACAATCAATAATAATGGCGGAAAAAACCACAGTATCCAGGTCGATGGGCGCACAGGCGGCTTGTAAGTAATAAAGTCGCCATAACGCTCTTGCATATATGCGCGTATTTCCGCATCACTACGACCCTCTTTAATCATGTCGTACGTTTTTTGCTTTAAATCTTGCGCAATGGGCGCATCAGAACCTGCTAAATTTTGGTTCTGGCATTTTGGGCAACGCAGCTCCTCGATAAGTCCGCGATACTGTGCTTCTTGTTGCGGCGAATCAAAGTCATAAACATCGATTGCGGCATGCGCACTGAAACTGAGGATAAAACTCAGCAAGCACGCAAGCATTAAGCTGGCTAACTTTATTATAAAATTTGCTGGTTTTATGCTTTGTGCTGACAGGCTTTTTGATGACATGTTTTTTGATGAATGTGCCTTTAAAGATATGGCTTTCATTTACACACCTCCTGAACCTGACTAGGATCGGGACTGACATTTTTCTTATCCGCTTCATTGAGCACCATCAGACAGGGCATGATGCGGCTTTGCCAGTTGCTTTCATTAATCTCACCAACAATATGCTGACGAATAATACCTTGCCCATCAACCACAAAGGTTTCAGGCGCGCCAGTTAAGCCTAAATCTAAAGCAAACTGCCCAGATAAATCCTGAATAGACATGGAGAATGGGTCGCCGCCACGATTTAAATATCCTAGCGCATCACCGATGTCATCTTTGTAATTAACACCAACCAAATTGACTCCGCGCTCTTCTAATTGCATTAAAAAAGGATGCTCAACGATACAAGTTGGACACCACGAGCCCCAAATATTCATCAAAAATGGTTGTTCGGGCAAATTGTCATTGGTCATCATACGGCTTGTATCGGATAATAATGGCAGCTCGAATGTCGGTACCGGCCGCTCAAGCGCAGTATTGGTGACGATATCCGTCGGCTGACCCAAACGCAGGTACAGCATAATAATAAAACCAACAAACACAATCAGCGGAATCAAAAACCATATCTTTATTTGGCTTTTTTTCATAGTTTTAGTCTTTTTATCTGCAGGCGCTTTTTGGGAAGAATTATTTGACTGACTCATGTTACTTCTCCCCTACGTGAGCTTCGGTAATAAATCCTGCTTTGTTGGCTGCCGTTTGCGTTGATGCCTTAGCCTTTTTAAAACGATAACGGCTATCAAGCATACTTAGCAGACCGCCTAAGGCCATGATAATCGCCCCAAGCCATATCCAGCGCACCAGCGGCTTGACATAAATACGTACCGCCCACTTATTACTGTCTTCTGCGATAGGCTCGCCCAGCGCTACATAGACATCACGCATGAGACTGGCATCAATTGCCGCCTCGGTCATTGGCATACCACTAATAATATAAGTACGTTTCTCCGGATACAAAGTTGTCACCGCGCGACCCTCTTTGGTCACCTCAACCTGTGCTTGCATACCATCAAAGTTACTGCCCCTGACTTCATGGAAATCTTTGACCTCAAAGTCGTAGCCTTGTACGTGCATAGTTTCATTTTCACCCAATGCCACATCGCGCTCGACACTCAAGGTGCTGGTAAACGCCACCCCGATGACGGCGACGATTACGCCAATATGAGCAGTTTGCTGCCCCCAGTAGCTCAAACGTAGCTGACGTAGTCCTTTAAAGAAACTTGGGGCGTTTTTGGTTTTGTCTTTAAAATCGACTGCCATCCAAAGTAAGACCCAAAAGCTAACCGCCAGCGTCACGCCAATATTTAACATATCAGACGGGCTAACAAAGTAGGCAATAATCGCTGCTAATAATAAACTGCTGAACGCAATGACCATACCGGCGCCTAAGAGCGGACGGCTGTCTTGTTTCCAGCGAATATTAGAGCCCATACCCATAGCGATTAACAACAGCCATGTCAAAGGCACAAACAGCGCATTGAAGTATGGAGGCCCTACAGATACCTGACCGAGACTAAAGGCATCAGCGATAATAGGATAAAGTGTACCGAGCAATACCACGAGCGTTGCAATCAAGATAATAGCGTTATTAATGACTAAGAAAGACTCGCGCGAAACCAGCTGATACTGACTCTCAACCGTCAAACGCCAACCACGGACAGCGAACATCAGCAGACCGCCACCAACGATGATACCAAGAATGATTAGGATAATCAGACCACGGGTTGGATCGGCTGCGAACGAGTGTACAGAGGTGATTACCCCAGAGCGTACTAAGAAAGTACCGAGCAGACTGAGTGCAAAAGCAAAAATTGCCAGCATAATGGTCCAAGCTTTAAACACACCACGCTTTTCGGTGACTGCTAAAGAATGTATCAATGCGGTCCCAGCAAGCCATGGCATCAATGACGCGTTCTCTACTGGATCCCAAAACCACCAACCGCCCCAGCCAAGCTCATAATAAGCCCACCAAGAACCAAGGGCGATACCAACAGTCAAAAAGCCCCACGCCGCCAGTGCCCATGGACGCGACCAGCGGGTCCAGACAGCGTCCAAACGTCCTTCCCATAATGCCGCCATACAAAACGCAAATGGCACGGCCATACCCACATAGCCCATATACAGCATTGGTGGGTGGACAACCAAACCAAAATCCTGTAGCAGAGGGTTTAAATCGGCGCCATCGACGGGTAAATTTGGTAAAGTGCGATCAAACGGTGATGAGGTAAAGATTAACATCGCCAGCATCATCACCTGCACGCCAGCCAATATCACCAGTACGCGGGCGCGCATGGTCAATGGCAAGCCACGGCTAAAGTAAGAGACCAAGGCACACCAAGTGGCCATAATGGTCATCCATAGTAGCAGCGAACCTTCATGCCCGCCCCACGTCGCCGACAATTTATAATACCAAGGCAACAAGGTATTAGAGTGCTGGGTGACATAAACCAAGCTAAAATCATTAAAATAAAAGCCTGCCATCAATGACCCAAACGAGACAATCATGGCCGCAAACTGCGCCCACGCTAAACTCGGTGCAAGGCGCTGCCAGGCAACGTGGTCGTTCATGACACCAATGGTTGGTAATACTACCTGCAAAATCGCCAACACAAAGGCGGCCAGCAAGGCAAAATAACCCAATTCTGTGATTAACATACGGTCTAACCTTGTTTACCTTAATACGGTCATTGTTTATTTTAGAAAGCAGTATTTTTAATGCGTCTGAGAATAGTCAATAGTCGTTACTTCTAGACATTACGCCGTCATTGTCATGCTTTTTTCTGCATCTGTATCTATCAGCTATTGCAGCTTAGAAGACTTACAGCATGGTACATTAGCGTCAACTTGTCACGTTTCTGTATCCACTCTGTAGGTAATGTGTGTAAAGAACATAAAAACCCTTTCTCACTGCATGGCAGGGAAAAACACCAAGACCAAATGCAACCAACCTGCCAAGAAACCTGTCAAACCACCAAGGATAATTAGCGTCATCTCATCTTCGCGAAAAGCGGGACGCAATAGGTTTTGAAACTCATCAGGGGATAGCGCGCGAATACGATCACGAAACAGCCCAAATATTTTACTGGCACGGCTTTCATTAAGTTCAGGGTCTCGCAGTGGCACCATAGTCGCGACGATGGATTTGTCGATAATGGTATTTTTCAATTGCCCAAACTCGCGGCGACCCAATCCAACCCGCAATGTGGTACTAATGACCGGCGATTCTAACACTTTATACAAGTGCGATTTCATCAACTCACGCGTTTCGGCGGCGCGGTCACCATACATCATCTCATTCATGATGTTTTCTAAAGTGACCAAATCTTTGACCACAATCTCAGCAAAAACTTCAGATACTTCCTCTTGGCGCTTCATAAAGCCGCCTTGGAAACGGTACTGCGCGATATGCGGTAGTTGCGGCTTAATAAATGGGAAACGGTTTTGTAGCGCAAAAAACTTCACATACGGAATAAAACGTGGCTCAACGGGGTTAAACACCATCCAAATCGCAATCCAGTTGGTCAAAAACCCCCAAATAGCGGCAAAAAACGGTACCGTCCAATGCTGCGGTACCACCAAAAATATAAACATTTGGATAATACCGAATACAAGGCCAATCAAAGCACTGATATGCCAGATAAAATCAATCTCTTTTTGCCCAACTTTTAAAAACATATTGACCATCAAACGCCGGTCGCTTTCCATTTTATTGACAATCATTTTGCGCATATCGACCAAATCTTCGACGTGATAGGTCAAATCGGTCACCAAGGATTGCATGATATTTGGCAACTCTTGATGCGCTTGGGCATAGACGCGGCGCTTTAATGCATAAGGCAGATTGCCCCACAGCGCTGGCGAATGGTCAAGCATAATCTCATCAATCAAACTCTCAAGGTTTTCATCGACCGTATCGGTGATAAATACCGCCATCTGTTCTGGCTCCATCGCCTGAAAAAACTCATCGAGCGAACCCAGCTTTGAGAGCGTCTGATCAACAATCACGCCCGATATCTTGCCTGCTTTACGTGGCACGATCCCTTGCCAACCCAATCCCGGCAAACCAAAGAATGGAAAGTTTGGAATCCTAATACCCCAAAATTTAATCGGATAAAATAGCATCTTGAGTGCCATCCACACATGTATCCAAGTGACAAATGCAGTCACTGGTGGAATGGTCAACATAGCAAAAAACTCGGGGTGTTCCGCTATCGTCTGCCACAATGAATTTGCATCCATGACTCTAATTATCCTTGAGGTGATGATGGTCGTTGTTAAGCAAATATCCTTAGTCGATTAAGAACGCTCAATAAAAACGCTCTGTCCTCAATAACCACTGAATTAAATAACGCTATAGATGCGATAAGTGGCTAAAATAAATCGCCTGATTTTAGCATACTTGTTATTTATTAGCACATATCAAGCCTTGGCAAGTTGTGACTAGCGATGACACGTTTTGCGCCCTACTCACCACCCTAAACCTTTACTATCATTTAATGATGTTAAAAACACCTAAAGAACAATGACGATCATGGCAATAACGATCCTCACAAAATAGACGACTGCCTACTGCGCGCAAGTGTTTGTTCTGTTATAATTTACGGTTGCTTAATGCTACTGGCTAGCTGGCGATGGTAAGTAAATTTTTTGACCTTTTATCGATAAATAACCCCGCTATGTTATTGAAATACTTTGTCTTATCCTTTATGCTCACCCCGCTTTAGATAAACGAGCAAACGGCTTTATCTCTCTTTGCTTTATTTATCTGTGCTTAATCAATCATCACTTTATCAACGACCATTTTACTGATCGTCTGGGTACTGACTTTATATGAACAAACCGCTCGCGTCCGATACTGAACAGGTCAATCGTATTTTTACCAGCCGCATTATTATCCTTGGGCTGTTCATGTTTGTGGGCTTGTTGGGTTTGATCGCGCGGTACGGTTATCTGCAAGTGTATGCTCATGATAAGTACACTACCCAAGCCGATAACAATCGCATCAAGCTCATCTCTGCGCCGCCCAGTCGCGGTTATATTTACGACCGTAACGGCATTATTCTCGCTGATAATCAGCCGGTATTTACCGCTATGCTCAGCCCGGACGAAGTCGAAGACCCAGAGCGCACGCTAAATCTGCTCGCGCCCATTTTTGATCTTACCGAAAAAGACATTACCGATATTTTGGCCCGCGTTAGCAAAACCAAAAATGACCCAGTGACAATCAAAATTGATTTGACCGAAGCGCAATTGGCGCAGTTTAGTGAACGTCAGCCTTTTTTTCGTGGCATCAGTATTCAGAGTAAACTCACGCGCTCGTACCCTTACGATGAGCTATTTGCCCATGTGATTGGCTATGTCGGACGTATTAACGATAAAGAATCCAAGCAAATTAATAAGGATCGCTACGCGGGTACTGACCTTATCGGTAAAATTGGTATCGAAGACTACTATGAAGACATATTGCTGGGACAACCAGGGTATCAGTCAGTGGAAACAGACGCTCATGGCAATATTTTACGTCAATTGGATACCAAGGCACCGATAGCTGGTAACGACCTTACCTTGAGCCTAGATTATGGCTTGCAGACTGTGGCACAGCAGCAGCTAGATGGTCGCCGCGGTGCCATTGTCGCTATTGACCCCAATACTGGAGATGTACTAGCGTTTGTGAGCAACCCAAGCTATGACCCTAATCCTTTTATTTCTGGTATCTCATTTAAGGACTATGGCAATCTACGTGACGATCTAGATCAGCCGCTTTATAACCGTGCACTGCAAGGCATGTATCCGCCGGCTTCTACTATCAAACCTTTTGAAGGTTTAGGGGCACTGCATTACGGCCTACGTGAGTGGGAAACCTCAATTTATGATCCTGGTTATTTTAGTCTGCCAGGTGACAGTCATCGTTTCCGTGACTGGAAACGTGGGGGTCACGGCACGGTAGATTTAAAGAAATCCATCATGATGTCGGTAGATACCTATTATTATAAGTTGGCGTATGAGATGGGGATTCAGCGCCTTCATGACTGGATGGTGCGCTTTGGTTTTGGTGAGCAGACCGGTATTGACTTACCCAATGAAAAATCAGGCGTTATGCCGTCACCAAAATGGAAAAAAGACACCTATGATAAAGGTTGGTTACCAGGTGAAACCATCTCTGTCAGTATCGGCCAAGGGTATTTTTTAGCCACGCCATTACAGATTGCCAATGCCACCGCCATGACCGCCAACAAGGGTTATCACATCACCCCGCATTTATTAAAAAGCAGCGATGGCGCGGCGGCCGTTAACGTGATTAGCAAGCCTGATGGCAAAATTGACTACAATGGTAAACCGTCAGATTGGACGCGTATGCACGATGCGATGGAACAAACGGTTAAGGCAGGTACAGCGCGTGGCATTTATACACCGCGCTATCGCATCGCTGGTAAAACCGGAACGGCGCAGGTCAAATCTATCGCTCAAGGTAAAAGCTATAATAAAGCGGCACTCGATAAACGTCACTGGGATCATGCTTGGTTTAATGGTTTCGCGCCTGTAGAAGAGCCAGAAATCGCCCTTTCAGTACTGGTCGAAAATGGCGGCGGCGGTAGTGCCGTTGCAGCGCCTATTGGTCGCGCCTTATTTGATTATTGGATGCTACAGCGTAAAACCGACCCTATTTTGCCGCCAACCGCCGATGAGCTAAGGGCCATCAAACGCCAAAAGGCTTTTGAAAAGGCCATGCGCGACGCCTTACGTGATAAAGAGCAAGCGCTAGCGGAAAAAGCCGAGGCGCAAGCTGCCGAGAACGCAGCCACATCTGAATAAAATATATAAAACGAAATGCACCGAATAAAAAGCTGTAGATAAGAGACACTATGAAGAAACTCTCAAATGGTCGCGAACAAAAGAAAAATCATAAAGCAAAAAACGCAGTAGCGGGCGACGTACGTATCATCGGCGGGCAGTATAAACGCCGTATCGTCAGCTTTATCGATGCCGAAGGTTTGCGCCCGACTCCTGACCGCCTGCGCGAGACCTTGTTTAATTGGTTGATTGCCGATATTCATGACGCCAAAGTACTTGATAGCTGCGCTGGTAGCGGCGTTTTAGGCTTTGAAGCCTTATCACGTGGCGCGGCTCATACAACCTTTATTGAAGTAAGTTCAGCGCAAGTCATTATGCTGCGCCAAAGCGCCGAGCAATTACGCTTAGATGCCAGTAACTATCAGATTATTCAAGGCACCGCCGAGCAGGTACTGACGCAAAACCAAACGATACAGCGGCATTTTGATATCGTCTTTATCGACCCGCCGTATGCGCAAGATTTATGGCAGCCGATTTTGACAGCACTTATTAAACAGTCTTTAATCAATACAGAAACGCTGATTTATTTAGAGGCGGATAAAGATTTAACCCTGCAACTGGACCAATTGGTAGCAAGTATCAACGAAAGCGCTGAGCCGCCAGCAGATATAGCGCAAAGCCTAATACGTTTTGAATGCCTAAAACAGACCAAAGTTGGGCAAGTTGTCGCTGGACTTTATCAGCTTTCAGCGTCATAATTGTCAGGTTAATAAAAGCCATTAACAAATTTTGAAAATGTTTAAAACCGCTAAAAAACTGGCCAACGCTGCAGTTTAATGTATATAAGGCGAAAATAAACCCCAATGCAGCTTGCAAGCGTAGGCGCTACTGCTTATAATGTGCAGTCTGTTTTTTGAGAGCCCCGTTCCCAGCTAAACTCTCAACGAATTCTAATTTTAAGGTTTTATCATGAAAACACTTAGTGCAAAACCAGCTGAAGTGACCCATGACTGGTATGTCGTAGATGCTGACGGCAAAACCCTTGGTCGCTTAGCTACTGAAATCGCTAGTCGCTTACGTGGCAAGCACAAGACTTGTTACACGCCGCACGTAGATACTGGTGATTTTATCGTTGTTATCAACGCAGAAAAAATCGCGGTAACGGGCAAAAAAGCGCAAGACAAAAAGTACTATCGTCACAGTGGTTACCCAGGTGGTATTAAAGAAACCAACTTCACCAAGCTGATTGCACATAAGCCTGAAGATGTTCTACATAAAGCGGTTAAGGGTATGCTTCCAAAAGGTCCTCTTGGCTACGCGATGATCAAAAAGCTGAAACTATATGCGGGTACAGAACATCCACATGAAGCTCAGCAACCTAAAGAACTAGACATCTAAGGATATACTTATGGAACGCAATTACGGAACTGGTCGTCGCAAAACTTCTACCGCTCGTGTCTTTTTAGCGAAAGGTACTGGTGCTATTGTTGTTAACGGCAAACCACTTGATGAGTACTTCAGCCGCGAAACATCGCGCATGGTTGTTCGTCAGCCTTTAGAACTACTTGAATCACCTACTGCTTATGACCTATACATCACTGTAAAAGGTGGCGGTATCAGTGGTCAAGCGGGCGCAATCCGTCACGGCATCACGCGTGCATTGATTGAGCTTGACGAAGCCAACAAACCTGCTCTAAAAGCAGCTGGCTTTGTTACTCGTGACTCACGTCAAGTTGAACGTAAGAAATTGGGTCTACGTAAAGCACGTAAACGTCCACAATTCTCAAAACGTTAATCAAAGCTATCTCTTCCCTTTTTACCACTGCCTTCTTTTTCTCAGAGTCGCTGCAGCAGTATTAAGCAAAAGAGTAGATTTGCAAAACCTTATAAGCTGGTCTCAGTTTATAAGGTTTTTTTATGGCTATTTTTTAGCGCTGCTGTTTTAACTCTATAGTGAGTGAAAAGTAATATCAATACATCACGCACTGCTGATATCAATTTTTCTTGCTTGCTGTGCCTGCGCAGACAGAGGCTACAAAAAATTGATATCAGCAGTACCGTAGTGTTTTTAGGATATTTTGACTATATTGTTTAAATGCCTAATAGTTTAAAAGTCCTTAGCTCTCGTTGGCGTTAGTTTATTAAAACTTGCTTGCAAACTTGGACGCGCTCCCCCATCATCATAATAACTTTTATTACACTGTGCTCATTATGAAAGCCCCCGAACAATACGATCCTAGTAACCCATCAAAAACGGATATGCCGCCGCCTACAGGTAGGCATAATAAACAGAGTGAAATGGCTAAGTCGCCCGCTATTCCTGCTGGCATGCCTACAATTACGCAAACCCATAAGCAAACGGCGCAAGCAGAAAAGAAACCCTTTCAGTGGCAATTTTTATTACCAAAGTATTGGGGTATCTGGCTGTTATTAGCGATTTTCTTGCCGATGATATATTTACCGCTGCGTTGGCAGTTTTGGTTGGGTCGTAAACTGGGTATTTCAATCTATAAACTAGCCGGCTCGCGCAGACGTGATACCTTAATTAATTTAAGATTGGCTTTTCCAGAAAAGCCTGAAGCTGAGCGCGAGTTGATGGCAAAGCAAGTGTTTGTCAATCAAGGTATTGGGGTGTTTGAAACCTTATGTGCATGGTATCGTCCTAATATTTTTACCCGTACGGTTTCTATCTCGGGCTTACAGCACCTAGTGAATGCCCAAAACCAAGGTCGTCCAGTGATTTTACTTGGTGCGCATTATACAATGCTCGATCTTGGCGGCATGCTCTGTACGCAGTTTTTTGCCACCGATTGTATGTACCGCCCGCAAAACAATCCGCTTCTTGATTGGTTCATTTATAACGGACGTACTAAGATTTTTGGCAAGCAGATTTCTAGCCGTGACATGCGTAGCCTTGTTAATTCTATTAAAGCTAAGCACGTGATTTGGTATTCACCTGACCAAGATTATGGTTTAAAACAAGGTGTCATGGCGCCGTTCTTTGGTGTGCCCGCTGCTACTATTACCGCATCTCGGCGGATGGCAAAATTGGGTGACAAGCAAAACCCACCCGCACTCATGGCGCTGCATACTTATCGGCAAACACCTGATAACCTGCCCAAAGGCAAACGTCCGCATTATCATCTGACCATCACACCAGAGCTAGACAATTATCCAAGCGATGATGAGGTTGCCGACGCGACCCGCGTTAATGAAGTGCTAGAAGGTTTGATTCGTATCGATCCCACCCAATGGATGTGGTTCCATCGTCGCTTTAAAAACGGCCCTAACGGACGTACCGATATTTATAAGTAGGTTTTGATTCCCCAAAAAATAGCTGCGAAATTTGCTATACTTTGCAGCTGGTATTTTATCAGCCCTATTACTTACCTCGATAACTTATTAATAACTCACTCATATCAATAACTCATCTGCATAAATAACGATGTGAGAAATAAAATAACGGATTTTTCATGAGTACTCAAACTGACGCAGCTGTAGACAGTTCTAAACAAGAAAGCAAACGTATCCTAACCGGCATCAAACCGACGGGCATTCCTCATTTAGGTAATTACGTTGGTGCTATTCGCCCAGCCATTCAGTCCATTCAAAATAGCGATGATGAGGCGTTTTTCTTTTTAGCAGATTATCATGGCATTATCGGCTGTTATGACCCTGCTGTCATTCATGAATCGACCAAAATCATTGCCGCGACTTGGATTGCTTGCGGTCTTGACCCTGAACGTGTGACCTTTTATCGTCAGTCAGATGTGCCAGAGATTCCAGAGCTGGCGTGGATTTTAAATTGCTCATGCGCCAAAGGGCTGATGAACCGCGCGCACGCTTATAAGGCGGCAGTCGATATCAATACCGAAAAAGCCGACGTTGATCCAGATCAAGGTATTAATATGGGTCTATTTGGCTATCCAGTGCTGATGGCGGCCGATATCTTGATGTTCAATGCGACTCATGTACCCGTCGGTCGTGACCAAGTACAGCATATCGAGATGGCACGTGATATCGCTGGTACATTTAACCATCGTTATAAACCTCTCTTTACCCTACCGTCAGCAGTTGTTGATGAAGATATCCCGCTGCTCACTGGGCTTGATGGCCGAAAAATGAGTAAGAGCTATGGCAACACCATTCCTCTATTCGGTGAGCCTAATCCGCAAGTCAGTCCTGAAAAGCAAATGCATAAAGCCATCATGAAAATTGTCACCAACTCACAACTGCCTGCTGAACCGAAAGACCCTGATGATTCTGCACTCTTTGAGATTTATAAAGCCTTTGCAACGCCTGCGGAGATTGCTGATATGCGTGATCAATATGCAGCTGGTATTGGCTGGGGCGATGCCAAGCAAGCATTGTTTGATAAAATCAATAGCGAGATTGCCCCATTCCGTGCTCGTTATGAGGAACTGATGGCCAATCCAAAAGAGCTAGAAGAAATCTTACAAATGGGCGCAGAAAAAGCCCGTCGCCATAGCCGTAAACAGCTCGATAAGACGCGCCGCGCTATTGGTATTCGCCCCCTTGCTAAGCTTAAGTAAGTCTTTGATTGCTTTTACTCACAGTAATCAGGGCGGATGCTAAAGGTGCAGACAGTATTGATAAATAAAACAGCGGCTTTACCAAAAGCCGCGTTTTCCGTAAGCCTGCATAAAAACGCTAAGTTTATGGATAACAATGGCAAACATCGTATTTCAATCAATAATGATATGGCGCTGCGTATTTATCAGACGCCAGTGCAGCATCTACCAGAAGATCTCTATGTACCACCGCAAGCCTTTGCCATTTGGCTTGAGCAATTTGCAGGTCCGTTAGACTTTTTATTATATCTGGTCAAAAAGAACAATGTCGATCTCACCCAAATGCCGATATTGCCGATTACTGAGCAGTATTTGGCTTATATTAGTGAGCTAGATACCGAGCATTTTGAATTGGCCGGTGACTATCTGCTGATGGCGTCGACCTTGATTGCCATTAAAACCGAGCTGCTACTACCAAGGCCTGAAACGCCAAGCGATGAGCGCGACCCAAAAGCTGAGCTGATTGAACGCCTTGAAGAATATGCGCAAATCAAAGTGGCCAGTCAACGTTTGGACAATCTGGTACGTCTCGAGCGCGATGTATTTTTGGCGCTGGTCAGTGTGCCAAGTCAAGACGTTATGAATGCCGAACTGCCCAATTATTCGCCAAACCTTTTGATTGATAGCTTATTTAAAATGCAGCTACAGCCAGATTATCAAATGCATAATATCAAAGTTGATGCAGTGCCCCTTTCTGATCGTATCGCCAGTATTAGCAGACAGCTAAGCACGGATGGTGCGCGCTCGTTTTATGAACTACTGGATAAATCCCAAGGTAAGATAGGCGTTGTAGTCAGTTTTGTCGCGGTACTTGAGCTGATGAAACGGCAGTTGGTTGGTGTCGTGAATAATAACCCAGAAAGCCAATCAGCTGCCCATAATGAAACCGCAGCAGACCGACATATAGGACAATTAACGTTACAGTGGCTAGCTTAATGGTTTTAACAGAGAATACGTGCAATGACAGATAAGCAAAATCAAGATTTAGAAGAAATCAGCAAGCATATCGAAGTACTCCTGCACGCTTCAGAAGCGCCCCTGACTGCCAGTACTTTAAAAAAATATCTGTCATTAAACACTAAAGAGCTTACACAAGCATTAGACCTACTACAACAACGTTTAGATACTGGTGTGCTGACCTTGCACGAAACTGCTAGCGGCTATCGACTGCAGATCGCCGACGACTATAGTGCATTAATCCAGCGTGTCTTTCCTCAGCGTCAAGAGCGCCTGAGCCAAGCCCTGCTTGAAACCTTAAGTGTCATCGCCTATAAGCAGCCTGTGACCCGTAGTGATATCGAGCACGTGCGCGGTGTGACGCTATCAAGTAATATCTTGCGTCAACTGTTTGATAAAGGCTGGATTGAAGAGAAAGGTTATAAAGAAACTTTGGGGCGCCCTGCACTGCTACATACCACAGCGCAATTTTTAGATGCGTTTGGATTAACCAGTTTAGATGAGCTACCGCCACTGCCCGATATGGAAGCCATCAAAGCTTTGTCTTAGTAGCAATTCGTTATTTCTTATCGATTAAAGTAAAATCTGTATATCTTGGACTTATAGCAATAAAAAAGGACAGGCTTTATAAGCGTGTCCTTTTTTTATAGGCTTAATCAGTAAAAGGATTACTGATTAATAATATCAACGCCCTTTGGCGGCGTGAATTTAAACTGACTGCTATTGATACTTGGGTTCATTTTAATACCGCTAAACTTAATCGTCGTGGTTTGTCCTAGCGTATCATTCAGCACCATCATCACAGGTTTGCCACCACTAAAGCTCATCGATAAGCTCTTAAAGCTGGCGCTATCTGATTTTGGATAGAGCACATAGTAGTTTTTATTGGCATAAGGCTGGGTAATTTTAAAGTTCTTATCAATTTTACTTGGATCACCTGACAATAGTAGCGCTGGCGTGTTACCTACTTGGCTATCGACATTTTGCTTGGTCGCTTGTTCCAAGTCTTTGTCATAAACCCACATTGAGCTGCCATTCGCTACTATAAGCTGCTCTGACGGTGATTTGGTTTCCCAGCGAAAGTTATTTGGACGCTGAACGCTCATGGTGCCACTAAAAGTGCCACTATTTGCGCCTTTGGTGGTTTGACTAAAGTTAGCGGTCATGCTTTTGGTGTTGCTTAACAGCTTATTTAAGCGTTTAGCGGCCGTTAAATTATCCGCAGGAGCAGCGCTTGCCGTTTGGGTCAATGCTACCATCGGCGCTGCCACCCCAAGCGATGTCATCAATACGCCCGTTAAAGCGCCGCCCATCAATTTTTGTTTTAAAGTGGTTTTTTTTGATAATACAGTCATTATAAATCCTCTCTCAAATGCAAAATAGCATAAAAATAATACGTGTTAATTAAAATTTTTGTTTTCAATAAGTGCTTATCTCGTGCCAAAAAAACGACGTCAGTAAACAATGCAGACAGTGTGCCAGTTTTTTTATTACGCGCCTAGTCATGATTTGCAATCATTACTACCGTTGCCATACGCGCTTGTAACCAACAGAGTTACACGGCATATAGCGTTGTTTACTCTTTGCTTTAGCTGTTTTTCATGTAAATGAGCGCCATAAAAAAGCCCTTACTACCAAAGGGTAATAAGGGCTTTTTTAGTCATCGGATTATGTTAGTTAATAACTACATAACCTAGATGGGCAACTATGCGCTTTCAACCATAACATAACGGCGGTTGAATTTACCTTTGGTCGCAAACTTTACCACACCGTCATTTAGTGCAAATAAAGTATGGTCACGACCCATGCCAACGCCTTCGCCTGCGTGGAATTCTGTACCACGTTGACGTACGATGATGTTACCAGCTGTGATAGCTTGGCCACCAAAGATTTTAACGCCTAGCATTTTTGGGTTTGAATCACGACCGTTACGGCTCGAACCGGCAGCTTTTTTATGTGCCATGAGAAAATCTCCTTGTTAATGTGACTTATCGCTAATGCGACAACTCTTAAGCATTTAGTGCGCTATTTAGCAGTCATTGCTAAGTGAATAATTAGGCATTAATCGCTTTGATTTTTAACAAGGTATACCATTGGCGGTGACCTTGCTCTTTGTGATAATGCTTACGACGGTTGTGTTTGATGATACGGATTTTTTCGCCGCGACCATGCTCAACTACTTCAACTTCTACGCTAGCGCCTTCAACGATAGGTTGACCGATTTTGACAGTTTCACCGTCAACAACCATCAATACGTCTTCAAATTTGATTGTTTCGCCTTTTTCTGCTTTTAGTAATTCAACTTTTAAAAGCTCATCGACCACAACACGGTGCTGTTTACCACCAGTTTTGATTACTGCGTACATTGTCTGACTCCGTTTAACCCGTGTGCCGTGGCTGATGTTATATCAACGCTTCAATAACGAACACGACAGGGAAAAATTAAAGGCAAGATTTTACGGCTTTTTGCTCATAAAAGCAAGCCGCGCCTCTTGTTTTTGCAAGGTGGTAATAACAATCATAGCGATTGATATAAGTCTCTAAAAAAGCGATAGATTTCACTGACAAAGGTAGTGACTACCGATGTTAAGATAAACCGCTCTATGTAGATATGCTATATCAAACGCGAATGGGTTAAAATCCAACAGCCGCTATTATAGCTTATATAATCAGTGACTTACAGTTTTTTGTAAATATAAACCTTATTAACGACTATTATTAATAAAATATTGCTAACATAAGTGACTCATTAAAAAAATCTAACCAGTTAACTTTTAAAAATGATAGAAATCAAAAGGACAACACGTCGCTATATTAAAAGTCCTAACTTACTTTCTGCTATACTTAAATCAACCATTGACCTAAACAGCTATGCTATTATGCGTCAAACGCTAGCCTAACTATTATTTGCTGCAAGCATTATTATAAATAGACCGCTATCTAAACTCATTTTTCATTTTTTTCATTTTTTTCATTTTTTTCATTGGTATGACGACTCATTATGACCAGTAATTCTTTATCGAACGCCGCCGCAACCTCGACCACGCCATTAAACGTTCTAACCAGTACGCCAAGCTCTGCCGATACGCTAAGCTATGCTGATATCCAAAGTATCGTTGCTAACGATTTTGAGATTATGGATAAGCAAGTCTTTGGCAGCTTGAATTCTAAAGTCCAATTGGTGATGAGCGTTTCGCAGCATGTGATTAATGCTGGCGGCAAACGTATGCGCCCGCTGATTACCTTATTGTGCGCGCGCATGTTTAGCGACGAGCCATCGCAACAAGCGATGCATCTGGCGGCGATTACTGAGATGCTGCATACGGCAACCTTGGTACATGATGATGTGATTGATGAGTCGGGTCAACGCCGAGGCAAACCAACGGCTAATGCTACTTGGGACAACGCCACTGCCGTGCTGGTCGGTGACTATTTAATCGCCCGCGCTTTTAATCTGTTGGTTGGTTTTCAGAGCCTGCCGTTATTGCAGGTATTCTCCGATGGCACCTGTGATATTGCCGAGGGCGAAGTCTTACAACTTCAGCATCAGCATAACCCTGCAGCCACTGAACAAGACTACCTCAATATTATCGATGGCAAAACCTCACGCTTATTTATGATGGCGACCCAAGGCGCGGCTATTTTGCAAAATAAAACCGAGCACTTGCAAGCATTGGCTGATTTTGGTCAACACTTCGGTAACGCTTTTCAAATCGTCGATGATGTACTCGACTACAGTGGCGATAGTGAAGTAATGGGCAAGAATTTGGGCGATGATTTGGCAGAAGGCAAACCTACGCTGCCAACCATTAAGGCACTTGAACTATTAAAAGACAGCGATAAAGCAGGCTATGAGCAATTACGCCTTGCGGTGCAAACGGGTAAAACGCCAAACGCTGAGCAGCTTATCGAGCTCGTCCGTCAGTCAGGTTCGCTTGAATACTGTAAAAAGCGTGCTTTGGAAGAAACCAAACTGGCTCAGAAAGCGCTAAGCAGCTTACCTGATAACCGCTACCGTCAAGGGCTATATCAGCTGACTGAGCTTGCTAGCGCGCGGTTAGTGTAAATATTGCTAGCCTATATATTATAGATGCTTAAAAATATTATTGATGCTTAAAATGTTTAGGCATCAATAGAAAAGTATGTGACCATTTAATTTTTAGTTAAGTTGTACTTTATAATAATGAAATAAATAAAATGAGAAAATAAGGTTGGTATACACGCAGCTTTTTCATTACCCATCGCTTTCTTCGTTCTATTGTTCTTACTCTTCCCTAAAATTTTAGCGTTCACACTTAAGTATTGCTAAAACACCGTTTTTCTGTACATGCCATTTTCTACTATATTTTTATATGGTTTTCTTGCTACTATCCTTAAATCGTATTTAAAAAAACAAAATTTAACAATATTTTGGCACGGTATTCATTACCAATCTTACGAAGTATTTAGAACGTTACGCTTGTATTATCAATGTTTGTTAGAATTTTATCGAGATATAAAGCATTTACAAGGTGAATAAGCACCTTTTTGCGTCTTGACTGTGGGGTATACCCTATAGTTTATAATCATGCATTACTTTAAATCTGCTTAGCCGATTGTTGTGTGTTTAGTTATTATATTATCTATTTAGTAATGAACTCTAACAGCGGTAAAGACATATTACGTTTCATATTTACTTCGTTAAGATTTATCCATAAACTTTTTAAACTGTAATTATTATATGATATTTATATTGCCGAGGACATTGATGAAGCACTCTACTCTTGCGCTTGTAATAGCATCTGTACTATCTGGCGCTGTATTGGTCGGCTGTGATAAAAATGAGGACGCAGCTGGGGCAGCGGCGCAGCAGCAGATGCCACCTGCCGTCGTCAACGTTCAGACTGTCACTCTAGATACCGTACCGCAAGTACAAACCTTTGCTGGACGTACCGCCGCTTACCAAACCGCCGACGTTCGCCCACAAGTAAACGGAATTATTGACGAGGTGTTGTTCCGCGAAGGCAGCAACGTTAAAAAAGACCAACCTTTATACCGTATCAATACCGATAACTACGCGACGTCTATCACCAGTGGGCAGGCGGCCATTCAACAAGCTGAAGCCAATTATCAGACGGCGTTAGCAAACAACGCCAATGCCAAAGCTGAGCTGGTCAGTCGCCAAGCGTCATTATCACAAGCGCAAAATGACTTAAATCGCTTGCAAGGTTTGATCGAAATTGATGCCATCTCAAAGCAGCAATACGACCAAGCAGTTACCCAAGTTCGCACCGCACAAGCAGCAGTCGAAAGCGCGCGTGCGGCGATTGGGCAAACAGAAGCAGGTATTGAAAGTGCTAAAGCTGGTATCCAAACAGCAAAAGCAAACTTACAAGCCAGTACACTAGATCTCAACCGTACTATCGTACGGGCACCGCTCGCAGGTCGTACTGACCGCTCTAGCGTTACTGCTGGTACCTTGGTTAGCGCCGGACAACCAGATCCTTTAGTGACTATCTCGCGCTTAGATCCTATCTATGTCGATATCAGCCAGTCATCCTCTGAGCTGCTTAAACTACGCCAGCAAATTTCTGCTGGTAAAGCACAGGCGGGTATGAATTCGGTTGAGTTGGTATTAGAGGACGGCTCAACGTATCCGGTACGTGGCGAGCTGGCATTATCAGAAGCAAAAGTTGATGAATCAACAGGTGCTGTGACCTTACGTGCAGTATTCCCTAATAAGAATAATATCTTGTTGCCGGGTATGTATGTCAGTGCGCGCTTGACTCAAAGCGTCATCACTAACGCTGCTTTAGTGCCACAAAGTGCGGTAATGCGGACACCGAAAAGCGAAACGCAAGTTTATATCGTTGATGAAAATAACAAAATCCAAGTACGTCCTGTCACTATTAATGGTACCTACAAAGATCAGTGGGTCGTCACTGATGGCTTAAAAGCAGGGGATAAAGTGGTGGTGATTGGTGGCTCAAAAGTCAAACCTGAGCAAGAAGTCGTCGCCAAACCTTTAGAAAATCCAAATGCTGCCCCTGCTAAGCCCGGCATGCCAACTGCTCAAACGCCGCAGCAAGCTGCAAAAGCGATGGATAAGCCAGCTAGTAAAGATACCTCTGCTAAAAAACCAGCAGAATCTACCGCTAACTAATTCCATTCAAAGATAGGAAGACTAGGAATATACTATGTCACGTTTTTTTATTGATCGCCCTATTTTTGCTTGGGTGATGGCTATTTTGGTCATGCTCATCGGGGTAATATCGGTTATCAACCTGCCGATTGAGCAGTATCCACGCATTGCACCGCCAACCATTTCGGTGAGCGCAAGCTATCCTGGTGCGAACGCGCAGACCGTTGAAGATTCAGTGGTTCAGATTATCGAACAACGTATGAAAGGGCTTGATGGCTTGATGTATATGTCATCATCGAGCTCGTCAAATGGTGGCGCATCTGTAACGCTTACCTTTGAAAACGGTACCGATCCTGATACCGCACAGGTACAGGTACAGAACAAACTGCAAGCCGCGATGAGCTCACTCCCTGAGTCCGTACAGCGTCAAGGCGTCAACGTCAATAAATCCTCTAGTAGCTTTTTAATGGTACAAGGGTTTATCTCTGAAGACGGCAGTATGGATAACAGCGATATTGCTGACTATATCAACTCAAACGTCGTTGACCAGCTCAGCCGTGTCGAAGGTGTTGGTGAAGTGCAGGTGTTTGGTTCAGCCTATGCCATGCGTATCTGGCTTGATCCTTCGCTGCTACGTAGTTATAACTTGGTGCCAGCTGATGTGGTCAATGCCGTACGTGCGCAAAACGCGCAGGTGTCTGCTGGCCAATTAGGACAAGCGCCTGCAGATACGGATCGACAGGTTATTAACGCCACGGTTACCGTGCAAAGCTATTTACAAACCCCTGAAGAATTTAAAAATATCTTATTAAAAACCGATACCTCTGGGGCGAAGGTTCGCCTAGGTGATGTTGCAAAAGTTGAAATCGGTAGTGAAAACTATAGTGTGACTGCGCTTTATAATGGGCAGAGTTCCGCTGGTCTCGGTATTTCTTTGGCGGGTGGTGCAAACGCGCTTGAAACTCGTGAAGCCGTTGGCGCTCGTATGGCGGAGCTTGAACAGAATTTCCCAAAAAATCTGACGACCGTTGTTCCTTATGACACCACGCCATTTGTACGTTTGTCTATTGAGCAAGTAGTCAAAACACTAATCGAAGCGATTGTTTTAGTCTTTATCGTCATGTTCATTTTCTTACAGAACTGGCGCGCGACCATTATTCCAACGCTTGCTGTACCCGTGGTATTACTAGGTACTTTTGCCGTCTTATATATTGCTGGCTTTAGTATCAACGTATTAACCATGTTTGCCTTGGTATTGTCCATCGGTCTACTGGTCGATGACGCCATCGTTGTCGTCGAAAACGTTGAGCGTATCTTGGAAGAAGACCCTCATATTTCCATTAAAGACGCGACCATACAATCGATGGGCGAGATTAGTAAAATCGTTGTCGGTATCGCCTTGATTCTATCGGCCGTTTTCGTACCGATGGCCTTCTTTGGTGGCTCAACCGGTGTCATTTATCGTCAGTTCTCCATTACCTTGATTACCGCCATGGTACTGTCAGCATTAGTGGCGCTTATCTTTACCCCTGCCCTATGTGTGACCTTGCTAAAACGTAGTAAGAGCCACGAGAAAGGATCTACTGAAGAGCAAAAAGGTTTCTTCGGTTGGTTTAACCGCTCTTTTTATAAAGTCAGCCGTAAGTATGAAAATTCTGTCGGTAAAAGCTTTAAATTTAAGTGGTTATACTTAATCGGTTATGCCGCCATTATCGGCGTCATGGCCGTGGTATTCTTACGTATTCCGGGCTCGTTTTTACCCGAGGAAGACCAAGGTATTATGTTTACCTTAGTACAGCTTCCTGCTGGGGCGACGCTTGATGAAACGGAAGCGGTACTAGAAAAAGTCACCAACTATTATGAAACCCAAGAAAAAGACAACGTGGCGTCTGTGTTCTCTGTGGCAGGCTTCAGTTTCGCCGGTCAAGGTCAAAACATGGGTCTGGCTTTCGTACGTTTGACAGACTGGGCGGAGCGAAGCGGCGATGAAAATACTGCTCAAGCGGTCGCTGGTCGAGCGATGGGCTATTTCTTTACCCAATTAAATGAAGCGCAAGTCTTTGCGATTGTACCGCCAGCTATTACCGCACTAGGTAACGCCAGTGGTTTTGATTTGATGATTCAAGATACAGGTAACGTCGGCCATGAAGGCTTACTTGAAGCACGTAATATGCTGCTCGGTATGGCTGCGCAAAACGATCAAGTAACAGGCGTGCGTCCAAACGGACAAGAAGATGCGCCGCAGTTAAAAATTAATATCAATCAAGAGCAAGCCGCTGCTTATGGGCTGTCATTGGCTAATATTAATAGCGTGATTTCTACCGCTTGGGGTTCAAGCTATATCAATGACTTCGTTGACCGTGGTCGTATTAAGCGCGTGTTTGTCCAAGGCGAGCCAAGCAGTCGTACCAATCCTGATGATATCGGCAAATGGTATGTACGTAATGATGCCGGTGAAATGATTCCATTTGATGCGTTCTCAAGCAGTGAATGGCAATCAGGCTCACCGCGTCTGACCCGTTATAACAGCTTACCGTCAATGAATATCCAAGGTAGCGCCGCCCCTGGTCTTAGTACGGGTGAGGCGATGAGCTCGATGGAAGCGATGATGCAAAAGCTACCTGAAGGTATCGGCTACGAGTGGACAGGTATGTCACTTGAAGAGCAAAAGTCAGGTGCCCAAGCGCCGATGCTTTATGCCCTATCGATCTTGGTGGTATTCTTATGTCTCGCCGCTCTATATGAAAGCTGGTCTATCCCCTTCTCTGTACTATTGGTCATCCCGCTTGGGGTGCTAGGTGCGGTGATATTTACCTGGCTACGCGGCTTTAATAACGATATCTACTTGCAAGTTGGTCTACTAACGGTCGTTGGTCTATCAGCCAAAAACGCTATCTTGATTATTGAGTTTGCAAAAGAGCATCAAGAAGAAGGTAATACGCTAAAAGAAGCGGTTATGATAGCGGCGCGTCAACGTCTGCGTCCAATTATCATGACCTCACTTGCGTTTGGACTTGGTGTTGTGCCATTATTCATCGCCACAGGTCCGGGCTCAGGCAGTCAAAACGCCATTGGTACCAGCGTGGTAGGTGGTGTTGTCACCGCAACTATCTTAGGTATCTTCTTTATTCCAATGTTCTTTATTTGGGTACGTAGTTTATTCCCTTACAAATATGAGAATAATAAACCGAACGATAGAGATGATGGTAACGACGGCACACCTGGTCCGCAAAATCCAACACCTTCTGACCCAATGCCTTCTGATAGTTATCAGCCTGCAAGCTTTGGAGATAATATACAATGAGTGCTCAAAAAAACTTTACCTTAAACTCAGCAGCGGTAGTCTCTATAGCTACCACTGCCCAACCAGCGCTAGCAGTACTGCGTAAAAATGGCGGTCGCCTCATTGGCCTCACAGCCTTAGCACTGAGCATGGCTGCTTGTAACACCATTCCAAAAGCGGATATGCGCCCTGTGCTTGCTGAACCAAACGTGCCTATCGAGCAAACCTATGGCGCGTTCGACAAAGAAACGGTCAGCAGCGCCAATCAGGCCAGTATCGCTGGGCAGCGCTGGCAGGAGTTTTACAGCGACGAGCGCTTAAAAGGTCTGATTGCGTTAGGTTTAGAGAACAACAAAGACTTTGAAAGTGCGCGTTTAGCCATTGAGAAAGCACGCGCGCAGTATCAAATTACCGATCTCAATGACCTGCCTAGAATTGATGGTAGCGGTGGTTATACGCGCCAAGCGCAAAACAGAACGGATAAAAACCCTAACAGCTCATATAATGTCAATCTTGGCTTGGCCAACTATGAGTTAGATTTTTGGGGTAAAATCGCCAGCTTAAAAGAGCAGGCGTTACAGAACTTCTTAGCGACTACCGCAGCGAAAGACACCACCCAAATCAGCTTGATTAGTAATATCGCTCAAAGCTATGCCAATTTGAGCTATAGCCTTGCGCAGTTAAAACTGGCTGAAGCGACGGTCGAAAGCCGTGAGAAGTCTCTATTTATCGCTGATAAACGCTTTGAAGCGGGTATAGATCCCAAACTGCCGTCTTTGCAAGCCAGTGCGTCACTAGAGAATGCCAGACTTGCCGTTTTACAGGCGCAAAGCAGTATTTTAAGATCGCGTAATGCGCTGCAGTTTTTGGTCGGTGGACCCATTCCAACCAATCTTATTCCAGCGCCTGCGGTCAGCAATATCACAAGCCAGCAGATATTTAGCGCTGGCTTACCAAGTGAATTGCTGCGCTATCGCCCTGATGTATTGGAAGCAGAGTACAGTCTAAAAGCCGCTGGTGCCAATATCGAAGTAGCGCGAGCCTCTTACTTCCCATCTATTAGCTTAGCCAGTAGCGTGGGTGTGAGTAGTGGCAGTTTGGATGATTTATTTAAGAGTGGTTCGGTTGGCTGGTCATTTGGTCCAAGTATTAGCGTGCCTATTTTTGATGCGGGCCGTTTAGATGCCAATTATGATGTGGCGAAAATTGAGCGCGAACAGACGCTGGCAAACTACGAGCGCTCTATTCAAACCGCTTTCCGTGAAGTATCGGACGTCCTAGCGACACGCGCGACATTGGGCGACCAGTTGGCCGCGCAGTACCGTCTGCAAGACAACTTTGAACAAACGTATCAGATTGCCGATGCGCGCTTTAAAGCGGGTATTGCCAACTACCTAGATGTACTCGATGCGCAGCGTTCGCTATTCTCAACGCAGCAAGGTATCTTGGACTTAGAGCTACAAAAAATTATCAGCCAAGTTGAGCTCTACCAAGTGCTAGGTGGCGGTGCCAACCTTGATGTACCAACGGTCATTCCTGTACCGCATAAAAACTTGGTGCAATTGGTCAATCTACCGGCCAATAGCAATAAAGCAAAAGCAGCCGATGCTATCGAAGCTGTCAGCTCTGCTCGCGTGGCTTCTGCACAAGAAGCGCAAGCAATTAAGCAGGCACAGCCAATAGAGAAAGCAACTTTTAACCCAACAGCTGTTGTCGATGTCAATAACGATGGCAAAACAGACGCTGCCGTCGGCGTGGTCACTGAACAGACCATTACGAAAGAGGCCAATGTTGAGCAAGTACCGGTCACGCAGATTAATGAGCGTTAAGTAGCTGTAAAGGCTGTGGGAAAGTTCTCCTCACCTTGATAGTCGATATCTACAATCAGCCCTACCGACTTGGTAGGGCTTTTTGCTTTCGATAGTCACTATTGGTTATAGTAGTGCCAGTTATCGTACAACATTATACCAACGACCTTTTTATTCTCTTAATGATACCAATCTTATAAAAGCCAGTCTTAAAACAGCTGTTTCCATAAAGCTGATAGATAACCATGCTTAAAATCAAATAAGGAAACCTCATGACTTATACTTTTAACCGTCAATTCCCTGAAACCCGTCTACGTCGCTTGCGTTATAACGATAACGTGCGTTCGATGATTCGTGAAGTTGAGCTGCATCCCAAGCATTTTATCGCCCCTGTTTTTGTATTAGAAGGTGAAAACAAGCGTGAAGCAATCGCTAGCATGCCCGGCGTTGAGCGTCTATCGATTGATCTGTTGATTAATTATGCCAAAGAATTATTAGCAGAGGGTGTTACCACTATCGACATCTTCCCTGTCATTGATAATTCATTAAAAACGCCTGATGGCAAATCGGCTTATGATGAAAATGGCTTAAGCGCGCGCGCCGTCAAAGCAGTCAAAGATGCCGTACCAGAAATGGTGGTAATGACTGATGTGGCGCTAGACCCTTATACCTCTCACGGTCAAGACGGTCTGCTCGATGACTCAGGCTATGTGGTCAATGATGAAACGGTCGAAGTCTTGGTCAAGCAAGCGCTTGTACATGCCCGTGCAGGCGCTGATATCATCTCGCCAAGTGATATGATGGATGGGCGTATCAAAGCTATGCGTGATGCCTTTGAAGCTGAAGGCTTTGTCAACACCGCTATCATGGCCTACTCTGCCAAATATGCTTCTGCTTACTACGGTCCGTTCCGTGATGCCGTTGGGAGTGCCGGCAACTTAAAAGGTGGGCATAAAAAGCAATATCAGATGGACTTTGGCAACCGCGCCGAAGCGCTGCACGAAGTTGCTATGGATATCAATGAGGGCGCTGATATGGTGATGATTAAACCGGGTCAGCCGTACTTAGACCTAATTCGTGAAGTTAAAAACACCTTTGGCGTACCAACCTTTGCGTATCAAGTGTCTGGTGAATACGCCATGCATATGGCTGCTATTCAAAACGGCTGGCTAACCGATGCGGTGATTTTGGAATCCTTGATTGGTTTCCGCCGTGCAGGCGCTGATGGGATTTTGACTTATTTTGCCCTAGAAGCGGCTCGTCAGTTGAATAACGCTTAATATAAATTAAATCGTTTTATACAAAGAACCGCGCCAGCTTATATACAAGCTAGCGCGGTTTTTTTTAGCTTAATTTAAAAAGCTCAATAAAAGCTAGAAACGTGCACGGTCATGAGGTTCGTTAAAATCAAGCACGGGACCGACGGGAATAATACGCGTGGGATTGATGTTGGCGTGACTGGTATAATAATGCGCCTTGATATGCTCGATATTCACCGTCTCGGCGATACCGGGCACCTGATATAAATCACGCAGATAGCCCCAAAGGTTGGGATAATCAACAATACGGCGGATATTACATTTAAAATGCCCAACATATACCGCATCGAACCGTACTAGCGTGGTAAATAAGCGCCAATCGGCCTCAGTAATCGTATCACCGAGCAAGTAACGTTGGTCAGCCAAACGTGCCTCTAACGTATCAAGCGCGTCAAATAGCGTCACTACCGCTTCTTTGTACGCAGCTTCGGTTGTGGCAAACCCTGCTTTATACACGCCGTTATTCACCGCTGAATACACGAATTCATTAATCGTATCGATTTCTGCGAGCAACGCTTTTGGTAAAAAATTAACGTCCGTCGCCCCTGCTTCATCAAAAGCAGAATTTAACATCCGAATAATCTCAGACGATTCATTACTAACGATGGTATTGGTTTTTTTATCCCATAATATTGGTACGGTCACGCGCCCAGTATAGTTGGGCTTAGCCGCTACATACACCTCATACAAATAGCTGGCATTGACAATCGGATCGGCAATCACGCCAGCGCCTTCTGCAAACGTCCAACCTTTATCGCCCATAAAGGGATGCACGACAGACAGCGAAATCATATCTTCCAAGCCTTTGAGCTTGCGATAAATCGTGGTGCGGTGCGCCCACGGGCAAGCAAGCGACACATATAAATGATAGCGATTGGCTTCGGCTTTAAAGCCACCCACGCCGGTTGGCCCTGCGCTACCGTCCGCTGTTACCCAGTTTCTAAAACCAGCATCTTCGCGTACAAAGCGTCCACTGCTTGCCTCGGTGTCATACCACTTATCTTGCCATTGACCATCGACCAATAAGCCCATGTTTTGCTCCTAATTATTTTAGTTTTAAATAAATAGATACTAAAAACGACTGCTAGCAAACAATCAGCATTAAATAACTGTTATCGTTATTAGTTTTAAGAGTTATAGTAACATTTCTATGTTGCCTAGCCATTAAGCTTTGTCCGTCTTTCAAATAATATATACATTAAGAATTAGAGTTATTATGAGAATTAAGTATAGTTATTAATTATTTAAGAAAGGATTAGAAAGGTTGTGTTGGAAGCTAAGCGACTTATCAACCTTGATATCCGAAGCACTAAGAACTTTTTATCTTCACTAGAGTTCTCGCATTACAAACATAAAAAAAGCCCCAATCATAAAGATTGGGGCTTTCGAATCTGGTAGGCGTAATCGGATTCGAACCAACGACCTCTACCATGTCAAGGTAGCGCTCTAACCAACTGAGCTATACGCCTATTTAGGACATGCATTTTAGCAAGTTTTTAAAACTTTGCAAGCCTTTTCTATCACAATATTAGGTTATTATAAGAATAGCTAATTTTACGCTTTATAATGAAACACTTAAGAGAATTAGAGTACTCTAAATAGTTTCCACTATCTAAGACAGATCATAGCTTATAGACTGTCAATATTATAAAAATACAACTTCTTAATCGAGATCATCAGATGACCTTACGCATTCATGCTTTATTTCACACAGATTACGAAGACCTCAGCTTTATTAAGCATTGGGCAGTTAATCATCAGCACACTATTACCTACACGCGTTCTTATAATAAAGACACCTTGCCAGCGCTTGACAGTTTTGACTGGTTAATCGTGATGGGCGGGCCGATGAGTGTCCACGATGAGGACAACCATCCTTGGCTAATTGAAGAAAAACGTCTGATTAAGCAAAGTATGGATAGCGGAAAAACCGTCATTGGAGTGTGTTTGGGTGCACAGCTTATTGCGCATTGCTTAGGGGCGAGCGTAAAGCCGGCAGGCGTAAAAGAAATCGGCTGGTTACCCATTCAGTTGACTAAAGACGCTCAGGCGCATCCTTTACTACAGGACTTACCAAAGCAGGCGTTTACGGTCTTTCATTGGCATGGCGATGGGTTTGAATATCCACAAGGAGCGATTCCGTTAGCGACATCAGCAGCATGGCCTAATCAAGGCTTTCTTTATCAAACGCCGCAGCAAAAAGCGCTTGGCACTTGGGTCATGGCTTGGCAGTGTCATTTTGAAGTCACCAAAGAAAGCATCGTTAAGATGGTAGCAAATGGCGACAATGCCATTCAAAAAGGACTAATTAACTATCCTAAAACCGTACAATCACCTACTGAGATAATAACGCTTGGCGATAAATATATTGCCAATAACAATGCGCGCTTAGCAGCCATGCTCAATCGTATGACAAAGACGGCGGACATTTAAACCTAATCTTTCAATCCTAAAAAACTTAACGGTTTATCTACTTTTTACCCCTTTTAGCCGCAAGCCCACCCTTTATCGAGTCTGCTGGTTTGATGCCGCCATTTTTACCCCGCCATAGGTAACCAACACGACACCAAGCGCTATCAAGGATGCACCCAAAAACAACCCTTCTGGCGGACTTTCTCCCTGCAAAAAGATAGCGACAGGCACACCGACGACCGCCCCAACCGAACCTAATAAGCTTAGTAATACTGGGCCGCCCGTTTTTTGCAGTAAAAATAACAGTAAAAACTGACCAGCGAAAACGAACGCCTGCACTGCAATCAACCCTAACGGCAACATCTCAGCTAGCGGAACGGCAAGAGAATAATTAGGTAAAATGCTAAACAAACCAAGTAGCACGGATGCGGCTATCAGCATACCCGGTGCCAGCGCGCTCGGAGAGAGATTATCAGGCCAATATAAGGTGCGATAAATATTACCAATTGCCAATAACACCGGACCACAAAGCGCTAGCCCAATCCAAAACACACTGGCATCGGGCGCAGCGAATTTACGGGCGGCGAGCACCCCGGCGCCGACAAGTGCCGCGACCACGCCAAGCGCGCGCAGCTTGGTAAAGCGCTCTATTCTTAGGATGATAGCGGCCAGATAAGTTAGGAGCGGCGGCAGAGAAATAATCAAGGCGACAAAACTGGCGCCGACATGCGGAATAGCGGAGAAGAAAATGAGATTGGAGCCTGCCACACTCACCAACGCCGCAACCAAATAATAGCTCAAGGTTGATTTACTTAACGGCGGCAGCTCGCGGCGTAACAACGCATAACTAAATAAAATAAACGCCGCACCCGTAATAGACCAAAACAGAAATGCTAGCGGCGTCAGACCGACCTCGCCGGCAAATTTGGCTAGATTGGTAGAAATACCGATCAATCCACCACCCGCGATCAAACACAGTACAGGAATGAGCCAGGCTTTTTTACCTTTAGCCATGGACTGCGGCGCTGACTGACTCATAGACTACCTTACTCTTAAAACAGCGGCTTTATTCATCGTCCTTAGCCCTGTTACTATTTTATTGATTAGCATTATTGTTAGCTTTTATTTCATCACGATAGATTAGCACTCGCGCCAATGCAACCATAAACGAGTATCAAGCTCATATTGATGATAGTTTGGCTCCATATGACAGCAAAGCTGATAAAAGGCCTTGTTATGCTCTTGCTCCTTAAAATGCGCCAACTCATGCACCACGATCATACGCAAAAACTCAGGCGGCGCTTCCTTAAATAGGCTGGCTACCGTGATGCTATTATGTGATTTTAGCTTACTGCCTTGGACGCGCGATTGATAGGTATGAATGCCAAGTGCCTGGTTGAGCACCGCAAGTTTACTGTTATAAGACACCTGCGACAGCGGACTGCTCTTACGCATATACTGATTTTTAATGTCATTACTATATTGATATAGCGCTTTATCGCTTTGTACTTGATGACGGTTTGGATATTTTTTATCCAAATACTCACCCAGTCTGCCCGTGCTAATCAGCGTCGCCGCTTGGCTTTGAATTTGCTCAGAGTAATGCGCGATATATTTTAATGTGGTCAATGTGTTTGTCCTTGACGTCTTAATGTTTAACGATTACTAATGCCTGTTTACTTAATGTGCCACCGAATTAGACAATAAATTCATCACCACTACCCCACCAACAATCATCGCAATGCCGATAATCGCTGCGGTATCAAGCGTTTGCTTAAAAAAGAACAGTCCTACCAGTGAAGTCAATACGATACCAAGCCCGCCCCATAAGGCATAAGCAATACCGATAGGGATGGTTTTTATGGTTTGGGTTAATAAGTAGAACGAAATAGCATAAAGCACCGCCATAATAAGCGTGGGCACAAAGCGCGTAAACTGCTCTGACTTGACCAAAAAGGTAGTGCCAATAACTTCGCAGACAATAGCGATGGCAAGGTAACCGTAAGCAATCATGGTTGGGCTCATATTTAGGGCACTTATATTGGTAGAAAGTATTGAATTAGAAACAGTCAGTTAAATAAAACGATAAGAACGCTCGGATGGCTATTTTATAGGTTTATATGGGTGCATGAAATAAAGATTTTAAGGGTTAAAGTAATATAAGGTTTTTCTTTAGTTTCAAATAGATAGTCTTATCAAACTAAGGAATAAAGTAAGTTGTTATAATATTAAGAAAAATTAATTTTTATACACATTTTAGCAGCAGCAATCATCGTCACCGTCAATAAAGGCGCCGCTTTAACAAGAAACACCCACAATTTTATCCTATTTATAATTATATTTATTATTTATCGCCTAATAAGGTTGACAGCCCAGAACTACTTGGCTAAAATGTGCCCCACATAACGCAAACAAGATAAGCAATCGCACCTACCAAAGGCTTTGTAAAACTTGTTTAATCAACCGTTATCACAACTTATTCTCCAATAGCTCAGTTGGTAGAGCAACGGACTGTTAATCCGTGTGTCCCTGGTTCGAGCCCAGGTTGGAGAGCCATATTCTAAAAAACCTTCATCAAATATTTGATGGAGGTTTTTTATGGTCGCTATTTAATCCTTAATAGCTTACCTTATTCACCAACACAATATTCATACGGCGACGGTGTTCTTTTGGCGATTTTTATTGTATGGTAAGAAGAGCTGTGACCAAGTTCGTTTTTGTCTGAGTGTTTTATTCCTACTCACTAAAAGTAATGGTTTATTATGATACCTGTTCGTATAAAAAATAAATTCTCTGATCATCCGCAAAAAATCACGCGTCCGATCAGTATTCGCTTGTCTGAAGAGATGATTAGATTATTAGAGTCTACCTCAGCAGAGCTGGGCTTTAAACGTATCCAAGGTCTGATTCGTCTTTATATCCGTCAAGGATTGGATCGCGACCATCAAGATTATACCTTGGCGCATGATGAAGTGTTTATTGAAAGCCTACGTAAGCGTGGGGTCAGCCAACGTATCATTGATGAGGCGATTGTGGTCACGCATAATAATACTACCACCCACCCGCTGTCTGAGCTGCAGGATAAAGAGTAGCATTTGGCTTATCATACATACAAAAAAAGACTAAGTTTGCTTAACGGCGCTTGGTCTTTTTTTTGCTATTTAATTTAAACTGGCTACGTAAAATATGCCCTTCTCAATGCGCTTAATAACATTGAATACCCATTAGCGATAAACATACATACAAAATTATCATAAGCGCTATATTGATAAGCGCTATATTGGTCTAAAAGTTATTAGTATCTGTATGGGTTGAGAAGGAGGCATATGATGACTGGTTTATATAAACACGCAGGCCGTGCACGCTATATTAAAAAGGTTATGTTATTGGCATTTACTGTAGCGATGTTGCCAGTTATCAATGGTTGCATGCAGCCGCCAGCAGATCCAAGCAGGCAGACCATACCAACCAACTCTGACCAATGGCAAAAAAAGCTTGGCGATACGTTTGAGCGGTTGCCTGAGGCTGACAGACAGCTCTTGAGCCGCTATATGCTACGTATGAAGCTCAGCGGCGCGTATGAGTCCGGAGCGATGCCACGTATCACCATCAAGCAAGCCCTTATCCAGCAGCGTGAATATGAGCGCTTGCATCCAAATAATCCTACTGGCAAAAAAAGCCCGATTGTCACCAGTCCGCAAGTGCATACTGCCAAAGCACAAAATTACCCTGTCGCTTTACTCCCCGTCAGAACCAGCGATAGCGACAGTTTAAACCAAGTAAAACTACAGTTTATGCTGTCAAACCACGGTAAGGTAGCGATTAAAAGTTTTAAGGGTAAGCTCACCATGCAAGAGGCCAATTTGACCAAAAGTAAAAGCTTTAATGTACCGTTGACCCAGTTCCAGCCACCAATCGAACCTGAACAGTCTGGCAAAATCATCATCGAAAGCAGTATTGAAGATATCAATGTCATGCGCGCGATTAAAAATCATACGGACATACACATTGAGATTAGCGAAGGCAAACTGGTATTAATGGATGGGCAAGAAGTAGAGTTTGAGCAAACGCTGGCGAAATAATAGAGAGTTCATATAGTCCATTCAAAACAAAATCGATAGGAGCATAACGATGTGCGACTGGTATAAATTTTCCTTGCTTGCTGCTAGCGCAGAGGCTGCGAAAAACCCATCCCAGTCGCACGGCACGGTATCAGTTTTAACGTAAGGCTGCTATGAAGCGGTCACTAAGGCTTTTAAAAACCACATTTATGCAAACATAAAAAAAGCCCCAATCAATAACTGATTGGGGCTTTTTCGAATTTGGCGGAGACGGAGAGATTCGAACTCTCGAAGGGCTATGAACCCTTGCCGGTTTTCAAGACCGGTGCATTCAACCGCTCTGCCACGTCTCCATTGGTGCATCATTATATAGATATCATCGTATAATGCAAGCGCTTCATATTAAAAAAATGAAATTAATTTACAGCCAGTTTTAAATCAATGACTTAGCGTGCGCCAAAATTTTTTACCCCGTGCTTTTTTTAAAACATTTACTGCAAACCAGGTTATTTACTTAAAGCGAGGTGCAAGCACATATCAAGCAGCCTGTTGGCATAGCCCCATTCATTGTCGTACCAGGCAAACACTTTATATTGCTCGCCCACTTGCATCAATTGCTGCCCATCGATAATCAGCGATTCTGGCTGATGGATAAAGTCACTGGAAACGAGCGGCTCATCAGTATACGCCATGATATTTATCAAATCACCAAGGCTAGCAGCTCTTAACTTTTCTCGTATCGCATCGACGCTGACATCCGGCGTATCAAAGACAAACGTCACATCAATCGCCGCCACATCAATGGTCGGTACGCGTATCGAGTGACCGTTTATCTTCCCTACCATCGCAGGCAATACCCGTTCTGTCGCAGCAATACTACTTGAGGTGGTCGGAATAATATTATAACCAGAGGCGCGTGCGCGTCTTGGGTCTCGGTGCGCTTGATCGAGCACTGTTTGGTCAGCAGTCACAGCATGAATCTCGGTCATCATAGCCGACCTAACGCCAAATGCCTTATCAAGCGTATCAATCAGCGGTACTAAGGCCTGCGTGGTACAAGAAACGCTCGAGATAATCGGCAGCTTGCGTGTGAGCTCAGCGGTATTGACGCCCATGACAATACAAGCATCGACATTATCAAAGGGCGCAGCACCAATAATGACTTGCTGTGCACCCGCTTCGATATGCTGATGCGCCTGCTCATAAGAGCGAAAATGCCCCGTACACTCTAGCATTACATCGATACCAAGCGTGCGCCATGGTAGGTTTTTTGGGTCAGCTTCTGAGAGCATTTTGATGCAGTAGGTCAGATTATTCTTAGTCAAACACAGCTGAGTATTGTTTTTATCGTCTAAAACCTCTGCACTGACGCCAAGTCGGCTTAAGCGACCATGAGTACTATCGAATTTTAACAAATGCAATAAGATATCAGCCGATGCCAAATCATTAATCGCCACTACATGGATAGCGTGCCCCAACACCTCAAAGCGCTCTAACAAGGCACGCAGTACATTACGTCCAATACGGCCAAAGCCATTGATAGCAATCCTCAAGGGCTGCGTATGCTCGCCTGTCGCATGCGTAAGCGCCACTCTAGGTTCGGCGTTCAATTGGTAAGTTGCGCTAGAAAAATCAGGTATAACGTCAGACATAAAAGGGTATCGCTATAAAGAGATATAAAAAGAGTGGCGCGCTACATTGAATATTATCAGCATAATGACGGTCTATCTTTAGAGATTTTTTCTCACCGATTGGATGCTACGGCGTAATAAAAATTAATGCCAAACGAATGGTATTGTAATCAACCGCTTGTTTTAGATGCTCAAAAATTGGACGCAGCTTAACACTGCCATCATCGTTAAAGTCATTAGGGTTATTGGCGACCTTAATGGCCACATAAGCGTTGCCAACCGCCGTCATCACTTCATCGTCTGGGCGCAGATGATCACACGCCAAACTTGGATCTTGCGATTTTAATTCTGCAATATGGCGCATAATGGTCGATTGCGACAGCTGCCGCGCCTGCGAAATCTCGGCAATCGATAAACTCTCTTCTAATAAAATTCGCGTCGCCAGCAAGGTGCTGTCCGATTTATCAGAAACTTGATTACCAAGTTTCTGTTTTTTATCTATCTGCGCTTGCTGTTGCTCGCGGCGTTTTTTCTGCAAATTGGCATACGCTTCAATCACCGACTTGCTAAGCGTGCCGCCTGATTTTAGAATAAATTTCTCATGCGCCTGCCTCATACTTTCTTCATCAAGCATGGCATAATTGGCATCCGCTTCCTCTGACAGTGCCAAAAAGCGTTTATCGGCGCCGCGTGCCAGCGGGTCAAGCTGCAAGCTCATGTCATTCATACCGAGCAATTGCAAACCTGCCAGCGACTTTAAGCGTGACAATGCCACATAACCTTGCCCAAGCTCAAAAGTGCGCGATAAATCAATCTCGGCCGCCTCAAGGGTCATGCCTTGCGATTTATGAATAGTAATGGCCCAAGCCAAACACAGCGGCACTTGTAAGTAGCTTGCCAGCACGTCGCCGGTTTCGTCTTCGATGATCCATTCTTCAGGCTCAGCGATGACTTCACGACCTGAGTTTAGTCGAACTACAGGCATTTTTTGCGTGGTTGGTTTTTCATCTTTTGGTTTTTCCTTACTTTCTTTATCTTTTTTGGCTTTGTTTTTCGTATTCTTAGCAATAGCATCTTGCGCAGTATCTTCAATCAAATCATCGCTCGTATCTTTACTATCGTCAATTTTTACCGCAGCAAAACCAATCAGCTCACCCATCGTGCCGTTAGAGACACCAAGCTCGCTGTTGTTTTTGATAAACATCACCTTAGCACCGACCTTTAATACCAAATCGTCTTGAGTGCGTACCGTTTTTTTGAGGGTCTCAACCAATTTACTATCGCCAGTCGAGGTGGCCTCAAAACGCATCATATCCCCATCTAAGGCGGCCAGCTCTTTATCATTGATTTTATTAACGTTGAGATTATGGGTATAAAGACGGGTACGCTTGATATCGACGTTTTGATCAAAGGTGGCTTCTAAAGCAGCAATGGCTTCAAAGCTCACTTCTTGACGGCGAATTTGATTGAGAATATCGTCTAAATCAAGCCCGCCATTTGCTGCTTCGCTCACTTGTCGATGTTGCTCAGATAGATAGCAAATATGAAATTTGGCATCGAGCCACGCTTCACTCATAAAGGCAAACTTTTCACGGTTGGTCTCGCCTTTACTTCCAATCGGTGGTAACTGAAAAAAGTCCCCTGCAACCACCACTTGTATACCACCAAATGCAGCATCGTTTTTTCGCACATGCTTGAGCACTTGGTTGACTAGGTTAAGCTGCTTGGCATGCAGCATGGAAATCTCATCGATGATCAATACCGCCGTGTCTTTTAATCTGTCTGCTAAAAACTGCTTACGCGATAAATTGGTCAAATCACGATCAGACAACTCGTCTTTGATGCCTATACCCGACCAACTATGGATAGTCGTGCCGTTCATGTGTGTCGCCGCGATACCCGTACTAGCAGTCACAGCAACTGGGACACGGCGTGCGCGTAGATAATCGATATATTGGTTGAGTGTATAGGTCTTACCTGAACCTGCTGAGCCAGTCAAAAATACATTTTGACCCGTTTTTAAAATATCAAGAGCAGAAGATTGACGCATATATCTAAACCAATTAAATAAATAGTAATAAGAAAAAGAGCATAAAAAATAGCTGCCATGATTATAACAGCTACACCAGCTTTGCGAACCTTTTTCACCGTTAAGCTGCTAATAACTTAAAGTTATACGATACAAAATATATCACTATAAAAAGTCATTATCGCTCTGTCGAAAAGCTCAGTAGGATAGAAAGATAACTTGGCCAGGAAGGTCAAGTCATTATGTTTACACCACCATAATACCCAACAAGGAGTCGTTAATGCTACACGCCTATCCCAATACAGAAAACAGCCCCGTCCAATTCCGCGAAAAATATGACAACTTTATCAATGGTGAGTGGGTCGCACCAGCCGATGGAGAATACTTTGACAACACCAGCCCCATTGACGGTAAAGTCATCTGCCAAGTCGCCCGTTCAAAAGAAGCGGATATTGAAAAAGCCTTAGACGCTGCTCATGCTGCCAAAGACGCTTGGGGCAAAACCAGTGTCGCTGAACGTGCCAATCTACTGCTCAAAATTGCAGATAAGATGGAAGCCAATTTAGAAGCCATCGCCATTGCCGAAACGTATGAAAACGGCAAGCCTGTACGTGAAACCCTAGCAGCAGACATTCCATTAGCTGTCGATCACTTTCGCTATTTTGCCAGTGCCATTCGTGCACAAGAAGGCGGCATCAGTCAAATTGATGATGACACGGTTGCTTATCACTTCCATGAGCCACTTGGTGTCGTCGGCCAAATTATCCCATGGAACTTTCCGATCCTCATGGCAGTATGGAAGCTAGCCCCTGCGCTTGCTGCTGGTAACTGTATAGTACTCAAGCCTGCAGAGCAAACGCCTGCCTCTATCCTATTTATGCTAGAGACGATCGGGATTGCTGATATCTTACCAAAAGGTGTCCTCAACGTGGTCAACGGTTTCGGAGTTGAAGCTGGTAAGCCGCTTGCCTCCAATCCACGTATCAATAAAGTTGCCTTTACTGGTGAGACGACTACTGGTCGCCTAATCATGCAGTACGCCAGTGAAAACATCATTCCAGTTACCCTAGAGCTGGGTGGTAAGAGTCCAAATATTTTCTTTGCCGATATCATGGATGAAGACGATGATTTCTTGGACAAAGCAGTTGAAGGTCTAGTGATGTTTGCACTAAACCAAGGCGAAGTTTGTACTTGCCCATCGCGTGCTCTGGTTCATGAAAGCATTTATGATGAGTTTATTAAACGCTGTATCGCCCGTGTCGAAGCGATTAAAATGGGCAACCCACTAGATACCGATACCATGATTGGTGCGCAAGCCAGCTCAGATCAGTTAGAGAAAATCCTCTCTTATCTTGATATTGGTAAAAAAGAAGGCGCCAAAGTATTGGTTGGCGGCGAACGAGCCAAACATGAGGGAGATTTGGGAGATGGCTACTATGTGCAGCCGACTATCTTTGAGGGTACCAATGACATGCGCGTGTTCCAAGAAGAAATCTTTGGACCTGTACTCGCCGTCACAACCTTTAAAGACGACGAAGAAGCCATGAGCATTGCCAATGATACATTATATGGTCTAGGCGCTGGCATCTGGACACGTAGTGTACATAAGGCCTATCGTTTCGGACGTGGCATCCAAGCTGGTCGCGTATGGACCAACTGCTATCATGTCTATCCTTCGCATTCAGCGTTTGGTGGCTACAAGCAGTCTGGTATCGGTCGCGAAAACCATCTGATGATGCTCGATCACTATCAGCAAACCAAAAACATGCTGGTGTCTTATAGTCCTAAAAAAATGGGCTTCTTTTAAAGCTGTCTCTCAAAGCACTTTATGGCAAAACTGTAAAGTGCGACCTTGATGCTTGTTGAGCATCTTAATACAAAGAACGATGACAAGGAGTTGTAACGTGACTAATAAGATGAAAGCGGCCGTTTTACATGAATTCGGACAACCCTTACAGATTGAAGAAGTAGATATTCCGACCCCCGGTGCTGGTCAGATTGTGGTTAAAATGCAGGCTTCAGGTGTTTGTCATACTGACCTGCACGCTGTCGAAGGGGATTGGCCTGTAAAACCAAGCCCACCATTTATCCCGGGACACGAAGGCGTAGGTCTTATCACTGCTGTGGGTGATAACGTTCATCATGTCAAAGAGGGCGATAGAGTTGGTGTGCCTTGGCTCTACTCTGCCTGTGGTCACTGTACCCATTGTTTAGGTGGCTGGGAAACCTTGTGCCTAAGTCAAAAGAACTCTGGCTACTCAGTAAATGGTAGTTTTGCAGAATACGTCCTAGCAGATGCAAACTATGTCGGCATTATCCCTGAGAACGTTGACTCTGTTGAGATTGCACCAGTTTTATGTGCAGGAGTCACTGTTTATAAAGGTCTGAAAATGACTGACACCAAACCAGGTGATTGGGTCGTTATTTCAGGAATCGGCGGACTTGGTCACATGGCGGTACAGTACGCTATTGCTATGGGACTGAACGTTGCTGCTGTTGATATAGATGATGAAAAGCTCGATTTTGCTAAAAGACTGGGCGCAAAAGTCACGGTCAACGCAAAAAACACCGACCCTGCCGAATATCTACAAACAGAAATCGGCGGTGCTCATGGTGCGCTCGTGACAGCAGTATCGTCTAAAGCATTTGACCAAGCCTTAGGCATGTTACGACGCGGTGGTACTTTGGTCTGTAATGGTCTACCAACGGGCGACTTCCCTGTCTCTATCTTTGATACCGTTCTAAACGGTATTACCATTCGTGGCTCAATCGTTGGTACCCGTCTAGACTTGCAAGAGTCGTTAGATATGGCGGCGGAAGGTAAAGTAAAAGCGACCGTAGCTGCTGAGCCGCTTGAGAATATCAATGACATTTTTGACCGTATGCGCGATGGTAAAATTGAAGGTCGCATCGTCATTGACTACTCTATGTAGACAGGTCAATTAATTGCGACATTTTTATTTTTTAGAAATTATCTCGATAATTACGACGTTTGGTCACAAATAACAGGTCGTATCGTTTTCAGCCACATGCTATTAATGATGTGAGTGATGATGATGCGGCCTTTTATATTCGCCCTCAGCTTATATTCGTAATCAGCATGACAGTAATTCCGTGATAATTTTGAAGATAAGGAGCATGACATGAAACTTGAAGCGACAGAATCCTGCAAAGCATTAATCGAATTACTCAAATCTAAACATGGCGAGCTGATGTTCCATCAATCAGGCGGCTGCTGCGATGGTAGCTCACCGATGTGTTATCCATTGGGCGAGTTTAAAGTGGGCGGCCAAGACGTGCTCATCGGTGAGCTCGCTGGCTGTCCCTTTTATATGGGTAAAGCGCAGCATAAACTTTGGCAACATACGGATTTAACCATCGATGTGGTCGATGGACGCGGGGCCAGTTTTTCGCTTGAGATACCTGAAGGTAAGCGCTTTATCGTCCGTTCAGAAGTATGTGCGGTGTAAACTACTACTTTATTCACAAGAAGCTATCAGTCTCATATCAGCGCATTTTATGTCTTATTGGACATTGATTTTTTCATAACACTTTGAGCAATACAATTTTGCCAAATACCACTTGGTCATTTTTATTGCATTATTTAACCAAAATAATAGATACTGTAAGACGGAAGCGATTTTAGAAGCTCGCTTTAATGAGTGCGTTTTAATAAGCATGGATGCTATAAGGAAGATAACATGGAAGTTGATCCAAAATTTGACTACGTCATCGTGGGCGGCGGTTCTGCAGGCTGCGTCCTTGCCAGCCGTCTGACAGAAAATCCAGATATCAGTGTCTGCCTATTAGAGTACGGCGGTGAAGGCAAAGACCTTGCGATTCGCGTACCGGCAGGTTTAATCCTTTTAGTACCAGGCAAACCGCTAAAATCAAACAATTGGTGCTTTCATACTACGCCGCAAACGCATCTTAATAATCGCCGCGGCTTTCAACCACGTGGTCAATGCTTGGGTGGTTCATCCGCTATTAATGCAATGATCTATACTCGCGGCAGCGCGCTTGATTATGAGCGCTGGGTTGAGCAAGGCTGTGAGGGTTGGGGCTTTGACGATGTGCTACCTTACTTTATTAAAGCTGAAAACAATGTCCACGGCGCGGATGAACTGCATGGCGATAGCGGCCCTTTGCACGTCAGTAATTTATTAAGCCCGCGTGAAATCTCAAAAGCATTTGTAGAAGCGGCTGTCGCTAATGGCTTGGAGCACAATCAAGACTTTAATGGTAAAAAACAAGACGGCGCAGGACTATATCAAGTCACCCATTTTCATGGTGAAAAACAAGGTCAACGCTGCTCTGCGGCCGCCGCCTATTTACACCCCGTACAAAAAAGTCGGCCAAATTTAACCGTTATCACCCACGCCCAAGCCAACCGTGTCATCTTTGAAGACAAACAAGCCGTTGGCGTCGCTTATGAAAAAGACGGCGTCGAGCATATGGTGATGGCACGTCAGGAAATTATTTTGTCAGGTGGCGCTTTTGGTTCGCCGAAAGTTTTGATGCTATCTGGTATTGGTCCTGCCGAGCACTTGCAGGCGCACGGTATCGATGTATTGGTCGATGCGCCCGAGGTTGGCGGTAATCTACAAGACCATTTAGACGTGGTATTTGATTACGAGGTCAATACTACCGATGTGATCGGTATTGGTATGGCAACGCTCTCAACCTTGACCAAAAGCATTCGACAGTGGAGAAAAGATGGCACAGGATTGCTGTCTACCAACTACGCCGAAGCAGGCGCGTTTTTTAGTGTTGGTGACGCCCCAAAAGAGTGGCCGAATACCCAACTGCATTTTGTGATATCGCGGGTGATTGAGCACGGACGTGACCTTAGGCGCGGTTTTGCCATCTCTTGTCACGCCTGCTACTTGCGCCCTGAAAGTCGCGGTACGGTTAGGCTTACGTCAGCTGACCCCTCAGAGTGCGTATTGATTGATCCCAACTTCCTCTCCCATCCTAAAGACGTAGAGTATATGTTAGCAGGCGCTGAGCGTACGCGCGCCATCATGCAAGAAGCACCCATCGCCAAATATATCACCGAAGACTACCCTGCCCCTTATATCGAAAAAGACGGCATGCTTGGCTATATCCGTAATAAATCAGACACCATCTATCATCCAGTCGGCACATGCCGTATGGGTTCAGATGATAAGTCTGTGGTCGACTTGGAATTAAAAGTGCGCGGCGTCAATGGATTACGCGTTATTGATGCGTCTGTGATGCCGACCTTGATAAGCGCTAATACCAATGCACCAACCATTATGATTGCCGAAAAAATGGCTGACTTGATTAAAGCAAAACATCATCACGCTGAGCAAATCGCATCATAGAACAAGTAAGTAAAATATTTTACGGTAGGCGCTTTTATCTCATAACTTTTCTATTGTAAATAGCGCTTACATTCAAAAATACGGATATTAAAATGGGACATTTTCTATCAAATTAAATATATTGATACCTTGCGTTACAACTGTGTAAGGTAGTATATTTAAACCACTTATTTATATTGTTATTTATCGCAGTCCACAATTTGAGTTAAAAACACCTGACTTATTTTCGTTTTGCATAGGTGCTGTATAGAATTGAGGAAGCATTGAAAAAAATAAGCAACGCCTTACTCTACTGTTTACCACAACAAAGAGATAAGGCATCACTTATGACTCGCACCAAGCTCAACGATGAACTTTGGCACAAGCTATTTATTATATTGCGACAAATTAACGTATATAACAAGCCCAATCTAAGACGTACCGTTGAAGGCATGCTATATA